>JAFQCI010000022.1 GCA_017416505.1 Lachnospiraceae bacterium
ACTCAACTTTCCCAGCATATATTTCCAAATAAAGCCTGAATAAATGAGGCTTGAGAGCCAATCCATTCACTTACTTTACATTTGATTACAGATGTGATATCTGCCGATAAGTTGGAAATGTGCTCCACAAATAAAGCCATAAGGCTTTGAAGAGCATTTGTTAAATCCATGTCCTGAATATCATCACAGAACATGTAAAACAATTCGCCATATGTTTTCTGGTCATTTTGATTCCTGCGAATCCACTCCAGAATAATATATCTGGTGAATACAATGGTTGTATGGCTTACCATTGCACCATAATTATGGCTCTGAAATTCAGTGCCTAATTTCAAGAAAGATTTAGATGATTTAAAGAAACACTCAATAGACCATCTATTTCCATAAATACGTACGATTTCTGAATTACTTAATGAAGTGTCCGTGCTTAGAATATATAAGCACTCACTCTTCTTGTTTCGATTACGTACAAATACAATCTTTACAGGGATTCCTGTTTTGGTTGTAACAATCAGGGAACCAAAGATGTTTCTGGCTCCATCAAAACATACAAATTTTTTTAATTCCTGAAGTTTGTATTGTTTACCATTATACGTATAGCGTTGTTTTAACTGCTTTACCATGCCGATAACGTCAAGACCTGTATTTAGAATTGCTCCAATCATTGGCTCGGTAGTAAACCATGTATCCATGAGGACATACTGTGCTTTTATACCTGCTCTTAAAGCATTTTCTATTAATCGAATGGCTGCATCCGTTTTATGCATCATACTTTCTTTACGAATTCTGTAACCATTTGAACGATGATCAACAGCATCTGAAATCTCGTTGTAGCGATTGCTTTTGTTAGCAGAAGAAAGCATGTTAAAGCCTGTAGGAATAAAGCTGTAACCATCAGACCAACCAAGTGTCAAAAGAGTAAATCCTTTCTGACATTTATGCTCTACATGGTCATAAACACGAGCAAGAAGCTCTACTGATTTACTACGATTACGCTTAATGACAGAGTCATCAAGGATAAGAACATTTACTCTTTCTGGTCTTGTCAGCAAATGAAAAGCTGTAGTTACCTTAACGGCAAGAAGCAGTAGAAATCTGCTCCAATTATAGGAAGTTTCATTAAGGAAACGATAATAAGTGTTCTTTGAAACAGCCTGATCCTTATGTTTTGAATTCAGGAAACGAAACAGATTTTTCCCCTGAAAAACAAGTAACAAAAGGAATTGAAATACCTCAAAAGCAGAAATGCCACAATTCTTTGATATATTGGAATTGCGAAGGAGTTTTCCAATCTGAAGTTCCTTAATAGCTTTGGAAAAATCATCTTTGGTATTTTCATTTTGAGAAATATGGTTTATCATAAAGTCAGCACCTCGTATTATTTGGTTTTTATTGTTGTGGTGACTTTATTATACCAAATATGAGGTGCTTTTTTATGTCAATGCACCAATTTGTTAAATTATTTTGCTTGAATTATCAAGCGTATTCGCCAACTTTACTGGTGGGAAAGTTGAGTTACTTATATTTGTTCTTCTACTTTTCAAATCTATACCCCAATCCTCTTACTGTTTTTATTATTTGTGGATTTTTAGAATCTTCTTCTATTTTATCTCGTAACTTACTTATATAAACAACAACAGTATTATCTGTATACAAATATTCTTCTTCCCATACAAGCTCAAAAATTTGCGATTTAGTAAACACCCTTCCAGGTTCATTCATAAAAAGTTTTAATATTTTATATTCTGTATATGTTAAATCAATTTCTTTCTTACCCTTATAAAGTTTGCACTCACGCTGATCCAAAGTTAAATGCCCTATCGTAATCTCTTCTTGCTGCGTTTCCTTTGAACCTCCCAAATCATAAAAACGTCTTATTTGAGCATTTATCCTAGCTACTAATTCTAAAGGATTGAAAGGTTTAGACAAATAGTCATCTGCTCCCAGATTTAACCCTAAAATTTTATCATTATCTTGATTTTTAGCCGATAAAATAATTACAGGAACATTACTCTGCTTTCTAACCAACTTTATAACTTCATACCCATTTAATTCTGGAAGCATAATATCCAATACAATTAAATGAATATCTTCTTGCTCAAAAATATTAATAGCCTTTTTCCCATCATCTGCAACAAAAACATAGTATTCTTCTTGCTCTAAATAAATCTTTATTAATTCAACTATTTCCTGCGAATCCTCAACAATTAATATATTCTTCATTATATTACTCTCCCTATCATTCATTTTATTATTGTATCATAAAATAATACCCAAATCTAAACTTCTATCATTCTTTATAAAAATTGTGCGTGCCAGCGCACGCACTTTGGCAAGAATTTCTTTCGAAATTCTTGTTTAACCACCACTACGTTACAGCAATTTCCTAATACATAAAAAAGGAAACGCGTATCACTTTACGCATTTCCTTTTTCTCATTTCTTATCTTGCATTAGCAGGCTCGATATTAATTGCCTTACCTTTAATCTTTACATTCTTCATTGCCTTCATAACAGCTCTTGCGTGTTCCTTTGGAACTTCTACGAAGGTATACTTATCATATAAATCAATGGCCCCTACAAGCTTTCCTGGGATATTGGCTTCGCCTGCTATTGCACCAAGGATATCCTTTGCCTTCACCTTCTGTGCTTTACCGATATTGATAAACAGACGAGCCATTCCTTCTTCCTCTGCTCCTGTATTATCAAAGTCAAAGCTTTCGCTCTTAGCATCTTCCTCTTCTGGTGCTTCATTCTGACCAAGATACATTTTCAAGAAAGCAGCTGCAATATCCATAGCAGTATAATCTGCCTCGTTTACCTGCTCCTCAATCATGTTAATCATTCTTGTCAAATCTTCTTCTTCGATAATGGTAGCAATTTTATCCATTACCTTTTCCATCTTGACCTGATTTACATCATTTAATGAAGGCACCTTCATAGCAAGAATCTTGGTCTTACAATAACGCATAATGTCCTTTAGCTTATAGACCTCTTTTCCCTTTACAAAGGTAAAGGAACGTCCGGTTCTGCCTGCACGTCCGGTTCTACCGATACGGTGCACATAATACTCATCATCCTGTGGAATATCATAGTTGAATACCGCTTCTACATCATCTACATCAATACCACGAGCAGCCACATCCGTTGCAATCAGAATATCTGTCTTACCATTACGGAAGCTCTTCATAACACGGTCTCTCTGTGCCTGACTCATGTCACCATGTAATCCTTCTGCAAAGTAGCCTCTTCCCTTTAAAACTTCTGCCAGTTCGTCTACCATTCTCTTGGTATTACAGAAAACAAGAGAAAGCTTTGGCTCATAGAAATCAAGTAATCTTGTCAGAACCTCTATCTTATCCTTACGCTTCACATCCAAATAATACTGTTCAATCTTAGGAACCGTAAGTTCTTTTTTCACTACCTTAATCAGCTTTGCATCCGCCTTCTGGTAATTCTTCGTAATATCCATAATCGGCTTTGGCATAGTTGCAGAAAAGAGAATGGTCTGGAGACTTTCTGTTGCAATATATTCCAAAACCGTTTCGATATCCTCACGGAATCCCATATTCAGCATTTCATCTGCTTCATCCAGTACAATTGTATTCATATGGTCGCAACGAATCGTCTTTCTACGAAGGTGATCCATCACTCGTCCCGGTGTTCCGATAATAATCTGTGTTCCCTTAAGTGCACGTATCTGCTTACTAATATCCTGTCCTCCGTAAATCGGCAACACTTTGATACCATGCATATACTTTGCAAGCTTTCGAATCTCTTCTGCCGCCTGTACTGCTAGCTCTCTGGTCGGACATAATATCAACGCCTGAGGATGCTTTACCTCTTTATTACGGCTTACCTTTTCTAATACAGGGATTCCAAATGCAGCTGTCTTACCAGTTCCAGTCTGTGCCTGTCCGATAATATCATAGCCTTCCATCGCAACAGGAATTGCCTGTGTCTGTATTGGGGAAGCTTCTTCAAAGCCCATCTCCTTAATTCCTCGAAGAATCTCTGGGCATAAATTCAATTCATCAAATCTAACTGTTTCCATTTATTTCCTTTCTTAATTAGAAAGACATCTGGCTACTGCACCAGATACAAGCAGCTTAGCTGCTAAATACCTTCTGTAATTAATGCATTTCACCGCCACTACGCTACAGCACTTTCCTATAAAGTAAAAATAGTGCGTGCCAGCGCACGCACTTTGGCAAGAATTTCTTATGAAATTCTTGTCTAACTGCCACTACGCTACAGCACTTTCCTATAAAGTAAAAAAGACAGCTTTTAAATGCTGTCTCTTTTAGAGAAGGTATTTCTTTCTTATGGGGTATAGCAAAAAACTATATAATATATTGGGGGGGTTACAAATGATATTATAGCAATTGACCCTTTTTTCGTCTATCCTAACATTTAACAAATTTTACAATTCATATTATCGTTTTTTGTCACTTTTTCACAAACACCCTTTGTGAAAACTGCATAAGAACTACTTTCATCCTTATATGCACTCAATAAGATGCAAAGAGACAGGCCTTTTGCCTGTCTCCTATTATTACGCTTCAAACAATGCTTCAAACTCCTGACGATTAATTTTCTCTTTTTCCAATAAGAGCTTTGCACAAGAATGTAACACATTTTCATTTTGCATAATGATATCTTTTGCTTTCTTATAGCAGTCATCAATAATACTCTTTACCTCTGCATCAATTGCACCTGCAACTGCTTCAGAATGGCTTCTTGTATGAGCCAAATCTCTACCGATAAAGACTTCATTGTCATTCTCATCATAGTTAATAACACCGATGTTCTCAGACATACCAAAACGCGTTACCATAGCTCTTGCCACCTTAGTAGCTTTCTTAATATCGCTGGATGCACCTGTTGTAATATCATCAAAGATAATCTCTTCTGCGATACGTCCACCTAAGGAAACCATAATATCCTGTAACATCTTACCCTTGGTATTGAACATCTCATCTCGTTCAGGAAGTGGCATCGTATAACCTGCTGCCCCAAGTCCTGTAGGAATAATAGATACCGTATAAACAGGCCCTACATCCGGCAATACATGGAAGAGAATCGCATGACCAGCTTCATGGTAAGCCGTAATCTTCTTCTCTTTCTCTGAGATAATTCGACTCTTCTTCTCTGCACCGATTCCAACCTTAATAAATGATTTTTTGATATCATCCTGCAAAATATAAGCTCTGTTATCTTTTGCTGCCTGAATCGCTGACTCATTTAACAAATTCTCGAGGTCTGCTCCGGTAAAGCCTGCTGTTGTCTGAGCAATCTGCTTCAAATCAACATCTTCGCCCAATGGCTTATTCTTTGCATGAACTTTCAAAATCTCTTCTCTACCGCCAACATCTGGTGACTGCACACTAATCTTTCTGTCAAAACGTCCTGGTCTTAAAATCGCCGGATCAAGAATATCTACACGGTTGGTTGCCGCCATAACGATGATACCTTCATTGGTTCCAAAACCATCCATCTCTACAAGAAGCTGATTCAAGGTCTGTTCTCTTTCATCGTGTCCACCGCCCATACCGGTTCCACGTCTTCTTGCTACCGCATCAATCTCATCGATAAAAACAATACAAGGTGAATTCTTCTTTGCATCTGCGAATAAGTCACGTACACGAGAAGCACCAACACCAACAAACATCTCTACGAAATCTGAACCGGAAATGGAGAAAAACGGAACCTTGGCTTCACCGGCAACTGCTTTTGCAAGCATTGTCTTACCAGTACCTGGAGCGCCTTCTAACAGAACACCCTTTGGAATTCTAGCTCCAACTTTTGTATATTTTCCAGGATCTTTTAAGAAATCAACGATTTCCTCTAAATCTTCCTTTTCTTCCTGAAGTCCCGCTACATCCTTGAGTGTAATCTCTCCTCCGGTAGACAATCTTGCACGGCTCTTGCCGAAGTTCATCATCTTGCCACCACCGCTGTTATTCGCATTCTGCGCATTCACCATCACAAACATGAACACACCAAAAATAATTATCAGCAATATCGGAAGCATATCTGTTAAAAACCAGTTCTCTTGCGGCACATCCTCCACTACCGGATCAATATTATAGCCTGCAAGCAAATTCTGAATCTCTACAACATCTGATACATACAATGTCTTTACATGTCCACCCTTTAGATATACATCCACCGAACCCGTCGGTACCTGCGCATTGGGGTGTATTTCTACATTAACTACATCTCCAGCCTCTAACTGCTTAACTAACTCTCCTCTAGTATAACTATCCCCTTTCTCCTGAATCGTACTAACCCATACGGTCACGAGAAGAAGGATTAAAATAATAACAAAATATAGATTTAATCCTTTTGCACCTTTTCCCACTCTGTGTCTCCTTCTATCCTGTAATATTTAATCAAGCTCGACCACTCCGATATATGGCAAGTTACGGTATCTCTGGTCATAGTCAAGACCATAACCTACCACAAACTCATCCGGTATCTGGAAACCTGTATAATCCACCTTCACATCAATAACACGTCTATCCGGCTTATCCAAAAGTGTGCATAAAGAAAGACTCTTTGGTCCTCTCTGCTCAAGAAGCTCTAACAGATAACTAAGTGTTCTTCCGGAGTCAACAATATCCTCTACAACAATAACATCCTTGTCCTTAAGCGATTCATCCAAATCCTTTACAATCTTAACAACACCGCTCGACTTGGTATCTCCTCCATAACTGGATACAGACATAAAGTCCATAGATACCGGTACCGTAATTCTTTTAGCAAGCTCACACATAAAAAAGGCTCCACCCTTTAATACGCACACCAAATGCACCTGTTTTCCTGCATAATCTTTACTAATCTGTTCACCAATTTCTGAAATTCTTTTATTTACTTCTTCTTCTGATAATAAGATTTTTACTCTTTCAGCCATTTTCCTTCCTCCTTATGTATTTTATTTCTATTACCTGCTCTGTTGCTTCACTTATCTTATAGAAACTGCTGATACGCTCACCTATAATCCAAACGATATGACTCTCATCTGCCACCAGCCAGATCTTGTCTCTGTCCTCTTTTGGCACCTTTTGATTTATAAAATACGCCTTTAAAGACTTTGTTTGATTCATTGTATTAATTGTAAGAAAATCTCCTTTTTTTCGTTTTCTTACGACAATATTATTTTTTATTTTATCATAATCAAACCATTTCGTATACGTTTTTTCGGGAATATTTTTCCACTCAAAGTCTTTATGAAGAACAATAGCCAGCTCCTCCTGCTCTGATAATGAAATAAAAACAGTCTTACCTGCTTCAAGAAGCTGTATCTCTTTCTGCCCCATCCAATGCTCATCCAGACATTCTGATTGTATTTCTTGTCTTCTTGTCAAGCATATTCCATCATATTCACGTTTCGCCACAATCTCATAAGGCATATCCAATTGTCTTCCACATTGCTTTTCCATCAGCTCCTGTAAACTGCGGATATGAACTGCTTCTAAATCCTTTTTGCTTCCTGCTACCTGTGCCAAAACTTCACGTAAACAATAACTCTGAATTGTCTTATGCAGACCTAAAAACGGCTTCTCCAAGACATGCCATCCTTTTTCATCTACTCTGACACAATCTTTGCATGCCTGCTTAGTCAAATCTTGAATCAAATCATAGGCTTCCTGCATACGCTGACATGCTTCACTAATATGCAAAACCGCATTTCGACTGATTTCTTTCTCTGCTACAGGCAAAATATGATGACGTATTCTGTTTCTTGTATAATTATCTTCTAAATTCGTCTTATCTATGCAATAAGAAATTTCTTTTTCTTTTAAAAAGGCCTCTATCTCTCCTCGTTCCATGCATAAAATTGGACGGATTATATTCTCTCTTATCGGGCGAATTCCCGAAAGTCCTTGTAAACCACTTCCTCGAAACAGATTGAATAAAAAAGTCTCACAACTGTCATTTTTGTTGTGAGCAATTGCAATCTTGCCTCTTTTCCCACCAGCATACTCCTGTATAACCTGATAAAATGCTTCATAACGTAGTAGTCTTCCTGCTTCTTCACAGGAAAGCTTTCTTTTTCTTGCTTCCTGCTCTACATCACGGTAAAAAAGCGTAAATGGTAGTCTATGCTGCCTGCATAGCACCTCTACATACGCCGCATCCTCTCCTGCTTCCTCACGTATCATATGATTGACATGAACCACATGAATCGAGAACGGAACTTTTTTTTGCAACTCTAACAGCATATAAAGAAGGCAGACAGAATCTGCTCCACCAGATACTCCTGCCACAATATAATCATTCTCTGATAACATATGCTGTTCTTCTACATAGCGCCATACCTTTTCTATCATTTGTCTAATTCCTTGTTTCCCATACTCCTACGGTCAGAATCGTCATATCGTCTCGAATCCTGCCTCCCTGACAGTTAATTGCATACTGTAACAGGTAATCTGACATTTCTCTTGGATTAACCGTATGATTTCTCGCAATCACTTCACACAACCTGCTATTTCCACTTTCATCCTCAAAACAATCAGTGACCCCATCTGACATCATAACAATCATATCTCCATCCATAAGCGACAACGAATGACTCATTGGACTTATCTCCATCAAGCTTCCAAGAGGCAACATATCAGATGCTATCTCTCTTACCATGCCTCCTCGTTTGTGAAAACTGCTAGCCGCTCCTGCCTTAATAAACTCTGCTTCTCCATCATGCAAATCCAGCATGCACAAATCCAACGTTGTCAGATTACAGCACTGTGACTGCGCTGCTATGGCAGCATTTATCATCGAAAATGCCTTTTCCTTCTGGAATCCGGCATCCAAAAATTTCTCCATAAATTCAATGACTGACTGACTGTCTCTACAAGCATACTCTCCACTACCCATGCCATCCGCAATCATCAGTACCACATTCCCATCGGAACATTCTTCTACAGAATAATTATCACCTGATATCTTCTCATTTTCTTTTACTGCACGAGACATGGCGCTCATCACCATATATCGTGGCTCATCCTCGAAGAAAAATGCTTCAAAGTTTTTTGTCATCGCGTAAGGCGATTCTACACCAGCTACTAGCCTTCTGTCAAAAAATACAGACAGCAAACCCGCAAACTCATCTGCCGAATAGGTATGTCTTCCCATTAATCTAGCCGTAATATTTATCTTACGTTTTCCATGAGCCCCTTCTAAAAACATGATTTCCTTTACCTGAATCCCATGTTTTCTCAAAAAGCTTACCACAGCCTTTCGTTTATGTTCAACGGGAGTACTAACATGCATAACCGTCTGTGATACCTCGTCTAGTGCTCCTGATATATCCTTTAAATGCTGCGCAAAAATCTGCTTGCTCTCATGTACTTGTTTTTGATACAACAATTCTTTTCTATCACTACTTGTATACGATTCCTCCGGTATATTATGATAAAGCCTTGCAAGCTCTCCATACGTTTCTGACAACATATGAAGTTTACGCTTGCTATACTCCGGAAAGAGAAATTCCTGTCTATTTTCTAATGTCTTTGCCATCTGCTTAACCCCCTTATCTTTTTCTTGGAGTTAAGTATAGAGGGCAGACTCTTCATATTTTGTCAAATCCTTGTAACAGAATATGTTTTTTTATTGACAAAAACTGCATCTCTATTTGCCTTTTACAATAGAGATGCAGCTAATCATTTTCCTGAAAGATAATTTCATTTTCATATACCAGGCCAAGCTTATCTTTGGCAACCTCTTCCGCATATTTTTTGGTTTTGGTATAGGTTTCGAACTCTTTAAGCTCCTCTGTCCTTGCCTCTTCCTCTGCAATCTGCTCCAAAAGCTCCTTCTCTCTTGCAGCATACTTTTCCTGTTTCTGTCTTAGGGAAAGACTGTTCACGCCAACTACTACGATAATCATTACGATTGCACTAATCGTCATTACCATTCCAAGCCCGTTTTCATTTTTTCTGCGCCGAAATGCAGGCTTCACCTTTTTTTGTTTTACATGGTTTCGCGGCATGTTTCTCCCCCTCTCCACGTTTCGCTCTCATCAAATCTCTCATTTTTATTGTAAAATGATTTCTAATACGAGTCAACCTTATTTTCACAAACCGATATGGAGCAAGCAATAGCATAATGATACGATACAAGCTCTTTACATAGATTCTACCTATGGTTCTGCTATAAAAAAACATGCCTATTGCAGCACCCAGCACTGCAAAAAAGCGCACCACTCCATAATTCCCGTAATAAAGCAAATAGAAGCTTGCAAAAAAACAAAATGTCCAGTAAAGAATATCTTCCACATCCACCAGCAAACGCCCATGCCTCCATAAACGACGAAACAGGCGAATTTGGTCATATACAAACGCAAAGAAAATACCAGTCAGCATAGAGCATAACAGAAAATACCATTCGCGGATAATCGTTTCACTCATAGACTATCCAAAGAGCCTGGTAAGAAGCCCTTCTCCTTTCTTCGCAAATGATGTTTTCTCCGTATATACAAAGGAGTCTACTCTGCCATCCACATCTACCTCACCTTTTTCAAGGCTAAGCTTGCTAACATGCAAATCAGCTCCCCGTATCATAAGCATTCCATCCACAGTTTCCAGAACTACTGCATTTTCATCAAAAGAAAGGGCATCAACCACTCCTTGAAGTCTGCAGCTTTTACGCCCTTCCAATACCATCCTGTGCCTGCCGGGAGCACTTCCCCTTCCCGTAATATCCTCCATATCTTCACACTCCGAAGACTCCGTTTGTAAAGTATATGTTCGCCAGAAAAATATTATTACAGATACTTAAACAGTTCCTTTGCTTCATCCTTTTTCACAGTTTCCTGCACATCCAGTATCTCTACTTTAACATCTTTGTTACCAAACTGAATCGTCAGCACATCTCCTACCTTTACATTGGTCGATGCTTTTGCCGGTTTATCATTAATCAATACTCTTCCTGCATCACAAGCTTCATTTGCCACGGTTCTTCTCTTAATCAGACGTGACACCTTTAAAAATTTATCTAATCTCATACAATCCCTTTCGTAATTATTCAGTACTTTCATTATACGAAAAAACAACTGATACGTTTCTGTATCAGTTGTCTTAAAGCTTATCTATTAACAAAAATTATCTGTTAACTTCGTCCTTTAAAGCCTTACCAGCCTTGAACTTTGGAGCCTTTGCTGCTGCGATCTGCATTGTCTCACCAGTCTGAGGATTTCTTCCTTCTCTTGCTGCTCTCTCAGCTACTTCAAATGTACCAAATCCAACTAACTGAATCTTTCCACCGTTTCTTAATTCCTTAGCTACAACTTCTGTAAATGCTGTTAATGCCTTCTCAACATCCTTCTTAGTCATATCTGCCTGTTCAGCCATAGCTGCTACTAATTCTGTTTTGTTCATCGTGAACTCCTCCTCTTATTCGTCGTTTGTTATTAGAACAATCTCATGCACCACGCATATAAGCCCAAACACTAGTCCGAACTTGATATTGCCCCAAATCACGGCATTTCACACGTTCTAATGCATATATCTATTTATAGGCGAATTACCTTTCTTTGTCAAGAAAAAATGCTTTTTTTTTTGGGATTTCCCTTGATTTTTTTCTATTTTTCCTCTGTTTGGGCAATTATCGCTTCGATATCATCATACAATAACTGCTCTGGTTGCAAGTCTGCGCGGTAGGATAATTGGCAGATAAAACGAAGCATTATCGTTACCATTTCCGATAACTCCTGTTTTCTCTTTTCACTTTCCTGATTGCTATCCCCCAAAAGCTGTTGCACCTTCTGACTCGTTTCCACGAGCAATTTACCAAGTTGATTATAATCCGGAACTCGACTTTCACCCGTCTCCACATCATAATACTGAGACAGTTTGTCCATTTTCTTTGCTACTTTTACTCCACGAGTTAAGGAAGGAAGCTCTGCCGGAATCTCACGAAGCGGTGATGTTATCCAACTTTTTCCTTCTTTTTCCTGCCGCTTAATCTCTTCCCAATTTTGCAAAAGAGCCTTTTCTCCTTCTATATCCTTGTCTGCAAAAACATGAGGATGTCTGCGTATCATTTTCTCGCTAATTCCACTTATAACGTCCTCTATCGTAAAAAGCCCTTCTTCTCCAGCTATTACACTATGCATAACAGCCTGCAACAAAATATCACCAAGCTCCTCCTGCATATTCTCTGCATTTCCTGTTTGATTATAAATGCGAATAGCTCCTAACAACTCTGCCGCTTCCTCCATCATACAAGAACGAAGACTTTCGTGTGTCTGTTCTCTATCCCATGGACAACCATTCTCACTACGAAGCTCCTCTATGATCTTTACAAACTCTTCAAATGTATACTTTTTATTCATTTAATCTTGCCTTCCATATATGGATTTTTGCTTATTGTTTCATTTTCTTACGGTATCAGCAGTAAATACTTCGCACTACCTGAACAGTTACGGATTTTGCTTAATTATGCTACCTTTTCTAACAGAATCCCTAGTAAATGTGTATTCCTGCCGAATAGTTAATCCAGCTTCATAAGCTCTGCAAAAGAATAATTTACATCACTGTCCCCGTCATCAATTTGTACGGTATAGCTTCTTGTCTGATATCCCGTCTTACGAAGGGTAATGACAAAATTACCAATTTCTTTATTCATACTGACTGGCGCAATACCGATATAATTGCCATCGACATATACTTCTGCACCTGTTGGTGAATCAATATGCACCTTGTATTTACCGTTAGATGTTGAGGTTGTTTTATTCTTGGATTCTGTTTGTGACGTTTCCTTTTGAGAATCAGAAGTGTCTTTCTCGGAAGTTTGTTTATCTGTTCCTTCTTTATCCGAATCCGAATTTGTTGTTTTCTTATTCGAAGACTTTTCCTCTGAATCTTCATCCGAACTATCTGCATTTGCGTTCTTTTCCAGTTCGATTCCAATATTAGCGGATGGCTCTCTTACCTTGATGTACTGTGAAAGCGTATCATACCCATCCGCTTTTACCGTCATCTGGTGTACACCATATTCCAGCTCAACCGGTAACGAAGTGTTTACCTCTTTGCCATCTATCTTTACTGTTGCATCTACCGGTTCCAAAGTAAAAATAATACTTCCCTTTTGCACCTCTGTTATCTCGACATCTCCCAAATCCCATGCCATTTCCTCATTTCTAGCAAAAGTTATCTCCTGTATCGCACTACTTCCATTATTACTTACCTTAACCGTTGCCTTCCCCTCTGGCACGACGATTAGCATATCCTCAGAAATCTTCCTAATAATCTTTTGACCTATTTCAATCCAGCCATCCACAAAATAAGTATCATTCTGCAATCTCAGATAACCATGCCCCTGTTCAATGTTAATACTGTAAATTTGGTTATTGTATCCCCATACAGACAGTACATCTACCTGATTAATATCCATCAGTTCTACCATATTATCCTCTGATAAGATAACCAAATGATTGCTCAGATTGTAAACCGTTTCTCCAACTGACAAAGTCCCCCGCTTACTATCAAGTGCATAATTATCCAGCTCATCAAAATGTAATGCCTGCCCATCTACCTTCATGGACGCCAAAAGCTTTTTGGGCTTATAAAACTTGGCTGACACAATACAGCCTGGTTCAACCTGTTGTAAAGACATAGCTTCATCATACTTATCATAAATCTCCGTTGCACCATCATATTGCAAAGTATAACGCTTTCCTGTTGCAAGATTTTGAAACTGAATGGTTGATTCTTCTGTATTTTTATTCACCACAATTGCTGTATCTTCCGAATCATACATTCCTGGCGTTACCGTTACTACACCAGTATGTACCGCTTCAGCATTTTCCTGTATTCCACCAGGATCCAAAAAACTACAGCCCCCCAATATACAAACCATTGTCCCTACCAGCAAACTTCCTTGTATTACTTCTTTTATCTTTTTCCTAAGTATTTTGACTTTCAAAACTCTCCTCCTCATACACATTGTCGCACAATTTATTATAGCCATATTTTATGTAAAGTGCAATGCGGTTTTACCTATTATCATTTAATAAATTCTTAACTTCCAGAAATTTTACCACTCAAACAGTCTATCACTCACTTAGCCCATATTCCTTAATTAATCTTTTTACGGCTGTTTTAGGTGAGTCATTATTTATCTCAAATCTGTTTTTTATTCCTATTTTAGAATAAACATTTCCATACCATTCAAGATCCGCCTTAATATCAGACATGTAATAATCTCGACGTTGATTTTTGTAGTCATTATCCTTATATATTGTGTCATCTATATCGCTAAAAACCAGCCTATCAAATATATTAGCGGGGGTATCTACAAGTTCAATTGAAAGTATGTCATCTTCAGTTATGCGCTTGCCAAAATTATCTGTATAAGATATTGGCGAAATTACAAAAACCATGTTTTCTTCCTTTGATATTATCTTTTTAATTATTCGACCTCTTTTTTGGTCTCTCCAGCGAAGATTTTCTGTATGTACAAACTCTTCAAGAGTCATCTGAAATTCTTTCTTTACTTCCTCGTCCAGATCATAGAAACTATACCCCAGCTCTTTTGCAAGTATTGTTCCAATTGTAGTTTTGCCAACATTACTTATTCCGAAAAGAAGTATCTTCATTCAACCACTTCCCCTCTGACAAAAGCTAAGATTTCTTCATAGCTTTTGTCACTATTTATAACCGCATTCATTAATTCTTCCTTGCGCAGTTCATTACGCATTTTTATAAGCTCTGCAAGAGCATCCTTTTCTGCTTCATATCTGGCTTTGGCCTTTTCCAATGCCTCTTTCTGCTGTTCGATTTTTGCATCAAGTTTATCTGCGCTCACTCTGGTTTTATACTTTTTTGCCACTATAATTTCCTCCCGTTAATCTTAACCTTAAGGACTTTTGTATTCAGTTCATTACTGATTTGTTCCGTTTTTCTTTTGATATAGTTCGCATCAATACCAAATGCTTTGAGTATCGTTTTCTGGTTTGCTGTTACAGCATGATCCAGACGATAAACGCCATCCGCCTGCCGTATCATCTCTATTTTTTCAAGTTCCCTGATTGCTGCAGGTACATTCATAAAGTTTGGAGAACTGAGCAGTTTTTCTTCCTCATCCTTAAGCTTTGTATACATGCGGTTTCTGATAATCAGGGCAACAAATGCAATCAGCATTTTCCCTTCCAGCGCATCACCGGTATATACCCTCATACTCCTGTTACCTAGAAATGTCTTATCCGCCTTGAATAACTTTTCAGAAGCATCCCGGCTCTTATACAGTTCAAGAGCCTCCTTCGCCTTCATATTTTCCGAAGTGATAATACAGAAATAGCCACACATTTTCAGTTCTTCTTCAATAACAGAGCTCTTTTCTATTGCACACACAAAGCACTGGTCTTCCTGCCCCTCGTGATAGTATTCCAGGCTGAAATACTTTTCATATGATTTATCGAATACTACAGGCTGCCCTTCCAGTTTCTTAAAATAAGCAGCAAGCTTGTCTATCTTTTGTTCCAGCTGTTCCCTTTCAGCAGCCGCTTTGCTATAGCTATAATAAATGTGCAGATATCTGTTTCTTTCATCTGATGGAAAAACAGTTCTTTCCACAGTGGTTCCATTTACACCAAAGCGCCTTATTGTATACTGCCTGCTATCTTCAAACGTGCCCCTAACTTCTTTGACAACATCATTAACAAGGGCTTTCATGCCTTTTACCATGATTACAAAATCATAACCACATTTATCCATATATTTGATATTTTCACGGCTGAAATAACCTCGATCAAGAATAAATCCGGCATTCTTATATCCATAAGCCATGGCTTTATCAAGCATGCACTGAAGCTGTGATACATCTACAATACTTCCGGGATAATCCTCATAGAAAAGAGGCTCTCTGTTATTACAGTCATAAGCAATGGAATAATTAAAAATCGGCAGTCCCTTATCTTCTTTGGCATGACCGTATTCAACAAGTTCAATGTCTCCGGCCTGGCAATTCTTATTGGTAGAATCGTAAGATATATATATCTTGTCCTTATTCTTCTTTAATGCATTCCATTCATTCTGAAATTCTACAGAATCATCAACAGAAATCTGTCCAATAAACTCAGATACCGTTGAATCACTGTATATTTTATAGCCGGGTGTAAAAAGCGGATGATTATAAGCATAATCCGGATAATACTGTCCGGCATTATTCTCTGTTGTCAGATAGTAGGATACCAGGTCAAGAAATAAGCCTGTTCCCCTGTCATCGTTATAAATGGAGGACACGATGTTTTCCACCATACTTTCCATCATCAGTTTTTCTAGAACCATAAAGGTTCCAATTCGGAGGCAGCTGCTCCGCTCATCACGTCCCTCATCCGCAGGAAGCTGTGCGTCAGGAAAATATTTCACGAAATTCGGATTAGGATACATCATGGTATGATCATCTTTACACTTTTTTCCTATCGTGGTTCTCTTTGGAATGTTGTATTTTTTGTCTGGCTTATATACCCTGTCATACTCATAGTTAATGTATGTTACACCCTTTATGGTACGCTCAAAAATCTTTCCTTTTTCCTCTGGAATCTTAACCAAAAAATCATAATACATAATCGTTTCTCACTCAAACATTAAGTATGTATACCTACTCAATTATTATAACAAGAAACGGGCAGAAAATCAAGAAAATTCGCTGATTTTCTGCCCGTTTTGAGCATTTATTTTCGATTGAGTGTCAACTTCTACTGGAAGTTAAGATAAATAGTGTTTTTAGCAATCTCTCTTTTGTTTTTTCCTGTTTTATTAAATTTTCCAACTTTTCCATATTTTTATCTGGTATCCACGACTTTTTGGAATTGTAATAGAAATTAACAATTTTCCAGAACTTATCCGGATATGCAAGACGATAATACAGCTGCTTTAACTCTATTGGCGCGAAGCTTCTATTTTCCTGATATGCATCCAGCATTTTTTCACCTAAAGTCACAGACCAATCTGCCTTTTCTGATATTTTACGGAATAACAGATAAAAATCACGCACTCCACTATCATGTGCAAATCGCTCCAAATTAATGATAGACGTGTCATTTTTTGCAAAGATAACATTGTGATACTGATAATCTCCATGACAGAATAATCCATTATATTTCACAAAATCCTCATACTCTTCCCTGTTTTCCTCTCTCACCTGCTTTAGTATATCCTCTGCCTTTTGCATAAAATATTCGTATTCCCGTAATAGTGCACGTTCAAAATCCGACTTAATTTTTAATTTTCGCAAATAATTTCTAGCATGCCTGCACTCCCTTGTGTGTTTCTCCATTTCCTCCACATAATAAGGCACAGGAAGTGTTTGCTTCATTTCCCCATTATAACGCATTCCGCAATGTAATTTTGACATGATTCGAAATGCTTGTAAAATCTCTTCCTCACTTTTATAATTACACTCTCTGCCATCTATCTGCTCCTTTAGAATGTATACCATTCCATCGGCATCCTTGCAAAACAACTCTCCCTCTTTGTTTCTGACAATCCTGTCAGTATTCACCGTTTCACTCATATTTTCTTGTAACAAATCCAGCAATTCCAGTTTTTCTGTATTCCCTTTATATTCCTTCAACACACGAAAGCCATTGCTTGTTTCACATATTATGGTTCCACGCCCTTTAAAGGTGCGCGTCACTTCCATATCATAATTTTCCAATACACTTACTGCTCTATCATTCACCTTTCTATCCCCTCCACTGAGTTTCTGTCACACTATCCTATGTCCATAAAAAGAAAAAAATTCCACAAAAGTAGATTTCTTATACTCTACTTTTATGGAATTCAAAAATACCTTTTATAACCCGCTATTTAGTCCTTCTGCTATCATCTGTTTTACTTTTTCTGATAAATATTCTCTGGTATTATGCTGTGGATTCTCTAACACTTCTTCTAACAAGCTTTGAAGAACCGCACCAAGCTGTTTACCCTGTGGCACACCAAGCTCAATGATGTCTTTTCCAGTAACTGCGAGTTCTTTTAACGATACGCATTCTTGCTTCTGTAATATTTCTTTATACAAAGCGGTTACCTGCCTTAGATTTTCTTCCTTTTCCTCTCGTTGATAGGTACTTTGCGCAAGCATATCTGCTTGTTTCAGCTCAAGCACTTCATAAAAATACTCTTTTCCTATTTTGTTCAGTGCCCTTCTAACAGCACGAGGAGTTGCTTCGATTTTATAATCATGATACTTTACATATTTTTTTACCTTATTTATCGTATCATTATCAAACTTCAACCTTCTCAAGATTACCGCTGCTCTTTCCTCTCCTGCCTCAGCATGTCCATGAAAATGACTGATACCGCCGTTGTCTTTTGTCTCGGTATCCGGCTTTGCAATATCATGAAGAAGTGCTGCTATTCTAAGAGAACGGTCAGGTCTTACCTCTAACAAGGTATGAAGTAAATGCTCACCTACATTGTACATGTGATGAGGATTGTTCTGTGGTGTCTCCATTGCCTTATCAAATTCCGGCATAATCACTTTGGTCATTCCCAATTCATAAGCAACTCTTAAGTAATCCGGATGTGGTGATTGTAAGAGTTTTACAAGCTCTACTTGTATTCTCTCAGCACTGATGTTTTTTAAATTGGGCGCAAGCTCTACAATGGCTTCCTTCGTCTTTTCCTCGATATCATAACCTAACTGTGCCGAAAAACGCACTGCTCTCATCATACGAAGTGCATCCTCGGTAAATCGTTCCTTCGCCTCTCCAACACAACGAATAATACCATTTTGTAAATCTGTCATACCATCAAAAGCATCTACAATACCGCTTCGATGATTATAGGCAAAGGCATTAATCGTAAAGTCTCTGCGCTTTAAATCCTCTATGAGATTTGCAGTAAAGATGACCTCTTTCGGATGTCGACTGTCCTCATATTCACCATCAATTCGATAGGTCGTGACCTCGAAGCCTTCCTTTCCCATCATAACCGTTACTGTTCCATGTTGGATTCCAGTATCTATCGTTCTTGGAAAGACGTCTTTTACCTGCTGTGGCCTTGCTGAAGTCGTAATATCCCAGTCATCCGGCTCTCTGTTTAACAGTGAATCTCGCACGCATCCTCCTACCGCATACGCTTCATAGCCTGCTGCCTCTAATGTATTAATAATATATTCCACCTTTTCAGGTAATTGAATCTGCATGAATGTTACTCCTTTAATTCAAATATTGGATTCCCGTAGACAGTATAACATAAAAGGCTGCGAAAAACGCAACCTTTCCCTATCTTTATATAAAATCATTTCACCTTTCCTATAACTAGCATAAAAGCTGTTATAGGACAAGCAACAGAAATACACGAAGCATATTGAATCTTTCTCAATAAAGCGAAACATATACAACATAATATTTCAAAGAAAAAAATATATATGCACTTTTTCCTGTTCTTTTTCCTGTTCTAAAATAATTTTTTTATTTATAAGCTGATTTATCAAATACTTTTCCATAACCTTAAAATTTTCTATACTTTCGTGCTAACTCCGGAATTTCATCTTGATATATCCAATACATACATGTCTGATTCACATTTGCAATTGTAATTCCTATAGCCCAAAATGCTAATACTCTTAGAAAAATATATTTTTTTCAAACATCTTTATTTCTCCCTATTCTGTCAATCCCAAACTTTAAATTTTACTTTTTTCCATCAGATTATATTATACTTTTTATTATTTTCCCAATTATCCATTTTTTATATATGTTTTTTCCATTTTTTAACCTTTTTCATACATTAATATATTTATTTGAAATACGTTTTCTTCCTTATTAATTTCTATTTCACCATTATACTTATTTACAATTCTAGCGACACTTTTTAACCCTATTCCATGCATCCTACTATCCATTTTGGTTGATTCTAAATTTTCATTTACATAAATATATGGATTAGAAAAAACAATAAAGATAATTCCTCTATCATACTCAATTTCTATTTTAATCCATTTATTATTAATAGACATTTTTTCAACAGCTTCTATCGCATTATCAAACAAATTACCTATTACCACCTCTAAATCAAATTCTAAAACATTTAATTTTTCCGGTATCTTATATACTAACTGAACTGTAATTTCTTTTTTTTCGGCTTCACTTAATTTATAATTTAATATACTATCAACATTAATATTTCCTGACTTTGCAATGGAGTTATCTATATCTAACAAATCTAAATATTCCGAAAGATATAGATTCACTTCTTGACTATTAGTTTTATTTGCTAAAGCCTTCAGCACTATAACATGATTTTTCATATCATGATGCATCATCTTAATTGTATCTTGTGTTTCACTAATTATCTTGAACTGCTTTTTATAATATTCTATTTCTTGTTTTGCCATTTGATACTCAACTTTATTATTATACTCCTTTTCTAAGGCATCATAGATATGAAATATTAATAGATTAAATGCAAATAATATAATTAAACACAAAAACAATCCACTATTTATTTTTTTCACTTCATATAGAAAAACATGAAAAATTATCAACGTTCCTATGGGTATAGCCAATATTGCAAACCATTGCATATTGGTAACTGAATAACCATTTTTAAGATTTTTCATATTATAAAAAAACAATACCACTATATAAGACACTATTTTGGTCATTATTATGCTCATAACTAACAAAGTTTCTTGATCATATACATTTGACCAAAAAAAATTAATAAATATCACAACAAGACATTCTACGAGCATGAGTATCACATAAATTAATAAACTTGCTAACACTTTATGCTTCCATGTCGAATTATAAAGGTGAGTTAAAACAAAAATATATATTATATTTATGCATAAAGAAATAATGGGTTTTTGTATTAACAAATAAGAGAAATTATTTACAAAAAAATAGCTTATGTAAAATAAAATTATAATGCATTTGTTAAAAATCGGCTTCTGAAAAAATACATTTAAGAATTTGTACACTGTAAACGTACCGAAAATATTACCTACCAAATATGTCCATTCATATAAACTAACTTGCATTACTTTTTGTACCTCTTCTTAAATTTAACTGCGCCTTACGAACATTTTTTCTATTACACTGACTTATGGAAAGTATTTTGTCATTTATTAATATCGCCTTATCATATTCAAATCGTTTTACATAACTGTAATTCACTAGATATGATTTATGAATATAAATAAAATTAGGATTATTTATTCTTTCAACTATCTCATTTAATTTTCCATAAAACATATCATCTCTACCAGCCATGTGTATTATTATCTTCTTTTGAGAACTTTCAAAATACATAATCTCTTCTACTGGTACTCTTAACAATGTTTGTCCTTTAGAATATTCAAAAATTTGCTTACCACTATGAATAATTTGTAAGGCTACTTTTATCGTCTCTTTGATTTCTTCCTTTTTTATTGGCTTTATTACAAAGTCTAAAGGTCTTGTCTTAAACAATTTCATGGCATAATCTTCTTTTGATGATATATATACAATCTGTATAATTTCATTTTTCAATTCATTTCGGATAAAATGTCCAACATCTACACCATTCATTTCATTTAATTCTATATCTAAAAAAATAATATCATAGTTTCCACTACCACTGGCAATTGACTCACATAATCTTTCACCCGAAAAAAATATATCTATATTATTTCTTATACCCAACTCTTTTCCTATCTCATTGAGTAATGTATCTAATTCACCTGTAATAATCTTTTCATCATCACATATTGCAATGTTCAGCATATTATGTTACCTCCTAATTTTCTTCAATAAGATAGCATAAATTACCATATTACACAATTCCAAGAAAAAGATAAGTATATAAATTCCAATAATATACTTATCTTTCTAGATTTATTTCCAATCAAATCTTTTTAAACCTATAACAACAAAAATAACTGTTGCTAAAAGCAAAATAACTATCGGTTCTACAAAAGAATCTAATACTGGATATTCATTATTTGTAATTGGAAAAACCACACATCTCCTCAATAAATCAATAATATGTGTAGTAGGCAAAACTTTTATTATAGGCTGAAATACATCAGGCCATGTATCCGCTGGAAAATATGTACCTGAAAGAAATGGAAATATTAAATTTAAAGTACTTCCCAAGGTAGTTGCTGTTCTTTGATTTTTTGAAAAGCCAGATATCATAAACCCCATAGCCAATAAAGAAATCATGGAGAACAAAATAAAAGGAACTAATGCCATTATAATTGTTTTATTTATAGCTAATCGCACATCAAAAACCATATATGCTAACAATATTATTATTGCCGCTTGTAAAATCATAGATAAAAATTGACTTGCAAAAATTCCTATTACAATTTTAATTTTAGCTATGGGTGCAATCATAATTCTTTTAAAAATTCCTTTTTCCCTATATCCAACAATAATTACTGGTAATGTAATAACCGCTGTTGCCAAAAATGACATAATCACTATTCCAGGCAAAAGATACGTCATATACGGAAATCCATACCCTTGTGTTTCAGATTGATTCTTTCCCATAATACCCATGAGAATCATCAAAAGTGTTGGAATCCCTATGCTTACTATTAACTGGTTCTTATTTCTCATTTCATTATTCAAAAAAAAGTTTATAAGTCTTCCTGTCTGTTTCATTTCATTTCACCCCCTGTAATAAAAATAAAAGCATCATTAAGAGTGCAATTTCCTGCTGATACTTCTTTTACCCCGATTTCTCTTAATTGCTCAGACACTTCAATGTAATTATCACAATAAATTATGTACTCATGTTCCGTTTTTATATACTCAAATTTAGCTAATTCTTCTTTAAATAGATCCCCTTCTTTTCTTCTTATTTTAATTTTATGACTATATCCTATACTTTTTATCAATTTTTCTGGATTATCACATTGTTTTATCTCGCCATTATAAATAAATGCTATTCTATTACAATTCTCTTCTACTTCTTCCATATAATGAGTTGATAATAGTACTGTAACTCCTTTTTTATTTACCTTTCGTATTAATTCCCACAATTCTTTTCTGGCATTCGGATCTAATGCCACAGTAGGTTCATCTAACAATATTAATTGTGGATTGTTTATTAAAGCAAGTCCTAAAGCCACTTTTTGTTTTTGTCCTCCTGACAGATTTTTTATTTTACTTTTCCTCTTGTCCTCAAGGCCACATAATGAAATAACTTCATCTGCTCTTTTGTTTACATTTTCTATATTATACAAATTGGCAAAAAAGCGAAAAATCTTATATATAGGAACATCTTCAAAAAAATCACTTTTTTGTAACTGAATGCCAATTATATTCTTTATACAATTTTCATTCTCTTGATAATTATAACCACTTATAAGCAAATTTCCTTTATCTGGTTTTAGATAGCCTTCTATTATTTCAAATAAAGTAGATTTTCCACATCCATTAGGTCCTATAATCCCAAAAATCTCTCCTTTATTGACTTGTAGATTAATATTTTTTAACACTTGGTTTCCTTGTTCATAAGCAAAACATAAATTATTCTGTATTTTTATCATAGCTTCCTTGCATGATGTTTTCAGAACAAAAACATCATACTCCTTTCTTTTTTTGTTCCATGGATTAGTCATATTCATATATTGTAACTTTCAATTTTTCTATAGCTTTGACTTAAGTATTATTAAATCTACTTATTAATCAGATTTGTTTCATAGTATAAGCTTGAACAAATAGTATTTTGTCACTATTCCGTTTTTTACATATTATTTTGCCAAAAATAATTTGTTGTAATCTATTTTTACAGAATAGGTTAGAGGGCTTTTACTCGTTCCATGCTTCGAAAAGTCCATTATCACGATACACCTTATCATACAATGTATAAATCTTCGGCTGCCAGATATAGTTTATTTTTAAGTTGTCGAACTTTTTTTGGAGTTATATGTCTTCATAACATTCTCTCACAAATTTTAATTCCTTTATTCTCTCTACAAACATGAATGAAATAAAAACCTTCAAACTGCATTTTCTTGCACAGTTATTATCAGTGTCGGGTAAGGATGATTCTTTACAGTCTCATCCTCCCCAAAGAACGGAACGTGCGATTTTCACCGCATTCCGCTCACGCATCTATAACGCATAGTAATTTATCTGCGCAGCTCGATTGGAACATATCGCTTTCTTTCTGTTCATACGATGTTTCTTAGAGCGATGTTCAAAGTACTCTTTATCAAGAAATGGATTCTTGTTTAACGCCATTTGACCTCTGCGTACAATCGGCATATCCATCATCAAAAACAAAATATTCTTGTCCGACTTAAATGTCCATTTCCTTCCTTTGTGTGTTTTCCAGTATCTGTTAACAATCCATCTTTTGCTTTTATTCGGATGTCTTCTTTTCGCCCATTTCCAAAGCATTTCCCATGTCCGATGGTCTATTGTACTGTAACTTTTCTTTGCGCAAGCTGAGTGATGATAGTTTGCCCATCCTATAATGACTTCGTTCAGTTTTCGGATTAAGTCTTCCTGTTTTGCCGTTCGATTATCCTTGATAATACTACTGATTTTCTGTGTAATTTTGCACATAGACTTATGAGAAGGCTTAATTATCAGTTTTCCTTTAAACTTTCTAAAGTTCCAACCGAGGAAATCAAACCCCTTGTCAATGTGAGTAATTACTGTCTTTTCTTTCGACAATGTTAATCCTCTTTCAAGAAGAAAGACTTCTATCATCTGTTTTATGTTCTCTAAGCTCTCTCTGTCAGAAGCTGTCACTATGAAGTAAGTAGACCTAGGGAACTTCCCCCTAAGTCCCTCTCAGAACTGTACGTGAACCTCTCGACTCATACAGCTCCCATTATCCAGCCGTTGGCAGTATTCCAAACTTCCAATGTGCAAACAGATTTCTTTCTCTTGTCGCTATTTCTCCTAACCAGTGTTCAGCCCTCTTCCTTGAGTTCCGTTTCTTATATTTTCTCCTTAC
>JAFQCI010000023.1 GCA_017416505.1 Lachnospiraceae bacterium
CAGAGTATTCTTGAATCTTGGCTCTAGCTTCTTCCGAATTGTCTCTTTCGTAAGCCTTTAAAATCTTTTCAAGCCTTGCAACTTCTTCAGTTTGCTCACTGATAGACTTTTCAAAATCATGTAAATCTTTTATGTCTTTTAGCATATCCTTACGCTTGTCTATGATTTTTTGAAGCGATTCCAAGAAAACATCATAACCCTCAGATATCAAATCTTTCATGGCTTGCTTTTCGTCTTCACTAGCAAGAATAGATTGCTGTTGCAAATCCAATAATTCTTGTCTACGGTCTACTAAAGTATCATTATGTGGGTCATCTGCAAGTTCACCATTAATCTTTTGAATTTCTCTTGCATACTCATCAGCTTTTGTGAGATAAGTATTATAATTGATTGCATGAAGTCCTAATGTCGCCTGTCCTTCATCTGTAATACCTTCTTCGGTAAACATTTTTTCGTCAGACATTAAACTAATTAGGAAATCTGATTCTTCGGCAATTTGAGAAATCTTTTCGGCAAGCTTATCAAACTTATTCCATTCTAATTCTCTAAGACTGTTTTGGTATTCAATCAAAGAGCTATTAGCATCTTCTAATGACTTTTGAACATTACGGATATTGTCAACCATGCCATACCATGATTCACTATATGCTACAATTTTACCAGTATCAACGGAAGAGTGTAGTGACTCTTTTAAGCTTTCGTATTCCTTTTTAAGTCCTTCTATATTTGACTCTTGCACAGAAATTAATTTCTTGTAATAGTCAGCACTTACATCATAGCCTTTTGCTTCTGTCTGGTCTATGTAAGTTTGAAGCATTTCGACTTCATGGGCGTAAGAACTTAATTGGTCTTCATACTGAGTTACTAGATTTTCAAATTGAGTCATACCCAATTCTGAAACTTTGTCTTTTAAATCCTCAATAGCATCAGAACAGTCCATAGCTTTGTTGTACCATTCTTCATAGCTAGAAATCTGATTTTTGATTGTATCATCAGTAATATCTTCAATCTTATAGTCGCCATTTTGTACTAATTGCTTATAATGTTCTGACAAACCAACAGAATTAGCTTTTGCCATGTAGACATCATAAGCCTTTTGTTGTGCTTTAATTTCTCCATTAACTTCTTTGAGTTCATCTAATAAAGCTTTGTTTCTTGTACTCCATGCACGATAAGTAGAAGATGCAGTTTTATCAAGACTGTCAATTCTTGATTGAATACGTTCAAGTAATTTTTCAATCCAGTCGTATGTTTCGGCAGTTTTTTCCGCTTCTTTTGAAGATGATGAACTAGAAGATGATGAAGAATTTGTGGTTGGTGCTTTATATGATACTGTTGGGGTAAAATTGAATGATTCTTCGATTTCTCTAAGAACATCTCTCCAAGCGCTTTCTTGCATAGATTTAACCCACGCTTCACCACCACCATAACCTTGGTTTTGCATTTTTACAGCATTTTCATAAGCAGAAATAGAAGTAGCAGCGAACCCAGCCGCCTTTGCAACAGCTAATAACTGAGCAATATCATCACTAGTATTGATAGAATTTCTATTTGCCCAAATTTTCTGCATAGCAAATTCTTCAATCTTAGATGTGGTATAACCGAATTTATTACCTTCTTCGATTAATGCTTGAATTTCTGACCAAGTACAATTAGTTAAGTCATTTGTAGCACTCGCTGCCTTTCCTTTGACATTAACTAAAAATTCGTTAATTTCTTGTGCAGTAGATTCAGCTTCTTTAGCAGTAGCTTTCATACTGTCATTAAGTGCTAATACAGAATTTACAACCGTATCCGCATTTGTAACTCCCATTTCTTCGAGGTTGGAAATAAACCTCTGTGCTTCTGTCTCAGATACATCTGATAGCACAGCCATTTCGGAAATATATGCTGTTACTATATCATTGAAGGCATCTTGAATTTCATCATTGTTAGCTTTTGGATTTCCTATGATATTTTCAAATACATTAAAATCATAAGTTTCCAATTCTCTGAAAACATCAGGAATAGCTTCTATTGTTTCTGCTAAGACATAGCCATTTTCTTTGAACTCATTATAAGCAGTCTCTAAGCTGGAAATACTCTTTGATGCTCCTGACAGTTTTTCTGTTGCGTCTAGGAGTGAGAGAATTTCATCTTTTGCTTCGTCTGCTGATAATCCAGTTTGGGACAATAAATTAATGTATTCTTCTGTAGATGTAAGCGTTGCAGCAGATAATTCGCCTGATTTGGCTATATCAAGAAGTGATTGCTTTGTATCAGAAAATTCCTCTGAGTTGAAAATAGACAGGAACGAAGTGTCGGATGCTAAAGTTTCTTTACTTTCTTCAATTCGAGCAATTAATTCATCCCATGATAATAATGCTCCTTCCGGAATTTCCAACTTGGATGCAATATCCAAATCTTCTAAGGTCAGTCCTCCAACATTATCAGCATAGGCATCTTGTAGAAAGCCTTGAACTTTAGTTTTCAATGCATCTGTCTGTGTATCATCAAATCCTAATCTGATTCTTAATTCGTCTTCATCTTCTTCAATGTACTTAGCAATAGACTTAATATAGGAATCCACCTTTGATTCCATTTGATTTACAGTCATATCGCTTGTATCCATTGTGAATAAATCGACCATTGCCTTTTGTGCATTTGAATTAGTCAATATAGTTTGTACGATATCATCAACATATTTTCCTACATTGGCTTTATCTTCTCCAAAGCCAGCAACGATACTTTCATTAAGACTATTAACCATTATGGATGCAGCAGTTTTGGCATCTTCATCCAATTTATCATAGTCTTCATTCGTCATAAGATATGCATTTGCAAGCGTTTCAACATTATCTACAACTGAATTGATTTCAGCCTGATACTCTTGCTTTAATATCTTTGCATTATCTCTAATGGATGCTAATTGTTCCGGTGTCAATTTTTCAATGTTTACTGTACCACCAACACCAGCGTATTCTTCAAACCATTCCCTATAACTTGAATTTAAAGACTCATCCCATAGGTTCAACATACCATCAACGCTGTTAGTAGCATCCATAAGTTTATCAAGAAATTCAATCTTGCCAGCATTTCCCCATGAGTGTTTTCCCATTTCAGATTTTACAATTGTATTATAAGCATCTTTTACAATATCGTTACCATCTGAATCTTCACCAGATGAAATAAGGGAGTTATATGCTGCCTTTGTTTCAGCTTCATATGCTTCTCTTAAAGCATCCACGTTTCCTTTAAGTTTTAGGATTGCATTTCCTTCATCGGTATAACCTTGTACCATTGTCGGGAACATATCTGCAATTTGGTTTACAATATCATTATACTCTGAATATTCATCAGATGTTAAAGATATGTTTTCACCAAAATCATTCACACCTTTGGAAAGTTCCTCATATTTCTTTGCAAGAGATTCAATTGAATCCTTATGAGAATTTGCAGTATCTAAAGCAGATTTATATGATGACATCAAACCGTCTACACGTTCTTTACAATATTCGGTTTCATGTGCCAATTCATCTTGTGCCTGAATTAATTTCGAAACTCCCGTGGCTACTAATTGCACAAGAATACCTATGCCAAAGGATAACGCAGAATTAAGAAGTATTGTTTTTAAACGCAAAGCATCCGTTGAAACACCTGCTGCATTCAGATATGCCTTATAACCACTTAATGAAGCAGGGGCATCTTGAGAACATGTAGAAAGATATGCTTTGAGTTGTGCATTATTTTTAACTACCTCTTCGCCAAATTTATTAAGGTCTGCCCCACCAACTAATAATTCATTGTTCCATTTGGCAATTGCACCCTCAGCTGATTCAAAATGTGCTTTTTGTTCCTTAATTGCTGTGAAATCAATACCCATGAAATTACCTTGGATATCCAATTTGTTTGTATCAGGATTCACTAGCTGAGTAATTCCTACATTTTTATTCATAGCAGTTAATGCCGTATTAAGCGTAGTTAAAACAAGAGGAATTTCACCTATAACATCAATTAATTTTTCAGCTGATTGTATTGTTCTATCGAAGAATGAAACACCACTCTTAATTACATTTTTATTCGTCAGCGAATTAACGAAAGAATCCCATGAGTTCTGTAAGGAATTTAAACGTCCTTCCCATGAATCAGCTGTCTTTTTTGCTTCTGTAAGTGCTGAGTTTGTTCCTTGTGAATATTCACCAAGCATCTTTTCGTACAAATCCCACCGGCTTAATAAACTTGATAAAGCATTAGCGTGATATTTTCCGCCTAAATCAGAAATCAAGCCTTGCTTATCAGCAGAATTATCGGGCAATGAATTGTAAACCTCTGCTAATTCCTTCAAGACTTCCATTGGGTCACGAAGCGTTGCAACACCATTCTTCATATACTCAAGTTCAACACCCAAAGAATGACAACGTGCTTCTACTTTCTTTAATTGCTCTTCATCAATTACTTCACCATCAAATTCACCTGAAACCTGTTGTAAGTTAAGAATAATACTACGAAAAGCACGACCCATTTCTGAACCACTTCTTTTAGTTGTAGCAATCATTGTGGCTTCCGCAGCAGTAAGTTCATCAATCTCTATTCCGGCATTTGATGCGAAAGATGCCGATACACTGATAGCATCTGCAATATCAGTTAGACTGGCACTATTTTTATTGGAAATAAAGTTCGCACCATCCAAGGCTTTACTTAACTTCTCTACACTTCCCTTATATTTATAGGCAGCATCCGTAGCCAACAAATAATTATTGGCATTTTCGGCTGTCATATCACCAGCAGATTGTGCCAAAAGAGATAATTCACCAAGTTCTTTTGACAAGTCTTCATATCCTGACCTTGCCATTTCCTGAACACCTGTTAAATAATCAGAAGATAATTGTCCATATTTACTTGCTGTTTTAAAAGATGCCTCTCCTATCGCTTCTATTTCAGAAGTCAACATAGAACTTGTCTTTGAGATTTCAGTCATGATAGTATCATTACTTTTTAAAGTATTTAAGGATTTTCTATATTCTGTAATTGCTAAGTTAGCAACACCAAAAGCAGAACCAACCTTAGTAATGCCCTTTACTAAATCACCAATTTTTTCAGTTGTACCTTTTGTTGCATATCCGGTAGCAGAACACTCAGTTTTGAATAATTTCATCTGCTCCGTTGCATTTTTCAGACTGTCACGACTATCAATATTATCAAACATATCTCTTAATTTATCTGCTTCACCAAGTAAAATAGATGATTCGTTAATCTTACTGTTTTTAGCAAGATATGTAGTCAATTGATTATGTAAGGTCTGTTTTTTCGTATCAAAATTGATGCTTATAGGACTACTCTCGACCTGTTTCTTAAAATCCACATAAATCTTTCTAAGTTTCGTACCCATACCATACTCATTTACTGGTATGTCACTTATTTTTACATTTTTCAATGCACTGTCGATTTCTCGTTTCAGTCTGTTTTCGTCCAATTTAGCTTGTAGTTTTACTACCGCCAATTGACCTTCTAACTGTTTGATATAAGCATTTAATTCCTTTTTTGTTGCACTCTTACTAAATGTGCCAATCAACTTAATTCTGTTGATTTGTTGTTCTAATATCTTTATGTCTGCATTCACTTGTTTTCTACTCTTTGATTTTTCAAGCAAAGCAGTCAGTTTCAACATAAATTCGTTTCCTGTCAAATGTTTATCCTCCTAATTTTTTGCATAATAAAAGAGAGACTACGATTAGTCTCCCTATGGTTACTTTCACTATTTTTCAGTTTTAAAACAAAATAACGAATGTGTCAAACATATACTTTTTCACAATGTAAAAGAGATATCTTAATGATATCTCTTTCACGTCTTTGATAAAATATTAATATGTTGGATAACCAACTGTGCAATTAGCACATCTTTGATGGCTAAAGCATAACATAAACATCAACAATTGTCAATATTTATTTTTATTATATGCCCATAAATTATAATTTGATACCTAATTTTTTTTAGATAGTAATTTGTTGTAATTATATTCTAATACTTTGTATTTATCCTGTAATTCCAATAAATCATTTCTAAGAGCAATTTCAGAAATTATCTTATTTGAAATTTCTGTCATTTTTCTTTTTGAAATACGTTTTGTTGGTGATGGTAAATCTCTCCTTATTGGATAAATAATTCGAGATTTACTTATTGTTTTAACATTTAAGATATTGCACCAACGTTGAAAAGGTGTTGAAGAACTATAATCATCACTACAATGCAAAAATTTAATATCATCAAACTGTACATAAATACTATCTTTTAATTTTTGATAATCAGAAGGTTTCTTAGAAGTAATTGGAAGAATTACAACCCTTTTATTACATTTTGCTGAATCTCTTAAAACAATACAATAATGGCGACCACCAAATTCCATACCAATATTAAATCCTAATTCAACCAAAACTACATCGCCCCTATATAAATCAGGTAAATCCTTCATCTGCAAATATTTAGGGTTATTAAATACATTAAAATAATTATTAAACCATTCAATCCTATTTTTCAATTCCTTGACAGTTTTTCCCGTTCCATGCAAATTACCATAATAATAGTTTTTTAATTTACAAATAAACTTCCAGTAATTATATTCAATCATTTCTATTCCACCAATCATCAGTATTATAAACACCATTATATACCAATGATTGACAAATATCAATTACAAAAGACAAATAAATACTTCTTAGAATCTCTTTTTACAGTATACACATACCCTGTCATATTGATTTGTAGCAAAACCTGTCAGTAAACTAAACTTTTTAGGCATTAATTCTACTTTTGTTGAAGCACATCTAGGACAACGAACTTTTGGCTCTTCTTTCTTTTGGTAGACAAAGGCATCTGGGATATAAGTTCTGAGGATTCTTTTAACTTCTTCTAAACCGCCAGGAGCGGTTTCAGGTGGGGCTTTAAACTCTTTAATTAAGAAGAATTTATCTCCATGTTGTGTCAAATCAATAGGTTTATCTCGTAAACTTGTTGTTTTCCCATTATCAATCTTATGACCATAATAATACCAAGTAATCCAATCCGAATTATCTTCCTCTGTCTTCAGTTCTCCACCACACATAGGACAAGTTTCAGCATTACCTTGTTTTCCCAGTAAAAACATCTTATTAAAAGAACTTCCACACTGACCGCATACACAATTATTTTCTTCTTTTATTGTTCCCATTTTCCTCACCTACCTCTTTTTCTTTTATTATACTACTTTTACACTTCATATGCAACCATATGTTCTTTTTATTTTTCATAAATTTCCTCTTTACTTTTAATTCCTGTTGTGTTAAAATTGACAACATATTAAAATTGTGTTAATTTTACGCTTTTGATAAAAAAATAAAATTGCATAAATTTAATGAGCATTCGTAAGGTAATCATTAAGTGCAATTAAAGACTCTTCATACAATAGCTTTTTACCTGCCTTGAACGCAGACAATACAGGTGCCGGAATGCCTGTTACTTTTGATATATAACTCTGCTTCTCTCTTATTGTTCTTTCAGCATATTTCTGTCTAACTGATTCTTGGGATAACTCTGTCATATTCCCACCTTCCTTTCTTATAAATGTTCTATATAAATTTTCTTAAAAAAAATTTACGGTACTACATCCAGCAACGGTTGTGGAATCCATCACTGGACGACCTATGTATATGTGGATTATACACAGGATTTTAATTGTTATTGTACGTGTGCCTAGTGGATTTCAGCACACAAAAACCAATATTGACTGTGACACCAATACTAGCTAATGAAAATATTTTAACTGCAATCTAATTTACAGACAAAATTCTTTTACGACACAAAAGGTTTTATGCTGATAGACTTTTCCACAACTCTACCAGCCCTTTTGTGCCTGATATTCAAACACTATATAATAACACCTACGGGTGATATTACCATATTATTTTGGTATTACAATTTGGTCTAAAAGTGCTTTTAATTTTTCAGCATTTTCCTTTTTTAAATATTTATGACCATTTTTAAAACTAGATAAATCTCCTTCATCTACATTTGCTTTTTCTGCAATTGCATTTAATTTCATACCGAATTTCACGATATCAATAAGTTGCATTCTAAGTATATCTTGATTCATATTTACCTCCAATCATTTACAAATCATTTACAAATTCTACTTAGTCGTAGTTCTTATATATCGTTTTTCAAAAAATACACTAAAAATGCCGAAAGCCTTGAAAAATCAAGGCTTATAGCAACTATTATTTTGTGCAATTTTGTAAATTTAGAACTCCCTATCTGCTTAGATACCTATTCATAAGACTAAATGCTTTCATGTAATTAATACCACTATAATAGAAATTATCTACATTTTTTTCTTTTGGAATATATAATAATTCACAGGTTTTAAATCCTTCTCCCTGATGAAATTTTATAATTTCCATTTTCTCTAATATATTATTTGCCCTTGTAACTTGCCTATTACTCAGTTTTGTTAATTCACTAATACAGCTATTTGTAATTTCATTTCTACTATTTTCGCGGCAAGGAATATCTGTATGTCTTTTCATACTCTTCAGTCTTTTATAGGAAACCAAATAACAAAAATAAACTTTCCGCACTGCTATGTAATCCTCCACGGAAGTAGGGATTCTATTTTTAATATAGGTGATGTCCGATTTATAAATATTAAAAATTTCAGGTGTACATCTATTAGCTTCCAAGCACATTATTTTACTTCTTTTTGCATTTCTTTGTGACTCAAACTTCAGATTACTTTTTTCTCTTTGCTTCTCCAACATCTTTTTAAAATTATCATCATTCAATTTACTTTTTCTCTGAACAATATCTTTACCACATGCTCTCCGAACAAGTTCATCCGGAAACAAATTCCATAAAAGGTCAAAATGTGAATAATTTTCTTCTTTAAATTCTGTATAACAACACATTATGCAGCAGTCCAATATCATGCTTTTTGTACATATTTTATCTTTGTCATTACGGACACATAACAATTCATTTCTGCATTTATCATAAAATGCCTTATAAATCATACTGTAGTCCTCATTCACCCTCGCATACTTAATTTCTTCCTGCTTTTTTTCATCTGAAATACTTTTCTGCTCTTTTACAAACTGTTCAATCAATTCTTTTACCTTAACATAATGCGATTTCTTATTTAAGTTACAGTCCCTAGATATTATAAGTGTATGATAATCAAATTCTGTTTCACTATAAGAAGGCTCTATTTCATCCAGATTCTTTTTCATATATTCCATTATTAAATTTAATGTACATGGCTTATCAGAAAATTTCGACTCGAACTCATTCTCCATCTTCTTTCCCATCTTTTCTAGTTTAGCTTTTTCTTTCTCATAGTGATATAAATTTCTTTCTTCTTTTTTTCTCATCTTTTTATTATTGTCCAAATACATCATGAAACGTAATTTTTTAATTTTATTACTTTTCACATATTTTAATATATCTCCAGGTATAGGTACTTTTACTCCCGTTTTTACAAAGTCAATTACCAGCGAACCTACAACAGATAAAATTTTAATGTATTTTTCTGTTGTTTCAGACTGCTTTTCTCCCCACAATTCGCTTATTTTATTTATTACTTTCCCAATATCATTACTAAATCCCCTAAGTTCACTTTCAATAATAGCCTTCGTATCAGAAATGCATACTTTTGTAGTATTATCCGTTTCTTCCTCTCTATCACAAAGTAAATCCGGATATATTGTCCTTGATTTTCCCTTTGACAACATTTCATTCACTTCTGCTTGCAAAATTTCATTATCACTAGATGCCAAAATGTCCCCATCGGTATCTGCTGAGTTACATCTCAATAAATTAGTGTCCCAAATTGATACTATAATATTAGTATTAAGATATTTGAACCATTCAGAAACATCCTCATTATCTATACATTTCCCAACCCAATGTTCCCTAAAAATATGTGGATTTCTCCATACAGTTACAGACTTCTTATTCTTATTATTCCAGTAATTTGAATATATTTCATCCCTACCTAATAATCCAGTCACTTCTAAACCAAAAGCATGTTGCAATAATGCATATGGGTCACTTCCGACAACTGCATAATTTCCATTCATATACAATTTTCCAACGTATGTTTTTTCCTTTGCAGTTTTTAAAGTTCTTTCCATCTTCATTTTAATATATTTATCATTACAAAGTGAATGGTTTTCTGCCAACGCACGATAATACGGTTTTACTGATTCTTTGTTTACTTTTCCTTCTTCATCCACTTCATCAATGCCAATATATTTGAGAAATGCTGATATATCAGAATGCATAGTATTAATTACTCCAATTGTGTTTTCACATAAGGAATTTAATTTTTCTTCCCGTACATCCTTATCTACATTAAGTAATTCATCTAATGTCTGTAATGGCTGATATGCAGTCAATAAGGTATCCTTCATATCATCATATTTTACAGAAAAAGAACAAATATTAAAAGTTCTTTTATATCCATATACTACCTTATGAAACTCTCTTTTCCACTGCTCCACTTTATTTTTTTCATTATAAAAGTTTTTAAATTTAAACATTGATTCTGTCAAAATAACATTGAAATCACCTTTGGAATAATCTTGAATATTTCCATCTATATCCTTCAATGTACTGTTTTTACTAACCTTATCAATAAAATCCTTGATAGACATTACAAACAAACAGCCTTTTACACCACACAATCTTATCTGAAATGAACCAGGCACATAATCAAGTCCTAAGTCTTTAGCCCATTGTTCAGCCATTTCTATGTCAACTATGCCCATACCATCAAATGGACACGTTTTAACATCATCCTTAGAAACATTCTCCCTAACATCATATTCGAATATATCATCTGATTTAGATTTCTTTGATTTTTTAATTTTGATATTATCCTTTTTGTAATTCTGTCTCACAATATCCACAATATCTTTAATTTTCATGTCCTTATCAGGTATTATAGTACACTTTGGCATAGTAACGGGAACGCTGTTACTTGCCTGTAAGCCGTAATAGGAAGTCCATTTGCTGATATATTTTGTTTTAGTTTCTGGGTCAACTCCGCATCTTAAAATTTCATCAACCGCCGGAAATAGTTCTTTTTTTACAAATAATGCTTTCTGCCCCCTAATATGACTTGCATTTGATATTAAATGCGTAAATATTTCAACTGAATCTAATATATACTTTTCTTCTTTATTGTCATATTTATAATTATGAATCTCAATCTCGCCTGTATTCTCAATGCTTTTTCCATTTCCATCATTAATCAAAAATTTATACTTGCTATTTTTTCCTACCTTAATTGTAATTAAGTCTTTAAAATAAACATATTTTCCAACCAAATTATTATCACCCGGATTCAAATGCTTAATAATTCTGGTAAGTTCTGAATCATCGACAAATATTTTTGATTTATTTTCTGTAAAAGGATACATTCTCACAATAATTTTATATTTATTATTTCCTATATCAACTTTTTCAAATTTACTTACCTTGATTCTTCTAATTTTACATAATTTTGATTCAACCATCACTTCTTTTGTTGTACTCAATAACCATTCCTCCACTTCTTAAATCACAATAACAATCTTTACATTATTACTTTTCTTTCCACAAAAGAACAAAAAAATACCACCAACATTCTAACCGTCCCACTAAAATCTCTCCCCCTAAATAATAACTTATTCATCAAAAATCCATTTGATTTTGCATCCTAACTAATCCACCCACCAATTTTACATCTTAAAAATAAAAACTCAAAATCAGCCCCGTTTTCTTTAATTTAAGCCTTTGTATAGACCACTTTTACCACCATATGAAATGTGCATTTTATTGCCGTTTTAGAGTAAAAAATACCTCTATTTCAGGACTTATTTTCCCGTTTTTTCATATACTCCATAAGGTCAATTACATTCCCCTTCCAATTACGCAGCTTTACAATAAAATCTTTAAAGTCTGTAATATTAAATACTTCCTCTTCTGCTACATCATTAATAGTTAGGTCTGTTTCATTCGCTGATACTGTAAAATCATAAAATGAAATCTTCTCTACAGAATATAACTTATCCGCTACTAAAATATATTTAATTCGTGTATCATTACTCAATTTATTTCTCCCATTCTTTTTATGCTCATCTAAAATCATCTACAATACATCATGTTCTATTTAAAGTCTCCTTCAAATACTTTCTTCTCATCAAATTTTGTCAGATACCTTCCAGTTTCCACATCAATGATTTTATCAATATAAATCGTGCTTACCGATTCGGGTTTCATTATTTTAACCAACAACTCAATCGGCATTGAAAAATTAATCGGTTCATCATGATACCCAAAAATTTCATACTCATAATCTTCCAATACATCTACCTTCAGATTTTCAATACACCATAACATATTTTCAACTACATTGTACTTACTGAAATCTCTATCAATATCAATCTGCGATAAATTAATCATTCTTTCTTCCGGATTGCTTGAATCATAATCACTCCATGGAAGAATAACATCACCATCATCATTTACATACAAATCAATCCAAGATGAATAATCTCCTAAATCTGATACAGAACAAAACACACCTTTTCCAACAACATATGCTTCTAAATTAATTCGTCCATCACATTGAACACTTGTTAAAAATTGAATATCCAAACCACAATTTTTAATCTTATCAATATCAAATCGTTTCTTATCATTTAGGTAATCAATCATGTTCTGATAATATTTCTTACTAGTTTCATTGTTCTGTATCAATTCTTGTAATGCTTTCTGTTTTTCTTTTGGAAGTTCGTGAAGTAATATGTACTCCTCAACTGTACATCTATTTCTACTTGCCATCATCTGTAGAAAATCTCTTGCTAATGCTACTTTTAATGGTTGAAAACTCATAACAGAATCAATATTACTTCTGAGTGTTTCTATTTTTGAGACTTCAATCTGACCTTGCTGTTTTAATGCAGTTTCATTTTTGGATAGCAAATTATTATAATTCGTTTCACGGATGCAATGAATACCACTTATCTTTTCTATAAATGATGGATACTCATTTATAAAATCTTGCTGCTTAGAATATCCTAATGCTTTTGTAACATCGGATAATTTCAGATATACTTTGTTGTCGTGGATTAGTTTTGTTTGAAATTTTACTGTTTTATTTGCCATATAATTTATTTCTCCTTATCTGCATAACATAAAATAATTTTCCTCTTGATATTCTCCAACGCTTTACATACTTCTTCATTCGTTGCATTTAACATCGAATCATATAATTCCTGTTCTTTTTCAGGCATTTCCTTATAAGCATGAGCATCATATTTATTACAAAAGTAGTGAAAAATACCACCATCATCCGAATTATTGACACCTATTCTAAACAACACATAATGAAGAATTTCATGCCTTATTGTTGTTTTTAGCGTATCTACATCTCGCCAACAATCAAAAATATGTATAATAAGTTGCACATCATTTACAATCTCAAAATTACCACCAGTATCATAAACATATTTTCCATTTTCATCCTTATCAAAATCTGCAAATACAATAGGTAGTTCTGCCTTTATATCTGCAAATACTGGATAATCTGCTTGCAATTGTGTCAAGAATTCTTGTCCATATTCTCTTAACGCAATGATTTTCTCAGCATACTCAGCATAAGCATTTCTTGTACTTTCTGCTCTTTGTTTTATTTCACACATGAAATCAAGAAGTTGTTTCCGATTATTGATATAGCGGATAATATTTTTATACTGCTCTTTAACAAGTTTCTGATTGAAATTTATATAAATACTTCCACCATCTTCATCGCCTGCCCAGTGTGGAACAAATACTGATAAGTCCACTTTTACAAGTTCCTTATTGCAGTTATCTTTCATAGAACACTCTTCATAACAATCGAATATCAAAGTATCTACATCCTTATAATTCTCTTTTGGACACAGGAATACAGATGATGGTTCTTCTATCTGATAATCTTCACAATCTGGTGAAGTACTCAATATCAATTGCAACATATCTATACATTCTTGTTTTAGTGACATATTAATATATTTCTCCTTCCATTTCATACTTATGGCTGAGATAAGCATTTGCTTGTAATTCCATTTACCAGTTGAACAAACTGACCATGTATAATTTATTTCTCTTTATATGCTCCAAATTTAACAACCTGTTCTGTTTCAACAAAATGCACAATATATATTGCACTAATACTATTAGTACATTTGTTAAAAATCATTTCTTTTTCTACATAATCAATCGCATCATCTTTTGTATTATCCCTCCCACCTATTGACAAGAAATGTTCCTTTTTATTTTTCGCATTAAACAGATATATTGCATGTCCAAATCCAGTATCAAATTCAATGCTATCAAATATGAATTGTCCCCTTGCTAATATGTATTCTGCATAAGGATTACAATTTTCCACATCACATTGATAATTGTATGTATCCCAGTGTTCATTTAAAATATCATTAATAAATTCTTGTTTGGATAACTTTGTATGTTTTATCGTTTCAATTAACATCTTGCAATTCTCCCTTCTACATTTACTAATACAACTCCAATAAACTATCATCCGTTTCATATAAACTATCTATATCAATTAAATCAATATCTTTATCAGATTGTGTCCCACCTAATGTAGGCATTTCAAGTATTTCCTCTTCACTAAAATTATGCATTACATCAGGTTCTCCCCAATAATCTGATTCAGATACTTCTATTTTATCTTTATTCTTTGAAACACCCGGCAGATTATTAGTAGCTGGATAAAACCCATCAATAAAACCATAATATATTTGTAATTCCTTTATAAAAGCTTCCTTTGTAGATTGGTTAATATATTTTTCTTCCAATGTATAAACATTATTAGAATTTACAACAATTTCTTTGCCTTTTCTCATCCTTAAATATGAGCCATAATTTACAACATATAACATTTTTAATTCACAAAGTATTTGCGTATTCTTTTTTACTGTGCCTACACTACAACCACATTCTCTTGCCAATGTTTCTTCACTTGAAAAAGTAAACGGTCTTGCAGAGCCAGCATCTACATCAGCAGATATATTCTTTTTAATGTTCATATACAAATACAAAACCTTATCCATATTTTTTGTGTTACTACTTCGCAAAATATCAATCTCAGAATACAGAAGTTTGGTAAATTGACCTTGAGGATTCCATTTATCATCAAAATTTATCAATTGTACTGTAAACATCATATTGCAATCAACATCACTTAACAAAGCAAGTCCACTATTTGAGTAACAACCTATGTAGCCAATAAACCCTTTATCAATCATCAATTGTAACGTACTGTAAACCTTGTCATTAATACGCCCTTTATTCCTATTAGGTATAAAATTATGATAAAGAATAAAATCCTTTATAGTGAGATTCACATATCCTTCAATGCTCTTATGTCTATGCAGATATGCATACATAAGCATAAATAATTCATCATACTGTTCCAGATATGAATTATCATATTTGGTAAAATAATCATTTTTTAAAATAAAAACACCAACCTTTCAAAACAAAAAAACAAAATGAAGATTCAACTCTAATCTTTTTAACTCTATTCTTAATAACTCTATTCTTATAACTCTATTCTTTAACTCTATTCTTTAATATCAGTTAAAATCGTGACGTATCCAGATACGGAACATCTCAAATATTGTTACTGTATGTGTACCTAACAGCATAATAATGTATACAAAGACGTAATATATTTTAATTTTATGTATACACTCTGTATACAAATCAAAAATAATAAGTATGCAGAAACGTAATTTTATTTCTACACTCTGACACCACAACATTCAAATTCAAACTTCATACAGTTTTTCAAAATCACATGTACTGTTTGCTGGTTATATTCGTCCCTTTCCTCATAGCATTCCATGATTTCATTGTACGGAAGTACTAAGTTATCATATTCTACATTACCAATTTTCCAATCTATCAAGAATTTCTTTTCTTCTGATTGCACATTTCTGTTTATTGGAATAAGCAACCTTGTCATAAAATCACCTGTTACACCATTTCTGATATAAGTATGAATTGCATAATCCTTGTTACGTTCAAAAAAACCACATAAGATTTTTTCTACTTTTTCTTTCATTGTCATTATTTTCACTCCTACTGTACGTTTTTATATGTGTGGTTACCATGTTTACTATAAATGACTTTTGTATTCAGGCTATTATATTTGTCTATCAAAAATAAATCACATTCTGGTAAGCTGCCACTAATAATCATTAACAAATTCTTTCTAATTTCACTGCCAAAGTATATCGCATTTTCAAATCTCATATTGTATTGTTTACTACCATCATCACCAAATAATGTGAATACCTCAAATGCTTTTTTTCTTCTGTTCCAATGCAATACATTCTGTAATAATAATTCTGGTGTCAAATCAGCCACAATCACATAACTTCCTTTAAGTAATTCTTTTACAATTGTATTTGCTGACTTTTCAAGAATACAATCTGGTGATATTTCTAATTGGCTCATAATAATCTATTCCTCCGTTTCTGTTCTTTATGTAGTAGGCAGTAAATGAATACCACCTACTATATATCTTCTCTTTTTACTGGTTGAAAATTGTCTTATTTAACTCATTCTCAATATGCTTAACTGTGTGTCCATCTACAACTTTCAAATACATAACAACGATTGTTCCAACCATTGAATCATGTAAATCACCATACACAATAAAGTCTTCTGTGTTTGAGGTATCTGATACGTTTTTATATGTCCAATCCACTAAATCGGAAAACACAACATTATCTTCTAATGCTTCTATGGATTCCAACATAGTAGTTGTATCTATCGGTTTGACTTCATCTGATACAGACTGTGCTTTATACTGATATTCTGCTTTTACAATCTGTGCCATAGGGTCAAAAGATAACACTCTTGCAAGATTTCTTATTGATGTTCTTTTACTTTTCATTTAACTTCCCCATTTCATACAAATAATTATTAAAATACTTTGTAATCACTTTGATAAAACTTTGATAAACAGATTGTGAATGGCAAACCACAATAGCTATGGTCTGTCAATCTTTGTATCACTTAATCATTCTGTTTTACTTGCTTCAATCTGTTTTTCTAAGATTCTTTCAAGACTTTCTAACTGCTCTTTACCACCTCTTGTTTCTTCTAACAATTTTTCCAACTGTTCAGGTGTTGCACCATTAAGCATCTGATAGTTTACATACTTAGTAGCATCAATTTGAGCATTTAAAACCTCTATCAGCTTTTCAATATCACTTGTGTTCTGATTAATATGACCTCTTCTTAATTCTGCACTTGAACTCATATAATATTTCTCCTTCCTATTCCATAATTGCCTGGTAGAAATTATCTTCTAATTCCAGCATGATTCCATAGTTTTCTAATTCATATGTCTTTGTAAGTAATTCTCCAACGGATAAATACTGTTGGTCTTTTGGTGCATCTTTGATTCCATAATTCTGAAATCTACATAATTCCGATGGCTTGTCTTTATCTGAATAGCCAACAAGTACTTGATTGTTTTTTCTTAAAACGGCTACACCACAAGGATATTTCCCACTTGTGCATACATGACTGCAAATACTGTCTCTTAACTCTTCTTCATTTTCAAATCTGAAAACACAATATTCATCGTGATTCTCACATTTTGGCACATCAAGAATATTATTTTTAATATCTACACCAAAATCCTTGAAAGTCAGCCTTGACAACTTCACTGCATATTCTGCCTTTTGAATAACCGACACATTAACTGCTTGTGGATTGCCATTATCGTCAGTTCCTAATTCATATTCAACTACATCATTCTTATGCAATACAACTGCTCCGTTCATGTTGACGTTTCTTGCTTGTACTGGTAATTCTTCACCAGTTAAGGTTGTGATAATTCCACAACCCTTTAATGATTCAAAATTTTTAATTCTTCCTATCATCTTTTAAATCCTCCTATGTTTTTTATTTGTTTTTATGAGAATGTCACATAGGACACCACCCCATATATAGTTATTTCTCTGTTTACCATAAAAATTTACTTAAACATTTTTATGGACAAATTCTCTTGTACTCTGCAACATAGATTCCTTTACTTTACTCAATAACGAAAAATCTAAGTCATTTAAGGATTCCTCCATCGTATCAATTCCAATATATTCTACTCCATTCGCAATATCAGAATCGCTAACATCGGGATTTTCTTCTCTTACTTCTCTAAGAGTGCTTTCAAACAGTGCCTTTCCAGCCTCAATTTCAGGTGTCTCATCCTCAATTCCGTAAACCTTGTTATAAATCATTTTCATTCCTGGATAAATACTTTCTTTTGGAACTCTCCACAATATAGCCATTACATATGAAATCTCTACTTCTATGCGACTTAATCCATATTGTGAATACTCTTTCATAATCTTTTCTATAATCTCTTTTTTATTCATCATAATTACTTATTCCTCTTTTCTTCTAATCCTTCTACATCAATTCCTACATAAGCTGCTAATTCAATAAGACTCATTTCCTTATCAACTACCGACTTTTCTTCTTTGTCAACTACACACCACCCATGCATACCCTTATCATCACCAATACGCATTACATGTAGTCCTTCCTTTGCTAACTCATGCACCACCATTGAGAGTGTGATAACAGGTATAACATTCACCGCCTGCTCTCTTCCGGTTGAACCCTCACTAATTTCAAACTGAACAATATCCCCTTCATTCAAGAAACGAAAACCATCCATCTGAATGTTACTATGATGCACGAATACTTCTTGTACACCTTCTGCTTTAATGAATCCCCAACCTTTACGTTTGTCAAAAAATTTTACTGTTCCTGTCATTTCTAAATCCTCCTATGTTTGCTAATATTTTTATTTACAAGGCAGTACCAGAATGATACCACCCTATAATTTGCTTCTCTTTTTGATATCTAGTTTTCTTCTGAAAATCTAAGAAATACTTTTTCACCATTCGTATAAGAAATTGTTACATCACGCAATCCCACCTCATAAATTAAATCAGCATATCCCATATGAATTGTTTCAATATCATCTGATACAATGGCTACATATGAAGCCATATCAATAACACAACCATCATTATCTGTATCTTCTGGATATTCCGCATTATAGAACTTCATACATCCATTATGTAAATCTTGCATATAATTAAAATGAAGTTCATAGTATGCTTTTCCAAATCTCTGTATTCTAACACCAAATTCTGTTTCTTCCCATGGAATATTATGCAAATGATTTACTAATTCATCCCATGTAATATTTCCACTCTCACTTCTTGCTTTGACCCAACGAATAAAATATGCAATACTGCTTTTAATACAATCTTGAACTTCTCTTGTTTCTACTGAATAATCTGAATTTTCTTCCATAATTTTAACAGTTAAAACCTTTTTACATTCATCGTACACATCTGGTCTCAATGTCTCTTTCTCAAAATCAAACAACGCATTAAACTTTTTGCGTGGGTCAATCTTCCCATCCATAATGTCAACAATTGGGGCTGACTTATGTCTTACAAATGATTCTGTTGCCTTATACAGCAATTTTACTCTTTCCTTCATTGATACATACTTAAATTCTTTTCTCATAGTTAAAATCCTCCACTTTTCTTTAAATAAAAATTTATTTTGTATTAATAGGTGATTTATTAACAACCACCTACTGTATACTTCTACATTTGTTTACTGAACAACTTCAATATCTACATCCGACAATCCATTCCTAAAAGAAAGAGTGTAAATGTTATCCTGTTTAGTAATCTCGTCCACGATATCAAAGTCAATACTAACTTCCATATCTGTGTTAGGTTTATATATTGTAATCTCTCCATCAACACCATCTTCTGAACTCGCTTTAATTACACAACCACGCAAATATAAAGTCACATTGCCAATGTCAGAACTTGATACATTAACTGTTATTCCTTCCTTTAACTGTTTGATTTCCTCAATAAATTGCCCTCTTGTCATTTCCATAATCCTTATTCTCCTTTGCTCTGTGATAATTTTTTAGTATCAGTGGGAAGTTTTGTACCTCCCACATTATTTACTTCTATTTTTACTTTTTAGATAACATCTGTTCTAACTAATGCACCACTTTCCATAAAACCATCAATAGCAATGTATCCAAATTCAGATAAATCAGGATTATCTAAATTTAATGTATATGACATGATGAAATTATCGCTTTGCAGTCTTTCGCTTTCCCACTCCTCTTTATCATCACTTACATAAAGTAATGATAAAAGTTTTCCTTGTGTTGTAATTGATTCAATAGCATGATATACCAAATAATTAGGATGCTTCGTTTCAAACTCTTTCACAGCTTGTTCATAAGTTTTGTCGTAGGAAATAGTATCAATGCTCCCTAAAAAACCACCTGCTGTAAGATAGCTGTAATACACCTTATCTTCATTGAAATACTTCAAAACGTTTGGATTAAGATTACACTTTTCAATAAGTGTCTTAATTCTGTTAATTCCTTCATCTTTGATTTCTACCTTTGTTACTGTCATAATCACTCTCTCCTTTACTTTTTTGCTGATATTTATTGCTTTTAACAGTGGATAGTTTTCGCTATCCACTATATACTTCTACATAATTTCCTAAACTCTGATTAACTTTTATAAAAATTCACTTAATATATCCAAACTTGAAACCTTTTCTGGCTTTTTAGGTTTTAAATCGTTATCAAATGTTCCAAGAAAATCCATATCTTCATCATCAAAAAGACTTTCATTAGCAGAATCCATACCTTTTTTGATAATTTCTGCATTTGTTTGTGCCATTGATTTAATTTCGTTAAGTCTTGTTTTAGGATATGTCAACCCTGCTACCATACAGACTACTGAAGGAGCGTTTGTTCCTATATAAGTATCAATCGGTGTTCCAATTTCTGAATACAAACTATCTAATTCAACATTAGAACTACAACACATGATTCCCACATAACGCACTACTTTATTATTTTCTAATGGAGCATAGATGTTGTTACTCTGTAATGCTGATGTTAATTTATCAGCATTGTCTTTTCCTAATTTTGACAGCACAGACATACCTGGTGTACATAACAAATTATCAATTTCACTACGGTCTAAACATCCATAATCTCCACCATTTTCATTTGCTAAAAAGGCATCTAAATGTGTAAAGAAAATATCATTAATTTTCATCCGGTCATTATGCTTTGAATTATCTAGTATAAAAGTTGCCCCAATACAATCTAACTTTTCTAATTCTTGAAATAACTCCACTGTATTTGCATATGACTGAAAATTCTCTGATTTATTCGGAAGCACTGTTACAACACATATATTAATTTCAAGTTGTTTGCTTAATATTTTTGCAACTGCTGCTAACATTCCAGAACCAGTGCCACCTGCTGATGATGCACAAATAAATAATGTTGTAATTGCTGGCATCTTGGAACGCACCTCATCAATTAACAATTCTATGTTTTCCTTCAACAATGCTTTTGATTTTTTTCTATTTTTGTGACAACCTTGTCCATTCCTGAAATGCAATTTATTTTTTGCATTACGGGTCGATAAATCTTCCAAAGAACTATTCGCTATCACACACGGATAACCAGCCTCTTCAAATTTCTTTGTAACATTTCCACCAAACTGACCAATTCCTAAAAACCCGTAAAACTTTATGTACTCTTTTCTATACATTATCTGATTCCTCCTTCTTAACTGGTAAAATAGCAAGTGCCTTATCTGTAGCATAGTATGTCTTCGCTCTGCCAGCCTTGACACCTTCATTTACAAAACCATGTTCTTGTAATTCCTTTACCTTTTTATGAATAGTGTTATGTTTGCTTACCTTTTCGAATGATGATATTTCACTGATTGTAAGACCATGTACCTTATCAATTGCATTTCGTTTCTTCATAATTCCAAGAATCGTGTACGAACATCTACTTAATTCCACAAAATCTCTCCTTTCTTTTCTTGAATTTGAAATAGATTCCAATAGTTTCATAAACTTTGATATAAAAAGTAAAAATATACGGGCTATAAAGCCCTACAATTTAAGAGGTATTACTTATTTTTCTTTTTGTTTCCGAATATTTTTTGTTGCCATACAGATAACAACATCCTTGAAGACATTCAGGATTGAATGCTTTACAACCATCACATTTAGGTGTATACCATGTCTTTTTGTTCAATATAAAATTCCTCCCTTATGAAATTGTCATTGTACAAACGGACAGAATTTCAGCCCGAAAATAATTATTTACTTCTATATAAATGTATAGGGAAATAACAACCAACTAGAATTGTTGATTGACAAAAGAAATGTTCTTTGATAAAATTACTTCAACCTTTAAAGTAATGGTGTGTGAAAGTTTACCAGGCTTTTACACAAAACTTTTATCAATGAAGCCTTTAGCTTTCAAGTGTTACCAGCACTTGATATATAGCTAGAGGTTTTCTTTTTTATTTTCTCTCACATATATAGCTTTTCAATTATCAGAACAAGTGTTCGTTTTTCTTATTGTACTCTTATGTTATGCCATTGTCAAGAGGATTGTAAAACCCTTACCTGACTTCTGAAAACTTCTTGTAAACTTCTGATAAGGTTATATTACACTATAAAAAGTAGGTTGTCAATAACTTTTGTAAAAGTTTTTAAAAACCTACTTTATCAAATACCTTATACTAGTTTCTTTCTGATTTCCTCAAATATTTGATTTGAATAGTTTGCAGCAGTCTTATATTTTTCAACCAATTCAATAATCAAGTCCAGGTTCTTCTTATATTCATTGCCGATTGCTTCTTGTTCTTCCATAGAAAGTAATGATATTTTCATATCCTTTAAACCATTTGCATTGATTGTAATAATACTTGTTCCAGTCTGAATACTCTTTATTGCCATATCTCCACTCTTACTATCAATAAATGCTTTCAGGTAATATGGGTTTATTTTCTTCTGATTTACACGAATAGCAATCAAGTTTCCACTTAATACTGCTTTGTAATCTCCATTACTTCTATATATAGCAGACTTAATTGTAGTGTTCTTTGCCGTGATAATAATATCTCCATCTTCCACAAGGAATTTATCATATTTCTTCTTATCGTCAGATTTGATAGGTCTTAAATCACTACTTACAAATCCTTCTGCCTGAATATCGGATATATTGATGATTCTATATTCTGTTTCTTCTCCTTCATCTGGTGTAAGATTATCCAGTTCCTTTGCTCCTAACTGATAACCTCTGAATATTTTATCCACAACATCATCTAATACAACTGCATTTTCAATATCATCTGTGCAGTATCTATTCATTCCCAAATAAGCATCATTGAGCATTATTTCATCTAATGATACATTGAAAGTTTTTTCTGTGTGGTTGTCATTTTCATATAAATGTACAATTTGAGCAATATCCTCTTGTTCAAAAAACTTATATCTTCTATGCTCAGAATATGTTTTTGATGCATCAATCATTTTTATAGTGCAACAATCACCTCTATTTTTCTTTAAAACAATAAGAGATGTTGATGCATTTGTATATGGCAATATCCCATTTGGTAACGTAATAATTGTATCTATATAATTATTTACAACAAGAAATTTGCGTACTTCGTCATCAATCCCATTATACAATACACCATTTGTCACTAATGCTACTACAATTCCATTTGGTTTAATATGATTTAAAGCATCAAGAATCCATAATAAACTAGCCGAATATTTCTTATTGAATGGGAAATTAAAATTCCAACTATTAACCATCTGCAATGCTTCTTCTTTTTCATATTTCATTGACAAAGGATATGAACAATAAACCATATCTACTTTTTCACCTTCTAATATAGTTGTAGAAAAGAATTTTTCATTTGTAACTTTGAAATCTTTTCTTGAAAAATACTGCTTAATCTCTGCTATTTTAGAATTCTGATAATTATAAGTGTTTCCTATTGCCCTGTCCACAAGTCCTTTATTAAGCATACCCATTATAAAATCACCAGTAGCACAATCATTATTATATAATGTTTTTCCACCATGCAATTTAAAAATATCCGCTACAAGCTGATTTATCCATTCTATGCTAGACATTGGATAACTTTCTTGATATTCCTTTAAACCTGCCCCAACATAATCAAATAAATTTAATTCCAATACAATATGTTCTAAATCAAATCTTAAAACTATATCAATTATCTCTATTAATGTTTTTCTATCTATTGATGTAGGTATTAAGTCAAATGCTGTTGATATTATATCTCTTTCTTTATCTGCTAATAATGAGAACATTGCTCTATTTCTTAACCTTTTTCTATCATCAACAATCATACTATATGCCAATTTTTGAAATTCATCTTTACCCATTAACAATCCAATCGTTGCAATTCCGAATATAGCTTTATTGGCTTCGATAACCGTTCCTATTCCCTTTATCTTTAATATATTCTGTATTCCTTCTCTAAAATCCATGATTCTATCCTTCCTTACAAAATAGGTTATGTATAACTTATATTATATGAGCACTTTTCCTTATTGTCAAGGTTACTAAAAACCTATTTTTTCTCCATGAAATCAGTATTCTAAGTCCTATGTAAAATAAGTCCATTTCAATTCCATTTTGTGCAATTTTTATCCATAAATAGGAGTAAAAATGTGTAAGTTGATATGTGTTTTTTCTATATACAATGTAATTATAATAGGATAGCTTGTTTTCGGCTGTCCTATTTTATTTTGAAGTTTTCTTGAAGTTGAATTAAAGTAGTTCATAGAATGACTAACTTTAGCACTTTTGCAAGCATTTTACATATAATTATATTTCTATGAGAATTTTAAAGACCATCAATGATTGAACTAATCAAAACTGATGGTCTTATTCGTCAAAATATTTATTTTTTAGAATATTTATACATAATAAATAACAAACTTATTAATCAAAATTTTCATGTTCCATATATTCTTCAAAAGTCTCATTTGGATGCATATCTGATGAGTCATTTATATCCTCAATTTCTAACATCAAATCATTGTAATCCTCTATACCATAATTAACTTCTTTTATATTGTTATACTGTTGTTTTGTTTTTAATTTAATATATTCAATTATTTCTTCTAAATCATCAAGCATATATATATCATCTAAGTTAATAATCACTTCTACCTCATCTTCACTATTATTCTCATCAATTACATTAACAAATATCTGATATTCTGAATACATTAAAATCCCTCCATTTATCTATTTTTACTTTCTAAGTATATTCTTTATATTCTTTTTGTCAAGTAACACTTTCATTGAATCAGTCAGATTACGTTCAATACGTAAAGCACGTTGAAGATTACGTTTGGACATATTAAGTTCTTTTGCTATCTCATCAAGAGTAGAACCAGACATGCCATTTTGGCATCTCTGATGTCCACCACCTATCTCTCCATGTTTATAACCTCTAAGAAAAACATAAGTCTCTAAAGCTTTTCTATCTTTAGATGGGTCATTCTTACGTCTGCCAAAATTGTTAATAATAGCAAGGGCAGTATCTTTAGTAACAATTCCTGTATCTACAAGGTCTTCCAATTCAGGTATCATACTTGCCATACGCATATAGTTGTTCATGGTTTGTTGAGTTACACCATAAGATTCTGCTAATTGTTTTTGGTTATGTGGCACTTTATTATCAGCAAAAGGAAAAAGTTTTGACTTTTGCTCATGTTGGTTAGAACCATTTCCTTGATGAAATCCATACCAATCATTTAAGAAATGAAAACATCTTCCTAACTTAACATATCACTCCTTAAAGCCATTACACAATTGAATACAAGTTCTTTTAAGGTTATAATTTAACTTTGATAATAATTCAGTAGTTTCATCTATATCCTTATTATTAAAAATATATTTATACACCTCTTTGATTTCTTTTATCCCATTCTCATATTGATTATTTCTATCAAACCCTCCAAATCTACATACCATATTATGTATTTGTTTAATCTCTCTTGAAAATACTTCCAATATACTACCATCACCACTAAGAAACTTTAATTTTTCATTTTCATCTTTTATATCCAAAATAATAATTATTGGCACAAACAATGACAACAAATATCCTTGTGTTGTATCATCATTAATAAAATTTACTGGCAAGTTGGAAGTTCTTTGTTTAAATATCAGTGCATCTCTTATTGACAATTTATAATAATCATTTAAGCCATCCACTATATTTCTTAAATTAGTTTGTCTATTAGAATATGTATTAAACAACGAATAACTACTTTCTTTTAATATTGGCATATGAATATTCAAATCAAAAAACTTATTTAAGTATCCTGTAGAATCGAATCCCATTCCATAGTATTTAGAAATAGTATGTACCAATTGTTCTTTATTCACAGAAACAACAAATATTATACGTTCATCATCAAAATAATGTTTAATCCGTTCCAACATTTCTATTGCAAAACTTGGCTTACATCTATCCAGTTCATCAATAAAAATTATCAATCTTTCTGCTTTTTCAACTATTACTTCATTTAATATCTGCTTAACTCCTTCACGTATTTCTTCTGAAGTTTTTACCGACTCTAAAATATCTTTGCCTTCAATTGCTTTTTTCGTCCTATCTCCATCAATATTAAACTGGAACTTACCAATTGTAAGAGATGCAGCAGATAGCAATGTTGATATTTTCTCTCCAACAGATGGACTGAATTTTATTTCTAAATATTGTTCTGATTTTTTTATAATTGTAAGTAACAACGACATAAGCGGGTCGTCATGATTATCATAAAGCCATGCATTATAATAAATTGGTAAATATGACTTATCCAATTCAATTGAATCCAATATAGTATTTTTAAAATAAGTTTTTATATCATCTACTATTCCTGGTTCATTTTCATTCCATTTCTTTTGAGTAATATATTTCAATGTTTGCTCTATCTGTCGAACATAAAAACTTTTACCTTCTCCCCATTTTCCATCTAAACTAATAAACATATTACCTTCTATTGTATCTAACACTTCTACAAATTCTTTTACATCTGCATTTCTACAAAAAGAATCTGCTCTTATTGAATCAAATATATTCCTATCTGTAGCTTCTAAAGTTAATCGTTTCACCTGTATAATCTCCTTTAATTATTTATACTCAAAATAATATAAAATACTATTTTTCTTTTCTCACTCCTTTGAACGGAGTACCATCTTTCTTTCCGTCCATAAATCTTCCGGTATCAGTATCACGTTTAACCCATGTTTCAGTTTTAGGATTATAAGTTTGTGAACGACCTTTTACCATACCTTTTCTGTGTCCATCTCCGCTTGGTGAATTAGTTGCCATAATCATATCACGTCTTTCATATACATTTTCCAAAATATTACCACTATGCAAATGTTTTGTCAACTATATATTGTGGTTTTGTTTGAACACAAACAATATGTTGTGGATTTTATATTGTTTTGAACTAACATAGAAGTTTTGATATTATTTATTATAGCCTTCCATTTACATAATTCAAATAATTATGTAAACCATTTTATATCACCGAACCACTTTTCCCTACTCCTTCTCCCATCTGCTGCATAACCTCAAAATCCTTAAAAACAAAGCCTTTCCAGACTTTTCTACTCCTTATCAACAAAACGTTTTCCGCCATCCAAATCCAATAATTTACAGTTCTATCTAACCCTCTAATCCCGAACCTGATTACGATAGTCATAAAATAGGGTTAATTTCAACAATTTTTTATTAACACTACATATCCCAGACTAGCAATAAATCCTTGAAAATTAAGCATTTCATCAACTTTATAATCACTTTGAGTATTCTTAAAATCTCTTCACATCGAACCACACGAATATTACAGCATATTAAATTAATCAAGTAGTCCGTACCATATCCGAAAAGCCTTGATTTTCCTATGTTTTCTGGTATCTACTGATAAATCAATTCAATACTCTCGAACAAACAAAAGCATCTGGATACTATTTTCCAAATGCCTTGCCATTTACTTATCTATTATTCATTTCTTCTTCAATTAATTTTAGAAATTGTTGTTTACCTTGCGCTATTGTAGTATCTGCCCCCTTATATCTATACCAAAAATTAGTATAACTTATTTCATATTTATCATTGACAATCAATCTATGTGTTTCTTCATTAGAAACAACATTTGCACCAAGCTTTTCTAATTGCCTTTTAAAAATATCTCTTTCTAATCCAAAAGCCATTTTAAACCCTCCTATTTTCTATATAAGTACAAATTTATCTGAATCCTACTGACATCTTACAGTTAGAACAAAAATGATTTGTTCGTAAACTTCCTGTTACAATAGGGTATAATTTTTTATGATTATTAAAACAAGATGAACAATAATATATATTTTTTCCTTGTTCTTTTTCTGACTTTCTAATGTATAATCCATTAGAAAGTAATTCGAGGTCTTGTTCTAATTCTTTTACATTTTCCAATTCAAAAATTCTCGTCTTTAATAATTCGTTTTCTTCTTTTAACTCATAAAATTTATTCTGTATTTCAAATAATTTACCAGACATTTTTTCGTCTTTGTACTTATCAGAAAGTCCTTTTAATTCCTTTAACAAATTATAAATATCTTCTACAATACTCATCTCAAACGCTCCTCTCATAATCAGAAAAACTTAAAATTCAAAAAGATTTTCTTCTTTTACTGTATTCTTTTAACTCTTGTTTCTTTTCCTTTGATTTGTTTCTTTACATATTTAATATCTTTTTCATTCGGTTCTTCAATCATTTCACATAAATATCTTTTGATATCTTTATTAATTCCATTTGTACCGTCATCAATTTCTTTGATACCTTTATCTATAAAATTAATACAATTTTTTAAATAGTCATTATCCATTGAATCGTAACTACTCAATTTTTCTGCTCTATCTTCCCAATATCCATAACCACCATTTAAATAAGAATATCCAACTTCAATTGCTATTTTCTCATAATTTATATACATAACATACCATTCCATTCCTTTCCCACAATAAACTCAATTAACTCATAAAAATTTTGTCTACTTCTAGTATAATACTTTACTAGAATAATACAAGTTTTTCCAAAAAATTTTCTAAAAAAGCCATACCATCAGGTACAGCTTCTCTACAACAAATCAAGCCAATCAATAGGTAATCAGCCTATGTTGAACGCAAATATTATATCATAGAATCTTCAATATTGCTATTGATAAATTCTTTAATACCTTTCATTCTTCCGAATTTTCTCTAACTTTTCTTTCTTCTGATTCTTATATCTTACCCTTGCTCTAGGCTTGTACTTGTTACAATGCTGGCAGTAATGAGCATGGTCTGCTTTCCTACCTTTAGTACAAAGTCCGGCACAAACATAGTACAAGCAAGGTGTCTGTCTATCTGTTGCCAAAATTTATCCCTCTTTCTCTAATAATCTTCCTAATCCTTCTGCCAAAATGTTTCCCTTATAACATCTGAACCTAAAGGAGAAATATTTAATTTTGGTATGTTTTCATCAGAAAATCCCATTGTTTCAAAATCGTTTAGTAAGTGACCGACTTTTGCTTTTAATTCTGCAACTTTAACACCTGCTTCCAACTTAGAAATCAATTCAATTTCCTTACCAAATTCTTGTAAAATCCTTTCGATGCTACATAAATCATCATATACACGTTCTGCAATAAGCAATGGGTTTTCACATCCACATAATTTATCTGCCATTATTTACACCTCCTTCCAACTTTTCTAATAACTGTTTTCCCCATTCATCGTATCTATAAAACATATTTAATTCATCGCATACTTTTACTGCTTCTTCTCTGTCTACAAAAATCATATCTTCTGTAACATTCTTTTCTATACTTTTAGAAAAATGGTCTTTCTCCTGCTTGATTTTATATCTCAAAATTGCACCATCTTTACAAACTGTATAGCGGTAACTAACTATACGATATGGTTCATGGTCTACTGTGTTTATTTCAACTACTTTTGAATCTAAAATAATATCTCCTTTGCCTTTACATTTAGGACATTTTACATCATATCCCTTATATGTAACTTTTCCACGACCCATACAAACACCACAAGTACATTTATTTTTAAGTCTTTCTTTTGTTTTGGTAACAAGATATACTTCCTGACCTACTTCAAATTTATTATCTATTGTGTGCATCTGCGAATCCTCCTTTTCTTCCCACAACTCATACTCCTGCATAATTTCTTCTGATGCTGTATAATAACTTCCATCAATAAAATCCTTGATAATCCAACAATCTTCTTCTGTAATCTCATCAAAAGCATATTCATTTTCTGTATCATCTATAAAAGGTGTAAATGGTATCAGGTCTTCCGCTAAAAATTCCTTATACTCTTCGTCTGTATATTTATGATTTATGATAATAGGCACAGGCTCCTCATAGACAACTGGGATATGTTGATTATCTGCACCTAAACACACCTTTTCTCTCGTAGGCTTTTTAGATTCCTCTTCGGCTTGTTCCAATGTAGTACAAATAATCGCACCAGACAACATTGTACAATTCCCCTTATAGAATCTAAGGATATACCCATTTTCCATACCTTTCTGATATTTCACAGCTTTAATCTTTTCTCTTGACCTATATGTTAATGCTTCTCTATCAAATAATTCCGACATTATTATTCCTCCTGCTCTATCAGTTCCTTACAACGTGCTTCTGCTTCTTCCATAGAATAAAACATAATGTTTCTGTAAAGTGCAATACTTCTATTTTTTCCTGAAGGTGTCTCACAATCATACTTTTCATATATCTGTGTATTTCCATTGTTTTCAGTAACAGAAACAATCACTTTATTAATTATCCTTTTCTCTGGCACAAACTTCTTAACCCTTTTTGTATATGTGAATTTTCCACCATGACACTTAGGACAACAGAAAGATTCGTCTTTTACTGTTATTACACCTTTTCCATTACAAATCTTACAAGTTTCCAAATCCTTTGTACTGTTGTTTTTACAAACATATACAGTATCACCAACATTAAATTTTGTCTCTATCTGCATATCTCTATCCTCTCTTTCCTATTCCATAGTTTTGTAATCTTTTGAATTTCTATCTACAATCCATCCCCCATATCCAAAAGAAAATACTGCTTGTATCATTGCTTCATCAGGTGTATTAGCTTCTATGATTACTGCCATACGTTCAACGTATTTTCCCCTTCTCCTCTATAGATTGGTACAATATATTTCTTCCGTCTTTGTACTCCGTATTCAGCATCAATATCATCCATGATATCAATAAGATTCTGCCTACAATCTTTAAAAAAATAAAGTTCCCCATTTGCAAGAACTGGTCTTCCTAATTCACAATGCTTTTGAATTTTATCCATCATCTGCTTAATACCTGCTTCAACACCTAACTTGTAAAGAGAATCATTATCATACTGGAATTTCAAATAATCTGTATCTCCTATCATTTCACCGATAGATGTTTCATATGGAATATTTAATAACTTTAAAAGTTTTTCCATAGGTTCTAAATCCCTGATAGACATTCTGATTCCCTTTCCATCATGGGAAATAAACATTTCCTTTAATTCTCCATCATATTCAATTACAACTTTCTTATCTGGCATTCGTTATTCCTCCACATCTTGATTTTCACTACATTATTAATAACCACCTTTAAAAAAGATTTTCACCCTCTTCTTATAATAATTCTGCTTTTTCTATCATATTTTTTAAGTTCGGATGCACATACTTCATTGTAGTATTTAATGAGGAATGCCCGGCTTGTGCAGCAATCTCTTGTATTGTAAACATTCCACTTTCCATGGCATTACTACAATAAAAATGTCTTAAAGTATGTGGTGTTATCCTGTCACTAACAGAAGCAAAAGCACTATTGATAGTTGACCTATTTAATTTATTTCCTCTCTTATTGCAAAACAGATATTCACTTTCGACTTCTGGTTTCCTGATTTTCATATATTCCCGTATTGCATTGATAACTTTACTATTTACAATAACGCTTCTTTGTTTTCCACCCTTACCATTTCTAACCATAATTACATATGTTTGATATGAAATATCTTGTACTTTTAAATCTAATACTTCCGATATTCTAAGTCCTGAATATGCCATCAGTGTTGCAATAGTATAATTACGTATATTTGAACAACCTTCAGATTGTAGTAACTTCTGCCGGAATATATCTATTTCTTCCTTTGTAATATCCGTTGGATTAACTAGATTCTCATGTATCTTTATATAATCTGTTTTTTTAATAACAATATCCTCTGGTTGCATTACCCGATTATATTTTGCAATAGCTACTAATTTCAGATTGATTGTTTTTCCACTCAAAGAATGATTTTCACCAGTTTTATAATCTGTCTTTCTCACATTCTTAAGATATGAAATATATTCAAGAATATTTTGCCTGTATAGATGTTTAAATTCCACTTCTCCACTTCCTAACAACCAATCAAAGTATTCCTTTACATGGCATAGGTATGTGTTAATCGTTCCTTCTGCAATTCCTTCCTCTATCAGTTCCTTTTCAAATTTTTCCAAATCATACATACTCAAAACCTCACTTCAATTTTGTCGAATTTTTTATTTATAGTTTCTTTTCAACTTTGTTGAAATAATATATCCGCTCCTATATATAATTACCTTCTTTTTTCAACAAAATTGACCCTTTATCGAAAAAATAATTTGCTGATTTTCTGCTCTGAATATTGTATATTTTCCATTTATAAGATATCATATATATGTAGATAAACTTTCGGAGGTATTAATTTGAAAATACTTGAAAAGATTTTAGATTATTTGATTTCCAAAAAGGAAAAGAAGTTGCGACAACTAGAAATGCAATGCACTCAGGATAATTTTAAACTGGTAATGCTTCAGCATGAAAATTCCAAAATGCAGCAGATGTAAAAAAGAGGTAGTTTCTTCTATATATAATATAGTAGACTTCCTCTTTTTCTAATTTAATCATTTGTTCCATTTGTATTATCATATAATTGTGTAATTGAAAAGAAAGTGGTGGTTCTTTTTAATTTCCGTTATTTCCAAATCTATTTTCATAAGACAATTCCGGATTTAAATCAACTTTCCATTCAATCAAATCATGTGGCTGGCATTGTAATAACTGACATATATCCTCTATCGTCTTTGTTGAAACGTCACACATAAAATCCTTTCCATCATGAGTGTCTTTATATTCCTGTAGTTTTTTCTCAATTTCTTCCATCGAATCCCCACTACACATTTTTAATTTAGTTAATGTGCTTTGTGGTATCAATGCTTTTTGCCGTATTGTATATGTAGTAATACCTTTATCTTTTAATTTTTCCATCAATTTATTATAATTAACCATATGTCTACACTCCATTCTATAATATACATCTATTTACGTGTATATTATAACACTTCTTTCCATCTTTATCAACCACCAGCAGAAATTTTTCCATCATCATTTCCTAACGTACAGAAGATAATAACCTATGTACAATTTTCCATTTCAAACTGATTTTACCCTTCTTTTCCGTTTGATACATAAATATTTCTGTGATACGTTCCATGAAATCATCAGGAAGAATATTTCCTTTGAATAGGTTACAAGGGTAGCAGGTGCAAGCTAAATTTTCCACATCATCCTCACCGCCCATTGATAAAGGATTGATATGGTCTATTGTCATATCTTCCAGCAAAATATTTCTTCCACATAATTCACACTTTCCATGAGCATTTAAGTATATAAGTTTCCGTGTGTCTTCTGAATATATTTTTCTTACAATTTTTCCATGCTTATCTCTTTTTACCATTGATAAAGCCAATTTATTTTTACGAACTTCATCTAATTCCTCTGGTGTCATATGCTTCCATAATATGTGTTGACTAAGAGTATCAAACACATAATAATTTTTAGTCCGTCCTTCTGCCTTTTTCATTCCTTGAATTGCATCATGTACATTGCTAAACTTATGAGCAAGGTTTATATCTGTTGTTTTCTTTGTTGCTCCTGAAACTGTATAATTTATATAATATGTTCCGTTAGTAATTACGATTGCCATAATAAAACTCCTTCCAATTATCTAAATTGTATTCCATTACGGTTCTTTAGTTCAAAACTACAACCAAACACTTCTTTTATTCTTTCATGATATTTTCCATTAAAAGAATCCATCAACTGCTTAATTTGTTCCATATCTGCTCTCATTGATTCCACTTGCTTGAAAGCCTTTTCCAGTTCTTCCGCTTTGTTATGTAAATATTGAATCTTTTCATCCAACTTTTCCGAAAATGCCTTTGCATTAATTCTAGGCTTTCCGTTTGCAGCAGTCATTGTTGTAATTTCTTCTGCATTTACTCTCATGTAAAAATCCCTATTACTAATGTAATAACTATTATAATATCCACTTGAATCAGCTTCACCTCTTACAGTATCATCATAGCAACGAATAGACATATCAAAAACATTTCCATTTGATGTAGTATTGATTCCTACACTTACACAATAACTGCGTTTCTCTTTCCCATACTTTAAGAAATTATCCAAAGCTTCAGTGAATTTCTTATTGATACACTTTCCATCAAATGTATATATAACTGTTTTCAGGCTTTCTAATACTACTGCAAATTTCCGATAAGTTTCAATCTCTTTCTTTATAATTTCTCTTCTTATTGTTTCTGACATCATGGCAAATCCCTCCTTTAATATTCCGATGCAAATAAAATTGTTGTAATACTTCTATCCCATTCCGTAATCACATAAACTTTCCCTTGTGAGGTCTGATAAGATGCCAACACTCTTTCATTGCAGGTTATCGCTATGTTATTAAGTTCCTTGTCTTCTTCCGACATTTCACCCCAATCTTTTCCACAATACCGATTCATGATATTACAAATTTCCTTTGCAAATTTTCCGTTCTCTGCTATTACACTATTAATTGTATTAGTCCAAACAATACGACCTAACATAAAATATTTTGATTTCCACATCCACATAAAATTTTCCACCTTTCATTTATCCATATAACTGTTTATTTTCCATCAGACTACCTCTTTTATATTGAGAGATAGTCTGTTACAACACTTTGTAATTTTTCCAACTGAATTTTTAATACTTTATAGCTGATACAAAGTTCTTTTCTGATTTCCTGCTTGTTATAACCTTCAAGAAGCATTTCCAAAATTCTACCTTGCACATCATCTAATCCAAGTAGAATTTCAGACAATGTTTCCTTGTCAAGAATAGTTCTTTCAACCTGTTGTTTATTATCAACCCAAAATTCTTCCAGTGCTTTACTTGTATACTCTGCAAATGGGTTATCTCCTTGCATTGTGAAATCTAAACTATATAATTTATCTTCCGGAATTCTTTTTACTGCTCTTTCCATTTTTAGTTGCCTTGTTACTGCCGTCCAAAGCATATTTTTTAATACAGTAGAAAAAGTATATTGCCTGGCTGACTCATATTCATGGTATTTCTTAACTGCATTTAAATATGGCTCTATAAGAATATCATACCATTTTTCAGGGTCTAATCTTTTCAGTTTCATATAAAAGAACAAATAATTATAATTGTTCTTATCAGATGCAAAGGCTCTTTCCGCTTCTGTAAGCGGTCTAATTGAATAATTTTTATTGTTTGCATTCATAGTGTAACACCTCCAAATATTTTCTAATGGGTAGAGATTCCGAAGAATCCCATCCCCTAAAATCCAACTGATTAAAAGAAACTGTCCATTAGTTTGTTCATAACTAATTTTTTCAGATACTTGTTATCCTCGTCATTGATTTCCACCTCGAATGGGTCATAAAATTCTGTGTGAATTTCGTTTCCCTGCTCGTCCTCAATCCAAAGAATAATAGCAACTGAATAATGAACTTTCTTGTCTTTGTCATTAATATTCATGTGAAGTGCTACATCTCTAAAAAGTGTGTGTTGTGTAAGGTCAATTTCTGAAAAATTCTTCTTAATCTTTTCGGTAAAGTGCTTTTCACTGTCCTCATATTCTGTGCGAATTTCCTTTGACATCTTTTCAATAGGCATATACAAGCCAATTATCGTGTCACATAATGCGATTTCATTAATTGCTACATTGCCGATGTTCTTAAAATTTTTGTTTCTCATAGGAATTACCTACCTTTCTTTATCTTTAATATATATTTGATTATCATGGCTATTGTTTATCAGCCTATAGGACGTGTAGGGAATCGAACCCTACAAAAACCATTCGTCCTTTGAATTAATTACTTGATTTCTTTTTATCCTCATACCATTTTATAGGTTTCTTTTTAAAGTTAGTTTTTTCCTGATATACCGTGGATTTTCCCACTCTCTGGACTACTCCGTTTTTTGTTTCTACTACAAATTGAATTTGTTGTGTCTGCTGCATAATATCCCACCTCCTGAATTTGTAATTAATTGGATTCTTTAACTAATCCGAACAAAAATCTTGTTCCGGCTTTTCCTTCCTTGGTAAACTCTTTGAAAAGTTTCGGGTGCTTTTCTGCGAATGCCTTTGTATCAAAAAGAGTTCTTCCCTTTGTGGCTTTGTTGCTAAAGTGATAAATGTCAATGTCCATTTCATCAACTTTCTTTCGTTCCAGTTCCTTCTTTAACTCTGCTTGAATTTGAGTTTTTTCAAGCTCTCGCTTTTCGATTTCTTCAGTTAATTTCTTGTAACGTTTGCATTTTTCGATTAATTCTCTTTCTTTGTTAGTCATGGTTAAAACCTCCCTAAAGTAAATTTGATTTGTTTGTTGTTGTGGTCTGTTTCGTTTGACCTTGTAATTACTATACACCTTTATTCGTGAATAGTCTATTGGCATTATGCACGATTTTTCGTATATATTTTTATTTATTTTGTACACTGTTATTCGTGTATATTTTGATTGACTATACACCTTTTATCGTGTATAATAAACTTATCAAATCAATCAAACATATTAAAAATCAAGGAGGTTTTCACTATGAGAACAACAAGAAAAGTATTAGAAGCAAAGGTAAACAACTATAACAGTATTTCAAATGTAAAGTTAAAACTTAATGATGATGTTGTTGGAGCAATCAACCTTTATACAGAGGACAACAACAGAATCGCAACCGCTACAAATAAAGAAATGCTTATTATATTAGATGCTTTAATTAATATAAAAGCATTGGAGAACTGCAACAGATAACAACATCATAAAAGGCGGTAACTGTAACGGCTACCGCCTACAATATAAATAGAAAGAAGGTTTTTATCATGACATATTTTAATAATGTAAATACACTGGAACAACTCAGAAAACAATACAAGGAATTACTAAAGAAACATCATCCTGATAATGGTGGAAATGTTTCTGATATGCAAGAAATCAATTTTGAATATGATAAGTTATTCAAAGTATTAAAAGATAAACACGAGAACAACTCAGCAGATACTAATAATACTAACTTTGATAAAATGAAATATGATTTTGAAGAAGATACAAAGTTAAGGGAAGTTTTAGAGAAAGTTATTATTTATAATGATATCGTAATAGAAGTTATAGGAAATTGGATATGGATTTCAGGAAATACTTACCAATATAAAGAACAATTAAAAGAATTTGGTTTTAAATATGCACCTAAAAAACAGTCCTGGTATTTTCATACTGAAGCATTTAGAAAGAAAGGTAGAAGGGCTTTATCAATGGATGAAATTAGAAATTATTATGGAAGTACAGAAGTACAGACAGAACAAAGAAAGCAACTGAAACAAGCATAATATAAAAGGGTGTAGGCTCTCAGGCTTGCACACTACCACATAGAAAGAAGGTTTTACAATGGCATACATCAGAAAAACAAAAGACGAATATCAATTATATTGTAATTATGGTTATGGTGATGGTTGGGAATATGTACTTGCAGAAGATACACCACATGAAGCAAGGCAACGCAAAATGGAATATATAGAGAACGCCACACAATATCAATATAAAATCATCAAGAAAAGAGTACCAAAAGAATAATATAAAAACATTAAAAACGGCTAGAGGTTTACGGACTTCTAGCCTTTTCTTTTGGTGTAATCATGGGACTTTTTGCACGTTTTACAGCTTATTTTCGGCTTGTTTTTGTGTTAGTGTAATCTTGTTAGGGTAACAAGTTAAAAGATTAAAATAGACCCTATTTTTGATTATATTGTACGATATATACATATAAAATAAAGCGGGTATGTTTACATTAAAAAAGGACTGCTTTAGTCTGAAAAAGCCACTATCTATCCTATTCACAAATCAATAATTTATATATATCAACCGAACTATAAGAGGGGGTATCAAAAACTAAAAAACAACATTGTATTTTCTATAAAGTAAATAGCTGCTTCTTCTTCACACTCACTTTGAAAAGAAAGTCGATATTGCACAACAAAAATCAAAAATATATCTCATTCGCACAGGCACATAAAAAATCATCCCGATATTATTTTTTACACTCAAAATTTATCCATTGTCCAAAAAGCCTGAATTTATTAATATTTTCTGGACTTAAACTCACCTTGTTATTGTTCAAAAGCACTTTTATAAAAACTCATAAAATCCAATAAATTCAAACATTTTTAGTTATTTACCCATGAAAAAGTGTTATCGAACCACATATCGAAAAAACATTGAAAAATAAAGCATTTGCAAAAATCAAGGTAAAAAAATAGGGATTCACCAAATTGGCAAATCCCATAATTACTACTTTTTCTTTCTAAATTCAACAGTACCACTTTCAATTTTAATCTTTGCACCATCTGACAATGTTAGATTACTGAACGATTTATTGCTTTCACTAAAACACTCATATAAATCATCATCCCCATTATTTTCAACATCCACACTCGGAACAATACCAGATACATAAAAAACATCATATGTACCAGCAAGAATGTCATCAGGCACAGTATAGTTTCCAGAAGATAATTGGATGGAATCTGAATAATTTGCAGAACTATTATTGTTTTGACTGCTATTCTCTCCCTCATTTATAGCTTTCTCTAAATCGGAATCCATTGTAATTGTACCCTGAAGCCAATCAACTAACACACTATATTGGGAATTTTGCTCTGTTAATATATAATTTTCTAAATCTTTTTTTTCAGCATCAGATAATTCATCATAAGCATTTTTAATCTCATCAATTTTGTTAAATGCGTCAATTTGCATTATTACCACTTTATACTCTGCATCTCTCTCCTCGTCACTTGAAAGTACCGTATTATTTTCAAGAGATTCTTGATAATCAAGATATTCATCATAAGCGGAAATTGCTTCATCTACAATTTCATAATAATCAGATGCTTTCTTTCCGCAACCAGTTAATATAAATATCATCAATACAGACAATCCCACTAGCCTCAAATACTTCATAACCTATCACTCTCCTCTTTTAATACATCTTTCAAATACCATCACATCTTCGCACATAGTAGTATTCGTTCCTCCACCTACTCCGCCAACTGCTACACCAATTGAATTTTTACCACGTTCATTGGAATACATCGTAACTAATCTCCAACCTTGCATTGCATGGCTATCAATAATTTCTTGTATACGTTCCTTATCTGTTGAACCATCGGACAGATTAGGAACTACAATGTAATCATATTCATAATATGGATTCTTCTTAATCTGTTCTAAACGTGCATTATATATCTTGGCAATCTCCTGATATTCAATAACATCTACCACATTAAAAGCAAATCCACAATCGGAACATATCTCTGTATCATAACTTACATTCTTCTTGCATACCGGACACTTCTTTAATAATCTGCCATCCTCGCTACTCTCTGGGTCTTTTGCTTTTGCAATCTTATCATCCAGAAACTTTGTAACGACATTGATTGTATCTTGATTATAATTGGATGCTTTAAGTTGCTGAATCACTTCATCCTTAATCGTCAACAATTCACTTTTTGTTGGATATACCCTCTTCTGATACAACTCATTTATGATTGATGGCATTTTATCAAAACAATCTGAACATATCACCAAATCATCTGTTCCTAACAATGGGATTCTTACACCAAGTAACCCTATATTCTTGCTACAAGCTATACAGTTCTTTGCCATTGAATACACCTCCTACAACATGCCAAGTACACCGATAATTCCTAACACAACACCACATACCAAACCGAAGATAATAAGATTCTTAATGAATCTCAAATCTCCTGCTATCTGGTGAATATCGTCATATAGCGGCTCATTTTCCTGTGCTGTTAATTTTCGTTGCATTCTTTGCTCCTCTTGACGTTTCTTTTGCTCTATCTCTTCCACAACTTTTCCGTCCGGAGCATGATTTTCAAAATGTTGTCTTAACTTAGGCTTAGTGGAATCATATACCAATTCATCTAAAGATAGATTACCTTTTTTGTAGTCTGCAAAGTTGCTATTACAAACACTGCATATATAATAATCTTCTCTATCAATTTCTATCATATCAAAACCAACATCTAAAAATGGTAATTTCTTTCCACAACAACTACAAATATTTGCCATGCTCAATGTCCTCCTTTTGTATGTTAAGAGGGGGAGGGGTACACTTTACATATGAAAAAACACCCCCTATTATACACATACCCGTCTTAAAATTTACTGTAAATCTTATCGAATACTTCTAATATTGCAGCAGTCGTAAAACTACTCTCTACATGGATAATTATACCAAATACTATTATTGCAAGCAATAAATTTTGATAAGTTGTTGGAACGTATGAATGGTAAAAAAATAGGCATACCAGATAATTTACTATCTGATATGCCTTATCACTTAACTAAAATAACTCTTATTCTGTTCTCTACGCACAGTTTCTCTACCTTTATCCAACGCAGTCTTATGTTTGGTCAAAAAATCATTCACTCTATTTTGTTCCCGATTCTCAACATTTCTAACAATCTGACGAATATTTCTTGACCATTCAGAAGATTCCTTTTCTCTCTGCTTACGTCCCTCTTCTGAATTTTTGTGCATAGCAGAAATTCTATCAAGCTGTTTATTTACCTCTTCATTTTCTAAATCTCTGCCCTTAACACAATCTAACAGATTACCATATCTGTCCTGTTCTGTAACTCCACCATTAGAAGCCATTTTCTTAGCTTCTCTGTCCATGCTACTTTGTAACATTTTATGTAAAAAATCTGACATCGTTAAATCCTCCAATCTTATTTGTATAAGCTTCTTTCCGCATCTGCCTGTGTACGAATATAAGCATTTCTTATCTCTGTCTCACCAACATCTTTATTAGTAATTCGTGCAATCGCTTCATTTATGGCACACTGTTTATAAATATTATCGTGCTTTTCTTCAGCAGCAACCTCATTTAACATCTGCTGTCTCCATCTTTCATAATCTGTCATCGTGTTTATTCCTCCAATCCTTAAAATGGTTTTACTTCATACTGCATAAGTGCATTAAATACCTGTTCAGGCAGATAATTCTTATACTTAATAGCCATCATTACAATGTCTGCCTTTTTGATAATCTTATACTCATCAAACGCTTCTTCCGGTGTACTCCATTCTGCAAGAGGTACTGGTTCATCATGTCCAAATGGTGTAATTTCTCCATAATAAACATTCTTGCTTTCATCAAAGCGTACTCCTAAAGGTAAATCAGCAGCAGTCGTATAATTTGGATTATTATGTTTCTTACTGTTTGACATCATTGTATTAATTGTCTGTGGAACAATACAACAAGTCTGTGGAGAATACATCATACTCCCATTTCCAAGAATATCTTTATCAACTGCCATACTTTCACCTTTTACTGGATAATAATGCTCCAAATACCAGTCCACAAACAACTCTGGATTATCAAGCCATTCCTGACAAATAGTTGCACCTTCGTAGCAATCGTGATAATTTGTATATTTGTCTCTCTTATAGCATCGGTTATAAATACCTATGAAAACTGCATAGGCTTTACTTCTTGCCTTATTTGGATATTCGTAATATTCCTGATTGATTTCAATATCATCAATGGACTTTCCTTTATACATTAAGTCGTTGTAATCGGCATCAGACAAATAAACCAAATTCTTGTAATAGTAATTCGATTTATTCCCATCCAAGAACCATATCTTAGTATAGTTATTCGGATTTTTGAGGAACAATTTACCCATCATTTTTTCAGTATAGAAATCATACTTAATTGTACTGCCATCAATATCAAAACAATTTACTGTATAATGTTTAGCCATCGTATGTACATGAAATTTGAATGGATTTCTCAAATTATTTACCACTCTTCCATAATTGGACATCCAATAATTATTAGTTCCTTCAATCGGTACAAATGTTTCAAATACATTTATCAGTTTTACATTGATAGGACTATCATTCTCTGCAATTTCTTCCGCTTCTATAACTTTAACATTTCCTTTTGAATCCAAATATTTAATCTTTTCAAGAACTACTGGCTTTATCTGCTTATTCTGTTCACAACGCTTGCATACTTCCTTATAAAATTTAGTACCATTCTTATTAATACTGGTATTCTCAAAATGGCTTAATGGTAATATCTTCCCACATTTGGCACAATATCTGTATTTAGCTGTATCTAATCCTGTTAAATTCTTTATTTCCATATAATTTAAATCTCCTTATTTTCAAGCATAATAAAAGAGACAATACGAATAACTCACACTGTCTCAATCGTGTTAATTGGTAACGAAGGGGTGATAGGGGTAGGTATATAACAGAGATATATAAGTTATATACCTACCCCTCTTAGGGTGGATTCCCCTATATCACATCCTCAATAATAATGTTTGGATAACCTTCTGAATCAATATTGTATTGTTCTTTCAATACTTTATTAGCTTTTACCTTTTTCAATCCATAGGAATCCATAATCTCATTCAGACTACGCTTAATCTGCGTTTCTGTAACTACATATCTATACTTATTTCCTAAGATATAAACAACTTCCTTTTCAGTACAATATCCTTTACCCCGGATGCAATTCAAAATAACTTCAGAAATCTTCAAAGTACGTTCATCACTTGTTTTTGTGGTTGTGCGATTAACAATCTCACCATCTTCATTTTTCTTTTTCTTGTACTGTGGATATAAAGAAGCTGCAACATCGAAACCTTCAGAACGATAGAACATATCAAAAGATATTCCTGCTATTCTATACCCCTTCTCTTTCCACCTGACACCATTATTTTCAATAGTGCTTAATTGTTGGATTACCCAAGAAGGAATCGCATAAAAATTAACATGATTTCCTGACCGCTTATCAGTACCAGAATACTTGATTGCTTTCATCAATAATTCTTTCGGTATCTGTGAATCGTCAAGAATACGGATTAAATCATGGTAAACAAGCATTTTTATGTACTTACCCACCTTATCAATCCTCTTTTGATTAGTGTTCATACCCAAACATTCAGCAAGTCTTTTATGTGTTACAAAGAACACAATTTCTCCGTCATTATTAGAAAACTTTTCGCTATAAACATTGTTTCTGGCAATAGATAACATCATAAGAAATGTATCTTTGGCATTCTTAATATTTTTATCTGCCTGTGGACACAACTCTTTAAACTTATTCAGCGTAATATTGCTTATCATCAAGTCTATATTTTCTCTTTGTTCAATGCTCCATTGGGATTCTTTGATAGATAGATTATAAATATCCATAATGAACTGAATAGCCTTGTATTCAGACTTAAAGTTACCTAACATCTCAATTAACTGCTTGATATTAAGAGTTAGATTTTCAGAACAACATCTGTATTTCTGTACACCATTTTGTGTAGTAAAGATGTTGGCAGAAGGATTATGGTCATCATGTAGAACACAACAAAATGAGCATGGATTATCAATATCAATCAATTCTGCAATATCTAATTCAGAGTAAATATAATCCCAGAACTCATTTTTATTTTCAAATTCAATTGGCTCATGTGCTAATACTTTCCTCAAATATTCTACATCATGCTCTTTAATTGCTTTTACATTAAAATTTTCGTATGGCTGATATTCTTTATCAGTATTCGCTTTATCCTTTGATTTTGAGAATGCAGCAGTTGACTTCTTTTTCTTAGACTTTGATTTTGCATTAGAAATATACTGCTCATAATCCTTATTCCAATACTTTTCAATAATGGATTCTGCGTTAATCCTTGCTTCATAATCAGGATGTAACACAACTTGTCCTTTACCACCAAAGAAAAGTCTATCACGATTGAAGCACACCTCATCAATTCCACCGATAACACCCATAAGAGTAGCTTGCAATCTGTCTCTGATATTGCCATCTGTAATAACGGTATCATTGCAGAAAATCATTCTAAACTTATGATGTTCTTCTTTATGGCTAAATGTAGTGTACATAAAGCAAGGTGTAATTCCTAATGATGACACCTTATTATAGGCTTCTTCAATCCTAATTCCATCATCAAAATCTAATCCAAATAACTGTTGCTGAGTCCAGTTTTTAGCCTTGTTACCACCAACTAAAACACCTGGTTTAAATGATGCTCCATTAACTAAAGCATCTGCCAAATTCTCAATCGTAATATCCGCTTGAGTTAAACTTTTCTGTACCCAGCCAACCTTATCATTTGGTTTCTCTTTGAATCTGTGGTTAAAGTACATACATTTAATGTTATTATCATTCATTGAACCTCCTTTTTTATAACCAGAGATTCAGAAAAATTGTTTTGCTACCTTCAACGTGAAGATTGCACGACAAATAGACCTTGCCAAAAGTGGCAAAGCCTTATAAACCCACTTATCCTATTGAATTTTCATAATATCTTTATCATATAATGGAAATTTGTGCAGAATAGCACTAATAGAAAATAATCAGACCTACTTCTGAATCTTGGTGACGAACTTTCTTTTACTTCCTGCCGACTAGGAAATTTACTACACTTATCACAAGTCAATGATTGTAGGCAGTAGTCTCGCCTTAAATTGTTGCTCCCTCAATAGTTATATTGTTACCTTTAATTGTCACGTTTCCTTTTACATCAATACTAATACCATTTTCCACATCATCCTTAGAAGTCTTTGTATGTTCTTCTAACCACTGTTTTCTAAAACATTCCTCTAATGTAAAGCCAATTTGTCTTTCAACATAATAATCACCACGTCTTACTGGTCTATCAAAATAACCCTCATAATACGGACATATTTCATTTACAATTTCTCGTATGGATTCACACATAGCATCCAGACAATTTACATTATCCTTTGTATTCACTAAACTTCTATGTGCCTTTACAATAATAATCACCTTGTAACAACCTCTCTCATAAGCTACATCAAAATTGATAAAATTATCTGTTGTTGTGAAATCTTCTTCTGTATTGATATGATTAAAAATGTTTCGATTCATATAATCTGTGGTCTTTTTAATATCCTCATATTTTCTAAATGAATTGATAATCTGCACATTATTTAAAAATGCGTCCATAAATTCCTTTTTAATTGTTGCAATGCTTAATTTTGTCATTTAATTTTCCTCCAAATATTTATTTTCTTTAACTCACTACAATTTTGTGGTCACATGGTAACAGCCACCAAATTTCTTTTTAATTATGTCTTGAAAACGTGCCTACTCTTCTGCACAAACTTTCATAATTACCTGAACATTTCTTACCTTTAGTAAATATATTGTATGTAGCCAACTGATTTTTAGGTTGCTTAACTAACTTTGCTCCATATCCTACATATTTACATTTTACCTTGAGGCACTTTTCGCCTTTTCGTCTTATTCTTTCTATCTGTTTATCACAAGATGCAATCCCATTACTATTAACTTGCTTCGTAATCCATTCAAATAATTCTGTATCATTCAGTTTTAATTTATCATCAGGAAATAAATCACACCATACAGAACTGATATTTTCATCTGTAAGCTCTGTTTGCTTAATAATAAGCTGTCTTACTACCAGTAATCTTTTTTCTTTTAAATTGTTAATATGTAACATTTCTTTTTACTCCTTTACTCGTTTCGGACACCACTTAGGGCTTGTTTTGGGTGGATGGTCTACACCCAAATAATCAATAAATGTCCCGTATTCATTAGAATCAGCATCCTCATAACACTTATATTCTTTTGTCCCTGACCACGGCATCTGAACAAATTTACATCTGTCACAATCACTACAATGTGGTACTCGGTACTTTCGAGTTTTAAGATTCCCCATCAAAATCCGTTTCCTTCCTATTCGGACATTCCATATCAAGTTTTGCCATAACCATTTCATTTTTCTGTCTTAATGCACCACGTTCTATTTCTTCAAATGCAGCAGATAAATGTCTGTTTACAACTTCTGTTAATACGTCAATCATTAATTTTCCATATAGTTTTTCTATCTTATTAAGATTATCAGCCTTAATAAATACCAATGTGTCACATACTGTCATTTTTTATCTTCACCTCCAATCAAAAAAGAACGTTCACAGATATACTAACTTTTCATTTCTGCATTACGCTCTTACTGAAAATCCTTTACTCTTCAAATATTGAATTGCTAACTTTAAAAGTTCACCATTGTTAATAGTTTCGTCCATAGTATCATTCCAAACATGAGGTGTGTTATTCCCTACGTCTAAGCCTCCATGTAAGCCTTGATTCGCCCATGAAACTACTTGATGACCTGTTGCATTAATATAATCATCCATAGAATCATAATCAATGTAAACGGATGCTACAACTTTATTTCCTATCATCTTAGGCTCAACTTTTACTGCCGAGTGAAGAAAATCATATTGTCTTTGATATAATGAAGGTGTATAACTTGAATAATACTCTTGTAAAAAGTAATTCAAAGTTTCATATACCCTTTCTGCCAAAACATCTTCCATTTTCATCATTTCAGGCATAAGTGCTTTTTCTAATTCATTCATATTACTTATATACTTTTTCATTTTCTCTATTCCTCCTCATAATCTGATATATCTACATCTTCTGGAATGTACCCCGTTTCTTTTAAAAACTCTATCTCTTTTACATTAAAAAGAAGTTTCTTTAAACCAAATATTCCATTCTTAATATTCTGCATCAATTTTCTATTCAGGTTTTCTCTCATACTCCAATTGTCTGATATTCTAATTTTGGCATATGGTGGCGGATTACCTTCTGTCTTGTTGCATGTTGGCATATTATATTTACCTTCATGTATTTTAATCTCTGGAATGATGGTACACACTTTTGAAATCTGTACCCTCTCTCCATTTAACATAGCTTTGTAAATCTCATCCGAATACATTTGAAGAATTTCTTTAATCATTTTATGCTTATAAAAATGATTATCCTCCCGATTACATACTCTAGCTGCCATTTGGTTTTCATTTAATTTTGATACCGGTCTTCTAGCCATAATTTTTCCTCCTTTTTCGTCAATAAAATCCCTCTTTCAAAGCATTGTGTTTTTATGCCTATAAAGGCACGTTTAACGCTCTGTGTGACTCATAAATCCATTTTTGTGTTGATTGTGTGTATTTCTTTACCTTCATATATTTAGGCACTAAAATAAGCCCACTATCAATCATATTTCTACAACTGATAATGGACTTATGGTAATGTCTAAATATCAATATCCTATTGTTATTTTTTATACACATTCAAGGCATTGTAATTAGTAAATAATTAGTACAATCAGAATATTAGATTATTTATATCCTGTGTAATGCTTTATTTTACAGTAGTTTTTCCGTCATAATAGCAATCGTAATCAATAATTGCTATCATTTTGTGACTTCCTTTCCTGGAGATTATTCCAAGTTCTATTTTTTAGATTTAAATTCTTTGGATTTTTCAATAATCTGAATCTGGTATTCTGTGTCATCCAATGCAATCATTTCATACGCATCATTTAAGTTCATACCATAATCATCATATAAAGCATTCACTATCTTATTTCTACAATAATCCATATCCTCTTCAATACCTAACGCCATTCCCTGAGGATAATACTCATCATATTTTTCAAGACCGGATAATAACATATTCAGTGCTTTCTCATAACTTCCCATATCTACATAGATATTATAAGACAAATAAGCACGTTCTACATACATTACAGTATATATCTTATCCCGTAACTCCTCATCATCTTCTTTTACTTCAACACCAATAATCTCTTCATATGCCATATCGTATTTCTTACGGTCGAAGTAATCAGAAGCCTTTCTTATCGTCAATGCATAATGGAAAATGGTAGTACCTAATATAATAAACAAAGCAATACACAAAAAGACACATACACTTATTAATAACGCTGTCTTATTTACAGGCTTTAAGTCCTCTGGATCCATATTTTCCAGTTCCTTTGCCTTTTTTAATTTTGCCTGTTCCTTTGCCTGCTTTTTCTTTTCTTCTGCAAGTTTTTTCTTTTCTTCTTTTTTCTGATTCTTGGCTTCTTTTTTACTTGCTTTTTCTGCTTCTTTTTTCTCTCTTGCCAGTTTTTCTTCTTCCGTTTCCGGTTCTTCTTCACCAAATAACAAAACAGAAACATCTTTCTTTTCTTTTGGCTGTTTCTTATCTTTTTTCGCTTTTTTGTTCTTCTTAGATTTTTTCTTGGAATCAGTTCTATCCTCAATTCCTTCTAATTCACTCAAAAGCTGTTCTTCGGCTTCCTTATCCTCCAATGCTCCCACTGCTCCTAGAACATCTGAATAAATATCATTCATGGAAGAGCCGGTAGTTTTCTTTCTATCCTCCGCTACCTCTTCCACTTCTTCATCTTCTGCAAAGTCAGTATCTTTATTTTCCTCATCAGAATCGGGAATGGAATCCATCATGGATGAAAAAATTTCCTGTTCATTCACATCTCCCATACCTAACAGTGAAAATAAGTCATCAAAATCATTGGATACATCTGAGGCTGCTTCAGAAGAATTCTCTTCTGTATGTACGCTTTCTTCGCTCATTCCACCAAGCAAAGCTTCTTCAATTCCTGCAATATCTGTTTTCTCTTCTTTTTCAATCGGTTCAGACTCTTTCTTTTCTTCTGCTTTCTTTTGAGCTGAATCTACGGAATCTTCTTCCTTAAAGTCATCCTCATTTACATTAAAATCTAAATCAAATTCACTTAAATCTAAATCATTAAAGTCAAATTCTAAAGAATCATCGTTATCTTTTGCCACAATAATCCCTCCTTACATATAGTCTATCATACCATATATTATCATTTTTCACAAATAAGTTTTTCACATTCTGCTAAAAAAACTTTCGCATTCACTGGAACAGAAATTGCTCTTTCCTTTATTTCTTCTCCAATCTGCCATAATTTCTCATTCACTCGGATTAATTTCGCTTTTTGATGAAAGAACACTGTCTTTTCAAAAGGCCAGCGGAATAATGCCGGACACTCAAATCCTTCTCCCAATTCTAAAACAACCAGCTTTCGATTTAAAGTACAAGAAAGCCATTTTTGATATTTTTCCCATTGTGGCAGATAACCAATTTCATTATATAATTCAGGATGTTCCTTCTGCCTTATATTTGCCTTCATTTCCTTCCCACATTTTGGGCATAAAACTTTTTCCTCTTTCCACAATGTTTCTTTATCCTTCGTAAAATCCTTTAATCCATCACAATCTTCTTCCACACACTGAAAGATAAATGGATTTCCCATTGGCGCTACCCATCGGTTTTCCTCAAATCCAGAACAAGTAAGTCCACCATCCACATTTGATGAAATAATAAAATAATCTTTCTTTTCTACTAATTTTTCTATGATTTCATATTCTTTTCCTGATATAGCCGATAAATGATGTTTTATCTGTTCCAAAGACATATCAGCTTCTATATCATTTAGTTTCAATTCCCCACCAAGTCCTATTAATACCTTATCTGCATCCTGTATTAATTCTATCATTTCCTGATACATTCTTCTTCCTCCAAGTATCTTTATAAGCTACCCTTCCTACAGGTATTTTTTTAATTAGTGATACATTTTCACACTATCTTTTAGTATATCAAATCTTTCATAATTTTGCATTAAAAAACGCAAAATCCGATAAATTTGCACAAACTTAATCATTTTCAACAAAAAAAGTTGATTTTTTTGTTAAGGTATTATATTATATTAATTGAGGCAAAATGAAAACAGATTTTTTTCATTTTTATGTCTTGGGAAAATGAGAAACTTTTTGGTTTCTTAAAACATATTGATTCAACTTCAAAGGAGGAGAAAGAAATGGCTATGAAGTCTACATTTTATGTTGAATATGCTGGTAATCAGGTAGAAGATAAAGCTATCATTGCACAAGCAAAAGCTATCTGGGCTCAGCAAGGCAATAAAATGAAAGATTTAACATCTCTTAATTTATATGTTAAACCTGAAGAAAATGCTGTTTATTACGTATTTAACGACGAAATCAGCGGCCAATTCCCATTGGTTTAATTCAACATTACAATGAATTATTAAAAGATTTTACTTCAAATTCATAGTAAAACAAAAGATGTGCTAATCATATTAGCACATCTTTTTTATTTATCTTTTCCTAATTTAAAATCCTACCAAACCATCAATAATACCAACCAACTGACCTATCTCAGGTTTTGAAATCTGAACATTCGCCCCAAGGCTTTCACCCTTTCTCTTCATATCATCATTAATTAAGGAAGAAAAGATGATAATCGGAAGTTCATTATAATAGTCATGCTCTCTTACCAGTTTAATCAATCTATGACCATCCATCACAGGCATTTCGATATCTGTGATAAGACATTCCACTTTCTTCTCCTCATTATTTTCCTGACGAAGTTTTTCCAGATAATCATATGCCTCTTTACCATTGTTTGCACAATGTACATTGGTATATCCCGCTTTATGTAAAGACTCGGTAATTAACTTCATAAGAAGTGCAGAATCTTCTGCAATCAAAATATGAGTATTATTTCTTGCTCTATCTGTTAAAGCATCGATTTCAGATACCTTAAGACTGGTTTCCGGACATATTTCTTCTACAATACGTTCGAAATCTAAAATAACAATTAGTTTTTTATCTTTTCTGATAATACCGGTAGCAACCGCTGTACCATTTTTATTAATCGTATCATCCGGTTTCACAATATCTGCCCAGGAAATACGATGAATTCCTAATACCTTCTGCACATGAAATGCAATGTTTAACTGATTAAAGTTAGTAATAACAAGCATATCTTCTGGAGAGCGTTCCACTGACACCTTTAACGCCTTTGCCAAATCAATGGCTGTTATAATAACATCTCTTGGCATAAAAATACCCTCAATGGAAGGATGGCTGTTTGGTACCGGTGTAATCTTGGTAAATGGTAAAATCTCTTTTACCTTTGCAACATTAATACCATAAGAGTTATTTCCTATCGTAAATTCTAAAATCTCAAGTTCATTAGTTCCGCTTTCTAGTAAAATATTAGTATCCATTCGTTCCCTCCAATTTATTCTGTTAATAGAATTATATTTTTCGCTTCACCCTGCTGTACAGAAACCTTCAAAGACTGTATATCATTCTCTAAAGATTCTGAAATCTGAAAAATAAGTACTGCCTTCTTTGTTTCCATCGGCTCAAGTGTCATCTGTAAAGTAGTCATATCTTCTTCTAAAAAGGACTGCATCGGAACTGCAGCCTTTGCATCGTTTAGAATAATACGATAATTTCTCTCACTGTCTAAATAGTTCAGTGTCATCTGCTCCTCAGTGGTATTCGTAAGTGTAAACTCTACCACAATGAGCTTCATACCACTTCTTGGTTCCACATAAGCCACAATATCACTAATGTCTTCCGGATATCTGGAAATAATGCTATAACCTGTATAGCTGACCTCAATACCTTCTTCAAATAATTCTGATAATTCTACCTCCTGTTCTTCTACCTTGTCCGGTGTTTCTGTTGTCACATCCTCTTCCGACTTTGGAACTTCCTCTGTAGAATCTATCTCAGTATCTTCTTCCAAAGCACTGGACGCTGTGTCTAACTGCAACTCACCAGTAACAGCATTTATATCCTCAAGACGATAGTCATATCTTATATCATATTTTAATAGCAATTCTGCGGCATACTGAGCAACCATGGAATTCTGCTCGTCCGTAAGTTCTATAGAACTTCCACACCCCGTTAAAAGCATTGCAGATGCTGCTATTAAACATATAGACAATATTTTTTTTCTCATAGCCTTCGACTCCAATCTCATCGTTTCCCTAATGATTCAAAAAAAGAATTTTTGTAATCATTTCACAAACGAATTCATATACTTTATTCTACCATTTTAGAGCCATTTCTTCAAGGGAAAAATAAAAAAGATAGGTCTTATGCACTAGTGTCTAAATCCAAATAAAATTCCACACCCTGCTCTTTATTTACCACACCATACTCCTTATTATGGCTTTCCATAGTGGCAGCTACAATAGAAAGTCCAATTCCATTGCCTCCATATTCTCTGGTTCTTGCTTTATCTACCTTATAAAACTTTATCCAAATCTTATCTAATTCTTCTTCTGGAATATGACTACCGGAATTATATACATACAGACGTACTTTATCCGGGAATTTTTCAAAACGGACAATAATTTCCCCATTTTCATTTACATAATGAACCGCATTACTGATATAATTTGAAACTGCCTCTTCCATTAAATATTCATCCGCCCACACATAAATTGCTTCTTCTTCTGGATAGGTTACCTTTACCTTCTTTTCCTGAAACAATATTTCATTGGAATTCAATCGATTCTTAACCATGGTAACAATATCAAAACGTTCAAAATGAAGAATGTCGTTTCCAAATTCAATCTGATTTAATGTCAATAGTTTTTTCACCATTTCATTCATTTTATTTGCTTCATCCATAATGACTTCGCAATAAAACTCACGGCTTTCCGAATCATCTGTAATATTCTCCTTCAAACCTTCCGCATATCCCTGAATCAACGCAATAGGTGTCTTTAATTCATGAGAAACATGAGATAAAAACTCTTTTCTCATCTCATCAATCTGCTCTTTCTTCACAATATCTTCGCTTAATTCATTGTTGGCTGTTTTCAGTTCTGAAATGGTTTTTTCTAATTTTTGTGACAACTGGTTCAAACGGTTTCCCAATCTTCCGATTTCATCCTTGGACCGATAAGTAACCTTGGATTCAAAATTTAGTTCTGCCATTTCATCTGCTACTCTTGCCATCTCATGAATCGGCTTAGTAAAACGCTTACAGAAAACCACACTGATTACAACTCCCACCAGCAATACCACTGCACCCACATATCCAAAGAAACGATTGGCTATCCTACTGCTGTCTTCCAAGCTCGCCAAGGAATATCGAATCGAAATCAAATCTCCATTGCTTAATGTTCCCACTAAATCATAATAATCCGAATTTAACTTTTCATCATGAGTACGTTTCAAAAAATATCCCTCTTCCTCCATGTCTTCTGTAGTGGAAGAAGTTTCCGTTCCTGTATCCTCACCATGAAGCCATGGACTCTTAATTTCTGACATTTCCTGATTTTCCATCAAAGAAAGCAAAGAATATAAGCTGTCGTATATGGCACCATTGGCATTGGATACAATTCCATTGTGGGAAATTACTATGATGATACAATTATAGCGATTTCCTATATCATCTACCACAAACTGAAGCTCTCTGAAATTATTGAATTTACCTTTTTCTTCTGATTTCTTTTCCATTTCTTCATATGCCTCTGCCAAACGCTCTTTTGCATTGCTATGAAAAAAATCATTTAATTTTACACTTGTGATTCCCCAAGAAAGAACCACCATACCCACTACCAAGGAAACAATGATAACCGTTAATTTTACCTGAATTGAGTTTTTCATAGTTCTTTATTCTCCATATCGTAGCCTTCTTGTCACTCTTAAAAAAACATGAATGTTCTGCTGTTTCTCTTTTTTGAATAGTAAATATTTTACTATATTTCAAATTTATACCCCAAACCCCAAATGGTTCTGATATACTCGCCCTTATCCCCTAATTTTGCTCTCAACTTCTTTACATGAGTATCAATGGTTCTGGCATCTCCAAAATAATCGTAATCCCATACATTATTTAAAATTTTTTCTCTGGATAGTGCAACTCCCTGATTCATTAAAAAGTAAACCAAAAGTTCAAATTCTTTATAACTTAAGTCTATCACATTTCCATCAATCTTTACCTCATGGGCTGCGATATCCACATCAATGCCTCCCACATGATATCCTTCTTCTTGAAATTTCGTAATTCTTCTTAAAATCGCATTCACTCTGGCAACCAATATTTTAGGACTAAATGGCTTCGAAATGTATTCGTCTACTCCCAATTCAAAACCTAACAATTCATCTCTTTCATCTGCCTTTGCTGTCAACATAATAATAGGAATATTAGAATATCTTCGAATTTCTTTTAATGTTTCCCATCCATCCATTTTCGGCATCATAACATCCAAAATAATCAAACTGATATCACTTTGTTCTTCCTGAAAAAAGATTTCAAGAGCCGCTTCTCCATCCGGTGCTTCTAATACTTCATACCCATCTCTCTTTAAAAAATCCTTGACTAGCATTCTCATTCTACTTTCATCGTCCACTACTAATATCTTTAACTTTTCCATTTTAACCTCCAATCCAAGGACAACCTTTTCCATCTCTTAGCATCTCAAAAATTTATGTCAAAAGTGTGAAAAATCCGGAATACAATACAAATTGTATTCCGGATTATATGCTTTAGGTATCAAAATGCCCTTACCCCTGCAGCAAGAATTTAAAAACACCTCTATATTTACTCTCCATTTAAAGCTGCTTCTACTTCTTTTTGCCGGATTGCTTCTTCTCTTTCCTTTAATTCACTTTCTTTTTCCTTTAATTCTTCTCCCCACTTACAATACTTATCCAGAATTTTATTTTCTGTATTAATGTATCCCACATTACCACTAAATGCAATCATCATAAACATTCCCACAACCAGACATATTAGCAATGCGGTAATAATCGCAAAGGTATTTTTTTGATTCGTCACCTTTTTTAACTTATCCTTAAGAGTTTCATCCTCAAGAATCGTTTTAGAATTCGTTTTCATAGGAATGGAAACCGGAATATAAGTAATTTCTTCCGCTGGCATATGATATTCTTCTAATAAAATCTTCCGTAATTGATTCATGAAATCGTAGCCTATAGGTGTTTTTAATAATTGATTTTGAACCAGATTATCATATAAAGTTTTTACTACATCTTTATTATTAAAATCTGTTTTCTGAATCAACAATTCAACCATTTTTTTCTCTTTTTCAGCCAGTCTTGCTTGATCCATAGACTGAAAAACATAGGTTCCAACAACATATTCTTTCTTTTCCATAAAAACTCCTCCCTTCTATACTTTTGCTATTCTTCCGTAATCTGAATGTTATACTTTTGTGCATAATCTTTTAACTGTGTCATATATTCCTCATATGCCTTTTTATTTTCCTCAATGGATAAATTTATATCATCTATTACTTCTGGTTCATATCCTTCTAAGGCTTCCATGGTATCCTGAACATCTTGTTTTTGCTCTGATACAATCTGTTGCAATGTCTTTTTTAACTCTTCTAATTCCTGCGTATTCACTGTTACTTTGGCTAATTCAGTTTCATATTCTTCCAATTTACTTAAAACCTCTGTCTGCAAGCCTTCTATAAGTTCGTCCTTATCCATGCCTTCCGCACCGGCACAAATATCATTATAAGTAATAATTGCCTGATTTTTAATATCTGCAATTTCATTGGTCTGCTCCACATAATGAATAATTTCATCCTTTATTGTATCTTCTTCCTTACTACCACAACCTGTTGCTACAAGAGCAATCCCTGCAATAATAATGAGTTTTCTCCACTTTTTCATCTTTTGAATCCCTTTCTTTTTTGCTTCTCTTACTTATAGTATAATCGATTCCCAAGTCTTTGTAAATGAAAAAACTCTTGCCTAAGCAAGAGTTTTAATGGAGATGACGAGAGTCGAACTCGTGTCCAAACCCAATTCCAATGTTCTTCTACTATTATAGTTCATTCTTTTCATTTCCCTCAACTAAGCCGGAATGAACACCGTCATAATCTCAGTAGCTTCATGATACGCCCATATGCGCAAAGCTTAACATATGTCGTTTCCTACAAGGTCGATGCCTGGGTCCTAAGATGTAGGTGTCTTAGGTCAGACAGCTGCCATTAGGCAGCGTATGCTAAATTTTCTTCAGCGTTTATTTTTAATTTGGCATTTGACGCATTGCATACGAATAGCTTCACCATTTTCCTTAAGCCTGTCGAAACCTTTACATCCCCCTGTTCTAAAATAATCATCCGCAACTATAAATCTATAACAATATCTTTTGTTTGTCAATACTTTTTTCCATACAATATTTAACTGTTTCCTACAAAAAACAATCTTTTATAAGTTTGATTTCAAATCCAAAGATTCACTTCATCCATCATTTCGTTGATATTGTAAATTTTCTAAATAGTATAAACACATCAAATATCCTTTTGGTTCAGAAAAATTCCAAAAAACATATTGAAAAGATAAAATCCCTACTTTTTTCTCCCATATAAGCTTAGATAAATTTTTTTCTGCTTCATATGCACCATCAACCCTTGCTACATGAATTTCCTTTGCAAGCTGCCCCTCCCCATTCATAAATAGCGAAACCACATTCTGAAGCCTTTGATATTCCCCCTCATTTTCATAGGAAGAATATTCATATCCAAAATGTATAAAAGAAAAGTTAGAAAACAAGTACTCATGAAATCTCTCAACAGCAATCCGATTCCATTTTCTCAAAATCCCTAATACAGAATCTACTTCTTTCTCATTATAATTACTCTTATAATAATTTATCAAAGCTGCCACGCAACTATTAAACTGTGAATGAATTCCCAGAACAACAACTTCTGTGTCTGCCTCTATCTTAGGATATACTGTGTTCTGATATGCCCAATTTTGCATTTCCTCTATATATTCACTGATAAAAGTAATGTTTTCTTTTTGTGCCAGGCATTCTTCCAAGCCTTCCAGCGCCAAATCCGGAAACTCCCAAAAATCACTTGTCACAAGCTTTATTTTAGGATTATTTTCTAACTTATACGTCCGAAGGGCTTCCTGCATTGCCTCTTTTCGATTATCCACCAGATAAATCTCTTCATAATACAATTCTAATTTCCCCAAATCAATGTCATTAGAAGGTCCGGCACCCAAAAGAACAATCCGTTTTTTCTTTTGATGTGCCAGTATAAATTTGGTAATCTGATTACGATATTCCTTCCATTCATAATGACTGTTCGGTATTACTAAACCTTGTTTTAATCGTTGCAAGTAGTAATCCATAGCTGATACGTTCCTTCTATCCAATAAGAAAAGTTTTTATTCTTCCGTATTTTCTACGGTATCTTGAGAAGCTTCCTGTTCTTCAGTGTTTTCAGTTTCTTCCTGAGAATTTACAATATCTTCACTGACACCTTCACTACTTCCATCTACTCCTACTTCCTCTGTTGCTTCTTCCGTACTATCACTAACAGTACTTGCATTTAATTGTTCAATTAATGCTTCCAATTCCTCATCTGTTAATTGAATCGTATTAGAATCATTCTTTTCAGAATTCTTATGTGCATTATATCCTAATGCAACTATAATTGCTAAAAGAAGAAGTATTACTACCGAAGTAGTTATTATTTTTCTTCTCTTTTCCTTCTTCATTATCTCTTTTCTGTGTGTTTTTTCATACTTTTTCTTATCTACTTTTTCCTGGCTCATATTATCCTCCTTATCACCTACTGCAAATTACGAATCTTAAAGTCTTTCATAGCCTCTCTTTGCTGGTCCTTCTTTGCAATAGATTCTCTCTTATCGTATAATTTCTTACCTCTTGCCAAGGCAATTTCTACTTTAACCAAACTTCCTTTAAAGTACACTTTCAAAGGAACTACCGTATAACCTTTTATTTTTGACTGACCTAAAATTTTATTGATTTCTCTTTTATGAAGCAGAAGCTTTTTCACTCTTAACGGGTCCTTATTAAAAATATTTCCCTTTTCGTATGGGCTGATATGCATTTGATGAATAAACACTTCCCCATTATCCACTTCAATAAAGGATTCTTTAATGCTACAATGTCCCATACGCAATGATTTTACTTCTGTTCCATGCAATTCAATGCCAGCCTCAAAGGTTTCCTCAATAAAATAATCGAAATATGCCTTTTTATTATTTGCAATTAATTTATTCGCTGATGTTTCTTTTGCCATCATTCTTACCAAACCTCAATTGGAAACTTCCACTTTTTTATGAGGCACAAACACAAAGAGTCAACGATATGTGTTTGCATATTATCCTTTCTTTTATTTTCTTTCACTCTTACATTGATGTTTAATTTTTGTACATATTTAATTGTCGCATATATTCAAGGAAAGCCTCATCCTCTCCTTCCTCAAACAACTCAAAATCAATGGTTTTTGCTATTTTATCAGTATCCACAACCCTGATTTTCACCTTTTCACCCAGATGATACTCTTTATGAGTTTCCTGTCCTATCATAGCATATTTTTCTTCATCGTAGTAATAGTAATCATCTATCATACTAGTAACATGTATCATACCTTCCACTGTATTTGGTAATTCAATATACATTCCCCAACTTGTGATAGAAGAAATAACTCCTTCATAAACCTGTCCGATTCTCCGCGACATATAATCACATTTCTTTAATTTTTCCACATCTCTTTCTGCTTCATCAGCTCTTCTTTCACATTTACTATTGGCATCTGCCACCCCGTCCAGAATTTTAGTATAATGGGCAATTCTTTTTGGAGTAAGATTTCCGTGAAGATTTTCCTTAATAATACGATGAATCTGTAAATCCGGATATCTTCGAATCGGAGAAGTAAAATGACAGTAATATTTTGTTGCCAGTCCAAAATGTCCGTTACAAGATGTGGTATATCTCGCCTGCTTCATGGAACGTAAAGTTAATCTGCTAATTAACGCTTCTTCATTGGTTCCTTCAATCTTTGCCAGAAGCTTTTGGAATTCCTTCGGATGAATATCTTCGCCTGCAGACTTTAAATAATAACCAAAATTATTGATTAAAACACTTAGTTTGTCTAATTTTTCCGGGTCCGGGGCCTCATGAGTACGATATTCAAAAGGTACTTCCTGCCAGAAATAATCCTGTGCAATGGTTTCATTTGCAATTAACATAAAGTCCTCAATGATCTTGGTAGCACTATTTCTTTCATATGGGAAAATATCAATTGGAGTTCCTTTTTCATCCAAAATAATTTTAGATTCCGGAAAGTCAAAATCGATAGAACCTCTCTGTCTTCTCTTTTCCCTTAAAATATCCGCAAGTTCTTTCATTAAAAGAAACATAGGCACAAAATCCTTATATTCTTCCATGGTTTCCTTGTCTTTATCTTCAATGATTTTCTTTACTGCGGTATAGGTCATTCTGCGGTCCACATTTACAACTGTTTCTGCTATTTTATGTCCCACGACTTTTCCTGTATTATCAATTTCCATAATACAACTTAAAGCCAGACGGTCTACCCCCTGATTCAAAGAACAAATTCCATTGGACAATTTATGTGGCAGCATAGGAATCACTCTATCCACCAGATAAACACTGGTACCACGTTTTAATGCTTCCTCATCCAAAGGAGATTTCTCTGTAACATAATGAGATACATCTGCAATATGCACACCTAATAAATATCCGTCCTCTTTCTTCTGAATGGTAATAGCATCGTCCAAATCCTTTGCATCTTCCCCATCAATGGTTACTGTCATCCAATCACGGATATCCATTCTTCCTGCCATATCCTTAGAATCTACTTCTTCAGGAACAGAATTTAATTGCTTCATTACGGTTTTCGGAAATTCTACCGGTAAATCAAATGCCTTTACCACAGACATAATATCTGTTCCCGGGTCATTGACATGTCCAATGATTTCCATGATTTTACCTTCCGGCTTTCGGTTCTTATTCCCAAAATCCGTAATTCTTACTACTACTTTATGCCCGGTAACTGCTCCGTTGGAACAATTATTAGGAACGAAAATATCTTTATTATATTTTTGATTATCCGGAATGACAAATCCAAAATTCTTATTTTTCTGATATGTTCCTACCAAATCTGTAAAACCACGTTCCACAATCCTTACAATGGATGCTTCTTTTCTTTTTCCATGTGTCTTGGAATCTACACTAATCAGCACCTTATCCTTATGAAGCGCACCATGTATGGCATTTTCAGGGATAAAATAGTCTTCTTTTTCTCCTTCTACTGTTACGAATCCAAACCCCTTTTGATTTCCGTCAAAAACACCCAGAATCAAATCGGAGTTCGTTTTTTGGTATTTTCCCTTTGGTGTAACTTCAATTTTCCCTTCTTTTATCAATTCTTCTAAAACAAATTCAAAATCTTTTTTGGAAGCTTCCGGCACCTGCATAAAATAAGCAAGCTCCTTTAGCTTCAAAGGCTTATACTTACTGTCGTTCATAAGTTCCATTATTAAGTCTTTTTTCTCTTGTAATACTTCTTTTTCTAACATAATAACCCTCCGTTCTCCGAACAGTTTTCTTTAGGAAATTCACAGAAAATCCCATTTTCTATATCATACCATAAAATGAAAAAAACTGCCATATAGAAATGGCAGTTTTTCTTTTGAAGTATTGCAATTATTTTAGCAATCCAGTATTTAGTAATACCGCTAATGCGAAAAATAATACTGCTAAAATAATAGTAAATCTTTCCAATTTTCCTTCTGCTGTACGTCCCTTAATCTGATTCCAGTAGGAAGATTCTGCAGAACCACTAATAGCACCAAGTCCACCAGACTTACCCTCTTGCATTAATACAACAACGGATAATATAACGCAAACTATCATAAAAATAATCGTTACTGCTAATTTCATTTCCTTCCACCTCCTCGGTTATCCACAATAAATCCTATGATATCATATCAATCCAGAAATTTCAACTTTTATTTTACAAGCAAAGACTTTCCTGTCATTTCTTTTGGTTGTTCCATTCCCATTAATTCGATTAAAGTTGGAGCGATATCTGCTAAACAACCGCCTTCTCTTAACTTATAATCTCCACCATTTACTAAAATAAATGGAACTTCATTAGTAGTATGAGCAGTAAACGGTGAACCATTATCATAATCAATCAACTGTTCTGCATTACCATGGTCTGCACAAATAAACATTTGTCCGCCAACTTCCTTAATAGCATCCACTGCATTCTGAACGCAGGTATCTACTGCTTCTACTGCCTTTACTGCTGCATCTACTACTCCGGTATGTCCAACCATATCTGGATTTGCGAAGTTTACAATAATAACATCATACTTATCAGATTTAATCGCATCTACCAATCTGGAACCAACTTCCGGTGCACTCATTTCTGGTTGTAAGTCATAAGTTGCAACTGCTGGTGATTTCACTAAAGAACGCTCTTCTCCTTCGTTTGGTTCTTCTACACCACCATTAAAGAAGAAAGTAACATGAGCATATTTTTCAGTTTCGGCAAGTCTTAACTGAGTCTTTCCATTTGCAGCTAAGAATTCGCCAAAAGTATTGGTAATAGATTCTTTCTTAAATGCCACTTCTTTATTTTCAATGGTTGCATCATAATCTGTAAATGCAACAAATACGATGTTCATAAAATCTCTCTTAAATGCGTCAAACTTTTCATCACAAAGAGTTCTTGTAATTTCTCTTGCTCTATCTGGTCTGAAGTTAAAGAATACAACAGAGTCCTTTTCCTTAATCGTAGCAACCGGCTTACCATCTTCCTTTACAACAGTAGGTACTACGAATTCATCCAAAACATCATTCTTATAGGAATTGCCAACTGCACAGATTCCACAAGCTGCTTCTTCTCCTTCTCCAAGAACTAAAGCATCATAAGCTTTTTGAACTCTATCCCATCTGTTATCACGGTCCATTGCATAGTAACGTCCGGATACAGTAGCAATCTTACCTACACCGATTTCGTCCATTTTTGCCTGTAATTCTTCTACAAATCCCTTACCTGAATTTGGAGCAGTATCACGTCCATCTAAAAATACATGAACATATACATTTTCAATTCCATTTCTCTTTGCAAGTTCTAACAAGCCATATAAATGCGTATTATGGCTGTGAACACCACCATCTGATAACAATCCCATAAAATGCAAATCAGAACCATTGTCCTTTACATTTTTTACTGCTTTTAATAATGCTTCATTTTCAAAGAAATCACCATCTTGAATTGATTTTGTAATTCTGGTAAGTTCCTGATATACAATTCTTCCGGCACCCATATTTAAATGTCCAACTTCAGAATTACCCATTTGACCTTCTGGAAGTCCTACTGCCATTCCACTGGCATTTCCTTTTACAAATGGACATTCTGCCATTAACTTGTCCATAGCAGGAGTTTTCGCCAATGCAACTGCATTTCCTTCCTGTTTGCTATTTAATCCATATCCATCAAGAATCATTAGTACTGTTGGTTTCTTATTCATTGTTTTTATCCAATCCTTTCGTTCTTCATTTCTCCACTCTATATCATAGCACAAAAGTACGATTTTGCAATTTATTTTTTTAATTTTTCTATATGAAAGTGCAATTTATCTTAAAAACAATAGTAATACAACTATACATAAAAAACTACAGGAATGACTTTTTTCAAAATGTTCTGCTTTTTTTATCTGTTCCTTCCCTTCTTTTTCAAGATTTTTTTTCTCTTTTTCTTTCTTTTTCATACAAACAGGGTCTACTTCATAAATCGTGTCTTCTTCCATTACAAGATTTACATTCATAAACTACTATCACCTTTCATAAATTGTATTAATAATATTTAGTATATGTAATGAAAGGCAATCTGACATTTCAGAAAGGAATGATTTTATGGAAAATAAATCATACAATCAAAATACAGATTCATTTTACTCCTCACCCTACTCCATGTTTGAAGAAGCATTACCTTTTATAAGTCAATCCATGCAAATCCCTTTTGCTATCTTCTTAAAAATAAACGAAATGAAATATCTAATGGGTCAACAGGAAAAAGGAGAATATTTAAGTGCCTGTTCCGTAAATCCAAACGATTATGAAAGTATGCTTTTTTCTATGCGTAAAAGAGCCAACCCTGCCCAGGCAGCAAAGTTAGATATGATGTTACAAATGATGCAGGCAATGAAGTTATTCCGTACCTATCAATCGGTTTTGTCCACAACCGGAAAAGGGCCGGAAAATGACATCATATCAACACTTGCCAGCAGTTCAGGAATCAGTCCTGATATGATAGAACTTCTTATGCAGACTTTAAAATCTTCTAATCAAGATAACCAGTCACAATCCTGATATGCGATGTAAAAACCTCAAGGATTTATATTCCTCTTCCATCCATCATATCTAAAGTAGATATGACATAATTCATAAAAACCACTAAATCAAAAAAAAATAGAAAGGAATTTTTCATGTCACAGTCCATCAAAAACAACCCTGAATTTTCCTCCATCAATCCTCAAAAACTAGAGCTGATTGATGATTTCGTGCAACAAAACCAAGGCAAAAAAGTTCAGGAATTAATCCCTCAATTTATTGCCCTAAAATCAAAAATGGTACAAAAAGGACTCTCCTTTACACCGGCAGAAAGCGACTTAATGCTGAATGTTTTAAAACAATCCATGACTCCGGAGGAGCAAAAAAGAGTCGAACAAATGCAAAATATGGTTCATGGTAAAAAAAACGGATTTTAGGCATAAAAAAATCCCCCTGGCGTTGTTTTTCTATTTATCAACAAAAACAACGCCAGGGGGGGAACCTTTCCAAAAAGTCATATTTAGACACTTAAATATAATCTGAAATACATGATGAAACAATTATAACTGTATACAACACCAAAATACGATTTATAAAAACTAGAAGTGCTCTTGAAAAATCTATTTTCATTACTTCATTCGTTTTTTTAATTTCATAGTGCATTCTCACTTTCGATTTTTCAAACCAAACAACGGAATCTCCAAAGTATTCATATACTTTTACCTTTTTGCTGATTCTATTTTTTCTCCAACACGATATTACTTCACTGCAAAATTCTCTTGAACCACCATATTCATCCAGAACCTTAACCACAATTTGATAACCCCAAAATTCTTCCATAGTTCCTGCTCTTGTAAATGTAACTTCTCTTCTTACTTCCTGTAAATAGTCCACAATACCTGTCATACATTTACCATTTTTCATAATTTCTTTCATTTGCTTTCTATTTTTCCATGTTTGAAAAAAACAAATTAATACTAAACCAATATAAAAAATAGCAAAATAAAAATACCATTCTTTATCCCTTTCACTCAAGGAAATATTCAATATAATAGAAACAAGTACAAGAAAAGAGCTACAAGGTAATAAATACATATAACTTGTTTTTATGTAACAATTCATTTTTACCTCCATTTAATTTTCTAGAAGCATTTAAATAAATATTTATATTTTATATCAACTAACGCATCAATTATAATATTGCAAGCATATATTATTTCATTTGAATCAAATCCAAGCATTTGTTGCTTCCATTTTATATAATCTGGAATTGTTTCCTGTAAGTTAATCATCTCTCGTTCTCCAAAAATTCTTATTCCAACAAGATTGGCATATCTCTTAACCGCCTCATGTGCTGAATCGCCATATACAACATATATCAATTCACCATCTTCAAGATACTCCCATTCCCTACAAATGTACAATTTGAAATCTATCGCCAATTCCTCAGCTATACAGGAAGCGCCTATAATACGGATTGCATACGAGCATACATCAGATGCGGGTGTAAAATTACTAGCTATCATTAGTGATAATTCTGTCCAAAACCCCACAACAGGAATTGATTGAATTAGACTATGCAATGTAAAATTAATTCCTTCATTTTTTAATGATTGTACAATTTCTTCTGTTTTATCAACATAATTTACCCTAGCAATGTCAAGCAACGAAGATGCTGCTTCCTTTACATTATCATTATATGCATTTTGTGAAAGTAACTCAAGCATATAAATATTTCCTTGTAATGTCTCAATATTTGCTTTCAACGACCAATAATCTTCAATTCCTTGATTATATCCATTTTCTGCTTGTAAAACAAAACATGTAAATGATAACGTTTTCGAAAAAACTGCTGAAAGCTTCCCTTGTGCAAGTATATGCAGTCTTCCTTTCACAGTAACGCTTGTATCCAATGCCTTTTTGATATCATCACTTTCTTGCGATGCAGTTTGCAGATAACTCTGCAATTTATCATATTCTCTATAAAATTCTTCTTTTGTAAATTTTTCTGAACTTTTTACCAAATCAGAAACCGAAATCTTAATATGTTCTATCTGTTTTTCCAATTCCAATATTTTATCTAACGCATCAGCATTATTTTTTAACTTTTTACGGGATTCTTCCACTATATAACTTACTTCTGTTGCATATTTTAGAAAGAAATCTATGCATTCCTGTTCTTCAATTTCTTCTGAATAACTTTTATTTGAATTTTCAAAGTAATCTATTAACATATCTTTATAAATTTCTACTTCATCGTAATTTGAAGCATAAATATTATTTCCAATCCAAATAGCTATTTGCTTTGCACCACTATTTAAATATTCTTCTTCATATAAACTCGCAGCATACTCACCTTCTAGCAACATATCAACATCTTTTTCTTCTATAATTATATTTTTTTCTAAAGGATTTGTTCCATATAAGCTCACTTCTTCATAATCACTATATACATCAGCATCTGACAATGCTGTAGTTGGGTCAGAAATCATTCTTATGCTAACACAAGTCATGTATTTTTTTATTTCAATTTCTTCTCCATTTTTTAATCCATCACCATCATAGTCATCATTTTTTTGTATCTCCTCATAAGGAATCCCTTCAAATACCGAAATTCCAGTACCCACTCTAAGTTCTCCTTCACACATCTTCTTCGTATGATAATCAGAGATACCATCATTATTAGAATCCTTGGTATAATCTACTGTTTCATATTCAATTTCATTATATATCTCTTCTAAATCTGACGCAACTTCAGCATAATAATATTTCCCACCTGTTTCTAATGCAATTCTCTCTAAATCAGATGTAAATATCTGCTTTCCTAAGCCAATAGTATAAACCTTAACATCATTATTTCTTGCCTCATCAATTACTGCTGTCACTGAATATCTACTCCAATTATCTATTCCATCTGTAATCACAATCATAATTTTTCTATGATTTGTATCAGAATGTGAAGCATAGATTGTATTAGCTAGATGAATGCCATCACACATAGCTGTTGTACTATATGAATCAACCTTATTGATTGCACTTGTTATTAATGTTTTATCATCCGTTAATGTTTGTAATAAGCTCGCAGAAGAATTAAACTTAATTACCATAGCTCTATCATCTGTTTCCATCTTTCTTACCATTTCTTTAGATAAAGTTAATCTGAGTCCATCTTTATCATTTTTAGGTTGAGGATCATTACTCATACTCCCAGATGCATCTATAACAAATGCTATATCTAATGGCATCTCTTTTTCTTCATCATCAAAATAAGCAATTTCCGTTTCCCATACCTTTTCAAATTCTTCCTTATTCAATACGATATAAGTTGAAAAATGCTCCAGCATAGCAGATACTGTATTTCCATCAACAGTTTGGTCACTAACTAATTCTAAAACCTGTTGTTCTTCATTAAAATAATAAATTGCTGGTGTAAAATTTTCATCCTCAAATAATGAATCTGCTATATTAAATGTAACTCTTGCACTTTCAAACTCACTACTTGTCGTAAACTCATATGCACTACCAATATATCCTGGGATTCTCCAATTTAAAATGCAGCTATTTTCTTTTACATTCATTTCAAACGAATCAACCGTTTCAATATCTCCAACTAATTGTATTTCAGGATATACATTCTGGTCATAATCATCAATCATTAATCGTGCATCAAATATATAAGCTATTGTTTCAAGAGAATCTTCTATACCATCACTATCACTATCCTTAACCAACGGATTCATGCCATACTTTATCTCAATTCCATCGGGCACTCCGTCTCCATCTGTATCAAAAGCTGTCGGTAATGTATGGTAGAGTTGTATTTCTTCATAATCACTTAAATCATCACTATCTGTATCTCCAGAAGTTATTTTTGTGTCAATACCTAATTCATTAACATTAATAATTCCATCATTATCATAATCTTCATTACCATCATTGATTCCATTATTATCAGTATCATTTAATATAGGAGAATATCCCACAGATAATTCAAGGTAATCATTCAAACCATCTTCATCAGTATCTTTCCTATTTTTATCTGTTCCAATTTTATCTTCATTATAATCTGGTAAACCGTCATTATCACTATCTTTATTTAAATCAATAACATCCTCATTTTCATAATAAATTCCCTCATCATTCCAATCTGTAATTTTTATACAATTATTCCCATTTTTATATTCTTCATATGATAATGGAATCGAACAATTCCATAATGATTCTGTATTACCTCTCCAAAACCGGAGTACATTTTCCCCTTCGTCTTCCTCAGTTACAACATAAATATAAATTGACTCCCGCATTTCTAAATTTACTAATTTAGGATTATATTTTTCCTTATCTGCATTTAATAATGAAATATCTTTCCTTCCATTTTCTTCCTTCGATACGTTACTAAAATTTACATACATCAAAGCATCATCATTTTTCCATTCGTTAAATTCAGAAATATCAAGAAAAATCACATCACCCGTATGAAAAAAATCTTCATTATCTACAATACACTCCCAATGACCATATTCACTACCATCAGCAAAGTAAGCATTATTATTGTCCCTTCCACCAGCACTCCATGAATTCCACTGAGTTGTCTTATCCGAACTATAACGATTAAACGTAATATTATATGCACTTGCTGGAACACTAACCATCCATGTTGACTCATCCTTTTTTGTCATCCAATAGTGATCTGTTCCATTTGTATTATCAACCAATTCCATAACCGCTGAATCATTACTAGCCCATTTTTCAATAGTATTATCTACAAAATACAAAGTAATATATTCCACATTTTCGCTTGCTGCCATACACCATCTCATATCTATTCCGCTTAGTATAATTACCATACCTAAAACAATAGCAACCATTTTTTTAAATTATTTCTTAATAACTTCTTTCGTATTTTTCTCATAAAATCTCCCTTTTTATCCTTACAAATTCTTAATACTTATTGCTCTTATATCATATTGTCTTAATCTATTCTTAGAAAACACCTACTATTCGCAATTGCTTACAGCTCCTACCTTATCACATTTACTCTTAAATATGAAATTCACAGAAAGAGAAAACAATAACTTATCTTTAAATAATACATCTCTAATTTCATTTTTACTATCGTAAAAAACAAAAGGATAATCTCCAATTCAAATATAAAATTCCTATTCTATACAATCATTGAATTAATTTATAGGAAGCAACAAGAATTTCTTCTTTATTGCTTCCTTTTACCTTTTACTTCATTACAATATTAATAATTTTTCCTGGAACATAAATTTCTTTAACAATCGTTCCTGTCAATTTATCTGCAATGGCTTCTTTTCCTTTTGCAATTGCAGAATCCTTGGCTTCGTCTGTTGCAATTAATACGGTTCCCTTTGTTTTTCCGTTAATCTGAACTGCGATTTCGATTTCATTATCCTTCATTGCCTCTTCATCGCATACAGGCCATCCTGCATCAAATACAGAACCAGTTTCACCTAATTCCTCCCATAATTCAGCACTAACATGAGGAATGAACGGAGCCAATAAAACAACGGCAGTCTTTAATGTTTCTTTGTCAATTCCTTGTGTCTTTGCCATATCATTTAACTTATTGTTGTATTCCATAAATCCGGAAACTACAGTATTTAAGCTGAAGTTTTCAAGACGTGTGGTAATATCGTAAATCATCTTATTACGAATCTTAACCAATTCTTCTGTTTCCGGTGCATTTAAGTCTTTATTGTTCATTACCAACTGGTAGAAACGATTGATGAAACGATAAACACCATCGATACCTCTTTCATCCCATTCAGAATCCAATTCCGGTGGTCCAACGAATAATTCATATAATCTTAAGGAATCACAACCATAATCACGAACCAAATCATCCGGTGATACTACATTTCCCTTCGATTTACTCATCTTAATACCATTCTTACCGGTAATCATACCCTGATTAAACAACTTGGTAAATGGTTCATCGAAATCAACTACTCCGATATCATATAAGAACTTAGTGTAGAATCTTGAATACAATAAATGCAATACTGCGTGTTCTACACCACCGATATACATATCCACCGGCAAGTATTTCTTTGCTTTTTCCTTAGAAACTAATTCATTTTGATTCTTAGAATCCACATATCTTAAGAAATACCAGCTGGAACCTGCCCATTGTGGCATAGTATTGGTTTCTCTCTTGGCAGGCTTTCCACACTTAGGACAAGTAGTATTTACCCATTCTGTAATATCTGCAAGTGGAGATTCTCCGGTACCTGTCGGCTGATAGCTTTCTACCTCTGGTAATAACAAAGGAAGTTCTTCTTCCGGTACAGGAACCGCACCACAACATTCACAATGAACGATTGGAATTGGTTCACCCCAATAACGTTGTCTACTGAATACCCAGTCACGTAATTTGTAATTTGTGGTTTTCTTTCCAAACCCTTTTTCTTCAATCATGGCAGGAGCTTCTTTCTTCAATACGGAAGATTCCATTCCATTCCATTCTCCGGAATTAATCATCGTTCCGGATGCCTCAGTATAGGCTTCCTGCATATCTTCGATTTCTTTTCCATCCTTTGCAATAACCTGAATGATTGGCAAATTAAATTTCTTTGCAAATTCAAAATCTCGGTCATCATGGGCAGGAACACACATAATTGCTCCGGTACCGTAATCTGCTAATACATAATCAGATAACCAGATTGGTACTTTTGCTCCATTCAAAGGATTAATGGCATAACTTCCGGTAAATACACCGGTCTTTTCTTTGTCCTGCATACGGTCAACATTACTTCTCATAGAAGAATCAAAAATATATTTTTCTACTGCTGCTTTTGTTTCCTCTGTAGCCAAAGACGATGCAAGAGCATGTTCCGGAGCAAGTACCATAAAGGTAGCACCGTGTAATGTATCCGGTCTTGTAGTATAAACTGTAATTTCTTCTTCTCTGCCATCTACCTTAAAATTAACTTCTGCACCATAAGATTTTCCAATCCAGTCGGTCTGCATTTTTTTTACTTTTTCCGGCCATTCCAACTTGTCCAAATCATCTAAAAGACGGTCTGCGTATTTTGTAATTCTAAGCATCCATTGTCTAAGATTCTTCTTGGTAACCGGTGAACCACAACGTTCACATTCACCATTTACTACTTCTTCATTGGCAAGACCTGTCTTACAAGATGGACACCAGTTAATTGGCATCTGCTTTTCATAAGCTAAACCAGCCTTAAACATCTTAACAAAAATCCACTGTGTCCATTTATAAAATTCCGGGTCAGTAGTATTTACCTCCATATCCCAATCATAAATAGCTGCAATTTCATTGATTTGTTTTTTAATATTCTTAATATTTTCTGCTGTAGAAATTTTAGGGTGCGTTCCCATCTTAATCGCATAATTTTCTGCCGGTAAGCCAAACGCATCCCATCCCATAGGGTGAATAATATAATGACCTTGAAGTAACTTATACCGACTCCAGACATCACTGATAACATATCCTCTCCAGTGTCCTACATGAAGACCACTTCCGGATGGATATGGAAACATATCTAAACAATAATATTTCGGTTTCTTTCCATCATCAACATTTACGGGATTTTCTTCCCAACGTTTTCTCCATTTTGCTTCTATTGCCTTATGATTATAAGGTGCTGCCATGGTTCATTCCTCCTTCTTACAGTTAAACTGTCTTACACTTTAAAGTAGCATATCTTAAAAATCCTGTCAAGGTCTGGCAAATTATTTTGTCAAGATTCCTATTAAAAAAACAGGAATGCCTCTTTTATCCGACATTCCCGTATTTTACATTAACGATAGAACACGTGATTTCCAATCACCACATATTCTTTATATTTAGAGTAATTTGCATAACGAACATTGTTAAAACAAACCAGATTTCCAATATTATTTACACCTGCCAAAGCTTCTCTCGCAGCCTGACGACAACTTTCACTTGGTCCCTTTGCCAATCTCTTATCCAGTAGACCATTATGCGCTCCTGGAAACTGTCCCTTTGCATAAATAACATCATAAATAGTACTTCCAAATGCACCGCTATTTCTACGATTTACAACTACTGCACCAACTGCCAACTTACCTTCATAGCATTCTCCGCCAGCTTCCATCTCAATCAAGCAGGCTAATAAATACTCATCATCATATGTTGCAGCATTTGTGGTACTTTCCACTACGGTAGTTTCCTGAGTCTTTTGTGTTTGTTGTGTCTGTGTTGCTGTTGTATTCTGGGCTGCTTTCGCCTGCTCAGCCGCTTTTCTTTCTTCTTCTGCCTTCGCATAATCTGCAAGCATCTGGTCATATTCTGCTTTTGTAATGGCTGTCTTTGTAATTTCTTTTCCATAAGAAATGGCTTTTTCCTCTGCTACAATTCCGGTCAGAATATATTCTGTCTTTACGAAACCTGTTACTTCCCCAGAAGTAATCTTTGTCCATTCTCCGCAATTTTCAACCAAATCACCATATGACATTCCATAAATCTTACCCACGATTTCACTATCTTCGCTGGCTTCCATTCGAATGTTCAACACATCCGTATCTGATAAATTTACTAAAATTTTTCCGTCATAAATACTTTCTGGTACTGCTAATGACAATGCTACAGAATGCTCTTCTAAAGATAACAATTCTTCACTTCTGATATCTGCCTTGGTTAATACGTCTGCTTCTACAATCATTGCAGTCATGGCTTTTGCCTTACAAATATCCTTTGGCTCCATATTAGCACTGATAATAGAAAGTGACAACACCGATGCAAATGCACCTGCTATCATTAACTTGTTCTTTTTCTCATTCGTAATTTGAATCATAAAAATCTCCCTGTTCTTTTATAACAATTATATGAATAAATGTTACAAATTTATTACGAATATAATATAGCAGACATATTACATATTGTCAAGAAATTATTACAATTTTGTTACAAACCACTTATTTTTCTTTTGCAAACTGGCTATGATAAAGGGTATGATAAAATCCTTTTTTCTTTAACAATTCTGTATGAGTACCCTGCTCAATAATATTACCATCCTTCATAACCAGAATCACATCCGCTTCTTTTATGGTAGATAAACGATGGGCAATGACAAAACTGGTACGCCCCTGCATCATAGTATGGAATGCTTTTTGAATTTTTAACTCTGTTCTTGTATCAATACTACTGGTTGCTTCATCCAGAATCAAAATCGGTGGGTCAAGTAGCATAGCTCTTGCTATGGTAAGAAGCTGTTTCTGACCTTGTGAAATGTTTCCTGCATCTTCTTCTATCATGGTGTCATAACCATCTTTTAATCGTTTGATAAAACTGTGGGCATGAGCTTTTTTGGCAGCCTCCATAATTTGCTCCATAGTAACATCCTTCGAACCATACCCAATATTTTCAGCCACAGTTCCTTTAAACAGCCAACTTTCCTGTAATACCATGGCAAATCTGCTTCTTAAATCATCTCTTTTTATTTCCCGGATGTCGGTTCCATCAATATAAATAGCACCTTTGTTTACATCATAAAACCTCATTAATAAATTCACCAAAGTAGATTTTCCGGCACCGGTAGGTCCTACAATAGCTACCATATTTCCGGGACTTACCTTTAAATTCAAATCTTTAATTAATTCCACGCCTTCACGATAAGAAAAGTCTACCTGTTCAAATATCACTTCTCCCTTTACCTCTGACTCCAAGGTTTTAAGCTGACTGTCATCACTTTCTTCCTCTTCATCAATCAACTGGAACACTCTTTTTGCCGATGCCAATGCTTCTTGCAACTGGGTCATAATACTGGTAATTTCATTAATTGGCTTTGCAAATTGGTTGGAGTAGGTTAAAAAACTAGAAATATTACCTACACTGAGTCCTCCTGAAAGAGCCAGAAATCCACCTACTACTGTAACTGCCACATATCCTAAATTATTGACATAACGTGTGGTTGGATTAGTTAAGGAAGAGTACCACTGGGCTTTTTGCCCATAAACATAAAGCTGGTCATTCATTTTAACAAAATTATCCTTCGCCATATCCTCGTAACCAAAGGCTTTTACCACTTTTATATTGGATATCATTTCTTCTGTATAACCATTTAATTGTCCGATGGACTGGGAACGCTTTTGAAACATAGTAGCACTTTTTTTTGCAATGGTTGCGGCAATGGCATAACAGACAGGAACCAGCAAAACGATAATGCAGGTGATTCTTACGCTAATCATCAACATAAATACAAAACATCCTATGATAATAATAATTCCTGACATAATCTGGGTGGTTCCCTGAAACAAGCCTTCTGAAATTGCCTCAACATCATTGGTTAGCCTACTGATAACATCCCCTCTGGAGCTGTTATCATAATACTTTAAAGGAAGTTTGTTTAACTTATGAAACGCATCTTTACGAATATCCTTAACAATTTCATTTGCAACCTTTGTACTTACTACAGAAAGCAGCCATTGAAACAATGCACTGATAACATAAATTAAAATTAATTTAATCACAATATCCTTTAGCAGAGAAAAATCTACAAGATTTTCTCCCAACATCTTATCTATTCCATTTCCTACCATAAGAGGAGCCAACATAGCAAGAGAATTTCCAATAATGGCACAAACAAAAACAAACAGCAACAAGGCTTTATACTTTCCTATATATCCCCAAATACGTTTTAAAGTCGTACTTTTTTTATTTGTCATGATGCCTCTCCTCCTTCCTCTCGTTCTTGTGACAGGCAGATTTCACGATATACTTCACAATGTTCCATTAATTCATCATGTTTTCCAACTCCCACCATCTCACCGTCATGAAGTACCACAATCTGGTCTGAATTTTTAATGGTGCTTGCTCTTTGAGATATAATAAAGGTAGTCAGACCTTTTAAATTTTCATGCAAAGCCTTTCTTAAATTCGCATCTGTGACAAAATCCAGAGCATTAAAACTATCATCCAAGATTAGAATATCCGGTTCTTTCACCAAGGCTCTGGCAATGGTTAATCTTTGACGTTGACCGCCGGACACATTGGTTCCTCCCTGGGTAAGCATGGTATGGTATTTTTCCGGCATCTTTTCAATAAATTCGCTTGCCTGTGCGATTTCTGCTGCCTTCTTCACCTGTTCTTCTCCAGCTTCTAAATCTCCCCAACGAAGATTTTCCAGTATACTTCCTGTAAACAAAACACACTTTTGTGGAACCATTCCGATGGAACGAATCAATTCTTTGCCTTTGTATTCCTTTACATCCTGCCCCTTCACTTTTACTTTACCTGAGGTGGCATCATAGAATCTTGGAATCAGTTGTATCAAAGTAGACTTTCCGGAACCTGTACCTCCGATAATACCCACAGTTTCTCCTTTTTTTACCTTTAAATTAATATCAGACAATGCTGGTTCTTTGGTTCCTTCATAATAAAATGTGACATTTTCAAATTCCACCGCATAGTCACTTTCTGTTTCCGTTACTCCTTCCCCATCCTTGATACTAACCTCAGTATTTAAAACCTTGGCTACTCTTCCTAAGGATGCAAAAGCTTTCGTATAAAGAACCACCAGATTCGAGACAATAATCAAGGCTGCAAGAATCTGCGTCACATAATTAATAAATGCAATTACAGAACCTACTGACATAGAACCGGAATTTACCCGTATTCCGCCAATCCATAAAATCGCACAAATTGCGAAATTCATAATTAAACTGGTAAGAGGATTTAGTATAGAAGAAATCTTACCAACACGAATGGCTGTTTTTGCATATTCCTCATTGCTGTTTTTAAATTTCTCCTCTTCATAAGACACCTTCGAAAATGCACGGATTACCCGGACTCCAGCCAGATTTTCCCTTACCACCAATGCAATCTGGTCTAATTTTTGTTGTACTTTCTTATATAGAGGAACCGTTTTTATCATAGTTACCGCCAATACAACAATAAACATAGGCAGCACTACCATTAACACTACAGATAATTTGATATCCAGACTGACCGCCATAACAACTCCGCCAATACATAAAAACGGTGCTCTGATAACCAGACGTATCAACATGGCAACCGCTGTTTGTAACTGGTTTACATCAGAAGTTAATCGATTTACCAATGAGGTAGTCCCAAAATCGTCTATTTCTGTATTGGAAAAAGACATAATCTTGTCAAACATTGCATTTCTTAATTTTGTACCAAATCCCTGTGATACAATAGAAGCTGTATACTGGCAAATCAAAGCACTTCCAATACCAATAGTGGCAGTAATCAACATGGTAACACCCATCTTTACTACATAAGACTTGTCACCCTTTAATACACCATTATCAACTGCCAAGGACATAAAATAAGGCAGTAACAACTCTAATACTGCTTCTACCAGTTTAAAAAAGGGACCAATGATTAAGAGCCATTTATACTCTTTTAAATATTTTAATACCGCTTTCACCTTTTCACCAATCCTTTCATTTATGTAACTACTTGCAAAAGAAAGCGGCTAGAACTTCTAACCGCTTTCTTTATATTATCATTCACCTAATCCTCAATTATTCAAAACTATGTAACTATACTGTTAGAAAGTATGTAATGTTTTCTTAATTTTTCATTCCATTTTCTAATGATAATTGATACACATCGATTCGATAGGCATCCATTTCTCCTAATCCTAAGAAAACACATCCGTATTCCCAGCCATGTTCTAACTTTGATTTACGAACAATCTTTATAATGGCATGAAATGTTTCCTTGGTCCAAATCTCAACATCCGTATCAAAAAATCCATCATCCGGCAATTCTACCTCCGAAGTGAATCCCATTCCATCCCTTGAAATATTAAAGGTATGAATCTCTACATTATTTAATCCTTTTTTTTCATCTTCCAAAGATAAATTATTTATCTTTAGAATTACATTCATGTCCATTCTTTTATTTCGTCTTTTATCGTTCATAGTCAAAGCACCCTCCCATATTTTCTATTGAATAAACATCGCATCACCAAAACTAAAAAACCGATATTGATTCTTAATGGCTTCATTGTAAGCATTTAATATCATTTCTCTATCTGACAAAGCAGAAACCAGCATTAACAATGTAGATTCCGGCAAATGAAAATTCGTAATTAAAGCATCTACTACCTTAAAAGAATAGCCAGGATAAATAAAAATATCTGTCCATCCTGAAGCTTCCCGTACTGTTCCATTTTCATCTCCTATGGTTTCCAATGTTCTGGTACTGGTAGTTCCAACTGCAATGACACGCTTCTGATTTGCCTTCGCCTCATTAATCATCTTTGCATCCTCTTTCGACAAGCAATAATACTCTGAATGCATATGATGTTCTAATATATTATCTACTTTTACCGGTCTGAATGTTCCAAGTCCTACATGCAACGTAACCTGAGCAATTTTAATTCCTTTTTTCTTTAACTCCTCCAGCAGTTCCTCTGTAAAATGCAATCCCGCTGTAGGCGCGGCAGCAGAACCCTCATGTTTCGCATAAACCGTCTGATATCTGTTCTTATCCTCCAGCCTATGAGTAATATAAGGTGGCAGAGGCATCTCACCTAACTGGTCCAAAATCTCTTCAAAAATTCCCTTATATTCAAAATGTACCAGGCGATTTCCATCTTCCAGCACATCTACAATTTCTCCCACAAGAAGACCATTTCCAAACACAATTCTGGCTCCCACACGGGCTTTCTTCCCTGGTTTTACCAGTGTTTCCCAAACATCGTCCTCTTTTCTTTTCAACAGCAAAAGTTCAATCTGAGCTTTCGTATCTTCTTTTTCGCCAATCAAACGTGCCGGAATTACCTTTGTATTATTAATCACCAGGCAGTCACCCTCGTTAAGATACTCCATTATGTCTTTAAAATGTCTATGCTCAATCTGTCCATTCTCTTTATTTAATACCATCAGCTTTGAACTGCTTCTATCCTGAATAGGGTCTTGTGCAATCAGTTCCGGTGGTAAATCATAGTAAAAATCAGATAACTGCATTTTTCTTACCTCTTCGTTTCATTTGAATGATTCATGACTGTTCCCATAGAAACAACAACCATGATTCCCTTGCTGTTACCAACAATAAGGTAAAATAAGGGATAGGTGTAAGTTTTCCTATCCCTTATTTCCTCACTATAATCATATAGCCTTAAATATCATTTGTCAAGATTTTTTAAGCACAAAGAGCTTTAAGCACGAAGATTAATATCTAATTTTGTTAATTCTTTTAAAATCTTATCTAATACTTCATTTACATCTGCATCGGTAAGGCTTCTGTCCTTTGCTCTGAATGTCAAAGCATAAGCAACTGATTTATATCCTTCCTGAATCTGGCTTCCTTCATATACATCAAACAATTCAAAATGTTCTAATAACTTTCCGCCCTTCTTCTTAAAGATCGCTTCCACATCACCTACTAAAATTTCTTTCTTCATTACCATACTTAAATCTCTGGTAACCGCAGGATATTTAGCAATTCCCTCGTATTTACGATTAAAGGTAGCATATTCTGTTAAGTTAGGCATATCAATAACTGCCACATAAGCATCAACTCCAAGGTCGAAATTGGCTGCAGCTTCTGGATGAACCTGACCTAAATATCCAATCAATACATCATTATAATAAATATCTGCCTGTCTTCCTGGATGTAAGAATGGCTTTTTCTCGCTTGGGTTATAAGTCATTTGATTCTTTAATCCAAGTTTTTCGAATAATTCTTCAACTACACCCTTTAATGTGAAGAAATCTCCTTCTCCATACATTCCTAAGGTGAATTTCATTCTTTCTTCCGGAAGTTCTGTCAATGGCAATGCCTTTGGAAGATATACATTTCCCATTTCATACAAACGAACATTTTTATTTCTTCTATTATAGTTTGTAGCTAAAGATGTCAGCATTCCATTTAAAGAAATGGTACGCATAATACTAAAATCTTCTCCTAAAGGATTGGAAATTACAATGGCTTTTCTATATTCTGAATCCTGTGGTAATAATAATTTATCAAATACTTTTGGACTTTCGAAAGAATAACACATACCACCGCAGAAACCATTTTGTTCTGCCACTTCCCTGGCAACGTCTTCCACACGGTTCTTAAAGGTTTTCTTACCGGCAGTAGCCTCTCCTCTTGGTAAAGTAACCGGAATATTATCATAGCCATAGAAACGTGCTACTTCCTCCGCTAGATCTGCCATGCACTCTAAATCCTGACGGAATGTAGGAATAATTAATTCATTGGCATCTGCATCATATACTAAATCCAACATTTTAAAATAAGATAACATTTCTTCCTTAGAAACATTGGTTCCTAATAATGCGTTCATCTTATCTGGTTCAAAAGGAAGTCTTTTTTCTCCTACCGGATTCGGATAAATATCTACAGCTCCTCCCACTACTTCACCAGCACCTAACTCTTCAATCAACTGGCAGGCACGATTCATAGCTTCCATAGCTGTATTAGGGTCTAATCCTTTTTCAAATTTTGAAGAAGCATCTGTTCTAAGTCCGATTTTCTTAGATGATAAACGAATATTGGTTCCATCAAAACAAGCGGCTTCAAACAACATGGTAGTCATATTATCATTTACCATGGAGTTTTCTCCACCCATGATACCGGCAATACCAATTTCTTTCTTACCATCATTAATCATCAAAACAGTATTGTCTAATTTTCTTTCCTGTCCGTCTAAAGTAACAAAAGATTCATTTTCCGCACGTTTTACTACTATTTTCTTTCCTTCAATGGTATCCAAATCATAAGCATGCATTGGTTGTCCATATTCTTCCATCACATAGTTTGTAATATCTACGATATTATTAATAGAACGGATTCCCATAGCTGCAAGTCTTCTTTGCATCCACTTTGGAGATGGAGCAAGTTTAATATTCTTTACTACTCTTGCAACATAACGAGGACAAAGGTCTTTGTCTACCACATCAACACTGATATAATCATTTACATTCTCAGAATTTCCAGTCTCAATAACTTCCGGTAAATGTAATTCCTTTCCAAAGGTAGCTGCTACTTCCCTTGCCATACCAATCATACTGAAACAATCTACGCGGTTTGAAGTAATTTCGAATTCTACCACTGTTTCGTCTAATCCAAGAGCTTTTACTGCATCATCCCCTAAATTAACTTCTGCATCTTTTTCAAAAACATAAACTCCATCTTCTGGTGCTTCTGGGTAAAAATCTCTGGATGAACCTAATTCTTCAATACCGCACATCATACCATTCGATTCAATACCACGTAATTTACCCTTTTTAATCTTAATTCCTTCTTCTGGTGGCTTGGAACCATCATGTCCTCCTGCAACTTTTCCACCATCTAATACAACAGGAATCACATCCCCTTCTTTTACGTTTTTAGCTCCGGTTACGATTTGAATGGTTTCTTTTCCAATGTTCACCTGACAAACTACTAATTTATCTGCATCCGGATGTGGTTTTATCTCTTCGATTCTACCAACTACAATCTTTTCCAGATTTTTATTAAATTTTACATAACTTTCAACATGAGAACCGGACAAGGTCATTTTATCTACATATTCCTGTATTGTACAATCTAAATCCGGTACATAAGCTTTTATCCAAGATAAAGGTGTATTCATTTTTATATTCCTCCACTAACTAAAATTGTTTTAAGAAACGGGTATCATTTTCATAAAGCAGACGCATATCGTCAATTTCATACTTCAATAAAGCTACACGTTCCAATCCAATACCAAAAGCAAAACCAGAATATTCTTCCGGATCAATTCCACAGCCTTTTAATACCTTAGGATGTACCATACCACAACCTAAAATTTCAATCCAACCGCTTCCCTTACACATGCGGCAGCCTTTTCCTCCACATTTAAAACAAGTGATGTCCATTTCTGCACTTGGTTCTGTAAATGGGAAGTGATGTGGTCTGAATTTTACTTTTGTTTCAGGTCCAAAAAATTCTGTTGCAAATTGTGCCAAAGTTCCCTTTAAATCAGAAAATGTAATATTCTTATCTACAACCAGACCTTCTACCTGATGGAAAGATGGAGAATGTGTTGCATCTACCTCATCAGAACGGAACACCCTTCCTGGTGCTATCATTCGAATCGGCATTTTTCCGGTTTCCATTACTCTGGCTTGTACCGGTGATGTCTGGGTACGAAGTAAAATTTCTTTGTTAATGTAGAATGTATCCTGCTCGTCCTTTGCCGGATGATTCGCTGGAATGTTTAATAATTCAAAGTTATATTTATCATATTCCACTTCCGGACCTTCCACGATTTCATAACCCATACCAATAAATACACGTTCCAAATCTTCCAATGCGATTTGATTTGGATGCTTATGTCCTGTATTAATTTTGGTACCAGGTAAGGTAACATCAATTACTTCCTTGGCTAACTTTTCTTCCTGTTTCGCCTTGGCTAAAAGGGTCATTTCTCTTTCTAAGGATTCTTCAATGGCAGTTCTGGTTTCATTCACCATTTGTCCAACCTTTGGTCTGTCCTCAGCAGCAACATCCTTCATGCCCTTTAAAACCTGAGTCAATTCACCTTTTTTACCTAAATATTCTACCTTAATTTCATTTAAGGTTTCCATGGTTTCGGCATTTTGGATTTTTTCCAATGCCTCTTTTTGTATTGCCTCTAATCTTTCTTTCATTCCTATTCTCCTTTTTTGTAAATAAAAAAAGCCTCATCCCAAAAGGGACGAAGCATAATATACCCGCGGTACCACCCTGATTTCCAAAATATACTTAAGAATTATGTATACTTTGACACTCATATTCTGTATAACGTCCAGAGTACGTCATGACCTACTTTCTTCAATCATGCTGCTACAGTGTGAAATTTCATTTATAATCAGAACCGAAAAGGCTTTCAGCCGATGACCTTTATTCTCTGACGGAAAATTATAAACTACTTTGCACCATCATTGCATTTACCATATAACTATACAAGTTATTTTAACACAAAAAAGCACCTTGTCAAGAAAGTATTTTATTTTTCACGAATCTTCTTTCTTCGTTGATGTTAAATACTCACTTAAGGCATAATTAAACTCTGCCCCTATAAAAACCATAATCATGCAAAAATAAAGCCATAACATTGCAATCACAATTCCTGCCAGACTTCCATACATATAAGAAAAATCACTGATTTTATCTACATAAATACTAAATGCAAAAGAAATAGCAATCCAGCTTACTGCTGCCAAAAAAGCCCCTGGAAGTTCATTTCGTATTTTGGATTTCCGATTTGGTATGGCACAATAGATGAGTAGAAAAAGAATCGTAAAAAATACCAGACCAAAAACATTACGGAAGGATAAAATAAAATCCATGAGCCACAATAAAATTCCTGACTTACTTTCCACCATATGATAAAGCTTATTTCCAAATACTAAAACCAACAAAGATAAGATTAAGCCTAAAGCAAAAATCAAGGTATAAATACTACTTAATATACGGGTCAAAAAATAATTTCTTGATTCTTTGACTTCATACACTTTATTTAGTCCATTGGATATTGCCATGACACCCCTTCCTGCAGACCAGATTGCAGCAACTACAGAGAGGGAAACTACGGTAGATGAAGCTTTCGTGTATAATTCATTGATAATATTAATAATGTATTCATTTAGATTTTCCGGAAGCAAGGTAATCAAATATTTCGTGATATACTCCTGTTCTACTGGTAATACTCGAATTAATGTCATTAAAAACATAACAAAGGGAAAAAAAGATAGAATAATAAAAAACGCTCCCTGAGATGCAAAAGCAGTTACATGGTCGTTTTTTATTTTTTGAGTCATTTCCTTAACATACTTTCTCTTATTCATCCTTTCCTCCATTCTAAAACTGAATATCAGGAACTCATTCCTTTCAAAAATTCCTCTCTCAGTTTTTTTCTACTTTATCTGTATATTCTCATCAGATTTTGTTCTTCAAAATAGTATTTTAGTATTTCAGTATAGGAATATCCCTGCTTGGCTAACTCATTCGCCCCATTCTGGCTCATTCCTGCCCCATGGCCATAACCTCCACCATAAATCATATATCCATCCTCTTCCATTATGCCATAAAAATAACCGCTTGGCAAAAGATTCATGGATTTATTTATCTCATTGTTTTGTTTGATTAAATCAAACCCCGCCGGAGATAAGATACTTCTGATATTATACTCTCCAATATAATGAATTTCTCCTTCTTCACCTTCAATGGTTAATACCTTGGCTACACCACTTTCTCCCCGTTGCGAAACGCAAATATTCTTAATATTCCCTACCCCGGCTTTGCCTTCCAAAGTTTCATAAGGAATCTTCACCTGCCAACGAAAATAAGGATAATCTTGTTCCAAGCCTTCCGTTTCCTCAAGAAGCATTTTTAAATTATTTTCTGCTTGCTGATTCTCATTTTGCATAACTGCTGAAGCTGTTACTAATTCTTGCTCCTTTTCTTTTATCCAAATATCCTCTGGCTCGGATAAAACCCCACAGGAAGTTGAAAAATAATAAGTACTTCCTACATTTTTTCCATTCATCAAAATCACACCGGTCGTTTCATCTACAGCCTTCACACTTTCTTCCTTTAATGACTGATTTGCATATACTTGGGAGCTGACACTATCATCTAAATGACAATGAAAGGTTTCATCCAAACCGTTTTGTATTTTCGCCACAGCATAGGTTCTGGCACAAACAGCCTGAGACTTTAATGCCTCTTTTTCATAACTTACCGGCATTTCACTTGGAATCACCAGATATAAATATTTTTCTAAATCCACCTCATTAATCATAATAATACCCTCATTCGTATAAGTAAGTTCCATATTTCCAAAATAAGACGGATGTTCCTCCCCACGAAGAATAGAATATACCGTAATCATTCCATCCTCATTTACATTGGAAACTTTAACCTTTCCTTCTTTTAATTCCTCCACAGTAAAGGTAATTTGTTCATTCTCAAGACAACGAAATACTTCACCGTTTTTTTCCACTATCATCCCGTCATTACTTCCCAAAGAAATACTTTGATGATATTTTGAAAGATAATCTGTGGTAGAAATTAATACCCGGATGTCCGAAGGAAGTTTAAATGGAATCATATTGCTGATGCCAAGAACCGAGGGGGATGTTTCTGCCAAAGCAATGACTTCCATACCTTTTTGATAGTTTCTTTTTATGATTTCGCCTCCGAAAATTCCATATAAAATCAAGCATATTATAATAAAATCACTACATCTTTTTTTCACTCTATCACTCCAAAGCCTTTACAGTATTTTTTCTTTTACTTCCTTCCCTTTTTAAAACAAAAGAAAAAAGCAGCATAAGCTGCTTTTTCTTTTGTAAACCCAAAATGCCGTTACCTATAATTTTGACGCCTAGCTAAGCTAGGTGGGTTTCCTCATGTAAATCCTCTGTCTTCCTCTGCGCAATGAAGGCCTGACATACCTTTACGAATATTGGAGTCCCGTCAAAAGAAATGTAGGTTCAAAATAATAGGTGTTCTCGCACATTTCAGGCATCCGTTTCATTCCTTCTGATTTGATTATATATTAGTTATATGTAAATTGCAATGCAAAAATGTATATAAATTTTTACCAATTCTTTTACAGATATTCCATAGACTTTGACCTCACAATATGGTATACTTAAAGCAGTACTTTCGCCAAAATATGAGTGCGAACTTAGGAGGAAAATATCATGAGAAACTGTTTAGTTGCACAATCAGGTGGTCCAACAGTAGCTATTAATGCAAGCTTAGCCGGTGTCATTGATGGAGTATTAAAAAGTGATTATTTTGATAATATATATGGTTCTGTAAATGGAATTCAAGGTGTGTTGCATGAGAATTTAATTGATTTACAGCGTACTTTTAATAAATCTGACCGTTCTATCGAACGATTAAAAGTATCACCATCCATGTACCTTGGTTCCTGCAGATATAAATTAAATTCATTAGAATCTGATTCTTCCGAATATGAAAAGATTTTCTCTATCTTTTTAAAGCATGAAATCAAAGCTTTTTTCTATATTGGTGGAAACGATTCCATGGATACAGTAGCAAAACTAAGCAATTATGCAAAATTAAAAGGATACGACATCAGTATTTTAGGTATCCCTAAAACCATTGATAATGACCTATGTGTAACAGACCATACTCCAGGTTATGGTTCTGCAGCCAAATATGTGGCTACTTCTCTTTTGGAAATTGCCCATGACACTTATATTTATGATACACAAAGTGTTACCATTGTAGAAATTATGGGACGTGATGCAGGATGGCTGACTGCTGCCAGTGCTCTTGCCAGAAATGAATACAGTCACGCACCTCATTTAATCTATTTGCCTGAAACAGTATTTGACGTAAATTCCTTCATTAATGATGTAAAAAACCAATTAACGAAACAACAAAATGTTATTGTTGCAGTTTCTGAAGGTATTAAAACTGCAGATGGTAAATATGTAAGTGCCCAATCTGCGAAAACAGATATCTTCGGTCATGCTCAGTTAAGCGGAACCGGAAAATATCTGGAAATGCTGGTAAACGACCAGATTGGCTGTAAAGTTCGTTCTATCGAATTAAACGTTCTTCAAAGAAGTGCTATGCACTGTGCTTCCCTTACTGACTTAAATGAATCCTTTGCTTTGGGTGTTACTGCTGTTCAACTTGCAGAACAGGAAATTACCAATGCCATGCTGGTAATCAAACGAGTTACCGATTACCCATATCAATATAAAATCTCATGTACGGATGTGGCAGACGTGGCAAATGATACAAAGTATGTTCCTGCCGAATGGATTCATGCTGATGGAAATGATGTTTCACAAGACTTTATTGCTTATGCCAAGCCTTTAATTTGCGGTGAGCCTATGTTGGAATACAAAGACGGATTACCTTATTATTTACCGATTCGTCATCTTTTATAAAAAGAAAAACTTTGAACCAGGAAGCTTATTTCCTGGTTCAAAGTTTTTTATGCTTTCTTTTTATCCTCGATTGGATTTTCTTTTAATATTTCTACATCCAAATAACCATACTCTGTCAGTTTATTTCTGATTTTAAGTTTCATTTCCTCATTACAGTTTAAATATACTTTACGGAACAATTCATCCACATATTCATTCCATTTCTGGTAAATTCTTTTCTTTTTCTCTTCTTCTGATATCTGCTTTGGTTTGCTTTGTGCAGAATTTTTCTTCTTTTTCTTTTTTGAATTAGACTGGGAAGGTGCATTGGATACGCTTTCTCCCTTTGAAATCTTTTCTAACTCTTCTTTTACTACAATGTTTAACTGATACATCTGGTCTAAGAGTTCATCAAATCCGTCCTCTTCTTCCGTAAAATAATGATAATAACTCTCTTCCTCTGTTGCCTCAGCCTGTTCAACTTCTTCTATGATATACCAGTAACTTCTGGAGGCACTGATAATTCTTTTCTTTACCATGCTGATTTTTTCTTTTATTCTAGCATTGGTTTCTTCTCTTTCCTTCTCAAGACGGAATCGAATATATTGAACGGTCCACACTGTCAAATATATAAAAAATACAATTAATATTACTGCTAATATCGAAACAATCATCGATTTATCCATGTTATCCTCCATTCCGAAGTATCATACATTTCTTTTTACAAAATTAGACACATGAATACATTATAACCGAAAAGGGGACACTCGTCAAGATTTAGTCATTGATTTTAATACATTCTTCAACCTTAGCACTCATCCTATTTTTTAATTTTACTTCACTTTTAAACAAAAAAGAACAGACCCTCAACCATAGGGTCTGTTCAATGTAAGAAAGAAAGGAAAAAATGATATTTAAACAATTCGTGATAATTATCTCATTCACATTTATCATTTCTATTACATTATACAGCAAAAATACTAATAAGTAAAGTCTTTTTTTAATTTTTTTATCATTTTTCACAAAGAATTTTACTGCATTTTCTAATCCATCTTATTCATATAGTAAACTACAATAAAAACAAGCTTGTTTTACCTTCTTTTTCATACATTATTACTTATATTGAGCCTTTCGTAAACAGCCTTATCATATAAAAGCTATTTACTTACTTTCTCTTCTTTTTCTTTCCTTTTAGGATTGCATAAGAAGCTCCGGCTAATACTGCTACGCCTGCCGCTACACCAGCTACTGCCTTCCAAGGGAATGACTTTTTACTTTCTTCTGGTTTTACATCACCCTTTACTAATACCAAAGCAGAAATAGGTTCTACAGAAATTTCTCCACCCTTTACTGTTTCTAATACTTTGGTACCTGCCTGATTTCCTTTGATACATACCTGCCAGTCACCTTCTGGGATTGTAACAGTCACAGCTTCTTTGTTTGCATTGTAAATAACACAGATTGCATCGGAACATTCTCCATTTGGTTTATTTTCAATGGTATATGCAACTACATTTTCTTGTACATCTTCAATAAAGGTTAAGTTTTCTTCAATTTCAGCAGTAGTCGTCATTCTCAACGCTGCATGGGCTTTTCTAAATTCAATTAAACCTTTATAGTAATTAAATACTTCCTGATTTTCAGTATATTCATCCCATTTAATGCTGTTTGTAGCATCAGAAGATTTATAACTATTTTCATCAAATCCGGTTCCAGCCGCATTTGGTTTACTTCTTAAAATTTCTTCTCCAGCCTGCATAAAAGGAACACCTTGTGCAGTATATACAATGGCTGCAGATAACAGATTCATCTTAACTCTGTCTTCTTCTGTATCCTCTGGATTTGATAAAGCCAATTTATCCCAAAGTGCTAAATTATCATGACAAGAAACGTAATTAATGGTTTGTGTTGGAGCTGCTGCCCAATATGCGTTTACATCTGTTCCAACTTTGTTATAATCTACTCCGGAATAATTTGTTGCACCAATAACACCAGATTTGATTCTTTCTTCTTGTCCTGCTTTTCCAGATACAAATCCCTGGTCTGCATCATCAAATACGCTACCCTTAATACCATCACGGATATCATCACTAAATGCTCCTACTCCTTCGAAAGTACTTGCATTTTTCTTAAGAGCTCTGAATACATCTGCAGTAGCACAGGTACCGCCTGCCCATCCTTCACCATAAACAATGATAGAAGGGTCGATTTCATTTAACGCTTCTTTTACAGCCATCATAGTCTGAATGTCTAAAATACCCATAAGGTCAAAACGGAAACCATCAATATGGTATTCTGTTGCCCAGTAAGTAACAGAATCAACGATGTACTTACTTACCATAGCACGTTCCGATGCAACTTCGTTACCACATCCGGAACCGTTAGAATATGCACCTGTTTCTGTATAACGATAAAAATAATTTGGTACAGTTCTGTTAAAATAAGAATTTTCTGTTTCTGCTGTATGATTATATACCACATCCATAACAACACGAATATCATTATCATGTAATGATTGAATCATTTGTTTGAATTCTTTTACTCTTACTTCACCATTATAAGGGTCAGTAGAATAAGAACCTTCTGGAACATTATAGTTATATGGGTCATATCCCCAGTTAAATTGCGCTTCATCTAACTTTGTTTCATCCACAGAGTTTGGAGAGTAATCATATACAGGTAATAACTGCACATGAGTGATTCCTAATTCTTTTAAGTAATCTACACCAGTAGATAAACCTGCAGAATTCTTTGTTCCTGTTTCAGTAAATGCAAGATACTTTCCTTTGTTTACCATACCAGAGGATTCGTCAATGGAAAAATCTCTTACATGAATTTCCCAGATAGAGGCATCTGTTGGATTTACGAAAGCTGGTTTTTCATCCTTGTCCCATCCTTCTGGGTCTGTTGAATCCAAATCAATTACCATACCTCTTTGTCCATTGGCACCGGTTGTTCTCGCATATAAGTCAACGGTTTCTTTTGTCTTTTCTGAAACTGTTACGGAGTATGTATAATAAACTCCATTTAAATCACCATCCACAGTTAATGACCAGACACCCTTGTCTTCCTTATTCATCTGCTTTACTTCGTAAGCTTCGCCTTCTAATCCATCTTTAAAAAGATTTAATTCTACCTTGCTGGCAGTTGGTGCCCATACCTTAAATAAAGTGCTATCCTTAGAATAATTTGCACCTAAATCATTTCCATCATAATAATAGGTTTCTTCAAATTCTTTACTTGAAAATACATTTCCCATCTCTACTAACTTATCTCCATATCCTTCAATTTCTAATGTATAGGTTTTGTCAAGAGTCAGGTTTTCATTCATAATAATTGTTGCTTTATTTACAACCTGCTCATCTTGAACTTCAAATTCCTTAATTTCATAACTATTACCGGATTCGTCCTTTATTGCAAACATTGCTAAAGTTTCCGGTAAAGATAAATCAAGTGGTGCAGTTATCTGAAAACTAATCTCATCGGCACTATCCAAAGAAGCGGACATAATCTTAGGTGTAAGGTCTACTTCCTCACGGCTAAAATAAACGGTTTCTTCTCCTTGTACCAGATAAATTTCATTTGTTTCAGATAAATCTACAAAACGGTCTCCGTCAACATCCTTCGCATCCCATTCATTTAACTTCACAATAAATCCTACGCTATCTTCTGCAGTCACACCCGGAACACTAAAGGAACCTACCGCACCGAATTCATCAAAGGATGTAAATTCGTAAGCAGCTCCATCACCGCCCTGTGGCCACAACCATAAATTCCAACCATCATAATTCTGGTCGTATCTATGATAATGTATGGTCAACTGTGTATCACCAGAATTTTGATTCTGGTTTTGTTCTTCTTTCGCAGCTTCCAAATCATATGGTGTTGCGCCGTCTACCGGTTCATAAGAAAATTCTTCTTCTCCGCTTTTTACCCAGATTTCTGCAAAACCATCTTTTAATTCAATGAATCGGTCATCGCCACAGTCTTTATCTTCCCACTCATTTAAACGGATAATAAATCCAACCTTAGATAAGTCTGCCGAAGTCTGATATACTGCGATTTTACCAAAATCATCTTCCGCCTTAAACTTTACCTCTTTTCCAGAGCCGCCTTCCGGCCACATCCAGACATTCCATCCATCATAATCAGCACCACTTCGCTGATAATGAAGAATCACTGTTGTTTGTGCTGCTTCTACCTTATTCGCAGGAAACCAATGACTGCCAAATGCGGTAAAGAACAAAACTACAAGCAACAAACATGCACATATCTTTCTTTTGTTCATTCCATCATCTCCTATTATTTAATTTTATGATAGCGAATGTCTTTTCACAGTCGCCATGGTACAATCTGCGAAGGGATTGACCTATTTAACAGGGAATTCAAAAAATTCCCCGATTAAATCAAATATTATGATGCTTCATCCGGTTCTACATAAGTCGGAACCCCTGTATAATTGTAAATTGCATCATCTAATTCTTCTACCTTTGCGGAAGGTTCATAATTTTCAGTGCCAAATAAAAATTCGTGTAATGCTGATACATTGTAACTTAATCCACAAGGAATAATACAATCACCCTTTTTTCCCAATGTAGCTGTAGTAAACTGGAATGGAAAACTCTTCGTTTCCCCAATGGAATACTTCGTAGCATCTTTTGCCAATCCTAATACTTCCGATAAAGAAACGCTTGTGGAAATCATAGGAAATACTTCATCAATAATACTATTTAAGGTTTTTAAGTTCATGGTCTGTGCTTTTTGTACCAATAAGGAAATAACCTGTCTTTGTCTTTCTGCTCTGGCAAAATCATTGCCTGTTCCTCCTTTACGGATACGGCAATAAGTGGTAACCTGATTACCATCCATATGAACCAGTCCGTACTCTTCTACAAGATTACATTTCTTTCCGGTAGAATCCGCAGTTCCTACGATATGGCGGTTAATTTCTTCCATTTCCGCTTTGGATATTTCAATTTCCAATCCTCCCACCTCATCTACTGCAGTCGCCAAAGCATTCCAGTTTACTGCGGCATAATCTGTAATATCCAAATCCAAATTTTTATTTAGCTGTGCAATAGCAAGCTGAGGTCCTCCGGCTGAATAAGCATAATTGGCCTTCCTTAAATCATAATCCTTTTTGCTATCTTTTTTATCCGGACACATCAGCAAGGTATCACGATATACGGATACCATTTTAATTTCTTTTGTTTTATTATTAATACTTAAGATAATAATACAGTCACTGTTTGATGTATCAATGACAGAAGCATCTCTGGCATCTACACCAAATAATGCAATATTGGTATATCCTGAAGATTCTTTATTGATATTTTCACTAATTGCCAAGGCATCTTCATCAATGTCCTTCGTATCAATCAGTCCCCACTTATCCAAAACATACTTAACACCAACACCCATAACAAGTAACAAAAACATCAATACGAACTCAAACGCAAGAATACGTTTTAAACGTCTTTTTCTTTTTGCTGCCTTTGTGAGTTTCTTTTTCTTTTTTCCGTTACCTTCTGCCCCTCTTACCTTTGTACTCATTTTGAATAAACCCTTCCTTCGTTATGCTTCATAGCCTTTTTCTTTAATTACTTTGATTACATGATTGGTATAACTCTCACAAAGCTCTTGGGTTGCTGCTTCTACCATAACACGGATTAACGGCTCTGTTCCGCTTTCTCTCACCAAGATTCTTCCGTCATCTTTCAATTCATTTTCCACATAGGAAACTGCCGCCTGCACATCCTTATCTTCGTTTACAGTCTTTTTATCCTTCACTCTGATATTGACTAATTTTTGTGGCAAAATTTTGACTTCAGATACCAGATTTGCCAAAGTTGCTTTCTGCTCCGTCATGGCTTCCATAATTCTTAAAGAAGTCAAAATTCCATCCCCTGTTGCTGCATATTTACTAAAAATAATATGACCGGATTGCTCGCCACCCAGACAGTGGTCATGATCCAACATATTTTCATAAACATATTTATCCCCAACAGCAGTTTTCTCATAAGAAATTCCGATTTTATCCAAGGCCTTATATAATCCAAGGTTCGACATAACCGTAGTTACAATGGTATTATTGTTTAATTCTCCCTGTGATTTCATAAACTTACCACATACATAAAGAATCAAATCTCCGTCTACTACATTTCCATTTTCATCTACTGCAAAACAGCGGTCTGCATCCCCATCATAAGCAAATCCAACATCTAACTGATTTTCTTTTACAAATGCCTGTAATGCTTCGATATGAGTAGAACCACAATCCCTATTAATATTAGTACCATCCGGTTCATTATGAATCACATAAGTCTTTGCACCCAACGCATCAAACACATTTTTTGCGATAGCTGATGCACTTCCGTTGGAACAATCCAAACCGACTTTATAGTTTTTAAAAGACCTGGTTGCTGTGGATATCAGCATTCCAATATAACGGTTTCTTCCTACGGCATAATCTACCGTTCTACCGATATCCTCTCTTACTGCAAATGGAATCTCTTCCATTTTACCATCAATATAAGCTTCAATCTGTTCTTCTACTTCTGCCTCCAGTTTTTGTCCTAACTGATTGATAATTTTAATTCCATTATCATAAAAAGGATTATGGGAAGCAGAAATCATAATTCCACAATCAAAATTTTCTGTACGGACTACATAAGAAACGCTTGGTGTTGTGGTTACATGAAGCAGATATACATCTGCTCCAGAAGCTGTTAAGCCCGCCACCAAAGAGTATTCAAACATATAGCTGCTTCTTCGGGTATCTTTTCCTATTACGACTTTAGCTTTCTTTTCTTTTCCATAATACCAGCCTAAGAATCTTCCCACCTTATAAGCATGCTCTACATTCAATCCCACATTGGCTTCTCCACGAAATCCATCTGTACCAAAATATTTACCCATTTTCCGCCTCCTACTCTACCGTAACTGATTTTGCAAGATTTCTAGGTTTATCTGCATCCAATCCTTTGGCTACAGAAACATAATATCCAAATAACTGCAAAGGAATCACAGATAAAGAGCCTTGAAAACATGGATGTGTCTTTGGAACATAAATCGTAAAATCTGCTACTTCTTCAATTTTTTCATTACCTTCCACCGTCAAAGCAAAGACATAGGCTCCTCTTGTCTTTACTTCCACTACATTGCTTTGTGTTTTTTCAAACAAATCCGGCTGTGTCAATACTGCCACGGTTAAGATATCATCCTCAATCAAGGAGATGGTTCCATGCTTTAATTCTCCTGCTGCATACGCTTCAGAATGAATATAAGATATTTCTTTTAATTTCAAAGAACCTTCTAAGGAGATGGCATAATCAATTCCTCTTCCGATAAAGAATACATCCTTGGCATTCGCATACTTGCTGGCAAACCACTGGATTTTCTCCTTATCCCCTAATATGGTCTTAATCTTTTCCGGTAAAGAATGTAATTCTTTGATTAATTCTTCATATTCCGCTTCATCAATGGTATTTCTGGTCTTTGCAAATAAAATTGCTAATAAATATAATGCTGTAAGCTGTGTACTATAAGCCTTAGTTGTAGCAACTGCAATTTCCGGACCTGCCCATGTATACATAATATTATCTGCTTCTCTTGCAATGGAACTTCCCACTACATTTACAATTCCAAGAACTTTCGCCCCTTTGCTTTTCGCTTCCTTTAGCGCAGCTTTAGAATCTGCAGTTTCACCGGACTGGCTGATAATGATAACCAAAGAATTCTCTTCAATAATCGGGTCACGATATCTAAATTCGGATGCCAAATCAATTTCTACTGGGATTCTTGCTAATTTTTCAAATACATACTTTCCAACTACCCCTGTATGATATGCAGAACCACATCCAACAATGTATATTTTCTTAATTTCTTTTATTTGTTCCGGTGTCATGCCTAATTCATCTATGACAATTTCCCCATCCTTGATTCTAGGACGTATGGTATCTTCAATGGCTTTCGGCTGTTCATAAATTTCCTTTAGCATAAAATGTTCATATCCACCCTTTTCAGCGGCTTCAATATCCCATTCTATCTGCTGCATTTCTTTTTCGATAGGTTCTACATCCTCATTATAAAAAGAAACAGCATTCTTTGTCAGCTTTACGATTTCCAAATCTTCAATGAAATAAACATTTCTTGTATATTTTAAAATTGCCGGTACGTCAGATGCAATATAATTTCCTTCTTCCGAAACACCAACAATCAACGGGCTATCCTTTCTTACTGCATATACTTCTTCCGGATGGTCCTTAAATACAATTCCTAAGGCATAGGAACCTTTGACACGGTGAATGATTTTCGCAATAGTTTCAATCGGATTCCCAGTATAGTAGTACTCTAGCATATGTGCCACTACTTCTGTATCTGTTTCAGAAATAAACTGAAATCCTCTGCTTTCTAATTTTTCACGCAAAACCTGGTAATTTTCAATAATACCATTATGTACTACAGCAACAGTCTTATTGGCATTATATTGCGGATGTGCATTCACAACGGATGGTTCTCCATGAGTCGCCCATCTTGTATGACCAATTCCTACGGTTCCGCTTAGATTTTTTCCATCGTTCGTCAAATCTCTCAAGGCCTGCAATCTGCCCTTTGCCTTTACGACCTCTATCTCATTTCCGTTATAAATAGCTACTCCTGCCGAATCATATCCTCTATACTCTAATTTAGACAAACCGTCTAACAAAATAGGCGCAACTTGATTGATTCCCGTATACCCAACGATTCCACACATAAAAATTGCCCTCCTTAATTTTTTATAAACATTATCAAGGTTCAAAGTAAATAACTCTGAACATTCATTTTAAAATTATATCATTTTATCATACGCTCTTCAAGAAAAAGATATTTACAAAATTCTTACACGGACTTTTCCTTCTTTTCTATTTTTGTCAGAAAAATCTCGAACAATCCCATATATAAGAATGCCATAATCATCATTAATACCATATAACCAAAAGAAGCTCCCCAAATGCCAAAGCCTTCTACCAATTTCGGCATAAAAACTGCTGCTAACAAAGCTGTTGTCACACAGGAAATCAACATACTATATTGTTTCCGTATGATAACAATGGCATAGCAGTAGGCGTTATACAAAGCACAAAAACCACCGCCCACCAGAATAATACATAATTCCAAAAGGTAAGCACTGACATCAATGCCATATAAGAAAGATAATACCGGTGTTCCCAGCAAACACGCACCAATTACACAAATTACTGTAAGTATTAAAATCCAAATCTTCTGCTTATTTAAAATCTTTCTTAATCCCTTATAATTCTTTTCATCATTTAATTTTGCCATAGTAGTAATCAACGGCTTTAAAATAAACCCTGAAAACAAATTAATGACAAAAGCCGGCATAAAAATAATATTATATACCGTAAGCATTGCAGACTGATTTAAAGCCTTAATGGCATATCTTGCAGAATTATTAATATAAGTAATTAAAAACTGATTGATAAACAAAGGAAGACAGGCAAAATGCAGGGAGAGCTGCTTTTTCCCGTTTAAAACGATTCTCACCTTATCAAAAGCTCCTACCACTGCACTATCAAATAGTAAAAACATAAATACAGAGGCAATGGCAAGAACTGCAGTAGATATTATAATATCTTTTGTCACAATTAAGGCTATCATATAGGAAGCAATGGTAACAATGTTCTTTAATACAACACCTTTGCTGGCTACATCATATCGTCCCCTTTGATGATAAAGACCCTCGAACACATCCGAAAGTGCCTCTATCATTTTATAAATACAAACAAACAAAATAACAAGACTTTCCCTTTTTCCATAACCCCCAACAAAAATCCATATCAGGGCAGCTATCATCATAATGGAACAGGTAATCACCCTGGAAGTAAAGTAATCTCCAAAAGAATAAATCTGTTTTACATCCGACACCTGATAATTACGAATATAAAAATAACCAATGGTAATTAATTGTTGTCCTATCATTAGACCAAGAGAAAAATCATCTCCTCCTGCACCTCCCAACACGTTCGTAGTTACCATTAACATAACCGTGGATGAGGCAGAGTAAAACAACCCAGATAAAATTGTCCAGATATAAATTTTCTTTTTTAAGTTTTTATCATTTCCAAGAAATAATTTTCTAAGCATTTTCACCAAAGTCCAATCTTACTATATCGTGGTTCACTCGTTCCGACTCTTTTGGAATCTTCATATAGTCCCCATACCATTTTGTCAAAATTTCATGATTTTTGTCTGCAACTAAAATAGTGGTATTTTCAAACGGAATCTCTTTTAAAGGAAATACATCCTTTTTTCTTAAAATCCATTTTTGTGGTTCAATATCATCAAGGCAGGTATAATAATCTGATGCACCATCATACTTTCTTGAATTTTTCTTATACTGTTTTACTAGAAAATCCACAGAAACCGGCTTCAATAACATATGAACCATATGACAGATAAAACTTACCAAATGTTTTTTCCATCCGGACAATTCCATTTCAGGACAAGGAATCACTTTTAGAATATAAAGTCTGTTCCAGAACTTCCCTGTGCTTATCTGCTTTTTCAATAATTTTCTGCTGTTAGGAATACAGTCATATGGGAAAATATCAATCTTAATTCCTGGATGATATGGCCATTTTACATTTCCCGGAGTGGTAAAGGTGGTTCCAATTTTACACAACTGTCCAAAATGTCCATTGATATTTTTCTGAATGGAGCCGGATACCAGTTCGTATTTCCCATCACATTCTTTTTCTACTACTTTTAAGAATTTCTCATAATCTTCCCTAAACATTCCAAAATCAATATCATCATCCCATGGAATAAAACCTCCATGTCGTACTGCTCCAATGGCAGTTCCACCGATTGCAAAATAAGAAAGATTATATTTTTCACATATTTCTTTGAACTTCTCTAAAATTTCAAGTTCTACTTCTTTGATTTTTGTCATTTCATAATCTGTATATTCTCTCATATTCCAGTAAAATGTACCATTTTAGGTTCCTTTCTATTTATTTCGTTTCCTCACCTAAAAACAATTCGTTTGGAGGATGATTATGTCTTTTATCTTCCGGAGGTAAGGTCATATAATCACCATATCTAGTTTCTAAATATGCCTCAATTCTATTTGGCACACGAATATTAATACCATCGTAATTCATTCTCTTGGTAGGAAGAATATCCTCCACATTCATAACGCTGGTATAAGGTGTCGGGTCAAAGAAAAATGCCACTCTTTTCGTCTTCTTGTTTTTATATAAAGTAGCCGACTTTTTCGCTTTTTTATAAAACTTTTCCGGAGATGCTTTTAAAAAACGTAAAGTATGATAACCTAATTTCAAAATAAAATGAATGACTGCTGCCTTCCAGCCATGATAATATATGGTTGGATTTTTTACAGAAGAAAGCACCATCATTTTTCCCCAGAACCATGCAGAACGAGCCTGTCTTTTCATTGCTTTTTCATCATCTGCTATGTTATCAAAACAATATAAATCCAAAAATACTCCACATTCAAAATCCAGGTCTTTAAATGTTTCTTCTTTAAATACCGTTCCCACCCGATAAAATCTTGCACTCATAGCCGGAAAATTCGGATTGGTTTCAGCACAAAGCAGCTTATATTTCCCAGGATATTCTTTTTCTGCCACCTTCATAAATTTATCATAGTCTTTTCTTAACAATCCCACATCAATATCATCATCCCAAGGAATGAATCCACCGTGACGTACTGCACCAATAGCAGTTCCTCCACAGCCAAAGTAATCAATGTCGTACTTATCGCACAAATCATTGAAATCCTTTAAAATTTCCAGTTCCAATGCCTGGAGTTTCTTTAATGTTTCTGCATCATATTCCCGATATAACATGATTCCTATCCTTTCTGCTCTTTTAAAATAGTTACTGTCTGCTGTAATCCCTGTTCTATATCATAACAAGCCTTCCATCCTAATGTTTTTAGACGGCTGCTATCAATCAATGCCTTGGTAGCTTTCGAATATCCTGCTGCCTCCACAGCATCCGGCAATTCAAACACCACCTGTTTCCCTGACGTATCTGCCAAAATCTGTGCCAAATGCTTTAGCGTAATATCCGAAGCCTCATCCGCAATATTATAAGCGACTCCATTTTCACCTTTTAGTAAAATGGTAAGCATGGCAGTTACTGCATCCAACACATAACAATAAGAATAAAGCTGATTTCCTTCACTCTTTAATACAATATCTTCTTCCTTTACTGCATTTCTTATAAATTGTGCCAATGCCTTGGAATCTTCTTTTCCCATGGTAGGACCATAAATTCTACAAAATCTTCCTAATACCACATCCATACCATATTGGGTAATGTATGACTGTGCCAGACTCTCACATACTCTCTTACTTTCCGGATATCCAGCTCTCGTTGTATTCGCATCAATATAACCCAAATCTTCTTCTTTAAACCGTTCTATATCACTATCATTCTCTCCATATATTTCAACAGAGGACATGACAAACACTCTTTGGGTTTGATTTTTTCTGGCAAACTCCAACAGTTGATAAAGTCCAAAAATATTAGCTGTTATGGTACCTACCGGGTCCGTGGCATATGCCCTCGGATGGGTATTACTTGCCCCATGAATGATATAATCTACTTTTAAATCTAATTCCATAGGCAATACAACATCCTGTTGTAAGAATAAGAGCAAATCATCTTTTCCAGCTTCCTGTACTCTCTTTAAATCATAGGATCGAAACCGTTCCTTGGCTTTTTCCATATTTCTTCCTGTAGCAATGATTTTTATATTGGAATGAAATGTTTGATTTCGGTACATCAGTACATCAATCAAAAAAGAACAAATCAATCCCGAGGCTCCTGTAATTAATATGGTTTTATTATCTAAAGCATCATATCCCAAATCCATTTGGGCTGCTTTTTTTATATCACTATAATATCTGCTATTTTGAATCATAATATCCTCCAATCCACATTGTCCGTTTCATCATAACACAAAAAAAGAAAAATGTATAGAAATATCCTTTCCATACATTTTTCTTTTTTATAAAAGTAGTTCTCTCTTTGTTTTCTTAGAACGTTAAAAATTTATACTTACTCCACTACCGTTTGATTCACTTTTTCTTCCAAAACACTGTCTGGATTCGCACAAACACCTGAAACGTTTAATCGATACCCTTCCACCACTGTATTACGTTGCATTCTTCCTTCTGAATCCAGATAATAATAATTCTTTCCATCATAAATCCAGCCAGTCTGCATTTTTCCATCTTCTGGATTCATATAATACCATTCATAAGAACCTGGACGTACCCAGCCGGTTTTCATTTCTCCACTTTCTGTATCAAAATAATACCACGCATCTTCAATAAGCTGCCAACCGGTCTGCATTACTCCATCTGATTGAAAATAATACATAGAACCGCCTATTTCCATCCAACCGGACACTTCATTTCCGTTTTCTTCTTCTGTTTCATTTTCTGTGGAACTCTCTGTCTTTGTTTCTTCCTCTATCTCTTTATCCGGATTCTTTACTTTTTCCTCTAAATTAGCATCCGGATTCGTACAAGCTCCCGAAGCATTCAAGGTATATCCTTCCACTGTGGTATTACTCTGCATTCTTCCTTCTGAATCCAGATAATAATAATTCTTTCCATCATAAATCCAGCCGGTTTTCATGGTTCCCTTTTCTAAATCCATATAATACCAAGTGGTACTTCCTGGACGTACCCAACCTGTTTTCATATCTCCATTTGCTGCATCAAAATAATACCATTCTCCATCCAACTGCTTCCATTTCGTCGCCATGGCACCACTAGATAAATCCATATAATATTTCTTACCCTTTAATTCTATCCAACCAGTTTTCATATCTCCATCTACCGGGTCCATATAATACCACGTATAAGAGCCTGGACGTACCCAGCCTGCCTTCATATCTCCATTCACAGCATCTAAATAATACCATTTATCATTAATAAGCTGCCAGCCGGTTTTCATTTTTCCATCATTATCAAAGAAATACCATTTGCCATTTATATATCTCCAACCCTTGGCATTTCCAGTATATTCTACATAGTACCAGACATTCTCGATTTCGTTCCATCCCATATGTAAACCAATAGACATTGCCCCACTTGGGCTAAAATAATATGTGTTTCCATCTACTGTTACAAAAGAATCTGTCACCATTTTTCCGTCTTCAGAAAAATAATAAGTGCTGCCTTCATATTCCAATAAGCCTATCTGCATTGCTCCCCCAGCCTGGAAGTAATACTTTGCTCCGCTTATTTCCTGCCAGCCGGTTAAACGCTTATTATTCACAAGATAAAACGTTTCCCCTGTGACTCCTTTAATAAACCCATCATTTGCTGCATATCTTGTGGACAAGGTAGCTGAATAATCTTTATATAGCATATTCATATCCACATTGCCTTTGATACCATCCACCTGTGCGGTGCTGGAACACTGCCACATGGTATAACTTCCACCATAGGTAGTTCTTGTATTATACTGAGCTACCCAGATATCATACTGGGATAACTGACTCATATCCACCATACTTGTCAGCCATGATTTGCTGGCATATAGCGCAGGCTGATATCCTGCTTGGCGAACGACCTCGCAAAAGGCTTTAACCAAATTCGTTCTTTCCTGTTTGGTCAATGTTTTTTGGCAGGCATCCTCTAGGTCATATGCCACAGGGAAATTAATCGGATAACCTTTGATTTGCTCTAACAAGGCAAATGCTTCTTCTTGTGCTTCCTTTGTAGTAGTAGCATAAGAATAAAGATACACACCTACATCCAGACCACTGCTGGTAGCCCCCTTTAAATTTTCATGAAAATACTGTAAATGTTTCGGATTATAAATGTAATTCGGTCCAACCATAACAAACTCAATGTCATCTTCCACTACCTGAGTCCAGTCAATGGCTTGTGTCTGATTCTGGTAACGTGAAATATCAATTCCCTTCGCCATAGCAGATATTCTCTTTCCACCATAGCCATTTACATATGCATCCTCTATTTTTTCATAAGCCTTAGCAGCCGTATTACTATCATAGAAATATAACTCATTTCCATTCATGGTATACCAGCCTTGCTGAATGAGAAGCTGTCCATTCGGCTTAAAGGTTAATTCCTGTTCTTCTATATTATATGTTCCAGTTAACATAGCACCTTCCGGTCCATATTGACCATCAGACAAATAATACCAAAAAGCTCCGCTTTCATTAAACCAGCCGGTCTTCATTTTTCCATCGTTATTAGGGTCCATATAATACCAGTTATTGTTGATGAATTTCCATCCCGTAACCTGAATTCCGCTTACAGGGTCAAAATAATACCAGGCATTATCAATCTGGGCCCACCCTGTAGCTATGGTTCCATCCACTTTTTGATAAAATCTGGTACCATCCGGATTGGTCTGAAATCCGGTATCTGCTTTTACTCCACTATTTGATAAAAGAACGCAACCTAAACTAAACGCAGCCGCTACTGTTAAGAATCGCTTTTTATTCTTTAATATCGACATTATTTTATCCTCCGCTTTATCTCTACATACCCGATACTGTCAAAAATCGACCATGATTATATAAAATTATATACATTATAGAGAAAAATGTCAATTCATATCAAAATGTAAATTATGGAAATACAAAATCTACTATATTATAGCAAATAAAAAATTCCATCCTATGATTCTATAAAAAAAGTAAATATTTTTTATTTTTCACTTGCATTTTACCAAAAAATAGTTTATAGTGTTCATAAATTAATTATTTTTACTTTTTTTGAACATATTATTATGAAAGGAGTTATTATTGACCCTCAATTCTGGTTCAATATTACAAAAAATTATGATGAACATCATTGAACTGTGTCGAAATATTTATGAAGAACCTGAAATTTCTCAAAGAAAACTTGCGAATATTATGGATATTTCTCTAGGTAAAGTCAATGCTTTATTAAAGGAAGCCATTGAAAAAGAATACATCACCAAAACGGAAAAGGGATATCTGCTTACAGAAGAAGGAACAAAACTGTTATCCGAGCATAAGGTGGATAATGCCATCATTATGGCAGCAGGCTTCGGCTCCCGTTTCGTTCCTCTTACTTTTGAAAATCCAAAGGGATTGGTGGAAGTATTTGGAGAACGTATGATTGAACGTCTGATTCTTCAATTACATTCAGCAGGTATTACGGATATTACTATCGTAGTGGGATATCTAAAAGAAAAATTTGAATACCTTATTGATAAATATGATGTCACCTTGATTTATAACAGCGAGTATCGAAGCAAGAACAATTTATCTACCTTGCACCTTGTAAAAGATAAATTAAAAAATACTTATATTCTTCCTTCTGATAACTGGATACGGGATAATATCTTCCATAAATATGAATCCAAAAGCTGGTATTCCTGCGTTATGGCAGAAGATATTACAAAAGAATGGTGTGTCACTACAAACAAGCAAAAACGCATTACGGATATTACCATTGGTGGTAAGAGCTCACAGATTATGTGTGGCCCCGTTTATTTTACAAAGGAATTCTCAAAAAAAATAATCCCTTATCTGGAAGAATACTACCAACGTCCCGGCACCGAGGATTACTACTGGGAAAATATATTAATCGACCATTTAGATGAACTGGATATGTATGTAAATTCTATTGGAAATGACGTATTATACGAATTTGATAATCTGGAAGAATTAAGACAATTTGATGTAAGCTACCAGGTGAATTCCAAAAACAAGGCACTCTCCTGCATCAGCAAAATTTTAAATGTGCCGGAAAATGAAATTACAAATATACGCTGTTTAAAGGCCGGAATGACAAATAAGTCCTTCTTATTCTCAGCCAAGGGAGAATCCTTTATTTTCCGTATTCCTGGGCCTGGAACAGAAAAATTAATCAGCCGGAAAGAAGAAAAGGAAGTATATGAAACCATTGCACCTCTTAAATTATCAGATAAGATTTTTTATTTCAGTGCAGAAACCGGCTATAAGATATCCAGATACTATGATGGCGCTATAAATTCTGACCCCCACAATCCTGAACATGTAAAGATGAGTATGGATTTACTTAGAAACTTCCACTCTTCTCAGTTGAAAGTTTCCCACAGCTTTGATTTAAATGAAAGAATTCATTTTTATGAGAATCTATGCAGACAAAATAACTGCCTGAACTTTTATGACTATGATGTGGTAAAGGAACATATGATGCAATTACTTTCCAGCATAGAAAAAATGAATGTACCAAAGGTATTGTGCCACATTGATGCAAACTGTGATAATTTATTACTATTACCAAACAACACATTAAAATTAATCGACTGGGAATACGCAGGAATGAATGACCCAATACTGGATATTGCCATGTATGCCATTTATTCATATTTCACAGAAGAAGAAAGTGATAACTTATTAAAGGTATATCTTGACCGGGAGCCTACCACAGAAGAAACCATCCGTTACTACTCCTACATGGCAATAGGCGGCTTTTTATGGTCTTTGTGGTCCTTATATAAAGGTTCGCAGGGTGAAGAATTTGGTGAATACACCCTTATTATGTATCGTTATGCAAAAACTTATTATAAAAAAATTAGATTAATTGAGGAGAACGAATCATGAAAACAAAAAACAAAAACATTGAGTGGCATATCGTAATTTTGCCTTTGCTTATTATCACCATTTTAGCGGGACTTATTTTTGCTTTTCCAGAACAGTCTGCTAATACCATTGAATATTTACGTAATTTCTTTGTAAATAAATTAGGATTTTGCTATACCCTGCTGGGATTATTCATTTTAGGTGCAGCATTAATCCTTGCTTTTTCGAAATACGGAAACATTCAGTTAGGAAAAATGGAACGTCCATTATATTCTAATTTAAAATGGGGTGCCATGATTTTTACTTCCACCATGGCAGCAGATATTCTTTACTGGTCCTTAATTGAATGGGTATATTATTATGATGCCAATCCAGAAGGTTTAGCATCCTACACCATGGTTCAACAACAGCAATGGTCCAGTACCTATCCTTTGTTCCACTGGGGACCTATCCCTTGGGCATTTTACATTCTTCCGGCTGTTGCTTATGCTTACCGTTTCTTTGTAACGAAAAAGCCAAAGGAATCCCTTGCCCAGGCCTGTGAACCTTTACTTGGAAATAAAATCAATAAACTTCCAGGTAAGCTCATTGATATTTTCGCAGTAGTAGGTCTGCTTGCAGGAACTGCTACTACCTTTTCCCTTGCAACCCCATTATTATCCAAAGCTACAGCAGAAATATTTAATATTGAATATTCCAATACAATTTCTGTTCTTATTTTAATATTTATTGCAATAGTATTTACGGTAGCTGTATTATACGGAATGAAAGCTATTTCACACTTAGCTACAGCTTGTGTTATTTTATTTTTTGCTTTACTTGCTATCTTCCTTATTTTCGGACCAAAAATATATATTATTGAATCCGGAATCAGTGGAATCGGAAATATGCTTCAAAACTTTTTATCCATGGCTACCTGGACTGACCCTCTAAGAGCTACTGGTGACGGTGTGCAGGGATTTCCACAAAACTGGACAATTTTCTACTGGGCATACTGGATTGCATGGTTTGTTGCTACTCCATTCTTTATTGCCAAAATTTCAAAAGGAAGAACCATCCGTCAAACTATTCTGGGCGGTTTAGGATTCGGTATGGCAGGTACTTTTACTTCCTTTATCACCTTTGGTAATTTCGGATTATTTCAGCAAACCAGCGGGAAATTAGATGTTGTATCTATGGTTCAAAATAATACGTCACCTGCAGACATTATTCTTCAGGTTTTCGAACAGTTCCCTATAAAGAATGTTGCATTGATCATATTAGTGCTTGCCATGGTTGCTTTTTATGCCAGCACTTTTGATGCTATTACATTAGTCATGGCAGGTTTTTGTACCAAGAACTTAAAAGAAGATGAAATGCCAAGTAAGAAATTAAGATGTTACTGGTCCTTTATCTTCCTTATCCTTCCAATCGCTCTTATTTGGGCAGAAAGTACCTTGAGTGCGCTACAAACCTTCTCTATCATTGCAGCCTTCCCTCTTGGTATTATCATGTTGCTGATTGTATTTAGCTTCTTTAAAGAATTAAAACAACATAAAGAAGCAAAAGAAAAATAGGATAATTCATATATATCAACTACCTGTTTCACACAAAACAGGCACAAAAATAACAAGGTTCTCACTAAAATGAGACCTTGTTATTTTTTATACCTGATGTTTTTTAATTTCTCTGCGTTCACAAAGATTCCATGCATAATCTCAGTTATTTTCTTGTAATTTTATCTGAAACATATATCCAGGTTCCCTTTATCATATCAATCTGAATTTGAATGATAGAACCGAAATTCTTGATTCCACCATGCACCTTTTTGCATTCTTTGGTTCTCTTGATCCCTTCCAAAAGTCCGCTTAAATATGCCTTTAAAAAACCTCTTCTTCCAAACATAATACATTGTAAGAGACAGCCCATTATGAAAAATGGCAGGTTCCATATCAATTGTAATAATGGCATATTTTTATACCATAAAAATACTTGATTTCTGGCTGTTAAACGCACTTTAAATTCACTTAAAGAACTGCCGGAAGTTGCACTTCCAATATGATACACAATGGCATTTGGACAAAACATATTTTTGTAGCCATATCTTTTTGCCCGAAATCCCAAATCCATATCCTCAAGATATGCAAAATGCAAAGGGTCAAACACACCGATGCGGTTTAATATTTCCATTCGATAAATTGCTGCTCCGGCACAGGCAGAAAACACTTCTTTCTTTTCACTGTACTCGGTTTCTGAATGAGCATTTCCTCGTTGAAAAGACCAGCCAAAAAGATTTATCATATCTCCTGCATCGTCCACCTTATCTCTTTCTCGATAAGATAGCATTTTACTGGCAACCGAAAAATAAGAAGGATTTTCTTCTATGGCGGAAACTAATTCTTTCACAAAATCTTTCTCTACCACCGTATCATTATTTAATAAAATCACATAAGGTGTTTTTGTCGCAGCGATTCCTTGATTTACCGCCTTGCTAAATCCAAGATTCTCCTGATTTTCAATTAGAAGAATTTCCGGATAATTTTCTTTAATAAACTCAATGCTTCCATCCTTGGAAGCATTGTCAATAATAATAGTAGCATAATCCTGTTCAGATTGATTCTTTAACGATTCAAGGCAGGGTTTTAAGAACTTTAATCCATTATAATTAGGTATTACTACTGTTGCCTTCATTGAATTCCTTTATTCCTGTCCATTTTTGATCTTTGTCTGAAATTGTAAGTTCCATCCCCTCTTCTATCGGCCATTCAATTCCGATTTCAGGGTCACTCCAAAGCAATCCGCCTTCGTCATTTGGATGATAAAAATCGGTACATTTATATGCAAATTCTGCATAATCAGAAAGCACTAAAAAACCATGTGCAAAATTCTTTGGAATAAAAAATTGTTTCTTGTTTTCTGCAGATAAAACCACACCAAACCATTTTCCGAATGTCTCAGAACCTTCACGTAAATCTACTGCTACATCAAAAACCTCTCCACTTACCACACGCACCAGTTTATCTTGTGGAAATTCTTTTTGGAAATGTAGTCCACGAAGTACACCTTTTTTGGATGCGGATTGATTATCCTGAACAAATTCCATATCAATTCCAGCTTCTTTATAATCATTATAATTATAAGTTTCCATAAAGTATCCACGTTCGTCCCCAAAGACCGTTGGAGTAATGACTTTTAAACCTTCAATTTCACATGTTTCTACTGTAATTTTTCCCATGATTTTCTTCTTACCATCCTTTTCTTCCATTATGTTCTATCTATAGTCCATTAGCAACATCCACTAAATATTGACCATAAGCCGTTTTCATTAATGGTTCTGCTAATTCTAACAACTGTTCTTTGCTGATAAAACCTCTCTTATATGCAATTTCTTCAATACATGAAATATATAAGCCCTGTCTTTTTTGGAACGCAGCCACAAAGTCTGCTGCATCTAATAACATATCATGACTTCCGGTATCCAGCCAGGCGAATCCTCTGCCTAAAGTTTCTACCATCAAATCCCCTCTCTTTAAATATTCATTGTTTACTGAGGTGATTTCAATTTCTCCTCTGGCAGAAGGTTTTACATTCTTTGCAATTTCAACAACATCATTATCATAAAAATATAAGCCTGGTACTGCATAATTTGACTTCGGATATTCCGGCTTTTCCTCAATGGACAATGCCTTTCCATCTTCATCAAACTCTACTACACCATATTCTCTAGGGTCTTTTACATAGTATCCAAAAATCGTAGCACCACTGGTTCTTTCCGCTGCTCTTTTTAATACCTTGGAAAAGCTCTGTCCATAAAAGATATTATCACCTAATACCAAAGCTACATTATCCTTACCAATAAACTTTTCTCCTACAATAAACGCATCAGCAAGTCCTCTTGGCACTTCCTGAACAGCATACTCAAATCTCATTCCCAGTTGCTTTCCATCCCCCAGTAATTCTTCAAACACCGGTAAATCCCTTGGGGTAGAAATAATAAGTACTTCCCTGATTCCAGCCAACATCAATGTAGATAAAGGATAATAAATCATAGGTTTATCATATACCGGCATAATCTGCTTTGATATCGCCTTTGTCAATGGATATAATCTGGTTCCCGAACCACCTGCTAAAATAATTCCCTTCATATTGTGTCCTCCAATTTTCTCCAACGCCGAATGGGAACATAGTATCTGCTATGCTCCCATCTGTCATTCTTATTTATTGTTATACATATCTTCGTAGTATTTTTGGTAATCTCCACTGGTTACATTCTTCATCCAGTCTTCATTTTCAAAAAACCACTTAATCGTAAGTTTAATACCTTCTTTAAACATTGTTTCCGGCTCCCAGCCGATTTCAGCCTTAATCTTATCCGGTGCAATGGCATATCTTCTGTCATGACCTTTTCTATCTTCTACATAAGTAATCAGGTCTTTACTTACCAATGCTTTTCTAGGGTCGCCTTCTGGTAACATTTCCTGTAATGTTTCAATGATAATATTGATAATTTCAATATTCTGCTTTTCATTATGACCACCTACATTATATGTTTCGAAAAGCTTTCCTTTTTCCTGCACCATGTCAATTGCCTTCGCATGATCTCTTACGTATAACCAATCTCTTACATTCTTTCCATCACCATAAACAGGAAGTTTTTTTCCTTGTAATGCATTGTTTATAATCAATGGAATTAATTTTTCCGGAAATTGATATGGACCATAGTTATTACTGCAATTTGTAATATTGGCAGGGAACTTATAAGTATCCATATATGCCTTTACCAGCATATCAGACGATGCCTTACTTGCAGAATATGGGCTATGTGGGTCATATGGTGAAGTTTCATAGAAAAATGCAGTATCATCGTCTGGTAAAGAACCATAAACCTCATCTGTAGATACATGCAAAAACTTCTTTCCTTCTTTGAAAGAACCATCTGGAAGTTCCCAAGCTGCCTTAGCACAATTTAACATAACAGCGGTTCCTAATACATTGGTCTGCACAAATACTTCTGGATTCTTAATACTTCTATCTACATGACTTTCTGCTGCAAAATGCACTACTCTGTCAATGTCATTTTCTTCAAAAATCTTCATAATCGCATCTTTATCACAAATGTTCGCTTTTACAAAAGTATAATTTTCACGATTCTCAACTTCTTTTAAGTTTTCCAGATTTCCGGCATAAGTCAACGCATCCACATTAATAATTCTGATATCATTATCATATTTTTCGAACATATAATGAATATAATTTGACCCAATAAAACCGGCACCGCCTGTAACTAGATATGTTTTCATCCTAATCCTCCATGTTTCCATATATTAGACAAAGAAACCTCTTTCTTTATCCTATTGTTTTCATTATGGTTTTTCTTATCCCAAAGTATACCATTTTTTATTATGGTTTTCAACTAAAAGCATACATTGATTCCATTATACTTCCTTCATATATTCTGCCAAAGCTTTTTCCCAGTCTAAGACATTATAATCATCCTGTGTCAGTTTTAGCATATAGTTTTCCAATACAGAATATGCTGGTCTTTTGGCTGCTGCCGCAAATTCCTCAGAAGAAATTCGTTCTACGATTGTATTTTTTCCTGCCATCTTAAAAATTTTCTCTGCAAAATCAGCCCAGCTACAAATTCCTTCACAAGTTCCATGGAACAAACCATAATTATCGGTCCAAACCAAAGAATCTATGATATCAGCCAAAACCTTGGTACTGGTAGGAGAACCTACCTGGTCATTTACAACCCTGACTTTCTCATTGGTTTCTGCTAATCTTAACATTGTTTTAACGAAATTCTTTCCATCTCCATATAACCATGCAGTACGAATAATAAAATGTTTCTGGCTAAACTCTTTTACAAAATTTTCTCCTGCTAATTTCGTTTTTCCATACACTCCTTGAGGATTTGGAGCATCAAATTCAAGATATGGTGTTTTTGCATCTCCGGCAAACACATAATCCGTAGATACATGCACCATCTTCGCACCCACTTCCTTGGCAGCAATACTTAAATTTCTAGGTCCTAAAGCATTGATTTTATAAGCATTGTCTACATCAGTTTCACAGGCATCCACAGCAGTATGGGCAGCGCAGTTAATAATGGCATATGGCTTTACCTCTTTTATTAATTTCATGGTATCCTCAATGCTGGTGATATTAAGCTCCGCAACATCTGTATTTACTAATTCAATGTCTGCTGTATGCTCGTATTTTTTATTTATGGCACGTCCTAACTGTCCATTACATCCGGTTACTAATATTTTCTTCATAATTTTGCACCTTTCTTTTTCATTTATCCTTAATGATTCATGACCTATCTTTGTCAATGAACTTATACTTTATTAGAATTTTCACTGTTCGCGTAAATTTTTTGTAAAAATCTCGCAATAGGCTTTGGCCAGAATTTACAAAACATCACATAATCTTCTTTTGTTCTTACACTATCACCAATGGCTGCAGAAGTTTCAGATTCTTCATGTATTCTATGACAGGTAAGTGCTTTTGTACTGTATAAAAACTCACCTTTCAATTTCGAAATCTTTTCCCATGCCTCCCAATCCAAAGAAGCCCTCATTCCTACCTGAAATACTGGATTTGGAAGATTATCCTTTACAAACAAGACAGAAGGACAAAGTATCGGACATCCAAAGGACAACACTCTTCTTCGAATCCATCTGCTTTTTTGAAAGATTTTAGGAATTAATGGTATTAACATACATCTTTTAATCTTTAATAAGGTATTCGAAACGACTTCTTTTTTATTTCTGATTTCATTATAATTTGTAAAATAAATCAAAGGATGTTTTGCATGGTTGATTCTATCAAGCCCTTCTTTTAAATAATCCGGCTTATAGATATCATCCTGATGAGCAATGGTAATCAAAGGAGTCTTCGCTTTTTCATAACCAAAGTTCCAATCTCCTGCAATATTACTTTTTTCATTTCGAATAAATAATTCTATCTTATATTTTTTTGCCACTTCTTTAATAAAATCATTTTCTGTAGATGTTACCATAATCAAATGACTTTTAATAGATTGCCGCTTTAAAGATAAAATACATTCTTCCAAATAAGCACTCTCTTTATATGCACAAATGACAAAAGTATGGTCTTTTCCTTTATACTTTCTACTTTTTGCTTTTTTTCTCACTTTTTCCACCCCATTTACAAAAATATTTCATCATTGAAGTTAAAAACCGTAAAATCCCTTTTATTGATTTTGTATTTTCTCTTCTCCACATATGAACTGCTTTCACCATAGGATAAAAGATTACATCAAACCCTAGATTTCTAACTTCTCTTGAAAGGTCCGCATCCTCAAAATACATATAATATCTCTTGTCAAATCCACCTAACTGCTTCATGATTTTGGTACGAATCACAAAGAAACAACCAGTACAAAATTCAACTTTCGTAGGTCCCTCTAACTTTTCATCCTGCCTTGTATATATCCTGCGATAATGACGAAAGGGCTTAAACTTACTTAAAATAACATAAGAAAACTTAGGATTGCGTTTTGGTAAATACTGCTCACTACCATCCTCATTTAAGATTTTAGGTGTAATCATAGCCACATTTTCATGTGCTTTTAAATAACGAACCAACTCTTCAATAGTATTTTCTTTTAAAATAATATCTGGGTTAATCACAACATGAAATTCCGAATCCAATCGCTCTAATACTTTATTATGCCCATCTCCGAAACCGCCATTTCGTTTATTTTCTATTAAAACCACTTCCGGAAATTTTTCCTTAATGATTTCAACCGTTCTATCCTTGGAATCATTGTCTGAAACATACAAGGTAAAATCTATATCCTTTGTATACTGCAATATGGAAGAAATACACTCTTCTATCATTTCTTCTTCGTTATAGGTAACGATACACCCACTTACTTTGGTGCCCATAAATTCGCCTCCAACCTCTCTTTATCCCCAGACAAATCCCATAACGCATCGAATCCAACCATACTTAAATACTTTATATTTTAAATAAAAGTGCATCCGCTGTAATTTGCCCATTTTTTCGATTTTAGCATATTCTTCTAGTAGTTTTCTACTATTTTCATCCATTTTCTCATGGGAAAAACAATTTAAAATTTCTTTTACCTGTCTTGCAGAGGCAAAAAGGTCTTTTTGATACTGTTTCTTTCCCCTTTTCCACCTTCCCAGAAGATAAGAAAGACTCTTCGCATCCTTGGCACCCACACTATTATCTGCGTGTTGACGATATAAAATCGGTGCTTCTTCTAAATAAACTATATTTCCAAAAAGAGATGCCAAAATTGCAGCATAGTGGTCGTGCATTAAGATATCTTCTACCTTTACCTTTCTTTTCATAAGATTCAGCAAAGGCTTGTTCACCATCATAGTGCATCCTGTCACATTATTTTGAAGAATGAGTCTTCTTAACTTTCCATCCCCTTCTAAATTCATGTAATTCCGAAAGGAGGTAGACAAAATTTCTTTCTTCTCATTGATGATTTTTAAATCTGTGCATACCAAAAGCGGACAGGTACTGTTACCCTTTTCCTGTTTTTTCATGGCATCTATCGTAATTTGTACCTTATGTTCCTCCCAAATATCATCCTGGTCGCAAAACATAATATAATCTCCAGTGGCATCTTCCAGCAATTTAAAAAAATTACACTTCGCACTGCCCGTTGGAGCCGAATTTTCCTTTACAAAAATTTTTTCCGGATATTGCTGCTGATATTCCGTTAATATCTTAAAGGTAGCATCCTTAGAGCCATCATCTCTTATCCTGATACAAAAATCTTCTTCACATTTTTGCACTAACAAAGAATTCAATAACTCCTTTATAAATTTTTCGCCATTATATGTTGCCAACAAAATATCAATCATTTTGTCCTAAGCCTCATCTTTCAATTTCATCTCTATCTTCTCTTGGATTTCTATATTTTAAATTATTATTCTGTTCCAATTCTTTAAAACCTTCTGTACTATCCTTTTTCAAGAACACAATCACTGTCTGAAACAGCAATTTTATATCAAGCCACAGACTGTAATTTTCAATGTACATCAAATCTAATATCAATTTATCTTTCGGACTGGTATTATATTTTCCAGCAATCTGAGCATAACCCGTTAGTCCTGCCTTTACTCTTAAACGGTACTCAAATTCCGGTAATTCCTCGGTATAATGAAAGATATTTTCTAACATTTCCGGTCTTGGACCAACCAGACTCATATCTCCTTTTAACACATTCCATAATTGAGGAAGCTCATCAATTCGATATTTGCGAAAAAAACGTCCCACCTTGGTAATACGGTCATCCCCTTCCGTAGAAGAATAGTTTTCCACATTCTCCTTCATAGTACGGAATTTATACAAGGAAAAAACTTTTCCATGTTTGGTGGCACGATTTTGAATAAAAAATACCTTTCCACCATCATTGCATTTAATTAAAATCGCACAAATTAATAATAATGGAGATACCAATATCAAACCAACTGCCGAACATAATACATCCATCATACGTTTTATAATACGTTTTTCAACAGACAATCCTTTAAATTCAGCCCCAATCAAGGAAACATCATCAAAAATAAAATGATTTGCATTAATTTCCACCACATCGCCTATTTGTGGATTAAAATAAACATTTTTTTGATATTCATAACAAAATTCCACGATTTTGGTTCTTTCTTCAATTGGAATATCGTATATAAATACAGTATCGCATCGAAGAATCTTGTCCATTAACATATGGTCCTCATAATCCAAAACAAACTTCACTTTAAACTGTTTCTTATACTTTCCGATTCCCTTCATTACATTGTTTACACCTTCCTGAGAAGAGGTAACAATAATGCACTTTTCCGGTGGATTAATCTTAAAATAAATATAATTTCCTCCATAAGTAAAAGCCACAATAATGAAAATCTGAACCACAATAACCAGTACTAATATTTCCAAAAACTCAAAACGCAAATGAGAGTTGTTTGCATTATTAACATTCATAATCATTAACTGAACATAGGTTACGATATCTGTCATTCCTGTTGCCAAGGAAATGGAATAAATGATGGGTTTACTTTTTCTCTTTCCTATATCGTAACCACCATAAATCGAAAGAAATGCAAGTCCCACAACCACAAAAGTAGACATGGTAATCGCCATGGTTCTTGACATCGTAAGAATTTGCCAGTTATCAATGGAAAAAAGTCCAAAAAAGGTAAAAAACAAACTCACGTACATCAAAATTTTAAGGGTCATAATGACTGTCATCTCTATTTTTTTAAATCTTTTTCGAATTTTAACATACTCTTTTCTCTTACTAACCAATTTCCATTACCTCTAATTTCTTTCCTGCACACTTTGTTTTCGAAATACGACCCATTTCCCAAAACAATAATTCGTGATAATCACCAATCCCTGTGTTATAACCTTTCCCACATATGGGTATATGTGCATTACTTCAACTGTAAGCCATACAAAAAATAGTTCCAAAGCCATAGAAACCAGTCTGGTAGCAATAAAACTAAAAAATTCCACGATAACCTGTTTTTTGTTATCCTTGTGATTTCGGAATACAATAAACTTATTTGCAAAATAGGCAAACAAAATTGCACCCGAAATGGAAATTACATTGGATATCATAAAAGAGAGTGCCAAAACTTTATCACATAAAAAACAAAGAACAAAATTCACACCTGTCGTCATCGCACCTATTACAAGGTAACGTACTGTTTCCATATCAAACATTTTTTTCATCCGGTTCATTAACATACTCTTATACCTATGACATTTTTCCTTCGTCTTCCTTGTAACTTAATTTCTCTCTGGCAATAAAAATCGGTCTTTTCTTCGTTTCAACGTAAGTTCTCGCAAGATATTCTCCCATAATTCCGATAGCAAATAACTCCAAACCACCCAGTAACAAAATCAGGCCTACAATCGTAGCATATCCCGGTATTTCCACACCATGTAACAAGCGTTTCAAAACCACTACAATCAGATAAATCAAGGAACAGAAAGAACATCCCATTCCCATAACCGTGGAAAATCTAAGGGGCATGGTAGAAAAAGAAATTATTCCTCCTACTCCATAATGAAACAACTTGGAAAAGGACCATTTTGTCTTTCCATTGGCTCTTTTTTCTACCTCATAAGGCATATAATAGGTTTCAAAACCAATCCAGGAAAAAATCCCTTTGGAAAATCTAAAATACTCCTTCATGTCAATTATGGCATCTGCCATATTTCTTCGAAAAGTTCGAAAATCACTGGCATCCTGCACAAAGGTGATTTTCGTCATTTTATTTATGACACGATAGAACATTTTCTTAAAAAAACGTAATATCACAGATTCTTTTCTTCTTTTTTGAAAGGCTGCTACACAGTCATATTCCTCATTTTCCTCTAAAAAGTTCACCATATCCAGCACATATTTCGGTCTTTGCTGTAAATCTGCATCCATAATGGAAATAAACTCACCCTTTGCTTCCAAAAGACCTGCATAAATGGCTGCTTCTTTTCCAAAATTCCTGGAAAAATCAATGATCTTGGTATAATCTTTTTTTTCATGAATTTTCTTAAGTTCTTTTCTTGTATTGTCCCTGCTTCCATCATTCACGAATATCATTTCATACCTTCCATGAAACTGTCCCAAATCTTTTTTTATCAAATCATATAATGGGGCAATATTCTTTTCTTCGTTATAACATGGGATAATCAAGGACAATTTTATATCATTGCTATTCATAATGATTTTTTACTTTCCTTCATAACAAATTACAGAAGCAACATCGTATTTTTTTAATTTTTCTCTACCCTTTAACCCTGCTAATTCCATTAAAAAGATAATTTTAACTACTTCTCCGCCTAATTCCTCTACCAGCTTTGCAGTCGCCTCAATAGTTCCTCCTGTAGCAATCAAATCATCTACAATGACTACTTTTTGTCCTGGTAAAATCGCATCTTTATGAATCTCAATTTCCGCACTTCCATACTCTAAATCATACTTTGCACTTACAGTTTCTCTTGGAAGTTTTCCCTTCTTGCGGACAGGCACAAACCCCTTCTTTAAGTTATATGCGATTGGCATACCAAAAATAAAACCTCTGGATTCTGTTCCTAAAATAACATCACATTCGACTCCATCCAATAATGCCTGCATCTCATCGATTGCTAATTGTAAACCGTCTTTATCTTGTATTACAGAAGTAACATCCCGAAAGATAATTCCCTTTTCCGGAAAGTCAGGAATGCTTACTACATAATCTTCTAATTTTTTCATCCTTGCACCAAGCCTTTCTCTTCAAGCATTTTCTTTTCACAAAGTATTTTCATTACTGTTCGCATCTGAACAGTAACGTTTTTTTACATACTTCCATAGAGTATAGTATATCTCTTAATGCCAAAAAACACAAGTGAAACCTCAACGATTCACGACATAAGTTAAAAATCGCGTTACTATTCACCCAGTAACCCGACACTTGCTGTCAGGTTACGTAATAGCATATTTCACATTCTGACTACATAATTTCAAAATTATGAATCACAATCTGAAGCGTTTTTCTCCCCCTGTAACTGTTAATAGAAGGATAGTATATTATCCTTAAACGAATCGCATTTTCTCTTCCCTCTAACATTTTATCAAGCTCATCCACCCCATATTTTTCTTCTATCTGATTTAACAATTCTTCCATGGTATTTTTAAAACAAATCCCCTCTATGACACTGGTGGAATCCGTAGCCAACTTTAATTTTAAAACATTTTTGTTCTCTCCTAATATCCTCGCCTCCATTACTCTTACATCACTTTCTGCAAAAACCGGTTTCTCATTGGCTTTCCCAAATGGCTCTAAAAGCTCCAACTCTTCTATGATATGCTCTGAAATATAATAAAACGGCATCTTAATATCGATATATACTTTTTTTGTAAGAGCCTCCTCCGATAATCCTGACTTATCATTCAACGCCCGTCTGAAATTCTCAATATTGTTTTCCTGAAGAGAGAGTCCTGCTGCCATAGGATGCCCTCCGAATTTATCTAAATATTCCTTACATTCATTCAGTTTTTCAAACATGGAATACTCTTCGATAGAACGTCCGGAACCTTTCACCCCTTCTTTTGACTGTGTCAATACAATCACAGGCTTATTATATTTTTCTCGGATTCTTCCTGCAATGATTCCTGCCAGACTTTCATGACATTCCTTCAAATAAATGACTAATACCTTATCCTCTTTTATGGATGTAGTTTCCACTAACTCAATTGCCTTTTCAACCCCTTGTTCTGTCAGCGACTTCCGTTCATCATTCAACATTTTTAAATGAGCAGCTATACTTGCTGCCTCCTTCTCCTCTTTTGCCAAAAGCAACGAAACCCCTTCTCCTGCGTGTTCCAGCCTTCCTGCTGCATTCAGACAAGGGCCAATGATAAATCCCAAATGATAAGCATTCAACTCTGTTTCCTCATTAAAATTCTCTTTTATCAATGCCTGAATCCCCAAATTATTCGTTGAATTAAGTCGTTTTAACCCTTCTTTTGCAATGATTCTGTTCTCATCTGTTAAATCCACCACATCGCACACCGTAGCAATTGCCAAATACTCTAAATAAACATCATGTTCTAATCCTCTTTTTTCAAACAATGCCTGGATTAATTTATAAGCCACGGTGGCTCCGCAGATTTTTTCAAAAGGATAAGTACAATCAGCCTGTTTGGGATTTACAATAGCATCTGCCGGCGGAAGTTGTTCTATCTTCACTCCCTCCCTTAGTATAAATGGTACATCATGATGGTCTGTAATGATAACCGTAAGACCACTTTCCTTTGCAATAGCAACCTGTTTTATGGCAGCAATTCCATTGTCACAGGTAAGTATGGTATCAATCCCATCTTCTTTCGCTTTAACCACCATTCTTTCATTGATTCCATACCCATCATTGATTCGGTCTGGAATTTCATAATCTACATTGGCACCCATCTTTTTCAATCCGTCATAAAGAATGTAGTTTGAAATGATTCCATCCACATCATAATCGGAAATAATTCTGATTCTGCGATTATCTGTTATTTTTTCTTCTAAAATAGAAACCGCCTTTTCCATATCCTTCAATAAATATGGAGAATACATATTTTCTTTGGTTCCATACAAATATTTCTCAATATCCTCTTCTAAAATAATATCCCTGTTCCGAATCAATCTAGCAATCAAAGGGTCTATATTAAATTTCTTTCCTATCTCGTTAAAATCCGCTTTTTTTGTACGAAGCATCCATTTTTCTTTCATTGTTTTCCCTCTGTTTTTTATAATTTCTTAATTTCGACAATTGTTTTCTTATAGATTACAAAAGAAAAACCATGAAGTCAACTACCCCATGGTTTTTCTCTCAATTATCTATTAATATCGATTATTTAGCTTCAGCTTTTTTCTTTTTTGTACCAATCTTCTTTAATAATAACCACAAAGGTCCGGTGATACATACAGAAGAATAAGCACCACATAAAATACCAGCCATTAAAGTAAGCGCAAATTCCTTAATAGAAGGAACACCTAAAATATAAAGTACTAATACCATAATGAAAGTAGTTAATGAAGTATAAATGGTTCTGGTAAATGTTTGAGAAATACTTGCATTTACTACTTCCTTCAAATCATTTTTGCCCATAGTTGCTATATTTTCACGAATTCTATCAAAGATAATAATGGTAGCATTGATTGAATAACCAACGATAGTCAACATACAAGCGATAAAGGTATTACCAACAGATAATCTTGCAACAGAATATACAGTAAATACAATCAATACGTCATGTAACAACGCTAATACAGCACTGGCACCAAAACGGACATCCTTAAATCTGAAAATAATATAAATTAACATACAAATAGTAGCTATAATAACACAGATAAACGCATCCATTCTCATTTCACTACTAATCACAGAACTAATTGATTCTGTAGAAAAATCAGTAACTGCAAATTTTTCTACCAAAGCAGTTTCCACACTCTGTCTTTGTTCATCGTTTAACTGAGTGGTCTTAATAATTAATTTATTACTATCTTCTACTGGCTGAACCTGAATATCTGCAACAGAAACTCCTGCTGCTTCTGCAATTACAGGTACTACAAATTCTTCTGCCTCTGATACTGTATATTGCTTGTCGTAAGTTGCTTCAATAGTTGAACCGCCCTTAAATTCCAAACTGTAATTTAAAATCTGACCTGTCTTCTCCTTATTGATTGGTAAGAACACAAATCCTAATACAATACCTACAAAAGAAATAAGATAAGCAATCTTACTAAACTTCACATAGTTCTTAACTTTTACATCTTTCTGCGAACCATAGAATTTCTTATCCTGTACTCCTAATTCGTAGAAAGCTTTCATTAAATGCTTTGTAACGAATAAAGCGGTAAACATAGATAAGATAATACCGATTGCCAATGTCTGGGCAAATCCCTTAATCGAACCGGTACCTCTCCACCACAATACTGCTGCTGCAATTAAAGTAGTTACGTTACCATCAAAGATTGCTGAAAATGCCTTGCTAAATCCATTTTCAATGGCAGTACGAACCGACGCACCACTTCCAATTTCTTCTTTGATACGGGTATAAATAATAACATTTGCATCTACTGCCATACCAATGGATAAAATAATGCCCGCAAGACCTGGCAAAGTCAGAGTTACATTAAATCCGTTTAATGCCAGTAACATAAGAAGAACATATGCCATTAAAGCCAATGTTGCAACAACACCTTGGAACAGGTAAATTACAATCATAACAACACATACGATTCCAAGTCCAATAGCACCTGCAAGTAACGAAGTATCAATGGCATCCTGACCTAACTTCGCACCTACGATTTGTGAACGTAATTCCTTTAATTCTACTGGTAATGCACCGATACGGATATGAGTTGCAAGATAATCTGCTGCCTCATAATCCTCCATACCACTGATGGATGCAACACCATTCGAAATAACAGCATTTACAGTAGGAAAACTGATTACTTCTCCATCATATACAATATAAATAATTTGTCCTAAATATTGTTCTGTGGCTTCTGCAAATTTCGTAGCACCTTCATCTGTTAATTCAAGACCAACCACATAAGAAGTTCCCACTCCTGAATTATCCGAACTAACATATGCATCTGCAACATCAGAACCTGTCAACACTACTGTTTCCCCGTCTGGAGCATAAAATTCCAAAGCACCTGGAGTACCCAAATCCTCCAAAACAGCATTTGCATCTTCTACTGCTGGAATTTCAACCGTAATACGATTATCACCTTCCTGGTAAACTTCTGCTTCTGTACTATACTTTTCAACACGTTGTTGTAATTTTGCAATGGTATCTTTAATCTGGGTCTCAGTTACATTATCACCTTGAATTTCATAGGTAACACTAACACCCCCTGCAAGGTCTAATCCTAATTTAATGTTCTTTGCTGCACCTGCTGTATCAATTAGTCCAAATACTACCGTATAAGAACTGAGTACGACACAAAGGAAAAATACAACAAGCGTAACAATACTTTTCTTCTTTGCTTTCATTTTTTCATTTTCTCCTTTACTCATCTTCCTGTTCTGCCAAAGCTGCCTTTATCATAATGGCACATTCAATACGTTTTTTCTGTAATTCACAACCGATATCATATGCATCCAAAATGGAACCATGGAATTTATAAGAATTCGCTGCACATCCTCCACTACAATAAAATCTTGCGAAACAGTTTTTACATTTTTCTTTTGCATAAACATTACATAACTTAAACTCATCACGCAATGCTGTATTGGTAATTCCGTCATCTAAATTTCCAATCAAATAATCCTCTTCTCCAACAAACTGATGGCAAGGATATAAATCACCCCATGGTGTAACAGAAAGATATTCTACTCCGGAACCGCATCCTGACAGACGTTTCGCCACACATGGTCCCTGTTCTAAATCAATCATGAAATGGAAAAAGTTAAATCCATTTCCTTCTTTTTTTCTCTTAATCAATTCCTTAGCCAAAACATCATATTGTTCGAAAAGAATTGGTAAATCTTCTTCTTTAATGGCATAAGGTTCTTCCGGTAAAGATACTACCGGTTCCACAGAAATCTGCTTAAATCCTAAATCTGCAAGATGTAATACATCCTTCGCAAAATCAAGGTTATAATGTGTGCAGGTTCCTCTCACATAATAATTGGTTTGATTTCTGAGATTTGCCAGTTTAATAAACTTCGGCATAAAAATATCATAACTTCCTTTTCCATTTGGAGTCGGACGCATTCTATCATTTACTTCTTTTCTTCCATCTACGCTTAACACCACATTGCTCATTTCTTTATTGGCAAATTCCATGATGTCATCATTTAACAACATTCCATTTGTGGTTAAGGTAAAACGAAAATTTTTATTATACTTTTCTTCCAGACTTCTTCCATAAGCTACAATTCCCTTTACCACCTCAAAATTCATAAGAGGCTCTCCACCAAAGAAATCCACCTCCAGATTTCTACGGTTACCGGAATTCTGAATCAAAAAGTCAATGGCTTTTTTACCTACTTCAAGGCTCATTAAGGACTTGTCTCCATTATACTCACCTTTACCGGCAAAACAATATTTACATGCCAGATTACAATCATGTGCGATATGTAAACAAAGTGCCTTTACTACTGTCTGACGTTTCTTAAAATCGATGACATATTCTTTATATTCATCTTCTGCAAACAGTAAACCTTCTTCTTTTAATTCCTCTATTTCTTCATACGCTTCTTTGATATCTTCTTCTTTGTATCTGGATGATAATTTTTCTACGATTCCTTCAAGATTTTCCTGTTCATAAAGGGCAATCACATCATATACCACATCATCCACTACATGAACTGCTCCACTGCATACATCCAATACAATGTTATAGCCATTATTTTTATATTGATGAATCACTTGTTAAACTCCTTTCACAGTAATAGAGTCCGTTCGAATCAATCGAACGGACCCTACCCAATTACTTATTATTCTCGCAGCTTTGATTTCCTACAGTACAAGATGTCTTGCATGCTGATTGACAAGAAGTTTGACATTCACCACAGCCACCTTTAGCCATAGTATTCTTTAAAGTCTTGTTGGTTAAAGTCTTAATACGTTTCATTAAAGACGCCTCCTTTATTTACTTAGCTCGTATGATTATATCATAAAGAAAACGAAAAGTGAAGAGGAAATTTCAATTTATGCCAACATCCCTCCAAGCATTCCACCACCGGTACAAAGCATCATCATGGTTAAATTCGACCTATCTGCCAAAGCACTGCCATTTCCTAATGCTACAGAAACCACCATCAAGATTGCCGCATATAATAGTCCCAAAGCTAAGCCCCATAGAAACTTCTTTTCCTTCATTCTCTTCCCACAAATAAAGCCACCCATAAAATTAGCAATCACATAGGTTGCAACAATTACTATATTTACAATCCCCTCTTTCATTTCATATTGAAGTACAAAATAAGAAAGAATTGCTAGTATGATTCCAGTTAATAAATAACTAATAAGTAGTGCCTTCCCCATTTCTACAACTTTACTTCCCATAATATTAATCCTCCTCACTTTTTTACTCAAACGGGATATGTCTGCCTTACAAACATCACTATGACAAAAAACATTGCCATATGCTTTCATGAACAGTAACTATGAATACATTATATGTGCCAAAAAAACATTTATGAAAGAAATTCTCTTTGAAAAGTGTTTCAAAAAGTGACAAAAAGATAATAATACTACTTGCAAAAAAAGATTTTTCTTGTACAATATTATTGGAACATAATGCAAATAATTACCTAGAAAGGACTTATAATATGATTAGCGCAAACAATGTAACATTAAGACTTGGAAAAAGAGCCTTATTCGAAGATGTAAACATCAAATTTACCGAAGGAAACTGCTACGGATTAATCGGTGCTAACGGTGCCGGAAAATCAACTTTCCTTAAAATTTTATCCGGTGTCATTGAACCTTCCAAAGGTGATATCACAATGAACGCAGGAGAACGTCTTTCCGTACTTCAACAGGACCATTACAAATATGACGAATATCAGGTTCTTGATACTGTTATTATGGGAAATGCCCGTCTTTATGAAATCATGAAAGAAAAAGACGCCATTTACGCAAAAGAAGATTTTACAGAAGAAGATGGTATCAAAGCTTCTGAATTAGAAGGTGAATTCGCCACTTTAAACGGTTGGGAAGCAGAATCCGATGCTGCCACCTTATTAAACGGACTTGGCATTGAAAATGACTTACACTATAAATTTATGCATGAATTAACTGGTTCCCAAAAGGTAAAGGTATTGCTTGCCCAAGCCCTTTTTGGAAATCCTGATGTGTTATTATTAGACGAACCTACCAACCACTTAGATTTAGATGCCATTGCATGGTTGGAAGAATTTTTAATTAATTTTGAAAACACAGTAATTGTAGTATCACATGACCGTTATTTCTTAAATAAAGTTTGTACCCATATTGCTGATATCGATTATGGTAAAATTCAATTATATGCTGGTAATTACGATTTCTGGTATGAATCCAGCCAGTTAATGATTAAGCAAATGAAGGAAGCAAATAAAAAGAAAGAAGAAAAAATCAAGGAATTACAAGAATTTATCCAACGTTTCTCCGCTAATGCTTCTAAATCAAAGCAGGCAACTTCTAGAAAACGTGCTTTGGAAAAAATCGAACTGGACGATATCAGACCTTCCAGCCGTAAATATCCATACATTGATTTTAGACCAAACAGAGAAATCGGAAATGAAGTATTAACTGTATCCAACCTTTCCAAAACCGTAGATGGGGTAAAATTATTAGATAATGTGTCCTTTACTGTTGCAAAGGATGATAAAATTGCTTTCGTAGGACCAAATACCATTGCTACTACTACCCTGTTTAAAATCTTAGCAGGAGAGATGGAACCGGACGAAGGAACTTATAAATGGGGAATCACTACCACTCAGGCTTATTTCCCAAAAGACAATACGAAGGAATTTGACAATGACCTGACTATTGTAGACTGGCTTACCCAGTTTTCTGAAGAAAAGGATGTTACTTATGTCCGTGGTTTCCTTGGAAGAATGCTATTTTCCGGTGAAGAAGGTGTAAAAAAAGTAAAAGTACTTTCCGGTGGTGAAAAAGTACGTTGTTTATTATCCAAAATGATGATTTCCGGAGCAAACATCCTTCTTTTAGATGAACCTACTAACCATTTGGATATGGAATCCATTACCGCCTTAAACAATGGTTTAATTAAGTTCCCTGGTGTCCTTATTTTTACTTCTCAAGACCACCAGTTTGTAGAAACCACTGCAAACAGAATTATGGAAATTACCAACAATGGTGGATTAATCGATAAGAAAACTACTTATGATGAATATCTTGCAAATGATGAACTTGCAAGAAAACGTCAGGTAATGAATATGGAATCAGAAGAAGAAGATTAATCAAAAGTTTTATAAAAAATCAACAATATCTTTTATAAAAATATTCCAGGCTTTGCCCGATTTAAAATAAAAACTATAAAAAGAGCTGAACAATAAGTTTAAGTACAATAAGAAATATTTATTACTGTTCATGTGACAATAACACATATTTCTTATGTATTCATACTTATGTATCAGCTCTTTTCTATTACTTAAAACTTTTTATGACTTTCCCTATCCAACAGCATTGGGCTTACATTCCTTATAGGCACAATTAAGCACCTGATTACCTCCTAAAGCATGAATGGCACCACCTGTCATTCTTGCGATGCAACGGACGAATTTACAACCCTCAATTACAGTACGATTGCCCTTTACTTCGATTCCTGCTCCCTTATCTCCTCTGCAATTAATAAATTTACAGTCCTTTATGACACCGCTTAACATATAAATTCCACCTTCTTCACAGAAAGAGAAAATACAATTTAAAATTTTAGAATCTGTACATTGATATATAGCCCTTCCACCCACTGTATTTTTCAAAATACAATTTTTAAGTAACAGCTTCGTACCTGTGGCATGGAAAATACTACATTTACCATCTCCATCAAACACCGTATGTTCAAACTCGGACATAGCAGCATTGGATATTTCAATGATATCCCTTCCTTTTAGCTGATAAGGTGCCACATAGCACCTAGACATATTTATACTGCCAAAAACAACCGCTGGCTGTCCTAAAAAGATTCTGGCATTCTCAATATTAAGAACTGCACCTGGTTCTACATAAAACCCTGCTTCAAAAATAGTGGAATACTTTAACCACTTTTCACCACTGATTTTACATTTTATCTCTTTAGGAATAAACTGAACCACTTCTTTTGCATCCATAATTCCAGTTTCAAACATACAATGAGATATTCTGTTTTCTATTTCCCCATAAAAATAAATAGAATTTCCAAATTCTAAGGCTCTGCAATTTTTAAACTTACAATCTGTAATTCGTGTTCCCTTTTTCGCATAAATAGCACCGCCATTATTGGCTCTGCAGGAATAAAAATTACATTGACTGATATTGACTCTGCCTGATTTTTTATATATTGCGGCTCCCTTACCTCTTACATAACAATTCGAGAACTTACATTGGGTAATGATAGCATTCTCACCAGAAAATAAAATTGCCTGATGAATATTGGTATCATAAAATTCACTCTGTCTAATATGAAGACTTCCATTGGTCTGCTTGATACCGCCGGAACGATTATTACATAAAAATATTCCTTTATTTATCACAAGTCTGGAATAACTTTTTACTAAAATCAATGGAATATTTTCTGTTCCCTTATATTCCAAAGTACTGTTATATATTAATAACTGTCCTCCATCCACAATAATTTGCCCAAACAACAAAACATTGGCATCAGCTATGATTAGGCTCGTACCTTCCTTAACATAAATATTTCCATGAATCGTACACTGCTCTCTTAATTCCATCTCTTCCAAAGATTTTAACGACCTTCCTTCGATTACATTAATATATGGCATGGAAGGAATATAGTATTTTAACTGATTCATGGTCAAATCCATATCAAACTGCAACATACTCTCATAGCATTTCATGCACTGCTCCGTTTCTTCATAGTATGCAGACAAAATAAATTTTTGAATAAAACTCGTTTGTTCCAACGAAAGATTTAGCATTTTTCCAAAAATCGAGAATGCTTCCTTATCATCCTCCGATAATCCATTCTCCTTCATACATAGATTATTCAAATCCAGCATAAAAATATATTTTTTCTGTGATGTATCAAGAATTTCAAGCAATTTCTCCAATAATTTCTGTTTATCTTTTGACTCTGTCAGTATTTTCGAAATAATGTTATTTGGCAGACATAAGCCCTGAATCAAAAGCCGGTTAAATTCAAAATGATTTAGAGGATTGCTATGTTCATTCATTTTTAACTGCAAGAAAAGGGCTGCACAATAGATTACCTTTTCACTTTCGGTCATAAAATACAATGGATGTCTTACCGTCGTTAATTCTTTTCTTTTTTTCTTTAATTTTGCTAGTGTATCTTGAATTACAGGTAATTTTGACATTTTAGTTCCCCCATTCATAATCCACTTGATTTAGCATTAGACTATCTGATGGTTTACAATCTATCATAGTCGCATTGATAACATTCTGCCCGTATCTTAAATAAGGGAAGTATATACAACCACCAATAAACTTCGCTTCGCATTTTTCGAATCTGCAATTTTGAATGTTCGTATTATTTGCTTCATCTACAAAGATTGCTCCACCCTGTTCCGCCTTACACATAAGAAAATTAGTATTTATAATGTTCAAATTTCCCTTTTGGGAGCATCGAATTGCTCCATCCAAACAATTTTCAAAATGGCAATTCACAACGTTCATATCTTCTCCAAGGAAAAAAATAGCTGGTATCTTTACTGAATTTTTAATAATGCAGTTTTTAATCGTAGCATCACCGCCATACTGCCTTAAAAAAGTGGTATTCTTATTACAATCTATCACGGTATCCTCCATAACAAAACGAAACGCATTCACCAATTCAATCATAGAATATTCTTGATTTCTGGTAGCTATTATTTCAGAATCCGTAATATAGATTTCTCCTCCATCAATACGGATAGAACCACCCAACATTACTTTTGCATGGTCTATGACTAAAACAGAGCCATTGGTAACCATGATATCATTTTCTATCCTTGTTTCCTTGTCAATCACATACTTCTGTCCTTTATCCAAAACCAAAGAATCTAATTTTAAATTAAAATTCAACACAGGACAAATATAATGCAAGTGCTTATATGTAATAAAATATCCGTCTGCACAAAACTTATCATATAACATTCGTGCTTTTTCCTGATTATTATTTTTAGTTGCCTGCACAAAAGAACGGATAAATTCATTTTCTTTTGATTCTAAAGAAAATAACAAAGAAAATTCTTTCATTATCTTTTCACAATAACTTTGTGCCCACAATGTATGATAGGCAATCAACTGCATATCAAACAACAATAGATATTGTATTTCTTTCTTTTTATCAACCCATTTTAATAACTGGCTGATTCTTAAATCAAACTGTGAATTAATATCTGAAATAAGACGTTCCCTATCTTCCTGGCTCAAAGAAATCCTATCCAGAACTTTTTCAAACATCGGTTTTGTTTCTGCAATGGCTTTTGAACTCCCTAGAGTCATCACTGACAACCCAAAACAATATAAGTATTTTTCATAGTCAGGCAATTTTACATAGGGATGTGCCACAGACTCCATTGCGTTTTGTTTACGTTTTAAAACACTTAAAAAATCCACTTCTAACACATCCTTTCTCTTTCATATCGACATAATGAGTATGATACTTAATGTTTAAAGTATTAAATCATCTCAATTAATCTCGATTTTTCACGATATATTCTCTTAATTTATTATACTATTTGGTAAATAAAATTGCAATTAAAAGAACAAGCTGGAAACTGGAATTCCTAAAAACAAAAAAACTCAAAGCTTTAACGCTCTGAGTCTTATAACAGGGGCAGTAGGAATCGAACCCACATCAGCGGTTTTGGAGACCGACATTCTACCTTTGAACTATGCCCCTAAATGATGAAAATACCTCCTGATAACAGTAGGTATCTAACTTTTTATTTCGTGTTCCTTCAAAACCACATACATTCCATACTCTACATCTTTCCACCAGACTTCTGGTCAAGCCCTCGACCTATTAGTATTTATCAGCTGAGTACGTTACCGTACTTACACCTTAAACCTATCAACCTCGTAGTCTTCAAGGGGTCTTACTAGCTTATGCTATGGGATATCTTATCTTGAGGGGGGCTTCACGCTTAGATGCCTTCAGCGTTTATCCCGTCCAGACTTGGCTACTCTGCCATGCCGTTGGTACGACAACAGATACACCAGCGGTCTGTCCATCCCGGTCCTCTCGTTCTAAGGACAGCTCCTCTCAAATATCCTACGCC
>JAFQCI010000024.1 GCA_017416505.1 Lachnospiraceae bacterium
TAGTCAACACGTTTTCCAAGTAAGTTTTGACGGAAACGTCCTTGTTTTCCTTTTAGCATATCTGATAAAGATTTTAAAGGTCTATTTCCAGCACCTGTTACTGGTCTTCCACGTCTACCATTATCTATTAATGCATCTACAGACTCTTGTAACATTCTTTTTTCATTTCTTACAATTATTTCTGGTGCACCTAATTCTAATAATCTTTTTAATCTGTTGTTTCTGTTTATAACTCTTCTGTATAGATCATTTAAATCAGATGTTGCAAATCTTCCACCATCTAATTGAACCATTGGTCTTATTTCTGGTGGTATTACTGGTATAACACTCATTACCATCCATTCTGGTTTGTTTCCAGATAGTCTAAAGCTTTCTACTGTATCTAATCTTTTAACAAGCTTAGCCTTTTTTTGTTCACTTGCTTTTTCTATTTCTTTTTTTAGTTTAGCAGATAATTTTTCTAAATCTACTTCTTGTAATAAAGTTCTTATTGCTTCTGCTCCCATTTTTGCAGTAAATGAACCTTTTCCGTATTTTTCTTCTGCTTCTCTATATTCTTTTTCTGTTAATACTTGGCATTTTGTAAGCCCTGATGTACCTTTATCTAGAACTATGTAAGATGCAAAGTATATAACTTTTTCTAAGCTTCTTGGAGAAATATCTAATACTAATGCTACTCTACTTGGAATTCCTTTAAAATACCAAATATGAGCAACTGGTGCAGCAAGTTCAATATGTCCCATTCTTTCACGTCTTACTTTTGATTTTGTAACTTCAACACCACATCTATCACATATTATTCCTTTATATCTTACTCTTTTATATTTACCACAATGACATTCCCAGTCTTTTGTAGGTCCAAATATTTTCTCACAGAACAAACCATCTTTTTCTGGTTTTAAAGTTCTATAATTAATAGTTTCTGGTTTTTTAACTTCACCTTTTGACCATTCTCTTATCTTTTCGTCTGAAGCTAAACCTACTTTTAATTTATTGAATATCTCTAATTCATCTTTTACTTCTTTGTTTTCCATTAAGGTAGTTCCTCCTTCAAAAACGTTTTGTTTTTATTGCGGGCGGACAGGGTCGTCCGCCCCTACATGTTTACATCTTGGTTCCACAATATCTCTAAAATCAAATATACATTGCTCGAACAATTCCATTATGTGATTTAATTTTATTATATTGTAGGTATTTAATTAGGTTTTATTTTTTGAGGTGAGCTGTGTGAGGTGCGAGGTGTGCTTTATATAGCATACTTCGTAGAGTTTACTCTAATCACACTTCTCACGTCCCACTTCACACTTCTATTTTGTTGCTTTTAACTACTCATCTATAATATCTTGGTCGTTAAGCATATTATCTGTAGCCAATTCATTATCAAAAATTTCGTCTTCTTCAATCATTATATCTTCGTCTTCTATAATGTCTTCGTCGAAATCTTCTTCTATGAAATCTCCTTCTAATTCTTCTTCGTCTACTATGGCTTCTGCTTCTGCTTCTGCTGCCATTGCTTTGTTTAGTTCTTCTATATTTAAATCTATTCCTTCATCGATGTTTTCTTTTAATTCTAATTCTTCATCGTCTTCAGAATATAATCTTACATCTAATCCTAAACTTTGTAATTCTTTTACTAATACTTTAAAGCTTTCTGGAACTCCTGGTTCAGGAACGTTTTCACCTTTAACGATTGCTTCATAAGTTTTTACTCTTCCTACAACATCGTCAGATTTTATTGTTAAGATTTCTTGTAATGTGTAAGCTGCACCATATGCTTCTAGTGCCCAAACCTCCATCTCTCCAAATCTTTGTCCACCAAATTGAGCTTTACCTCCAAGAGGTTGTTGTGTTACTAATGAGTATGGTCCAGTTGAACGAGCATGTATTTTATCATCAACTAAGTGGTGA
>JAFQCI010000002.1 GCA_017416505.1 Lachnospiraceae bacterium
GGGTGAAGGATAAAGGAACCTGGTATTATCTGAATGCAGATGGAGCCATGAAGACAGGCTGGGTGAAGGATAAAGGAACCTGGTATTATCTGAATGCAGATGGTCCTATGAAGACAGGCTGGATAAAGCATAAAGGACTTTGGTATTATTTGGATTCATCTGGAGCCATGGTAACCAATACAGTGATTGATGGATATAAGATTAATCATGAAGGTGTATGGGTTAAGTAAGATGATGTCAGATTTCACAGTATAAGGTTGGAGAGAAAAGAGCAAGTTCCTTGGTAAAAGGGGGGACTTGTTCTTTTCTATATCCGTAGATTGCTGCTTCCTCATAACATGGTGTGTATAATAATGTAAAATTTATATTTTTTGATGAAAAATTAATCAGAATAGGTTATAATGGTATTGTTAATATCATGAAATGTAAAAGGAGGTTTTAGGGTGGATAAGAAAGCAATGAATTATTTAAGTTATGGACTATTTGTTTTAACTGCCAAGATGGATGGAAAAGATAATGGCTGTATTATTAATACAGTTCAGCAGGTTACATCAGAACCAAACCGCATCAGTATTGCAGTAAACAAAGCAAATTATACTCATGATATGATTGTGAATACGGGAGTTTTCACAGTATCCGTCATCAGTGAGCAGGCGAAATTTGATTTGTTTAAGAGATTCGGTTTTCAGTCTGGAAAGGATACGGATAAGTTTGCAGGATTTGGTGATTTCGCAACCGGGGAGAATGGAATCCGTTATATTACGCAAGGTACTAATTCCTATATTTCTGCAAAGGTAGAAAAGATGGAGGACTTAGGTTCTCACACACTTTTCATTGCAGAAGTTACAGATATGAAGGTGTTAAGCAGCGTTGCATCTGCAACTTACAGTTATTATCATAACAATATAAAACCGAAGCCACAGGAAGTTGGAAAAACAGAGGATGGACAGACTATCTGGAGATGTACCATCTGTGGTTATGAATATGTAGGTGAGGAATTACCAGACGATTTTGTTTGTCCATTGTGCAAACATCCAGCGTCTGATTTTGAAAAAATAACAAAGGAGAATAAAGAAATGGGAACTAACAAGTACGCAGGAACAAAGACAGAAAAGAACTTATGGGAAGCTTTTGCAGGAGAATCACAGGCTAGAAATAAATATACTTATTTTGCTTCTGTAGCCAAAAAAGCCGGATACGAGCAGATTGCAGCATTGTTCTTACAAACTGCAGAAAATGAAAAAGAACATGCAAAATTATGGTTTAAAGCATTAGGAGAACTTGGTGATACTCCTACAAACCTGTTACATGCAGCAGAAGGCGAAAATGCAGAATGGACCGATATGTACGAACGTATGGCAAGAGAAGCAGAAGAGGAAGGATTTACTGAATTAGCTGCTCAGTTCAGAGGTGTTGCTGCCATCGAAAAAATGCACGAAGAAAGATACAGAGCATTGCTTCATAATGTAGAAGCTATGGAAGTGTTTAAGAAGAGTGGTGTTACTATGTGGGAATGCCGTAACTGCGGTCATGTTGTAGTAGGATTAGAAGCTCCTGCAGTTTGTCCTGTATGTAATCACCCACAAAGTTACTTTGAAGTAAGAAAAGAAAATTATTAATAAACCGAGATGATTCACGTGGGAAGAATTTGAACGGATGATCTGATATTGTTGAGGATGAATCATGAAAGTGTATCTGGATGTTAGATAAGAATATCTGACATTTTAGATGCACTTTTTTTTGAGATTTAGAAAATGTGAAATGAAAATGTTTATCAATAAGGAGCTTAATGATAATTTTTCTTGAATTCGGAATATTGACAAAAAATCGAGCCCATGATACCATACTTGTGGTTAGTTTGGACTAACTAAAAGTTATATCAAATTGGAGGAATATCAATATGAAGAAAAAATTATTATCTATCTTAGTTGTGATGGGAATGTCTATTATGGCTTTGACAGGTTGTGGTACTACAGAGGATGAGAAGGAGGAAACTACCACAGCCGCAGGGGTGGAACAGGATGTACAAAATGAACAGGATACGCAAGGGGAACAGAAAGAGGAAGTAGAACAAAAGGATACAGTAATTGCATCTTCGGTTGCGGTTGTGCAGATTCTAGATGCGTTAGGGGTAGAAATGGCTGGGGTACCAACCAGTAGTTATGAGTTACCGGAAAGCGTAGAGAATGCTACAAGAATTGGGAATCCTATGGAACCTGACATGGAGGTAATTGCTTCCCTGGAACCTACGGTAATCGTATCTGTTGATACTTTGTCAGCAGATTTAGACGAACAATTTAAGGCTATTGGAGCAGAATCCTTTTTCGTAAATCTATCAAGCTATGATGGTTTAAAAAGTTCTATTACAGAATTAGGCGAACGTTTTGGTAAAAAGGAAAAGGCAGAAGAAATTATTTCTGGTTTTGAGGCGAAAGAAGCGGAAATTGCGGAACTTATCAAGGATAAGGAAGGCCCTAGTGTTCTTGTTATTTTTGGAGCCAGCGGAAATTTTATGGTTGCATCAGAAGATACCTATGTGGGTGACCTGGTAAAGAGAGTAGGTGGTAAAAATATTATTACAGATGCTCCGGCAGCCTTCTCACCGGTTGACATGGAATACCTTGCAAGTCAGAATCCAGAATACATTTTGTTTATGGCACATGCAAATCTGGAAGAGTCTTTAGAAGCATTTAAGCAGGAAATGGAAACCAATGCAGCATGGCAGAACTTTGATGCATATAAGAACGATAAAGTAATTGCCCTCGAAACCGGATATTTTGGAATGAGTGCAAATCTTCAGGCAGTAGATGCAATGGAAAAATTAGTGGATATCTTATACGGGGAGAAATAAAGATACTATGAAAAGAAAAGGTGCATTTGTGGTATTGCTTTTGGTATTTGTCATAACCTTTTTGATTGCAATCCGCATTGGCAGTGTGGAGGTATCTTATGAGGATATTTTGAATGCATTTACCACGGATAAGGGAGGAATTGCAGGAATCATTCGCACGATTCGAATACCGAGAATTTTAATGGCAGTCATGATAGGTGCAAATCTTTCAGTTTCGGGAGTTTTATTACAAGCGGTGATGAAAAATCCTCTTGCAGACCCCGGTATCACAGGAATTTCTTCAGGAGCAAGTGTGGTAGTTCTGATTGTAATGTTGTATCTTCCACAAGCGGCAGCCAGTATGCCTTTGTTTGGATTTTTAGGTGGTGTCATAGCATGTCTGATTATTTATGGACTTGCATGGAAAAATGGATTATCTGCAATGAGAATTGTTCTTGCAGGTGTTGCGGTAAATTCTATTCTGGGTGGTATTACCAGTATGATACAGCTTATGAATAGTGAAAACCTTACCGGGGTTTTAAATTGGTTGAATGGTGAACTAGGAAAGAAGAGTTGGACACAAGTAAAATATGTTGCTATCTACTCTGTTGTTGGACTTATTATGGCATTTTTGCTTCATAAAAGTTGTGATGTTCTGGCACTTGGCGACAAGAATACAAAGAGTCTCGGCTACAACCCTAACCTTCTGCGGCTTTTATTATCAGCTGTGGCAGTGTTACTTGCAGGAATTTCAACAGCATATGTAGGTGTCATAGGATTTATTGGCTTGGTAGTACCACATATTTCGAGGATGATTATGGGTTCGGAACATAAGAGACTGATACCGTTTGCTGCCCTTATGGGCTCTACGATGCTATTGATTGCAGATACCGTAGGAAGAACCATGATTGCACCATATGAAGTGCCGGTGGGAGTGATTACAACGGTGTTTGGAGGGCCATTCTTTTTATATTTGTTACGAAAGGACGAGGCAGGTTATGGAGATTAAAAAATTATGTTTCTCTTATGGAGAAAACCGTTTTATTGAAAATCTAAGTGGGAATATTGCAAAAGGGAAAATCACAACCATACTAGGACCGAATGGTTGTGGAAAATCCACACTTTTAAACCTTTTGGTGAACCAGTTAAAGCCACAGGGAGGAAAGGTGACTTTGGATGGAAAAGAGATAAGGAACATTCCTCTTAAAGATATGGCAAAAACGGTTGCTATGGTACATCAACAAAATTCTGCCCCTCCTGACACGACTGTGGAAAGATTGATTCACTTTGGGAGAATGCCATATCAATCGATGTTTTCGACAAAAGATGAGGATGGAGAACAAATAGTAACATGGGCACTTAAGGTAACGAATTTAACACATATGGCAAAGAAACGGGTAAGTCAATTATCAGGTGGAGAACGCCAGAGGGCATGGATTGCATTGGCGTTGGCACAAAAAACGGATATTTTATTTCTGGATGAGCCTACCACCTATCTTGATATATATTATCAGATGGAAATACTCAGTTTGGTTCGTAAACTGAATCGGGAATACAATATGACGATTGTGATGGTTCTTCATGATATCAATCAGGCAATGCAGTTTAGTGATAATCTTATTATTATGAAAAAAGGAAATATCTGTTATGCGGGTCCGGTTGCAGGAGGCATTACAGAGGAACGTCTAAAAGAAGTGTATGGTATAAAAGCAGTGATTCGATGGTCGAAGCAAAATAATTGTCCTTACATGATACCTTTGGTGGAGCATGAGGAGTATGAAGTAGCGGCTGCGATATAGAAAGGATGAGAAAATGAGAATATTAGTTACCTATTCCAGCAAGACAGGAAATACAAAAAAACTTGCTGAGGGAATTTTTGAGGGATTAAAGGAAGTAGATAAAAGCATACTTCCAATGAAAGAAGTGGAAGATGTGAGTGCTTATGATGTTGTACTAGCAGGTTATTGGGTAGATAAAGGTGGACCGAATCAAGAAGCGGCAGAATTTTTAAAGAAAATAGAAGGAAAAAAAGTAGGACTTTTTGCTACTTTAGCATTCTGGCCTGATTCGGAACATGGATTTGGCTCCATTCTAGCGGGTGAAAAACTTGTAATTGAGAAAAATCATGTAATTGGAAAGTATATCTGTCAAGGGAAGATAGATGAAAGAATGATTGAGATGTTCGAAAAGATGCCGGAAGGAAGTCCCCATAGACCGACACCGGAAAAGAGAAAGAGATATGCAATCTCTGCCAACCATCCTTCCCAAGCAGACATTGCAGTGGCTGCGGAGATGTTTCGCGAAAGGATAGAAGCAGATGTTTAGAGAAAGAATCAAAACGCATCATAGTGCTATGAGTGAAGGAAAAAAGTACATGGTGGGAATGGGGACTCCTCAATCCGTTCTTGCACAAGCAAATACAAAAGAGGAAAATATAGCTACTATTTATATCCATGTACCCTTTTGTAATAAAATATGCAGTTTTTGTAATATGCGTCGTTCTCTTCAGCAACCGACAAAAAATTATGCAGATTTGATTGTAAAAGAAATAGGGGAGTATGCGAAACTTCCGTATATAAAAACGACTATTTTTGATGCAGTGTATTTTGGAGGAGGAACCCCCACTACTTTGTCGGAAGATGATTTAAGCAGGGTTCTTAAGGCGTTAAAAAGAAATTTTAAGTTTACGGTGGATGCAGAATTTACCATTGAAACAACTGTGACAGAACTAACACAAGATAAGATGAAAGTTCTGATAGAACAGGGAGTCAATCGATTTTCGGTTGGTGTACAGACCTTTGACGATGAAGGAAGAAAGCTGATGAGACGAGTAGGAAGTGGTGAAAAGGCATATGAGAAACTGCGGCAGTTAAAGGAATATTCGGGAATTACGGTAAGTATGGATTTAATTTATAATTATCCCGGACAGACCATAGAAAGTCTTATGACAGATTTGGATAAAATTCACGAACTTAGACTGGATGGATTTTCCATGTATTCTCTGATTAATATGAAAGAAACTTCAATTGATGAGGCACAGAATGAAAAGAATGATGAGAATATGTTTTTTACCATTAGTGATGTTATGAAAGCCAGAGGATATCATTTTTTAGAACTTACTAAGATGGTAAAGGGGGACCGTTATCGCTATATTATGAATCGACATAAAGGAGCGGATACGCTTCCATTAGGAGCAGGAGCCGGTGGTTCTCTAAATGGTCTTGCAATTATGAATCCAATCAAATTAGAGGAATACGAGCAAAGTGTTTTGCACTTTCAGGATAGAAAGGGAATGCTATTCCTTCCTGAGTATGAAAATGTGGTACGTTTTAAAGGAGATGTCCAGACAGCATATCTTCCTAGAAATGAGGGGATGTACCGTGATAAAAAGGAATATCAACACTTTTTAGGGGAGTTGCTTGAGAATGGTATGGTATATCCTACAAACGAAGGATATCGATTAACAGAAAAGGGTATTTTTTGGGGGAATACCATATCTAGAAAATTATCAGACATGGTTTTATAAAGTTCAAAAGGTCATGTGTTTTCATAGCGGGTATGAAACACATGACTTTTTGCGTTTGTGTAACCTTTTTTTATGAAAAGCATAAATATAGATAAAAGAAAAACTTTTCAAGCAGTAACATATTGGCTTTTGTATGGAAATTCGGTATATAAAAAAATCATGAACCGTATGATTTAGATATTAAGTGGAAAATGTATTGACAATTTTGTTTCCTTTAAATATAATAATTATAAAGAGTTAGTTATAACTAACTCTTGAACTGAAAATGAAAGGGAGTTCTTTCATAAATGTTAAAACATAAGGAGGGATTTATATGAGTGACGAGTTACGTATGATTTTATTAGATGGAATCGATGGTATACCGATTTTGGCGATGATATCTGCATCTCTTTTATTTGCCTTCATGCAATGGATAAAAAGCATATGTCATGGTTTTGTGATAAAAAATGGGGCAAAGCGAAGAAAAGATATGTGAAAGATTAGAAATGAAAACAAGGGCATGAAAAATAAAGGATGGATGAATGACATCACATGGAATAGAAAGGGGATATAGTATGAATGTATTCATTGGAATTTTTATTCCTTTTATTGGAACTGTTTTAGGTGCGGCCTGTGTGTTTGTAATGAAAAATGAATTAAAACCTCTTTTACAGAAGACACTTTTGGGTTTTGCTTCCGGTGTTATGGTGGCGGCATCCGTATGGTCATTACTGATACCGTCAATTGAAATGTCAAAGGAAATGGGGAAAATGAAGTTTTTACCTGCAGCTTTGGGCTTTATATTAGGTATCGGTTTTTTACTTTTGATGGATGAGCTTGTACCACATATTCATTTAGACAGTGATAAACCGGAAGGGCTTCCTTCCACTTTAAAAAAAACAACTATGCTTGTTCTTGCAGTAACGCTTCATAATATTCCGGAAGGAATGGCGGTAGGTGTTGTGTTTGCCGGGTTACTTTCCGAGGACAGTAATATCACACTTGCAGGTGCAGTTGCTTTATCTGTGGGAATTGCCATTCAGAATATACCGGAAGGTGCCATTATTTCTTTGCCTCTTAGAAGTGAAGGAGTTTCAAGAAAAAAGGCATTTTCTTATGGAATGGTTTCAGGAATCGTGGAACCGATAGCGGCGGGGCTTACCATTCTTCTTTCCGGAATTTTGCAACCCATACTTCCTTATCTTTTGGCGTTTGCAGCGGGAGCTATGATATATGTAGTGGTGGAGGAACTTTTACCGGAAGCTTCCGAAGGGGAGCATAGCAATATTACTACCATTGGATTTGCGGCAGGATTTTTGATTATGATGATTCTGGATGTAATGTTGGGTTAGATAGTTGACCTGACTGAGTTAGGATATATGAAAAATTGTTACTGTTTACGAGGCACGAGTGAACAGTAACGAAAAATTACCAATATAGTGCAAATTTTTGTGCAATATTTTTACTCGGAAAGGAGTTGACAAAGCCAATTTTTTGTATTACACTTTGAACTGAAGTTAGATATATCTAACTATAAAACGGGATTTTATGAAAAAAGGATGTGATAATATGAATTTAATGGATGCGAACCTTGGGGAAGAATATATGATTAAAGATATCGTAACAGAAGATGAAGAATTAAATTCATTTCTTTTTTCGTTAGGTTGTTATAGTGGAGAACCGATTACCGTGGTTTCACGCAAAAAACGTGGCTGCGTGGTTTCTGTCAAGGATGCCCGGTATAATATTGATAATGATTTAGCGGAAGCTATTTCAATATAAACAGGTGGCACGTAAACGTGTCATCTAGCCACTTTGTGGTGATTTACAAGATGTGTTGTAAGTCATTAAGGAATAGTGATATTTTATCACTATTTTTTATGACACATAGTTAGTTGATACTAACAAAAGAGGAAATCTGTAGTTACTGTTTACGAGGCACGAGTGAACAGTAACAATCTGTAAGAAAGAAAAATTAGGAGGATGCATTATGAGAATTGCATTAACGGGAAATCCCAACAGCGGAAAAACTACGATGTACAATGCACTAACGGGAAGAAATGAACGAGTTGGTAATTGGGCAGGCGTTACCGTAGAAAAGAAAGAAAGTTCCATTAAAAAGAATTATTATGACGGAGCAGAAGAATTGACTGCGGTAGACTTACCAGGTGCTTATTCCATGTCACCATTTACCTCAGAAGAAAGTATTACAAGTGCTTATGTTAGAAATGAAAATCCAGATGTTATCATTAATATCGTGGATGCTACGAATCTTAGCCGTAGTTTGTTCTTTACCACTCAGTTATTGGAACTTGGAATTCCAGTTGTAGTGGCATTGAATAAAAGTGATGTAAATGAAAAGAAAGATACTGAAATTAATGTAGAACTTTTAGCTGAAAAATTAGGTTGTCCGGTAGTAAAGACAGTTTCCACTTCTTCTAGTAACAATGGTTTAAAAGAAGTGGTGGAAAAAGCAGTATTCTTAAAGGGTCAGGGACAAAAGGCTACATATGTGCAGGATGATATTAATTTGCAGGATAAAGCAGAAGTAGAAGCTGCGGATAGAAAGCGTTTCGATTTTGTAAATAAGATTGTAAAGGCTGTAGAAAAGCGTAAGGTATTTACAAAGGATGCAAATGTGCAGGATAAAATTGATAAGGTGATTACAAATCCAATTCTTGGTCTTTTTATTTTTGCAGGTATTATGTGGTTGGTATTTTATGTTTCACAAACAACCGTAGGAACCTATATTGCAGACTGGTTAGTAGGCGGAATTGAAAGCTTCCAGGAATGGGTCGCAGGGAAAGTAGAGGGTGCCTCTCCATTTGTACAGTCCTTATTAGTAGATGGTATCATCGGTGGTGTTGGTGCCGTGGTTGGTTTCCTTCCATTGGTAATGGTAATGTATTTCTTAATTGCATTGTTAGAAGATTGCGGTTATATGGCACGTGCAACGGTTGTTTTAGACCCAATTTTTAAAAGAGTTGGTCTTTCGGGAAAATCTGTGATTCCTATGGTAATTGGTACCGGTTGTGCCATTCCTGGTGTTATGGCTTGTCGTACGATTCGTAACGAAAGAGAGCGTAGAGCAACAGCAATGCTTACACCATTTATGCCTTGTGGAGCAAAACTTCCGGTTATCGCATTGTTTGCAGGAGCATTTTTTGCAGATGCAAGCTGGGTGACTGTAGTAATGTATTTTGTGGGTATTTTATTAATTTTATTAGGTGCATTATTAGTAAAGAAACTTACAGGTTATAAATTTAGAAAATCATTCTTTATTATTGAACTTCCGGAATATAAGATTCCAAGTTTAAAGAGAGCAACACTTTCTATGCTTTCTCGTGGTAAGGCTTATATCATTAAGGCTGGTACGATTATTCTTGTATGTAATACGCTAGTTCAGATTATGCAGACATTTAACTGGCAGTTAGAGGTGGTAGAAGAAGGAATGGAAGATACTTCTATTCTTGCATCCATCGCTTCTCCGTTTGCTGTACTTTTAATTCCTTTGGGATTTGGCGTATGGCAGTTAGCGGCAGCGGCAATCACAGGATTTATTGCAAAAGAAAATGTGGTGGGTACCTTAGCAGTTGTTTATGGTCTTACGAACTTTATTGATACAGAAGAATTAGCCTTAGTTGGTGGCGGTAATGAAGTTGCAGTGGCTATGGGCTTAACCAAGGTTGCAGCTTTAGCATATTTGATGTTTAACTTATATACTCCTCCTTGTTTTGCGGCACTGGGTGCTATGAACTCAGAAATGCAAAGCAAAAAATGGCTATGGGGTGGTATCGCATTGCAGTTAGGAACCGGTTATACCGTTGCATTCCTTGTATACCAAATTGGTACATTGATTACTACTGGAAGTCTTGGAAGTGGATTTGTTCCAGGTCTGATTGCAGTAGCTGTTATGGTAGCTGTAGTAGTTGCTTTGATTGCCAGAACAAATAGGAAGTTCAGTGCAGAATATAAGTTAAAGGTAAACTAATTTAGAATTTGAAAGGAGTATTGGCATGGCAGATTTTATTGTGGCAGGAATTGTAATAATTATCGTTGGTGCTGCGGTAGCTTATATCGTAAAAGAAAAGAAGAATGGTGCAAAGTGTATTGGCTGCCCGGCAGGTGGTAATTGCTCTGGAAGATGTGGAGAAAATTCTGGAAGCTGCAGTGGCTGTCATTCTGATACAAATGAAACAAAGTAATAAAAATGGAAATAGACAGGAATTTGCACCGAACTGTGCAGGCTTCTGTCTGTTTTTATATGATGGAATCGTTTTAGGATTTTTTGTATATAAAAAGTTCTAAATATTTGGGAGTACCTGAAGTATGACAAAATAAAAGATGCATGTAGTAGAGAAGGAGTTATATATGGGACAGGATTTATTGAAACAAGGGAATCGGATAGTAGAAAATTATCAGAGGACGGAAATGCAAAAAGAGATGGTGATTCAAATACTGAGGGAGCAGGGATGCAGAATCACAAAACAACGGCAGATGCTTTTGGATGTCATTTTGCAGGAGGATTGTACCAGTTGCAAAGAGATATATTATAAAGCAATCAAAGTAGATTCCGGAATCGGAGCAGCCACTGTTTACAGGATGGTGAATCTGCTGGAGGACATAGGTGCCATTAGCAGGAAAAATATATATAAAATATCCTGTTGCCTGGAGTGTAATAAGGAAAATGCCTGTACCATAGAGTTTGAAGATGAATCCTTCTGTCGGCTTTCTGCCCATCATTGGTATCAGGTGATTTCAGAGGGGTTAAAAGCGTGTGGATATGGAGATGGTAAGAAAGTTACCAGTGTTATGGTGGATTCCTGTACCAATGAATGTTGTTAGGAAATGCCATTTGTTTAGCAATTGTGAAACTAAAATGTTTTATGAAATAGTGATACAAAATGAACAAAACACCGCAGGATCGCTTTCGCTGCGTTCGGCTCGTAGCGGTACTAAATTCGAGGAAAACCTCTCATTAAGTACCGACGGCCGTCCAAGCACCTGCTTGTGTATTTGTTTATTTTGTATCACTCAATATAAGTTTTCTAAGTTAGAAGTGATGTTATAATTTTGCTCATTTCTTCCGGGGATTTCCTTGGAGATTCCTCACACCAGAGTATCGTCGCTTTCCAAAAGCCAGCCAGTTTAATGGCAAATGCGTATTTATATTGTTCATAGGCTGCTGCTATTTCTTCATCACTCATTTCATAAGGAATATGTTTTACTTTCTTTGCGACATTCATAATTAATTCCGTTAGATGGTCTTCAATAAAATATAATAAGTGTGCTTTTTTCAAGAGCAAAAGCACATCGATATATTGTTCCCAAAATTCAAAATAGGCAAGTGCCACTTCTTCCTGACAGGAGGAGCCGTTTTTTAAAATGAATTTGGCGAATTGGTCCATAAGAAGTTCTGTGATGTATTCTATGACTTCATCCTTTGTTTTAAAATATCGGTAGAAAGTACGTCTGCCAAGTTTTGCTCGTTCTACAATCATGTTAATGGTGATGCAGGAATATTCTTTCCGTTCCAATTGTTCTAATAAGGCATTGATGAGCCATAGTTTTGTCTGATTTTCTTCGATTCCTTCGAAATACATATTGTCCCTCCTAGGTTTTAAAATTATATTTTACATATTGTTAGGTAATTGCAAAACTAAAATATCTAAATTTAGTGGCACAAATGTTGAAAATTGTATCACTTTAGGTGAAAGTATTGCTTTTTTTCTAAAATAACTATACTATAAATCCAGGTGATGCACAAGTGTGTCACATATTTTTAAGGTAAAGGTTAGATGAAACTAACTTAAGGAATAGAATTAGGGAGGAAAGTAAAATGAAGATTCTTGAAGTCAAAAACATCACAAAAAGATATGAAGATTTGGTAGCAGTCAATGATATCAGTTTTTCAGTAGAAAAAGGTGAAATTCTCGGTATTGTGGGACCAAATGGTGCAGGAAAAAGCACAACCATGAATATGATTTCAGGGTTGCTTGTGCCTGATGATGGAACCATTCTTTTTGAAGAGGGAATGAAGTTTAAAGGATGGCATGAACATATTGGCTTGGTGCCACAGGATTTAGCCATTTACCCTGACCTTTCTGCAAAGGAAAATGTTACATTTTTTGCTGCATTGTATGGATTGAAGGGAGGGGAATTAAAAAAGCAGGTGGATGAAGCCTTGAAAACAGTTGGACTTTTGGAACAGGGAAAAAAGCATTCAGAAAAGTTTTCCGGGGGTATGAAGAGAAGACTTAATATTGCCTGTGCTATTGCTCATAACCCAAAACTGATTATCATGGATGAACCCACAGTGGGAATCGACCCCCAATCAAGGAATTACATATTAGAGGGAATTAAGAAGCTAAAAAAAGCAGGAACTACAGTTATTTATACCTCTCACTATATGGAAGAAGTGGAAGAAATCTGTGACAGAATCTTGATTGTGGACCATGGAAGGATAGTGGAAAGTGGAACCATCGAAGATATCAGGGAACGGTATCAATCTGAGGGGAAAATCCCTTCTTTAGAGGAAGTATTCTTGTTGGTTACAGGAAAGGAGCTTAGAGATTAATGATTTTTAATATGTATAAAAAAGAATTGAAATTGTTTTTACGAAGCCCCTTTCAAGTGGTTTTTATGTTAGTGGCACCAGTAGTGTTAATTTTGGTGATGGGATATGCAATGTCCAATATTGTAGGAGTTTCTGCTGATATTGAAAATGATGCAAAATGCAAAGTGCTGTATGTGGTCGAAGAAGATGCGAAAGAAGAAGACAAAAGCATTTTTCGTACCTTTATGATCTTTGGGGAAAATAGTATGGGAATCGAATGGGAGGAGGTAAATTCTTTTGAAGATGCAAAAGAAACTGTGGATTCCTGTGATGCTATTGCATTGATTCGGGTTTTTAAGGAGGGATTTTACTATTATCGTTCTCCCTATAATGAACCAACAGAAAGTAAGATTTTAAGGGCAGCTTATCATAATATGTTAGGTGAATTTGAAAGTATGGCAGAAAGTTCTGTTGTTTCATATGAAATCGAAGCAAAGACGGTGGATTCCTATACTTATTTTACCTTTGCCGAATTAGGGTTCATTATGCTGTACATTAGTTTAATCGTAGGGCAGAGTGTATTTGCGGAGAAGGATACAAAGGCATTTCGAAGAATATTCATTTCAAAAGCAAATATAGGTGCTATGCTGAGTTCAAAAGTGGCATTGGGTGTAACCATTGGAATGGTGCAGATAGCAGAGGCGTGGTTATTATCTAAGCTGGCACTGGGGGTAACCTGGGGGAATAAGTCATGGCTAATTGTAGTGACATATCTGGTGTTAGCCTTATTTAGTTCTTTACTTGGCGCAATGTTGGGACTGTTTGCAAAAACCAGGGCAGCTTTTAGTGATAAAGTACTGGTATTATCGATTCTGATTGGAATGTTGGGAGGAGGGCTGACACCTCTTACTTTTTTGGATTCCATAAAAATAGTTTCTTACCTTTGTAAACTTAGCCCGCTTTACTGGATTGTGAATGGCGTCATTGCTCTTTCAGGAAATCAGTATACAACAGACCACTATGTAGGAATGGCTCTTTGTTTGGGATTCGTATTGCTTATGTTGATGGTTTTCTGGCAAAAGAAAAAGCAGGAGTCAAAAAAGGGGGTATTTATCTATGAGTAATATATTAAAGAATACATGGAAACTTTTTTCAAGACATAAAGAATATGCTTCGACTATCATAGTAACTCCAATCATGATGTTGCTGATATTTTCTTTTATCCTTTCCTTTCAATCCAAAGTAAATATCGCAGTAATAGATAAAAGCGGGGATGGGTTTGGAGCATATATGAAAGAAATTTTAGAGGATACAGACCTTATCAAGATTCTTGATTTAGAAGAGTCTTCCATTGAAACAAACATTCAAGCTGGGAAAATAGAGTTTGCTGTTATGATAGAAGACAGCGAATCTAAAAGCCCTGTGACGGTAATAAAATCAAAGGATTCTTCGGTTGCTACATATATGGAATACATCTTAAAGGGTGCAGTAGCAAAGTACAAAAATGAGGAAGTCGGAAATCTGCTTCAAAATGAGGTGGAAGAAAAGGGAGTACCCATTGGGAATGCTATGGGTATGGTAATTTTTAAAATGCTGGCGGCGGCTTCCTTGTTAGCAGAATTGATGATTATAGAAAAGAAGAGAGGTATCATACAAAGAATATTTATTAGTAAAACCAATCTTGCAACCTATCTTTTAGGACGGGGACTTGTATTTTTTATACATATGTTGATTTATATTGCTTGCTATTTCTTAACGGCTTTCTTATTCCACTTTGATTTTGAAATGAGAAATCCAATTCGAATGGCGGTCATTTTTATGGTGATGGGCGTTTTTACCACAACATTTGGAATGTTCCTGGGAGCAGTATTAAAAGACGAAGGTGCGGTATGGAATGTAGGGGTTCTTGTATTACTGCCAACTTCCATTTTATCGGGAGCTATGTTTCCTTTTGAATCTATGCCAAAGTTACTGAAAATAGTAGGTAGCTTTTTCCCTCAAAGATGGATAGCATCAGCGGTAGAAATTCTTCAAAATGGGGGAAGTCTTATGGATACAGTAAAACCATTAGGGGCAGTACTCCTTGCCTCGCTTTGCATGTTTGCTTTTGCTTGTATGAAACTTGGAAAAAGAAAAAGGGTGAAAATATGAAAAATAAGCAAAAAAGAACTTGACAAAAAGTAAAAACAGGATTACTATTGTAATGTATTACAATAGTGGTTGACAAGAATTGTAATTTTTGTCGTGCTATTAAAAAAGATGTTATAATATAAAAAGCGAGATGCTCTACTTAAGAATTATGGGGATATACTCTCAACTAAGAAGAAGCAGATCAATTTTTATATAAAAAACTTTACAACAAGGCAAAATATGATACAATTTATGTAGGGGGTGTTAATTATGCAAGATAGCGAAAAATTGGATCTCATACTTTCTGAGATTGGTGTTATGAAATCAGAAATTAGTGGCATAAAATCAGAGATGAGTGACATGAAATCAGAAATGAGTGGCATAAAATCTGAGGTGAATGTTATGAAATCAGAAATGAGTGACATGAAATCAGAGATGAGTGACATGAAATCTGAAAACAGTAGTATGAAATCAGAAATCAGTAGTTTGAGATCACATATTGAAAATGTAACTGATAAAAATATTCAAACCATTGCAGAGGGGCATCTTGATTTGTCAAGAAAACTTGATGAGGTTTTAAAAGTTGAGAATGAAAAAGAGTTGCTTATCATTAGAGTGCGAATTATTGAAGATGAAATAAGACTAATAAAAGAGAAACTTGAAAAAATCGCATAGAAGTAGAACAGTATATTTGAGTTTAAGTATTGAAATACTGTGGTCGCAATCCCATTAGCTTTAGATGATGGGTTAAGACCACAAAATCAATTGTTGCAATAGCTTATATTTATTGTTATAATTTGTATATATGCGAACATTGATAACTGTATATATAAGGTTGTGCTGA
>JAFQCI010000025.1 GCA_017416505.1 Lachnospiraceae bacterium
TGATGCGCAAAAAAGATGATGTAAATTTATTCGACAGCGTGTCCAAGATATTTGGATAAAGAAAACCGATGGCTTACACTTGATTACTTCAAGTTTATACCATCGGTTTGTTTAATGCAAGTTAGGGTCTGTACAGTAACTGTTTACGAGGCACGAGTGAACAGTAACAAAATTGATGGTGGTAACTTTTTCGAATTTATGGTAAAATTGTAGAAAAATCTAGTGAGGTGGAACATGAAGATATTACAAGCGATAAATCTTACAAAATGTTATGATAAAGTGCCGGTAGTGAATCAGGTTTCCTTCGAAATAGAAGAGGGAGAAATTTACGGGTTCGTTGGGAAAAATGGTGCGGGAAAAAGTACGGTAATCCGCATGATTTTTAATCTGATTCGAAATTATGATGGAAAAATCATATTGTTCGAGAATGAAGAGAAAGATTCCATAAAACAAATAGGTGGCTTTGTAGAGTATCCTTCCATCTATCCCACTATGACTGCTATGGAAAATCTTATGGTTCAGGCGAAACTAAACCATGTGGAGGACATAGAGAGTTTAAAACAGATTTTAGAAGAAGTTGGATTAAAAAATGATAAAAAGAAGGTAAAATTCTACTCCTTGGGAATGAAGCAAAGACTGGCTATTGGAATTGCATTGGTGGGAAATCCAAAATTTTTGGTACTGGATGAGCCTATGAATGGTCTAGACCCTGTGGGTATCAGGGAAATCAGAGAACTTTTGCTTCGTTTAAATAAAAAGCATGGTATGACGATTTTTATTTCCAGTCATATGCTGACGGAATTATCCAAAATTGCAACCAAGTACGGCTTTATGAAAGAAGGAAGGTTAATTGAAGAAATCTCAGCAGATGATTTAGAGGAAAAGCTACTGAAATTAAAAGAAAAAGGCGTAACCGGAGATTTGCTGGAGGAATATTTTATTATGGTAATGGGGGAAGAACATGAAAGAATTGATTAAGATGGATTTTTACCGTTTGAAAAAATCTAAGACCCTTAGAGTTTGCATAGGCGCCATGATGATTGGTTTTATTGGGATTACTTTGTTATTTAAGGTATTTCTTTCCATCTTGGATTTAGAAAAGCTGGAGGCTGCCGGAGGCGATGAAACCGAACTGGAAGCATTACAGCTTATGGATGCCTATAATTTTACCTTGATTGGTTTGTCCTTTGCACAGATTTTAGGAATTGTAATTTGTGTTTTTGTTGCGATTTATGTTGCAGGTGAATTTCAGCAAAGAACAGTGAATCTGGCGGTGTTAAAGGGATATAAGAGAGAACATATCTATCTTTCGAAACTTTTCAATGCCATGTTTGGAACCGCAGTAATATACATAGCTTCTTTTCTTTCTGTTTTTGGTGCTGCAGGTGTCTGTTTTGGTTTTGAATTTGAGATAGAGGGTTCTTTGCTTCGCTTCTTTTTGGTTATTTTAATGGATTTGCTTTTATACGTTGCTTTGGCAGCCTTCTTTGTTATGATTTCTTTTTTTACCTGTCACGAAGGAGCTGCCATGACCATTGGAACTGTACTTTTAATCTTACTGACAACGGGATTTTCTGTGATTGATTCTTCTTTTAATGGAACTTCCGGAGTTTCATTTGACAAAGAAGTACGGAGTGGAAAATACTGGATTGCTACAGTCATTGAAGATTTTTCTTATCTGGAAATTAAAAATGAGGAAATTACTTTTGCTTTAGTACTGGTTGTTGTCTATTTGATTCTTACCAGTGTTCTTGGAATATTGCGGTTTAGAAAGAAAGATTTAAAGTAAGAAGACAGGGAAATTTTATAAAAAGTATTTTTTTCTTGTAAGTTATGACGTATAAACTATTGAAATTCGTTTGATTTTAAGGTATGATGAAGGCATATTTGATGATTTAGGGAGGAAAAAAGTATGAGTAACGGAAATGAATTTTATGATTTATCAGATTCACCAATTGTAATTAATAACACAAATGTTAAGAAACCAAAAAAGAGTGGCGGTGTAAATGTTAATTTTAAAGGTTTCTTTAAGATAATTTTTATTGTTGCAATTATTGCAGTGGTGTATCATTTTGGTAAGAAGTGGATTGATGACTATAAAAGACCAGAAATTGAAATTGAGAAAACTTATTTAAAATCTAATGAGTTGTTGGAACAAACTTTTGATACTGAATTTATTGAAAACAGTGCCATGATGGATGAATTTTTTATGAATGGTATTGGCTATCGAGTATACGGAACAAAGAATGTTTTTGTTCTGAATACCCCGGCTCAGGAACGTTTTGGTGTTTTAGTTACCGGAGATGATAAAAAGAATTTATTATTTGGAGTAGCCATTGGCGACCCACTTTCAGAAATAGAGATTGACTTTACTTTTGATACAGATGCTTCTATTGATTATGAATTAGGCGGAGGCAGATCAGCCAGACTTTATGAAAGTATTGATGGAAAACAATGTGTGATTATTGTCAGTGATGATAAGTCAGGAAACATTACTTCCATGATTTATATTAATAACTATGTATCATATAAGGCCATTACAACATTGAAGTAAGAAGAAATAATCATTCATAAACATGGCTTTATAGCAGGATAGTGAATCTATCGTTTTACAAGATGGAAAATAAAACTCTGGAAAATCAGCTATTAAGCTGATTTTTCATTTCAAAAATAAAGAAGAAAGGAAGGGCATACGAAATTTAAAGTAAGATAAAACGTATGCGTGGTTTTAAGAATGGCAAATGTGATTTCAGATGATACCATTGAATATGTAGGTATTTTAGCAAAGCTTGAATTAAATCAGGAAGAAAAAGAACAGGCAAAAAAAGACATGGAAAGTATGCTGGATTATATTGATAAATTAAATGAATTGGATACAGAAGATGTAGTTCCTATGAGTCATACTTTTTCTGTTCATAATGTATTCCGTGAAGATGTTGTTACGAATGGGGATGACAGAGAAAATATGTTATTCAATGCCCCAGAACAAAAAGATGGTGCTTATCAGGTGCCAAAGACAGTAGAATAGAGGTGAAAAGAGTGGAAATTACCAGTTTAACAGCCGTAGAGCTTGGAAAAAAAATTAAAGCAAAAGAAGTATCTGTGTTAGAAGCAGTAGAAGCAGTGTTAGCACAGATTGAAAAATTAGATGGAAATTTAAATTGTTATGTTACATTAGATAAAGAAGGCGCAAGAAAAAGAGCCTTAGAAGTTCAAAAGCAAATCGATGCAGGAGAACTTACGGGACCTTTAGCCGGTGTACCGGTTGCTATTAAAGATAATATGTGTACGAAGGGGATGCTTACTACCTGTAGTTCAAAGATATTAAGTAACTTTAACCCTACCTATACAGCCGAAGCGGTAAAGAATTTGGAAGATGCCGGGGCAGTCATTATAGGAAAAACCAACATGGATGAATTTGCCATGGGAAGTACTACAGAAACTTCTTATTATGGCATTACGAAAAATCCATGGAATGAAAATCATGTACCAGGTGGTTCTTCCGGTGGTTCTGCGGCAGCCGTTGCAGCAGAAGAATGTTTTTATGCTTTAGGTTCTGATACCGGTGGTTCTATCAGACAACCGGCTTCTTTTTGCGGCGTAACAGGAATTAAGCCTACTTACGGAACCGTATCCCGATATGGTTTGATTGCCTATGGTTCTTCTTTAGACCAGATTGGACCTTTAGCGAAGGACGTTACAGACTGTGCTACTGTTTTAGAGATTATTTCTAGTCATGATAAGAAAGATTCTACTTCTGTAGAATTAAAAGAAAAGGACTTTACTTCCGCTTTGGTGGATGATGTAAAGGGAATGAAAATCGGAATTCCAAGAGATTATTTTGGTGACGGTTTGGACAAGGAAGTAAAGGAAGCTGTATTAAATGCCGCAAAGGTATTAGAGGAAAAAGGTGCCATCGTAGAAGAGTTTGATTTGAATTTAGTAGAATATGCGATTCCTGCTTATTATGTTATTGCGGCAGCAGAGGCAAGTTCTAATTTGGAACGATTTGATGGTGTAAAATACGGATACCGTACCAAGGATTTCGATGGTCTTCACAGTATGTATAAAAAGACTCGTTCTGAAGGATTTGGTTCAGAAGTAAAACGTAGAATTATGTTAGGTTCTTTCGTATTAAGTTCTGGATATTATGACGCATATTATGTAAAGGCTTTAAAAGTAAAGGCATTGATTAAGCAGGCTTTTGATAAAGCATTTGAAAAATACGATGTTATTCTAGGACCAACAGCACCTACCACTGCTTTGGAAGTAGGAAAGAGTTTAAGTGACCCAATTAAAATGTATTTAGGAGATATTTATACGGTTTCTGTAAACCTTGCAGGACTTCCAGGAATCAGTCTTCCATGTGGAAAAGATTCTAAGGGGCTTCCAATCGGTTTGCAGTTAATTGGTAATGCTTTTGAAGAAAAGAAGATTATAAGAACTGCATATGCTTTTGAACAGACAAGAGCATATGAAAGACCAGAAATGGTAAAAGGAGGGGAAAAATAATGAGCAAAGCGTATGAAACAGTGATTGGTTTGGAAGTTCATGTGGAACTTTCTACCAAAACTAAGATTTTTTGCGGATGTAGTACCGAATTTGGCGGTGCACCTAATACTCATACCTGCCCTGTATGTTCCGGAATGCCAGGCTCCCTTCCTGTTTTAAATAAAGCAGTGGTGGAAAAAGCTATCGCAGTAGGTCTTGCTACCAACTGCTCTATTACGAGAAATTGTAAGTTTGACCGTAAGAATTATTTTTATCCGGATAATCCACAGAACTACCAAATTTCCCAGTTGTATTATCCGATTTGCAGGGATGGAAAAATTGAAATTAATGTAGATGGTGAGAAAAAGTTTATTCGAATCCATGAAATTCATATGGAAGAAGATGCAGGAAAACTGGTTCATGATTCCTGGGATGATTCTACCTTGGTTGACTTTAACCGTTCCGGTGTGCCATTGATTGAAATTGTATCAGAACCGGATATGCGTTCTGCAGAGGAAGTTATTGCTTATCTTGAAAAGTTAAGAATGATAATTCAGTATTTAGGTGCTTCTGACTGTAAGTTAAATGAAGGTTCCATGAGAGCGGATGTAAATTTATCGGTACGGGAAGTTGGTGCAAAAGAATTTGGTACCAGAACAGAAACCAAGAACTTGAATTCTTTTAAGGCAATTGCCAGAGCTATTGAAGCAGAAAGGGAAAGACAAATTGACCTGTTAGAAGAAGGAAAACAGGTTATTCAGGAAACCAGAAGATGGGATGATAATAAAGAATGTTCTTATGCAATGCGTTCGAAGGAAGATGCTCAGGATTATCGTTATTTCCCAGATCCAGATTTGGTACCAATTATCATCAGTGAAGAATGGCTGGAAGAAGTAAAAAGCAGACAGCCGGAATTAAGAGATGAGAAAAAAGAAAGATACCAAAAGGAATTTGATATACCGGAATACGATATTGATATTATTACTTCTTCTAAGCGAATGGCAGATTTGTTTGAAGAAACCATAAAGTTAGGAGCCGCTCCAAAGAAGGTATCCAACTGGTTAATGGTAGAAACCATGCGTTTATTAAAAGAAAACGAGATGGAAGTAGAAGACATTAAGTTTGGTGCTGATAACCTTGCGAAATTAATTGCATTAACAGAAAGCAAGGCAATTAATAGTACAGTGGCGAAAGAAGTTTTTGAAAAGGTATTTTATGAAAACATTGATCCAGAAAAATACGTGGAAGAACATGGATTAAAGACAGTGAATGATGAAGGTGCCTTAAGAAAAGTCATTGAAGATGTGGTTGCTAATAATCCACAGTCAGTAGAAGATTACCGTAGTGGTAAGGAAAAAGCCATTGGATTTTTAGTAGGACAAACCATGAAAGCAATGAAGGGAAAAGCAGACCCTTCTATGATTAATCAGATTTTAAAAGAAATTTTATAATAAGCGGCATTTATCTGCTTAAGCGGTGATTTATCAGGTATGTTGTGAATTATTCGTAAAAGAAGAAAAGAACTGTTCGATAAAATGAATTTAAAATAGAAATGTTGTTTTCAGTATTCATTTTATGGGATACAGTTCTTTTTTTATGGGAAAATAAAAGCAGTTAGACGTTACTGTTCACTCTTGCCTCGTAAACAGTAACAATTCGCAGGCTCATTTAGAGTTTTGCTTCGCAAAAGGAGCCTGCGAACTCCTGAATCATGTTCTTACGCACCAAAACAGCAAGTGTTTTGGTGCTGTCTGTACAGTAACAGTTAGACATACTTTTTTCACAAATTTTACAAAAAGGATACACATTCATTTTTTATGATGGTAGCATAAGGATGAAAGGAGGAAAAATTATGTCAGAGAATTTTCAACGAGTAGAAAAAAAATATCTGATGTCCAGAGAAACTTATCGTGATTTTTTGAAAGAAACAGAAAAATATATTCAATTGGATGAATTTGGTTTACACACTATTTGCAATATATATTTTGATACAGACCATTATGATTTGATTCGTAATTCTATTGAAAAGCCGGTTTATAAAGAGAAACTGCGTCTTAGAAGTTATGGAATTCCGGGAGAAAATGATAAGGTGTATCTGGAACTTAAAAAAAAGTGGAAGGGAATTGTATATAAACGAAGAATTTCACTCACACTAAAAGAAGCAGAAGATTATTTGGAACGAGGAGTAATACCAGCTCATAAAGACCAGATTTTTAATGAGATAGATTATTTTGTTCATTTTTACCATCCAGAGCCAAAACTTTATCTGGCATATGACCGGAGAGCCTATTATGGATTAGAAGACCATAATCTTCGAATTACTTTTGATGAAAACATCAGAAGCAGAGAAGAAGATTTGGAATTAGAGGATGGAGATTACGGGGAAAAATTACTAGAGGAAGATATGATATTAATGGAACTGAAAGTTCCTGGGGCAGTACCAATCTGGCTGTCAGAAATTATGTCCAGACTTCAAATTTACCCAACGTCCTTTTCGAAATATGGAAATATATATAAAAAGAAAATTGCTCTAGGAGGAAATGAAAGATGTTCACAAGTATCTTAACAGATGGAAGTACTACATTTAATATATTACAGGTGATTGGATGCACTATGGTATCTATTTTACTAGGACTGATAGTAGCCTGTGTATATATGTATAAATCTTCTTATACTAAAAATTTTGTCATTACTTTGGTTTTACTGCCTGCATTGGTACAGATAGTCATTATGCTTGTTAATGGAAATTTAGGAACCAGTGTTGCGGTATTAGGTGCCTTTAGCTTGGTGCGTTTCCGTTCCATTCCTGGTAGTTCGAAAGAAATTTCCAGTATTTTCTTTACAATGGCCATAGGATTGGCAACCGGTATGGGGTATATTACATATGCAGTAATATTTACTGCTATGATTAGTATTATTTTGTTAATTTTAAATGGTACTAAATTTGGCGAGAAGAAGGAAAAATGTCATCAGCTTAAAATTACGATTCCGGATAATCTGGATTACACCGAAATTTTCGATGATGTATTTAAAGAATATACTTTAAGCCGTCAGCTTGTAAGAGTAAAAACAACCAATTTAGGAAGTATGTTTGAATTAACTTATGATATTATATTAAAAGAAGAAGAAAAACAGAAAAAAATGATAGACTCCATTCGTTGCAGAAATGGAAATTTAACGGTTATTTGTGCAAGACCGCAGGCAGGAATGGAAGAATTGTAAACGGAGGCTTGGCGAAACTATGTTAAAGATAAGAAAGTTTGTAATACTTACAACCATGGCGGCCGCTTTGTTTGGACTGACCGCGTGTTCTACAAAAGGTAACCAAAGCAGTAGCGGAACCCAGAATATAACAAAAGCAGGAACCTATGAATTTACCGGTGATATCGATGGAAGTATTGTGGTTGATGCCGGGAAAGAGGATGAAGTTACACTGGTCTTGAATGGTGTAAATCTAACATCGGATGGGAACGATGCTGCCATAAAAATTTTGAAGGCGAAGAAGGTTACGATTACCTTAGAAGATGGATCACAAAACACCATTGAGGATTCGGCAAAACGTAACACCAGTCAAACTTCCGACAGTGAAAATAGTGAAACGGATTTTGATGCTGCCATTTATAGCAAAACAGATTTATATTTAAATGGAACTGGTGAATTAGTAGTTACAGGTAATTATGGGGATGGCATTGCCGGGAAAGATAGTGTGTATATAGAGGAAGGAACCTATAAGATTCAGGCTGCAAAGCATGGTATTATGGGAAAAGACTATTTGGAAATACAGGGAGGAAATTTTGAAATCAATTGCGAGCAGGATTCCTTCCATAGCAATGGGGATTTTGTAATTCAAAAGGGAAGTTTTTTGGTTGATTGTGGGGATGATGCTTTTCATGCAGAAACAGCATTAAAGATTGAGGATGGTACCATTGACATTACTGCCTGTAATGAAGGTCTGGAAGGAGAGACTGTGACAATTACTGGAGGAGAAATAAGCATTGTTTCTTCTGATGACGGTATCAATGCAGCTTCTTCCGAAGAAACTACGAATGCAGGAAATCAAAGGGAAAATCCTTTTGAGGCAAATGGTAATAATGCAATCCAAATTGATGGTGGAAATATTTATATTAATGCTGGGGGAGATGGAATAGACTCCAACGGTAATGTTGTAGTAACAGGTGGAACTATTAAAATCGATGGCTCTGAAAATGGAGGAAATGGAGCCTTGGATTATGGCGGAATCTTTGAGGTTTCCGGAGGAAGTGTCATTGCAGTAGGGGCTTCTGGTATGGCTCTTGGAATATCGGATACTTCTTCTGTATATGGAATTATGATGACCTGTGATACGCAGATTTCGGCGAATACTCCTATCATCTTAGAAGATGAACAGGGAGAAGTGCTTCAGTATACTCCGGCGAAAAAGTATAATAGTGTAGTCATTGCAGATGCTGGATTAGAACAAGGAAAAAGTTATACGTTAAAAATCGGAGATAATATTTCTGTTACCTTTACCATTAGTAATACAATGACTTATTTGAATCAGAATGGAGTTACAGAAGGTCAGAATGGTATGAATGGAGAATGGGGAAAAGGAGGAAAAAGAGATGACTTCGATAAAACCCAGATACCGGGCAATATGACCCAGGAAGAATTACCAGAAGATATGGTAATTCCAGAAGGAATGGAGATGCCAGAGGGTATGGTAAAGCCGGATGGAACGCAAAAACCTGAGAACATGGAGTTACCACAAGGAATGGAGATGCCGGAAGGTACTAATAAACAAGGGAATACGCAGCAATCGGAAAGTACACAGGAAAATCCGTAGTCCTTTTATTGCATGATTTTAAGTTTTTATTATCTTTGGAATTTTTAAATGGATATGAAATAGAGAATCTTTTCAAAATGCAAAAAGCAGTTTTGTAGGATTCTCTTTTTACTTGTGACATTGCAGGAATAATTTACTGTACACTCGTACCTTGTGAACAGTAACAGGAATAATTTACATTCATATATTTCGTGAAAAACTATTTTACAACATACGTTGAAGTATGGTATGATATATAGTATTGGAAAAAGTGAAAGAAAATATGGGGAAAGAAAGGTATAAGTAAAATGATAGTAGGAATTGATTTAGGAACGACAAACAGTTTAGTTGCTTATTATACCGAAGAAGGACCAAAGATTATTCCGAATCGATTGGGAGAGCATCTTACACCTTCTGTTATTAGTATAGATGAAGAGGACAGGCTATATATTGGAAAAACTGCAAAGGAAAGAATGTTATTATATCCTGATACCGCTGCCAGTGTATTTAAGAGGGACATGGGTAGTGATAAGGAATTCAAATTAGGAAATAAGACATTTAAGGCAGAAGAATTGTCTTCTTTTGTACTTCGTTCATTAAAAGAAGATGCAGAGGAGTTTTTGGGAGAAGAAGTCACAGAGGCAGTTATCAGTGTACCGGCATATTTTAATGATGAAAGAAGAAAAGCAACAAAAAGAGCGGGTGAATTGGCAGGTTTAAAGGTAGAACGAATTATTAGTGAGCCAACAGCTGCGGCTATTGCCTATGGGCTTTATCAGAGCAAAGAAAATGCGAAGTTTCTTGTGTTTGACTTAGGCGGCGGTACTTTCGATGTTTCTATTTTGGAATTGTTTGAAAATATTTTAGAAGTTCATGCAGTTGCGGGAGATAACTTCTTAGGTGGAGAAGACTTTACAGAGGTTATTGTTGATTTATTTTTCAATGAATTTAAGGAATTATCCAGAGAAACTCTTTCACAAAAAGAGTTAAAGCATATTAATAAGCAGGCTGAAAAGTGTAAATTTGGATTTGAAGACAGCAGAGTTTCGAAGATGAATTGTGTGATTCAGGATAAAAATTATGACTTTGAATTGTCTATTGATGCTTATGAAAAGGCTTGTGAAGAACTGTTTGACCGTATGAAAGAACCGGTTAAGAAAAGTTTATCCGATGCTGGAGTAAAATTATCGGATATTGATAAAGTAGTTTTAGTTGGTGGTGCTACGAAATTAACTTTAGTGCGTAAATTTGTCAGCAGATTATTCCGTACCATGCCTGACTTAAATATTAATCCGGATGAGGCGGTAGCATTAGGTGCAGCCATTCAGGGTGCCATGAAGGAAAGAAAGGATTCCATTAGAGAAGTAATTCTTACGGATGTATGTCCTTTTACCTTAGGAACAGAAGTGGTAGTTCAAAATGATGCAGACCGTTACGAAGATGGACATTTTTGCCCGATTATCGAAAGAAATACGATTATACCTGCAAGTAGAACAGAGCGGGTATATACGGCACATGATTACCAGCCAAAGATTAGGGTAAAGGTATTACAGGGTGAAAGCCGTTATGCGAAAAATAACTTATTCTTGGGAGAATTAAATATTGATGTTCCAAAGAAAAAGGCAGGGGAGGTAGCCATTGATATTACCTATACTTATGACATTAATTCTTTATTAGAAGTAGAAGTAAAGGTAGTTGGAACAGATACTAAGATTACGCAGATAATTAAGAATCAATATACAAAAATGACAGAGGATGAAATTAAGAAGCGTTTCGAGGAACTTTCTTATTTGAAGATTCATCCAAGGGAACAGGAAGAAAATAAATTATTACTGCTTCGTGGAGAACGTTTGTATGAAGAGAATTTAGGTGAAGAAAGAAAGATTATTGAACACCATATTATGAAATTTGAATCTGTACTAGATACTCATGACCAGAAGAGAATTAATAAGCAAAGGGATGAATTTAAAGAATTTTTGGATAGCTACGAAGATTTTAATTAAAAATAGACCAGACAGAAGGAAAATATGTTTTCGCTGTCTGGCTTTTTTTGAAAAAGAGAAAGGTGGATAATATAAATGAAATCTAATATATCATATGAAGCAATCACTTGGTATATAACTTTAGGAACGGGGATATTGTTCTTTTTAGCCGGAATTATATATCTTCTTTTGCAAAAAAGATTAAAAGAACACCATTTTATTAAGGCGGCCTGTTTGGAATTTATGGCAGAATGGATATTGATTTTACCGAATCAGTTATTTAATGAAATTCTCTATACCAATGATGCACTTTATATAGCGGAAAGTATTTGTACATCGTTTGTCAAAACCTTTAATATGTATTTGGGTGGTGGATATGAGAGATATACTTATACGGATAATCAGGTGTTTACAAGTGTATATTCCATAGTGAGCATACTTGTATATATGGCTTTATTTGTATTTGTAACCGGCTTTTTGGTAACTTTCATGGATGGATTTGCACAACAGTTTGCAATGAAAAAAAGAGCCACCAGAAAGCAGTATATTTTTGCTGAATGTAATGAAAAAGCATTATCCATTGCCAAGAGTATTCCGAAAACGGGAAAGAAAAGCATTATTTTTGTGTATGAAGGGAAGCTGGACGAACCGGTGAAGGAAAAGATTCAGGAAATGGACGGATGCTATGTTGCTCTTTCTCTTACCCAGGTGGTAAAAAAGTTAAACCGCAAGGCAAAAGAAATGGAATTGTTTTTGTTTGGCGAAAATGAAAAGGATAATATTCTTCGTTTAGGTGAAATAAGCAATGAAGGTTTATTGCAAAGTGGATGTAAAAAGAAAATCTATGTAGAGATACAGGATACGCCATGGAGTCTGTATGATGATTTCGTAGAAAAACTTAAAAATGGAGAACAGGAACAGACGGTAGTAAATTATATCAGAATAGAAGAAAATTATGTGTACAATCATCTTTTAAGCTGTTCTATTTTTGAAAAAGCCGTTGAAAATCCGGCAGAAAAGTGTAAAGATATCAATGTTTTGTTGATTGGTATGAACACAAGAAATTTTGAATTCTTGAAGGCTGTTTTACATCTGGGTCAGATGCCGGGGTATCATTTGAATATTATGGTGCTGGATACAGGTGCAAATAGGGAACTGCTTTGGAAGAAAATGCCGGAAGTAAAGGATAGTTGTAAGGTTGTTGGAGATGCATGGTATTCTATCATATACAAAGAAAATGTATCATTGGATACTTGTGCATTAGAAACGATTGTAAAAGAAGAATTTATAGATTTTAGCTGGGCATATGTGGGGATGGAGGATGAGCTGAAGAGTATCGGTATTGCCATGAGACTGAACGGAGTTAAGTACAGAGCAGGACAAAAAAATGGATATATCATTCAGGTAAATGTTGAGAAAAAGGAATTTTTGGATAATTATAATTCTGCTATGATGAAAAATATTGTACCAAGTGGAATGTTTTCTGAGATATATCACTATGATTTTGTTACCATGTCTGCCATCGAAAAGTGTTCCGCTGCAATTCATGAGGTTCGTAATCAAGAAAGAAAAAAAAATGATCCAAATTCGAATATTAAGAGCTGGGTAGCATATTGTAACAATGAATACAACAGACATTCTGTTTATGCAAGGACACTTGCGTTAAAGTACAAAGTGGATTTGATTGAACAGAATTATGACTCGGATTATAGTCTGGTAAGCAAAGACAGAACCTGGAAAATATATGAACATATGCGGTGGAATATGTATACACGAACCATGGGATATCAAGTGGCATCTAAGGAGATGATGGATGCTCTTGGTAAATTGGACAGGGACGCTAGAAGCATTGCTATGATACATAAGGATTTGATTTTGTTTGAGGAACTTTCTAAAGAAGAACAGGATAAGGACGGCATTGTGCTGACACCTGAGATTGTAGCAGAATTAAAGAAGTTGGGAAGATAAGGAGAAGAAAATGAATTATGATAATTTTGAAATAATGAATCATCCCATGAAACAAAACGGAATGCAGATTAGAAATACAGAGCGGGTATATATGTGTGGACACTTGGGTGAGAAAAAAGCAATGGAGGACATAGGAACGATCATCCAGGATATGTATGTTGCAGATATATGGATTTCAAAAGGAGGGGAGGAATCCTTTGATGAGGAAGAATTAGAGGTTATTCTAAAAGAGATGAATTTAATCGTTGTTTTAATCAGCAATGTTTTTCTGAGTGAAAATTGTGCTGTAGGCAGTCGTGTACTAACTGCTGCTAAAAATATAGGGATACCTATCCTTCCAATCAAGATGGAGGAGGGAATTGGAAGGAATTTTACAGAAATTTATGGCTCTTTGCATATGATAAATTATTGTAGTCAGAACTTCTATAACGAATTAAAAACGCATATCGAAAATTATATTGATTTATACTATCCTGTGGGTAATACAGATGTTTCTAAAGAGAATCTGTTCCGGTTTAAGATATTTATATCCTACCGGAAAAAAGATTTATTATATCTAAAAAAAATATTGAATGTGATACGGCAATGGGATGAGCATATTGATACATCAGTTTGGTATGACGAAGCGTTGATTCCTGGTGAAAATTATAATGAACAGATAAAAAAGCAGTTGCAGGAGGCTGATTTGGTTCTTCTTATTGTCACTCCTAACCTTTTAGAAGTGGGGAATTATGTAATGCAACACGAGTACCCTGATGCGGTGGGGTATGGGAAAAAAATTATTCCAGTGGTAATGAAAGAGACAGATAATATGGAGTTATCTCGGTATTATCCACAGATTTCAGATTTTATTTCTGGTGAAAATACAACTTTTTTGCGAGAGAGGATATATGAAATTCGAAAAAATTACGTGGAAGAGAGTGGAGAACTGTCAGCAAATACTTTATATAACCTTACACTTAGTTATGCTTCCGGGCTTAAAACTGTGAGAGATAAAAATATGGCAGAAAAGTGCCAGCAGATGGCAGCTGAAAGAGGTAATTTATGGGCGAGAGCCAGACTTGGGAGAATCATGTGTGAGCGTGGTCAGATGAAGGAAGCACTTTGGTGGATGGAACAGGCTTTTGACGGTCTTTACATGATGGTTATGAAAGGTGATACGGATGAAAAAATGGTGTTTTCTATCCAGTCGACTTTGGGTAAACTTTTTCACGAAATGTTTCCTGTATATATGAGAAATAGTCAGTATAATGAAGCAATGGATTTTATTGTTAAAGTGTGGAAAATGCTTGATTATACAAGAGAATACGGTATGGTTGGTTCGACAGAATTGAACTACCATGTATTGATGCTATCTATGGGCATGGTTTATTTTCATGTGGGAAACCTTGAAAAAGCGGATGATTTGTTAGCTCAGGCAGAGAAAGGTCTGAATGGTTGGAAAGATGCTGTACCGAGTGCATCCGCACATGCAAGATTGGTTGATTTGTATACATACCGGGGAAGAATTCTTCTGTTTATGATTCGTTATGGATATGTACATGCGGTGAATGTATTGGAAGAAGCGAGAAGGTATTTGGAAATCGCCATGGAAGAGATGATTTTGATGTCTGAAGTTTTGATGACAGATTCTCAAATGGAGCCGATGGTTCAAATTTTAGAAGCATATCATAAGTTGAGTAGTTATTATGCGTATTTTTGTCCGAATTTTGGTGGGTTGGATGTGATATTACAAAAAGAGACTGAGTTTATCAATTATTTCTCACTTCATGCTGAGGCGGAAGCGATATTTTTACAGCACAATGATTTTCCTATTGATTTGCAATTTGAAAATTTACAGCAAATGAAAGATAAACTTGATATTAATACGTTGTGGCATGAGATTTTTGTTTCGCAGGAAGAACTAAGGAATCTTTTCTCTTTTTCGGGTGGATTTATTCCTGAAGGGGAGTTTGGGGAAGTGGAAGAACAATCAGTAGCATCTGCGTATAAATGTCCTGTGTGTCAAAAGCGTATGTATAAGACGGTATTTCCGGAAGGAAAGGATCCTGTTCTTTATTTAGGACTTGATAAAATGAAATCTTTTTCTCCTGCCAGGGTATTTATGTGTCCGTGTGGTCGGATTTATGCTACACGCAAAGGATGTAAGCTGGTGGATGGACCAGTTCATAGTGCCACACTTGTTGGAGATAAAACCAATTCTATGGGAATAACTTTATTTAATATATGGTGGGAATACTTTAATTCTATAGGAAGTCTCACAGCACGTAGGCGTGAGTAAAGATAAAAGTGGTAAATCGGAGAGCATGATTTAACCGGAAAAAGATAATTATTCATAAATAAAATAAAGACTGGATATACTAAATTTATAATAGCAAAAAATCTATTTCTTTCTCACTTCGTGTATGAAGCAGATATAAGAAATAGATTTTTTATTTTATAATGTAGCCTTGAATAATTGAGGTTTAAAATATATTATTCTTTGGAATCTCCCAGTTCCTTAAAGGCATCTACTGTCAATACCATATTTACGCCAAAAGGATTGATTACAAATCCAGCAATATTTTTAATGTCCATATTCTTTAATGTTTCATATGGATAAATTGCTGTAGTGTATTTGCCGATGTCCAAGGTACCTAAATTGTATTCATTAATATCTGTATACAATGGTATGTAATTTCCCATATCTTCCTGGGTTAATACCGGAAACTGTACATGGACTCCTTTTGGTAGGGTGGAACTGTCTTGTGACTGTTCTAATGCTTGCTTATCTACAATAACAGGAGTTAAGAATTTGGCAGTTTTAATAATTTGACATATCTTAGATTCTGTTACTTTAATAAAACGAGGGTCTACTTTTCTTTTCTGTGACTGAGCATATAATTGACAGTAATTTAATAAATAATACTGTAATTCAGGATTAATGACAGGAGCAATAGCGCCTTCTTTTGTAACCGGCTCAGGGTCAGGAATAAAGTCTGTCTTTTTAAATTGAATACTAATTTCTCCGTTATCAAGGATAATAAGAGAAACTCCAATACGATAAAGATTTGCACAAAACAGAACAAAATCCTCGGTATCCATAGCTTTTACAGTAAGAGAAATTCCTTCGTTTTCTTCCATATAGGTGACACAATTATTAGCAAAACCTTCCTCAGAGAAAATCCAGGCACCATACTGGCTTACAAATGGATGGTTGGTAGCTGTTGAATATACCGTATAAATGACATCGGTATTCTTCACAATAGAAACGATGTTTTTATAGAACATTTTCTCTCTGGCTTCAAAATAAGCATATTCTTTATCGGTTTCTTTGTGTTTTCCTTTGCAGTGAACTGTAGTAAAATGTGCGAATAATAATTCCTGAATGTTGCATTTTGACAGTTCTTCCGGATTAATATCAAATACCATCTGGCTGATTTCTTTTCTTCGTTCTTCGGATAGTCTTCCTTTTTCGATGTTTTCCATAATAAAAATTATACTCCTTCATTCTCGTCTAGTGATTCTTCATAGTTGTCCACTATTTCTTCTAAAATAAATGGAAGAGCAACAATTTCACAACCGTAATGAGTACGACCGTCCTCTAAAAGCATACTGCGGATAATCTTAATTACGACTTTTATAACGTTGTCTTCACTTCCTAAATTCAATGTAGCATTAAAATAATAACCTAAAGGTAAAGCGTCAGGACAAACAAAGCCGATTCCTGATTTAGACACATCGACAACTTCGATTTGTGAGCTGACCGGTTTATCCAAGTCTTTCTGATTATATAAGTGGGATACACTTAATTCAAGATGAATCGGTAAACGCCTAAATTTTCTTTTATCAATTCCCATAGTAGAACCTCCCAATAAACTTTATCTATTGTATTATAACTTATTTCATGTAAATGTGCAAAGAAAAAATACAAAAAGAAGAAAGAAGTTAGGAATAAAGGAAGAAAAAATTAAAAAAATAAAAAAAATATTAACTTGCTATTGTGTAAATGCTATGTTAAGTGTTAGAATAGATAATTGCGAGAGGTATGTCTTTCGCTATGCAGTTTTACATAAAGAAAATCTGAAGGGATGATTCACTTCGGTCTAATCTAAAAACAAGGAGAATGAAAAATGGAAAAGAAGGAATTACTTTACGAAGGAAAGGCAAAGAAAGTTTTTACCACAAATCAAGAGGATGCATTGATTGTATCATACAAAGATGATGCTACAGCATTCAATGGAGAAAAGAAGGGAACAATTGTTGGTAAAGGTGTCGTGAATAATAGAATGACAAATCACATATTCCGAATTCTTGAAGAAAAAGGGATTCCAACACATTACATTGAAGAATTAAACGATAGAGAGACTGTTGTAAAGAAAGTAGAAATCGTACCTTTAGAAGTAATTGTCAGAAATGTGGCAGCAGGAAGTTTTTCAAAGAAATTAGGAATTGAAGAAGGTTTTGAATTAAAGGAACCTACTTTGGAATTTAGTTATAAAAATGATGAACTTGGGGACCCAATGATTAACGATTATTATGCAGTTGCCATTGGAGCCGCTACCAGAGAAGAAATCAACAAGATTACCGAATTGGTTTTCAAAATCAACAAAGAATTAGTAGAATTCTTTAAAGAACTTGGAATTCGTCTGATTGACTTTAAGGTTGAGTTTGGCCGTTATAAGGGAGAAATTATTTTAGCAGATGAAATTTCACCGGATACCTGCCGTTTCTGGGATTTAGAAACAAATGAAAAGTTAGATAAGGATAGATTCCGTAGAGATTTAGGAAATGTGGAAGAAGCTTATCAGGAAATCTTCAAGCGTTTAGGTTTATCATAGGGCAAAATACCTTTTGACCCCAACATCACAGAAATAGAACTACATTTTATGGAAAAGTTACCAGGAGGAAAATAATGAACGATAAATATCAAAGTCCATTATCAGAAAGATATGCCAGCAAGGAAATGCAATACATTTTTTCACCAGATATGAAGTTTAAGACCTGGAGAAAATTATGGATTGCCTTGGCAGAAGTAGAAGAAGAATTAGGTTTAAGTGAAGACGGAAAGCCTGTTATCACGAAAGAGCAGATTGAAGAATTAAAGGCTCATGCTGATGAAATTAATTATGATGTTGCAAAAGAAAGAGAAAAACTGGTTCGCCATGATGTTATGTCCCATGTATATGCTTATGGTGAGCAGTGTCCAAATGCAAAGGGTATCATTCACTTAGGTGCTACCAGTTGTTATGTTGGAGATAACACAGATGTGATTATTATGACAGAAGCATTAAAGCTTGTGCGTAAGAAATTAATAAATGTTATCAGTGAATTATCTAAATTTGCTATGCAATATAAAGATTTACCAACACTTGCTTTTACTCATTTCCAACCAGCACAGCCAACTACAGTTGGAAAAAGAGCCACTTTATGGTTGATGGAATTAAAGCTTGATTTAGATGATATCGAATATATGATTAGCCAGCAGAAATTGTTAGGTTCAAAAGGTACTACTGGTACACAGGCAAGTTTCCTTGAATTATTTAACGGCGACCATGAAACCATTCGTAAGATTGATGGCATGATTGCAAAGAAGATGGGATTTGAAGACTGTTATCCGGTATCCGGACAGACTTATTCCAGAAAAGTAGATGCCAGAGTATTGAACGTATTAAGCGGAATTGCTCAAAGTGCACATAAGTTTTCTAATGATATCCGTTTATTACAACACTTAAAAGAAATCGAAGAACCATTCGAAAAGAATCAAATCGGTTCTTCTGCTATGGCATATAAGAGAAATCCAATGAGAAGCGAAAGAATTGCATCATTGGCGAATTATGTAATGGTAGATGCTTTGAATCCTGCTATTACTGCAGCAACTCAATGGTTCGAAAGAACATTGGATGATTCAGCTAATAAGAGAATTTCTGTTCCGGAAGCTTTCTTGGCAATCGATGGTATTTTAGATTTGTATTTGAATGTAGTAGATGGATTGGTAGTTTATGATAAAGTAATTTATCAGCATTTCATGAAGGAAATTCCTTTTATGGCAACAGAAAATATTATGATGGATGCTGTAAAACGAGGAGGAAACAGACAGGAACTTCATGAATTAATCCGTACTCATTCTATGGCAGCAGCGGCAGTAGTAAAACAAGAAGGAAAAGAAAATGATTTGGTAGACCGTATTGCAAATGATAAGGCATTTGGAATGACAAAAGAACAAATCGAAGCAATTCTGGAACCAAAGAATTTTGTGGGTAGAGCCCCAGAACAGACAGAAGAATTCATTCGTGAAGTCATTGACCCTATCTTAGAAGCAAACAAAGAACTTCTGGGAATGACAGCAGAAATTAATGTATAATATACAGAGTTTAGGAGGATAAGCATGGTTAAAGCAGTTGTAGGAGCCAATTGGGGCGACGAAGGAAAAGGTAAAATCACAGATATGCTGGCGCAGGAAGCAGACATTATTGTGCGTTTCCAAGGTGGTGCAAATGCAGGACATACTATCGTGAACAGTTATGGTAAATTTGCACTTCATACTTTGCCATCTGGTGTGTTTTATGACCATACCACCAGTATCATCGGAAATGGTGTTGCTTTAAATATTCCTGTATTGTTTAAAGAAGTAAGCGAAATTATCGAAAAGGGTGTTCCAATGCCAAAGATTTTAGTATCTGACAGAGCACAGATGGTTATGCCTTACCACATTTTGTTCGATGCTTACGAAGAAGAACGTTTGGCAGGAAAGTCATTTGGTTCCACCAAATCAGGTATTGCACCTTTTTATTCTGATAAATATGCAAAAATCGGTTTCCAGGTAAGTGAATTATACGATGAAGAAGCGTTAAAAGAAAAATTGGAAAGAGTGGTTGCATCCAAAAATGTATTATTAGAGCACTTATATCATAAGCCATTGTTAGATGCAGAAGAATTATTCCAGACTTTAATGGAATACAGAACTATGGTAGACCCATATGTTTGTGATGTATCTGTATTTTTGGACGAGGCAATCAAGGAAGGAAAGACTATTTTATTAGAAGGTCAGTTAGGTTCCTTAAAGGACCCAGACCATGGTATTTATCCAATGGTAACTTCCTCTTCTACTTTGGCAGCTTATGGTGCCATTGGAGCAGGTATTCCACCATATGAAATCAAAGAAATCATTACTGTATGTAAAGCATACTCCAGTGCAGTAGGTGCTGGTGCTTTTGTAAGCGAAATTTTTGGTGATGAAGCAGATGAGTTAAGAAGACGTGGTGGTGACGGTGGTGAATATGGTGCTACTACAGGTCGTCCAAGACGTATGGGATGGTTTGATGTAGTTGCGTCTAAGTATGGATGTAGAATTCAGGGAACTACTGATGTTGCGTTTACCGTGTTAGATGTACTTGGATATTTGGATGAAATTCCAGTATGCGTAGCTTATGATATCGATGGAGAAATTACAACAGATTTCCCTGTGACTCATAAATTAGAAAAAGCAAAACCAGTATTAGAAGTGTTACCGGGATGGAAGACTGATATTCGTGGTATTAAGAAATACGAAGATTTACCGGAAAATTGCCGTAAATATATTGAATTTGTAGAAGAAAAGATTGGCTTCCCAATCACTATGATTTCAAACGGTCCTAGCAGAGATGATATTATTTATCGTAAAAAGGTAAATAATTAATCTGCTCATATGCAAAGAGGGTATCTTAAGAGATTTTATTGTTACGTTCACAAAGTAGCCTGACACTTGCTGTCAGGCTGCGTAACAGTTTTACCCCTTAAGACAGCCTCTTTTTAAACTTTTATGAAGGGTGAAGAAATGTTATGAAAGGAAGAATTGAACAGCTTGCAAAAGGAGATTTTTTAGCCACAAAGCCTTTGGTGTCTTTTTCTGTAGATAGAATCGAAGCAAAGCTTGCAAAGGGTGATAAGTTAGAAGGTACTTTTGAAGTGACGAGTCTGAATTCAGAAGTGGTAAAGGGAAGAGTATTTTCCTCAGACTATTTTCTTGAATTATCACCGCATGAATTTATTGGTGGAAAGACTCAGATTTCATACAGTATTGATTCTAAAAATTATTCTGCCCAGGATGTGATTCAGGGAAAGATTTGTGTTACTACCAATGGTGGAGAATTTTTTATCCCTTTTTCTGTGGAAATATTAGGGAAAAAAGAACGTACCAGTGTGGGTGAAATCAACGATATTTTTCAATTTGCTTCTTTGGCACAGTCAGATTGGAAGCAGGCTCTTGAATTGTTTTATCAGGATAGTTTCGTTCACCTGTTTTTAAAAGATAAAAAAGAGTTAAAAAGAGCATACGAGCAGGTAATAAAAAGTTACCAGAAAGACCAGGCATTAGAGGAATTCTTAATTGCAGCCAATAAAAAGAATCCGGTTTTATTATCTATCGATAAAAATGCTTTAAGGTACTCGGAAGATGAGAACATTACTTCCGGCTCCATTGAAGTAAGACAAAAGAACTGGGGGTATGTGAATGCCAGGGTTCGAAGTGATGTTCCTTTTCTTTCTGTGAATGAGTCGTATTTTGACTCTGTTGCTCTTCATGACAGAAAGTACCAGTTAAAATATTCTCTTCACCCGGAATATTTAAAAAATGGTACCAATTTCGGTCATATTTATATTGAAAATACGAATCAAAAGATAGAAATTCCTGTTATTTTTACGAAGGCTGAGAAGACAGAAAATAAGCGTATCAATCATACCGTTAAGGAAAATTATGTAGCGTTATATCACTATTATTTTGACTTACGCATGGGTAAGATTGAATTAAAGGAATACATAGAGAAAAGCAAAGCTTCTTTAGAAGTATTGATGAAGGAAGACAGAAATAATGGTCTGTTTAAATTGTTAAAAATTAATATGGACATTCTGGCTCAGGATAAAATCCGGGTAGAAAATGAGTTAAAACGAATTCAAAAAGATGAATATAAAACTCTGGAAAACAATGAGCAAAGGGCATATTTTGCATATTTAAAGGCATTATTTTACCGGGATAAGGATTCTATTAAGCAGGCAGTATCTTTGCTTCGCACCTATGATAAAGAGGAAAAGAATCCGATTTATATCAGTCTGCTTTTGTTTTTGGATGAGGACTTACAGGAAGACGAGGTCAGAATGAAAGCATTATTACGGGCATATGAAAGAGGAATGAACAGTCCCTTTATTTTCTTTGAGGCCAGTGAGATATTAAAGAACAATCCTTCTATGTTGAATCAGTTGGATGATTTTTATCAAAATGTAGTGTTGTGGGATTTTAGAAAAGGGTATCTAAGTCCTTTGGTACTGGACCAGTTTATATTTCTGGCAAGCCGTGAGAAGGAATATAAAGAAAAGGTATTTCATATTTTATCCTTTGTTTATGAAACAGAAAAGAAGGAAGAGATTTTATTTGCCATCTGTTCTTTGTTGTTAAAAGGAAATAAAATCAAACATTGTTTCCATCCTTATTATCTGGAAGCAATCAAAAAGAATATGAAGCTGGTAGGCTTAAAAGAAGCCTTTGTCCGTAGCATTGATTTTGAGGAATATGAGTTATTTCCTCCTGAAGTGCTTATGTACTATGAAAGTATGGATGGACTAAATGAGTACGAAAAAGGATATCTGTATGCAGATTTTATTTTCTATCAGAAACAATATGGTTCCTATTATGATATCTTTGACAGTCAGATAGAAGAATTTATGATGCAGCAGATTCGAAAAGGTGCTATGAATGACCATTTGGCGGTATTGTATGCCAAGTATTTAAAGCCAAAACTGGTGACAAACGAAGTAGCCAAAGAACTTGCAAATATTATTTTTAAACGAAAATTGATTTGCGAAAATGATTCCATTGTTGCGGTGGTGGTAAAACAGGATGAACTGAATTTTGAACAGAAGGTACCACTCATCCATCATGTGGCTTATGTGGATATTCTATCAGAACAGTCCGTGATATCCTTGGTAGACAAAGAGGGAAATTATCATGTAAATTCTGTAGAATATAAATTAGAAAAACTAGTGGAAGAAAAAGCGTTTATTCAAAGGGCATATAAAAACAATCCATATGATTACCGAGTGCTTTTATATTATGTGAAATTGCTACAGCAGTATCAAAAACAGGATATTCAAAGCGTCAATGCAGCCTGTGATTTGCTTACCATTGAAGAAATTACAGAACAGACCAAACAGGAAGTCCTTTGTACCATTCTTCATTATTATTATGAGAATTATAGTGGAGAAATTTTTGACGAATACTTAAAAAAAGTAGATTTAAGCTATTTAAATGATGCTGCCAGACAAGAGATTATGAATTATTATTTTGTCAGAAATCTTTTCGATTTGGCGTATACTGCTGTGAAGGAATATGGATATGCTCAAATAGATAAAAAGTCGCTGTTTAAGATGGCATCTTATTTGGTGCAGAATAACAAATATTCTGGGGAAGAATTATTAACTGCTATTTGTGCCAGATTGGCATGGAAGGGGAAATATGATAAGTATACCATAGCGTATCTTATGGAGTATTTCGGCGGTTCTACTAAGAGAATGATTCATTTATGGGAAATGGCATGCGAATTTTCCTTGAACACTAGAGAATTAGAGGAAAACATTATTGTGCAGATGTTGTTTTCCGGAGGTTATGGAAAGAAAAAATATGATGTATTTTTAGAATATCTGAACAAAAAGCCAAAACAGGCGGTAGTAAAAGCATTTTTACGAAATGAAGCCTATGAGTATTTTGTTAATCATATGATGGTGCCTCAGGCGTTATTTGAACTATTGCTAGATGCTATAAAACAGGAATTATTGCAGGATGAAATTACGAAAATTGCTGTGTTGCAGTATTATTCCGGAAAAGACGAAATGTTGGATAAGAAGGAAGAATTGATTCCTTTGTTGAATGATTTTATTAAACAGGATAAAATCATGCCATTCTTTAAAAATTATAAGAAGATTATGCGTTTGCCAAAGGATTTAGAAATAAAAACGTATCTTTCTTATGAAACCATTCCTGGTACTGAGGTTTCTATTTACTATAATATGGGAAATGAAAAAGAAGAACAGTACTGTAAGGAAGTAATGGAAGAAATTTTCATCGGGCATTATCAGAAAGCATTTATCGTGTTCCAAAATGAAAAATTAATGTATTATATTACGGAAAAACATGACGGTATGGAAGAAACTACTCAAAGTGATGGAGTATTATTGGATGCCTCCCTGGAAAATGAAGAAGAATCCAGATTTACTTCTTTAAATTTAATGATGGTAAGTAAGGAATTAAAAGACGAAAAAACCTTAGAAGAATTAATGCTTCAATATATGAAATTAAATCATATTTTAGACAGTAACTTAAAGATATTATAAGGAAAGGGGGAGATACATTGAATCAAGGTATTTTAGGATTTGATATAGGTGAGCAATATTCTCAGGCTGCCCTTTTGCTTCGGGGAGAAAAAGAGCCCCTTTGTGTGAACTATAATGAAAAAGAAGATTCTTATCTGCTGCCGAATGTAGTATGTTATAAAGGACATAGATTATGGTACTCTTTGGAGGCAGAAGAGATTCTAAAAGCAGGAGATGGAGATAGAATTGATGATATTTTAGAGAATGTCCAGAATCATGAAAGCATTGTGATAGATGGGGCAAGCTATTTATATCAGGATATTTTTGTATCTTTGATTCTGGCGCATATCAATACGGTGCTTAAGTGCCTTGAATGTCCACCGGAAAAGATAGTTTTTACTCTATATGATATTACCCCGAATATGTTAGAAACCTTGGAAATTCTAAAAAAGGAAGAAGCTTTTTCGGGAATAGAAATCATATATACCGGGTATCAAAACAGCCTGCTTTCCTTTGTGTTAAATCAGGAAAACGAGTTATGGAGCAGCAATGTAGGTTCCTTTTATTATGGGCCGGAAGGAATGCAGTATTTCCAAATTAATTTTACAAAAAGAAATGCTCCCTTACAGATTCAGATAAAGCATAAAAACTATGGAGAGGACTTAATTTACTCTGGGGATGAAAAGTTGGAGAAGGATGAAATCTTTAAAATGATTGCATCGGATGCCATTGGTAATTCCTGTCTGTCTTCTGTATTTTTATGCGGTTTGGGATTTGAAAAAGGATGGGCAAAAGAATCTTTAAAATTCCTATGTAATGGAAGAAGGGTGTTTTTAGGACAAAATTTATTTGCCTTTGGAGCCTGTTATTATGGGCTGGAAGAGGAGGAAACTTTTTTAGTAGATTCCAGCGAAAGAATCCAATACGATATTGGAATTATTGGATATGACGGAACAAAGGAGCAGATGGTTCTGATTGCCCAAGGAGGAAAAGAATGGTTTGATGTAAAAGGTGTCATCAGTGTATTTTTAAATGATACCAAGAGGATTGAATTTATCTATATTAACCGTTTTACCAATGAAAGGATTGTAGAAACCGTTGAGGTAGGGGGACTTCCGAAAAGACCACCTCGTACTACAAAACTGGAATTGACTGTGGAGTTTTATGATAAAAATACAGGGGCTATTGTGATTCGGGATAAGGGATTCGGAAAACTGTTTCCCACCACCAATAAAATATATCGAAAAGAATTTACTGTGATAAAGGATGAGTAATATGGGAAATGTAATTATTTGTCAGACACAAGAGGGGAAACGGCCATATATTTTTGAAAATGCAAGGATTGAAGTGTATTCTTATGAAGAGCTTTGCTATTATATTTATTATAATATACCTATGCTGGATGAAAATACCATTACGGAAAAATTATTGCAGTGGATATCTGAAGAACTAAATCTTAGTGAACTGGCGGAAAAAATCAAAGATAAGATGGAAACTCAGAATGAGGTAGCATTATACCAAACTATTTTGGGCTACCGTTCCTATTTTACAAAACAGGAAATCGAAATTTTCTTGGTTTCTTTTGAAGAATATCAGTTATTAACACCTTTTGAAAAACAAAAGAAGAAAGCAGACAGTCTGTTGCTTTACAAACGGTATATGAAGGCATTCCATATTTATGAAACCATTGCAATGCAAATGGGTGAAAGAGAAGATATGGGAACAGAGGAAAAAATCTTTTTGGGTAATATTTATCATAATATGGCAGTCTGTCAGGGCAAAAACCTGGAATGGGAGCAGGCAAAGAAGAATTTTAGAAAAGCCTATGCCTTGAATAAAAATACAGAATCCTTAAAAGAATATTTCTTTTTGTTGAAACTAAGTGCCTCTGAGGAAGAAATGAAGGAAGAAGAAAAGAAATTTTGTCTGTCAGAAGAGTTTTTCCTTGACATTCAAGATGAAATTGAAGATTCCGAAAAGGAAATCAAAGGCATGGAAGTATATAAAAAATTCGAATATGCCATATATAATAAAGAACATGGAAAATACTTTGATTATAGCCGAAGAATTGATGCCATGCTGGAACAGTGGAAAATGGAATTAAAGGAACAATGGATATAGGAGATTGGGATGGGAATTCAGGCGTTTTTTCAGAGAAAAAAGAAAAAGAATGAAAAAGAAGAAATAAAATCAGTCTCTTTGGAAAAGGATAAAGCGAAAGAGAGTGAAGTAACAGTATCCATTTCTCCTTCCAATGAAGTGGATGACTTATGCGAACAGGTGATAGATGCCAGTTATCATGGGGAGGATTTGAAAAAAGAATATCAATTGGTAACGGATTATCTTACCGATATACAAAAAATTGAAGAATATCTTTCTGTTTCCCCTAAGGAACTGGAAGAAGTAACCAGAAGATATTTAAGTCTTCAAAACATCCGTCAGGAGTTAAAGATAAACAGTGCTAAAATGCAGGATAAGGACATCCGTATGATGAAGCAGTATGAAAAAGAAATCGAAACTGTGTTAGATCATATGGTGGATGCGGAAAAACAAAGCATTTTAGTAAAAAAAGATATGAAATATCTGGAAGGGGAAAAGGATGCTTTGGAGTTTCAGATGGAGCAGGAAACCATCTTTATGGAACGAATGAAAAAATCGGGTTTTTACATCTGTATTGTAATGGTGCTTTTATTAGCCATAATAGGATGTCTGATGACATTTTATGAGCTGGATTTGGGAATTTTGTTGATTTTAGTGGTTTTGGCTGGTGCAGGAGGCATTGTGTATACTTATCATAAGTTTTTACAATCCCGTACCCAGTATCACATTTTTATTAGTAAAATGAACAAAGCCATAGGATTGCTAAATAAGGTAAAAATCAAATGTGTAAATTGTACCAATACCCTGGATTATATGTATGCAAAATATCAGGTGAAGGATGCAAAGGAACTGGATTTTATCATTCGCCAATATGACAGGATGAAAAAGGACGAACTTTCCTACCGGGTAAATACCAGTGATTTAAACCTTGCTGCGGACGAACTGGAAGTATTGTTGAAAAAGATACATGTAAAGGACAGTAGTGTCTGGACGAAACAGGCAGAAGCGATTTTAAATCCGAAGGAAATGGTAGAGGTAAAGCACTCTTTAAATGTCCGCAGACAAAAACTACGGGACCAAATGGAGGCGAATGAGCAACTGATTCAGATTTCTAAAGAAAAATTAAGGAAAATAGTAAAAGAAACTCCTGCCTTGGAAGAGGAAATCAGGGAGCAGCTTTTTGCTTATCATTTGGAATATTAGGAAAAAAGATTTTAGTCTTGATTTTCCATGACTTAGGTACTATTATGTTTTAAGAAGAAAAATACTGGAGGATACTATGTCAAAAGAATTAGAGAAAAATTATAACCCTCAGGAAATCGAGGGAAGACTTTATGAAAAATGGTTAAATAAAAAATATTTTCACGCAGAAGTAGATAGAAGTAAGAAACCTTTTACCATTGTAATGCCACCACCAAATATTACCGGTCAGTTACACATGGGACATGCTTTAGACAATACATTGCAGGATATTTTAATTCGTTTTAAAAGAATGCAGGGATATGAAACCTTATGGCTTCCAGGTACTGACCATGCCTCAATTGCAACAGAAGCAAAGATTGTAGAGGCTATGAGAAAAGAAGGTGTGACGAAGGAAGATTTAGGAAGAGAAAAATTCTTAGAACGTGCCTGGAAATGGAAAAAGCAATATGGCGGAAGAATTGTTTCACAGTTAAAGAAAATCGGTTCTTCCTGTGATTGGGACAGAGAACGTTTCACCATGGACGAAGGCTGTAATAAGGCAGTAAAAGAAGTATTCGTAAACCTTTACAATAAAAATCTTATTTATCGTGGAGAAAGAATCATTAACTGGTGTCCAAAATGTCTGACTTCTATTTCAGATGCAGAAGTTGAATTTGAAGAACAGGCAGGACATTTCTGGCATCTACGTTATCCATTAGCAGATGGAAGTGGCTATATTAATCTTGCTACTACAAGACCGGAAACTTTGTTAGGTGATACTGCAGTAGCGGTAAATCCAAAGGATGAAAGATATAAGGATATGGTTGGTAAAACATTGATTTTACCTATCGTTCATAGAGAAATTCCAATCGTTGCAGATGATTATGTAGAAATGGATTTTGGTACCGGTGTAGTTAAGATTACTCCTGCCCATGACCCTAACGACTTTGAAGTTGGTTTACGTCATAACCTTCCTGTGATTAATGTCATGACAGAGGATGCAAAGATTACAGAAGATTATCCAAAATATGCCGGTATGGACCGTTATGAAGCAAGAAAAGCTATTGTGGCAGATTTGGAAGCAGAAGGTGCATTGGTTAAAATCGAAGATTATACCCATAATGTAGGAACCTGTTACCGTTGTAACACTACAGTAGAACCTAGAGTATCAAAACAATGGTTTGTAAAAATGAAACCTCTTGCAGGTCCTGCCATCGATGCAGTAAAGAAAGAGGAAACCAAGTTTGTACCTACTCATTTTGAAAAGACTTATTTCCACTGGTTGGAAAACATTCGTGACTGGTGTATTTCCAGACAGTTATGGTGGGGACATCAGATTCCTGCATTCTATTGTGATGATTGTAACGAGATGGTAGTTACAAAGGACGAGAGTGCAGTTTGTCCAAAATGTGGAAAGCCTATGCGACAAGACCCGGATACTCTTGATACCTGGTTTTCATCTGCTCTTTGGCCATTTTCAACTTTGGGCTGGCCGGATAAGACAGAGGAAATGGATTATTTCTATCCAACCAATGTATTGGTAACAGGATATGATATTATTCCATTCTGGGTTATGCGTATGATGTTCTCCGGATTGGAACACACTAATAGAGTTCCATTTGATACAGTATTAATTCATGGTTTGGTTCGTGACTCCCAAGGTAGAAAGATGTCCAAATCCCTTGGAAACGGTATTGACCCATTGGAAGTTATCGATAAATATGGTGCAGATGCTTTAAGATTTACTTTAGTTACCGGAAATGCACCTGGAAATGATATGAGATTCTATTGGGAAAGAATTGAAGCCAACCGTAATTTCGCAAATAAGGTATGGAATGCTTCCAGATTTATGATGATGAATTTCGAAAAGGCTGAGTTTGAAAATGTATCCTTAGAAGATTTAACTCAGGCAGATAAATGGATTTTATCAAAAGTAAATACCTTAGCAAAAGATGTTACTGCTAATATGGAAAATTATGATTTAGGTGTTGCGGTTGCAAAATTATATGACTTTATCTGGGAAGAATTCTGCGACTGGTACATTGAAATGGTAAAACCTAGATTGTATAACGATGAAGATACTACAAAGGCAGCAGCATTATGGACTTTAAGAACAGTATTAATCCAGTCCTTAAAATTATTACATCCATATATGCCATTTATTACAGAAGAGATTTTCTGTAATTTACAGGATGCAGAAGAATCCATTATGGTTTCTAAATGGCCGGAATATAAGGAAGAATGGAATTTTGTAAAGGATGAAGCTGCAGTAGAGGCAATTAAGTCAGCAGTAAGAGAAATTCGTAATGTAAGAGCAGAATTAAATGTAGTTCCAAGTAAGAAGACAAAAGTTTTTGTTGTTTCTGAAAATGAGGAAGTCATTAAAATCTTTGAAGACGGAAAGGTATTCTTTAGTACTTTAGGTTCTGCAAGCGAAGTTTCGGTACAAAGAAATAAGGAAGGCATCGAAAAAGATGCAGTTTCTGCAGTAATTGAAAATGCAGTGATTTATATTCCATTTACGGAATTAGTAGATATTGAAAAAGAATTAGAACGTCTGAAAAAAGAAGAAACAAGATTACAAGGCGAAATCAAGAGAGCCCAGGGTATGTTAAGCAATGAAAAATTCGTTGCAAAGGCACCGGAAGCAAAGATTGAAGAAGAAAAAGCCAAGGTAGAAAAATATACAAAGATGCTGGAACAGGTAAAAGAAAGATTGAGCCAGTTACAATAAGAAGTATGATACCAGAAACAGGCAGGAGAAGTTTTTTGTTACTGTTCAAACAGTAAGCTTTTTTGCCTGTTTCTTCTGGAAAAGGAGGATTATCTTGAGTAAAATAGCAATTGTTACAGATAGTAATAGCGGAATTACCCAGGAACAAGGAAAACAACTGGGAATTAGTGTAATTCCTATGCCATTCGAAATAAATGGAAAACAATATTTTGAAGACATTAATTTATCCCAGGAAGAGTTTTATGAGCTTTTAGAAGATGGAGCAGAAATATCCACTTCCCAGCCCTCGCCGGAAACGGTTCTTAACTTATGGGATAAGCTGTTAGAAGAATATGATGAAATTGTTCATATTCCTATGTCATCCGGATTAAGTGGCTCCTGTGGAACTGCCATGGGCCTTGCCTTGGATTATGATGGAAAAGTGCAGGTAGTAAACAATCAAAGAATCTCTGTTACTTTAAGACAATCTGTTTTGGATGCTATGGAACTGGCAAAACAGGGAAAGACAGCAGTCGAAATCAAAGAAATACTGGAACGGGAAAAATTCGAATCCAGTATTTATATTACTTTGGATACCCTAAAATATTTGAAAAAAGGTGGAAGAGTAACTCCAGCCGCTGCCGCTTTAGCGACATTATTAAAAATCAAACCGGTACTTCAAATTCAGGGAGAAAAATTAGATGCTTTTGCAAAGGCAAGAACTGTAAAGCAGGCAAAATCCATTATGATGGAATCCATTAAAAAGGATATGGATGAGCGTTTTGGAGAAAAGGTGTATATCGAAATGGCATATACGAAGAATTTAGAAGCTGCTTTGGAATTTAAGAAAGAGGTGGAGGCATATTTTCCGAATTATGAGGTGTATATGGACCCTCTTTCCTTAAGCGTATCCTGTCATATCGGACCAGGAGCCTTAGCTGTGGCAGTTACAAAACAGATACCAGCAGAATAAAAGGGATAGCCGCTGGAAAATGTAAAATGATAGCGAGATACCGTTTAAGTTGATGATGAAAAAGAATTGCAAATCAAAGTGGGACAAGTTATGATAGGAATGTGTTTAAACGAGATGATGTCGTGGAGCATTGAGTATTATTACACTCCTGGGAATAAAAGCGGATTTGCAAAGGAAACAGGGGATATAGAAAAGGAGAAAAGCTATGCTTAATTTTGAAGAAGAAATAAGAAAATTTAAGCCTGTCGCAGAATTGGAACAAGCAGAAGATGCGATTTATAGTAACGATTTAAAAGATGTGACAGATATATTAGCTGAAATGATGAAGGAACTAAAGGAAAAACAAGGAAGTCAAAAGAAGTAAGGAGCCTATCATTACTGTTCGCCTTCGAACAGTAACAGCCGATGGTTCGAATGGAGGTACAAATGAATTGCTTAAGATGTGGTGCTCCGTTACTGATAAATGAAACCTGTAGTGAGTGTGGGATTTCCGATGCTTTGATAAAAAAGGCGGCAAATACTTCAAATCATTACTATAACTGTGCGCTGGATAAGGCTTATATCAGAGATTTGTCGGGTGCGGTGCAAGATTTATTATATGCTTTAAAGTATAATAAAAAAAATATAGAAGCCAGGAATTTACTGGGTCTTATTTATTACGAAATGGGAGATGTGGTAGAGGCATTAAGCCAGTGGGTCATTAGTGTAAATTATAAGGAGAAGGACAATATTGCTTCTGGATACATTAATGAGGTAAAGAATAACCCTACGAAGCTTGAAAATACTAATCAAACCATTAAAAAATATAACATTGCACTAAATTATGCTAAACAAGGAAATAACGATTTGGCATTGATTCAGATTAAGAAAGTATTAAGTATCTGTCCTAGTTTTGTGAAGGGATACCTGTTGCTTGCATTGTTATATATGGACATTGAACAAAATGATAAGGCGAAAAAGGCACTAAAACGTGTATTGCGGATAGACCATAACAATACCTTAGGGGTAAAGTATATGCAAATGCTTGGAGGCATGGGAAAGAACCCAAATGCTGCCAGGGATGATGAAACTGCAAGCGAGTTAAGCAGAGAGGCGATTCGAAGAGAGTCTTATCAACGGATAAAAAGTGAAGCAATGGACATGCCTTTAAGACCGGTAGGTAACTATAAAGAAAATACCAACACCAAAACAAACTTTATTTATCTTTTGATAGGATTAGGTTTGGCTATGGTAATTATGTGGGTATTAATCATTCCGAATCGTGTCAGTAATCTGGATAACAAATATAAGAATCTGAAAGTCAAGTATGATGATGAAATTGCCAGAAAAAATGCTACCATTGAGAATCTGACTTTAGAAAATGCAACTTTAACGGAGGAAATTTCCAATCTGGAAGGACAGGCAGAGGGAAAGGAAGAAAGTGATGCTAAAGTTGTGGTAAGTCAGGCATTGTTACAAGCCTCCTTGTATTATCAACAGGGGAATAAGGTAGAAGCAGCCAAAGCATTGATTGGCATCAGTAGAGAAAGCATTACAGCAGAAATGGAACTGGCTTTTTTTGATACTGTACAGGCTGAGTGTAATTCTATTGCTGCAAATGAATGCTATAAGCTGGGACTTCAGGCTTTCGAAACCCAGAATTATGTAGAAACCATTACTCAGATATCTTATGCAAGGGCTTTAGGACTGGTAAATGCAGATACTCTATATTATCTTGCCAGAGCCTACGACTTATCGAAAGATGTTCAAAAAGCAAAAGAAAGTTATGAGCAGTTTGTTTCAGAATTCCCGGAAGATGCAAGGGCAGAAGAAATAAACGGTTATTTATCTCAAAGTCAATGATGGCTTTAGTACTACGAAAGAGAAATCATGATATACATGGTTTCTCTTTTTTGTTTAGAAAGGAAAAAAATATGTATCAGCAAAATGGAAACATTTTAATTATTTATGTACCAAAGGAATTAGACCATCACAAAGCAGAAGAAATGAAGAAAGAAACCTTACATATTTTCCAGAAAGCCACAATTCGATATGTGATTTTTGATTTTAAAGAAACAGAATTTATGGATTCTTCCGGTATTGGAATGTTAATGGGAAGATATCGTCAGGTAAATCTGACCGGGGGGAAGGTTTTTGTCACAGGTGTCCGGGAGGAAATCTCAAGAATATTAATGCTTTCCGGCATATATCGTATTGTAAAACAGTATGAAACATTAGAAGAGGCACTGGAAGATTTAAGCAGATAGAAAGGGAAGAAGAAATGGGAAGAGAATATGACAATCACATGAAAATAACATTTGACAGTATTTCTGAGAATGAAAAGTTTGCAAGAATTGTAGTTGCAGCTTTTATTGCCAGATTGAATCCTACCATGGAAGAAATGTCGGATATTAAAACAGCAGTTTCGGAAGCAGTAACAAATTGTATTATACATGGATACGAAAATGAAGTGAAACAGATTGAAATGGAGGGGAAAATAACAGGAAAAACTCTTTTTCTACGCATTACGGATTTTGGAAAAGGAATCCCGGATGTAGAGGAGGCAATGCAGCCTATGTTTACCACCGGATTAAAAGAAGAACGCTCCGGCATGGGATTTTCTTTTATGGAGGCATTTATGGACCGGTTAAACGTAGTTTCTGAGGTGGGAAAAGGTACCGTGGTTGAGATGGAAAAAGAAATAGGAAAGGAAAAAGAATTTTAAGGGATGGATTCAACTCTTTTGTTAATTCAACGAGTCAAAGGAGGAGACGAAGAAGCAAAAGCACAATTAGTAAAAGAAAATGAGGGACTAGTCTGGAGCGTAGTAAAGCGTTTTTTTTCCAGGGGGCAAGACCCTGAGGATTTATTTCAAATAGGTTGCATCGGACTGTTAAAGAGCATTGATAAATTTGATTTTTCATATAATGTGAAATTTTCTACCTATGCAGTACCTATGATTATGGGAGAATTAAAGCGTTTTTTACGGGACGATGGAATGATAAAGGTAAGTCGGACTTTAAAAGAAGCCAATTACAAGATTAAACAGGAAATTACGAAATTACAGAATGAATTAAACAGAGAGCCTACCTTGGAAGAAATTGCAAAAAGGATGGAAATGGAGCCGGAAGAAGTTGCCATGGCAATGGAGTCGGGAATGGAGTTAGAGTCTATTTATCAAACCATTTACCAGTCGGATGGCAGTGATGTTTATTTGATTGATAAGATAAAAAACGAAGAAGACGAAAGTGAAAAACTGATTGAAAAAGTTGCTTTAATGGAAAGTTTAAATCATTTGGAAGAAAGGGAGCAGGAATTAATCCGTTTACGGTATTTTGAAGAAAAGACACAGGCACAAATTGCTAAAAAATTTGGAATTTCGCAGGTACAAGTAAGCAGATTAGAGAAGAAAATACTGGCTACCTTAAGAAACTATTGGACAAAATAATCAAAAAAGAAAGATAATTTAAGAAAATAACGTAAAATATATAAAAAAAGATGGAAAAAAAGAAGATGATATGTTATAATAGTCTAAATAAATGCTATGAAAAATACGTGCTAGGAGGACGAAGGATGAATATAGAAGAATATGTAGATGTTAAGGTAATGCAGGACATTCAGGATGAATTTTCAGAAGCTACAGGGCTAGCAGCAGTTATGGTCGGAGAAGATGGAGAGTATATTACCGAACCAAGTAACTTTACAGAGTTTTATAACAAATATGCGAAGAATTTAGAAAATGACAAGGACGGAAATGGTGTTTACCGTGGACAGTCCGGTCTCATGGAATTTTCCGTTGAATTAAAGGTTGCCGGTAAGAAAATCGGTAAAATCATAGGTGGACAGGTTCTTACATCAGAACCGGATGAAGAGAAGTTCAGAGCCATGGCAAGAGAATTATCTGTGGATGAAGATTCTTATATTCAGGCATTAAGAAAGGTTCCGCTTCGTTCCGAGAAAGCAGTTACTTCTGCTGTGAAGATGTTAGAACATATGGTAAAAACTATGATTACTAACAAGTATGTAAACGAAAAGGAATTATCTGCATTGAAAGCAGAAACAGTAGTTGCTGGAAAGTTAATTCAGGAAATTACTAAGAAATCAGCAGAACTAAATAAGATTGAAGCAAAACAAAAGATGCTTGCATTAAATGCTTCTATCGAAGCTGCCAGAGCAGGTGAATTTGGTAAAGGATTTGCTGTTGTTGCCAGTGAAGTTGGTAAACTTGCTGTTTTATCAGGAGAAAATAATAAGTCCATTAAGAAGAGTCTTGATGAACTAACCGTTGTAATTAATAAAATGTCAGCAGAATAAAGAAATAAATGAAGGAGCCTGTTTCTACAGGCTTTTTCATTTTGACGAAAAATACTTTTATTACAGCGGATAAAGGCAGCAGTGATGGTTTGCGAGTCTGTCTTAAGGATAGAAAGGAAAGAATAAAGGTGAATGTTAAAATAATTATTTTTTATCTTTTGGTTATAAATTTGATTTCATTTCTGATGTATGGAATGGATAAGAAGAAGGCCAGAAAGAAAGAATACCGGATACCGGAAAAAACATTATTGCTGGTGGGTGCTATTGGGGGAAGTATTGGTGCTATGGCAGGAATGAAGGTATTCCATCATAAAACCAAACATAAAAAGTTTGTTCTTGGTATTCCTTTGATGTTCGTCTTCCAATGTTTCGTTCTATGGTGGTTGTGGAAAAGTATGGCTTGACGAGTATAGAGGAAAAGTATTATAATAGAATGAATTGTGGGAATACAAAGTGCGGAGCAATTTGTAGGTATCATGAAGTCAAAAATTTTGGATAGTAGGTGATAAAGTGATTCGAAGTATGACTGGATTTGGTCGAAGCGAAATCGCAACAGAACAAAGAAAAATTATTATCGAAATGAAGGCTGTGAATCACAGATATAGTGATATTAATATTAAAATGCCTAAGAAATTAAGTATTTTTGAAGCTCTAATGAGAAGTCAATTGAAGCAGCAGGTGCAAAGAGGTAAAATTGATATTTTTGTTACCTATGAGGATTACACAGAGCAGAATGTGACCTTGAAATACAATGAAGAACTGGCTGCAGAATATATGAAATATTTAAAACAGATGGGAGATACCTTCCAACTGGATAAAGATGTTAAGATATCTTCTCTGGCTAAGATGCCGGATGTCTTTACCTTAGAAGAAAGTAATATTGATGAGGAAGAAATTCAAAAACAGTTAGAAGAAGCATTCGGACTTGCGATTAAGGATTTCATAATCACCAGGGAAAAAGAAGGAGAACATTTAAAGCAGGACCTTTTGAAGAAATTAGAAGGAATGCTGGAAAGTGTATGTTATATAGAAGAACGTTCGCCGGTATTGATTCAGAATTATAGAGAAAAATTAGAGGCGAAGGTAAAAGAACTGTTAGGAAATTCAAATTTTGATGAAGGCAGAATCATGACAGAAGTGGTACTGTATGCAGATAAAATTTGTGTGGATGAAGAGATAGTAAGACTTAAGAGTCACATTACCAATATGATTCAGTTGTTAAACGAAGGTGGTTTTATCGGAAGAAAACTTGACTTTATCGCACAGGAAATGAACCGTGAGGCGAATACCATTTTATCTAAGATGAATGATATCAGTATCGTAAACAAAGCCATTGATTTAAAGACGGACATTGAAAAAGTAAGGGAACAGATTCAAAACATTGAATAGGAGTGCATAAAGTGTCACAAATGATTAACATCGGTTATGGTAATTTTATGAATGCCGAAAAAGTAGTGGCTGTGGTGTCTAATGACGCGGCTCCGGTGAAACGCATGATTCAAATTGCGAAGGAGCAGGATAGAATTATTGATGCCACCCATGGAAAGAAGACAAAATCGGTTATTGTTACAGAGAGTCATCATATTGTACTTTCTGCCCTATTACCAGAAACATTACAAAGTCGTTTTGAACATAATAAAAACGGATTACAGTGATATTATGTTTATAATTTAAAACCGGCGTGAAGAACTTAAGAATGTTGAAATACGTTCTCGGAATGGAGGATTTATATAATATGGAAAAAGGATTGTTGGTTGTTATTTCCGGATTTTCCGGTTCAGGCAAGGGAACCATTGTAAAGCAATTAGTAGAAAAATATGGTTACAGCTTATCAATTTCTGCAACTACCAGAGCCCCAAGAGAAGGCGAGGTAGACGGAAGAGAATATTACTTTAAAACAGTAGATGAGTTTAGAAGTCTAATTGATTATAATGGATTTATTGAGTGGGCACAGTATGTAGACAATTATTACGGAACTCCAAGAAAATTCGTGGAAAAAGAAATGGAAGCAGGAAATGACGTAATTTTGGAAATTGAAGTGCAGGGTGCTTTGGCAGTAAAAGAGCAATATCCAAATGCGGTATTATTATTTATTGCACCTCCAAGTGCTGAGGAGTTAAAGAACCGTTTGGTAGGAAGAGGAACAGAAGATTTGAAAACGATTCAAAAAAGACTGAGTCGTGCAGTAGAAGAATCTGAAAGCATGGATAATTATGAGTATATTGTAATCAATGATGATTTAGAGCAGTGTGTGCAGGATGTACATTCTATTATCGTCGGAGAACACAGTAAAACAAATAATAAATTAGGATTTATGGAACAAATTAAAAAAGAATTGGTTTTATTTAAGAAAGGAGAATAAGATATGTTACACCCATCTTATACAGATTTAATGGACGTAGTAAATAGTGAGGTTGAACCAGGAGAACAACCGGTGGTTCAAAGCCGTTATTCTATCGTAATTGCAACTTCAAAACGAGCAAGACAAATCATTGCTGGAGAAGAACCATTGGTAAGAGATAAAGGTCAAAAACCTCTTTCCATAGCAGTAGAGGAATTATACAAAGCAAAGGTTAAGATTGTATCAGAAGAAGAACAGGATAAGTAAGAGAGCGAGTTTGATTACATGAAGCTATATGCCGACGTTATCATCGATATATCACATGAAGCAATAGACAGGGTATTTCAATATGAGGTACCCCTGTTTTTGTGTGATGAAATAAAAGTAGGAGTTCAGGTGTTGGTTCCCTTTGGTATAGGGAATCATCAAAGGAAAGGGTATGTCATTGAACTTAAAAGGACTCCGGATTATGACATTACGAAAATCAAATCTCTGACTGATATCGTGTCAAAAAGCGTGCCAATCGAAGGAAAAATGATTCAGTTGGCAGACTTTTTGAAACGACAGTATGGTTCTACCATGATAAATGCTTTAAAAACGGTGGTTATGATTCCTGACAGGGTGATGGATAAAGAGCAAAAGTTCTATTCCCTTGCCATTACGAAAGAAGAGGCAGGTTTAAAAAAGGATGCTTATGATAAAACGGTAAAATTTAAAAACCGGGGAAAGGTTCTTGAACTTTTGATGGAGCAGGAGTCTATAACCAGAGAAGATGCGAAAAAAGCAGGAATTTCAGATACGATTTTAAAGAATCTTGAAAAGGAAGGAATTCTAAAAATCAGTAGCAAAAGGCAATACCGGAATCCTTTGATGTTAAAGAAGGAAGAAACTGAGGTAGTAAATTTAAATGAGGAACAACAGGCGGCTTTTGATGTGTTTTTTAAGGATTTCGAGAATCAAAGATATTTGACCTACCTTTTATATGGAATTACCGGAAGCGGAAAAACCCAGGTATATCTTGCTATGATTGAGGAAGTGGTAAAGAGGGGAAGACAGGCAATTTTACTGATTCCTGAAATTTCACTTACCTTCCAGAATATCAGCAGATTTCAAAAACGTTTTGGCGAGCGGGTTACGATTATTCATTCGAAATTATCAAAGGGTGAAAAATATGACCAGTTCGAACGGGCGAAACGAGGCGAGGTAGATGTGGTAATCGGTCCAAGGTCGGCTTTATTTGCGCCCTTTGAAAATCTTGGGCTTATCATTATAGATGAAGAACACGAAAACAGCTATAAAAGTGATAATCCGCCGAAATATCATGCAAGAGAGGTGGCAATCGAAAGGGCAAGAATATGCGGTGCCAGTGTGGTGTTAGGTTCAGCCACTCCCTCTATTGAAAGCTATACGAAAGCCAGATTAGGTAAGTATAAGCTTTTAACTTTAAAGAAAAGAGCCACCAAGGGACAGCTTGCAGAAGTTTCAGTGGTGGATTTAAGGGAAGAATTAAAAGAAGGGAATCGTTCCATTTTTAGCCGGGAATTAAAAGAACGGATGCAGGAATGTCTGGCAGCGAAAAAACAGATGATGTTGTTTTTAAACCGGAGAGGATATGCAGGCTTTGTTTCTTGTAGAAGCTGCGGGCAGGTTATAAAATGTCCCCACTGTGATATTTCTTTGACCTATCATAAAGATGGAAATTTACACTGCCATTATTGTGGCTTTTGGCAGCCTTATCATAAAAAATGTTCCCAATGTGGTTCTGCTTATATTGGAACTTTCGGCATTGGAACACAAAAGGTAGAAGAGGCGATTTATCGGGAATTTCCAGGGGTAAGAGTACTTCGAATGGATTTTGATACAACCAAGGGGAAAAATTCCCACCAGGAAATTTTGCAGAAATTTTCTGAAGGTCAGGCGGATATATTATTAGGAACCCAAATGATTGTAAAAGGGCATGATTTTCCTAATGTTACCTTGGTAGGCATTATCGCTGCAGACCTGACTTTGGCATTTCAGGATTACCGAAGCAATGAAGTGACTTTTTCCTTGCTGACCCAAGCGGCAGGAAGGGCAGGCAGAGGAGAAGAAAAAGGTCATGTTGTAATTCAGACTTATCAGCCGGAACATTACAGCATCATGGCAGCAGCCAGACAAGATTATAACGGATTTTATGAATTAGAATATACTTATCGGCAGTTACTTAAATATCCACCAGTATATCAAATGTTGGTTATTTTGATTACCGGAAAAGAGGAAAATGTTACTTATGACCTTGCAGGGGATTTAGTAAAGGATGTAAAAGGGGCATTTGGTAACATGAAAGAACTACAGATATTAGGCCCTAATAAGGCTGGTGTTTCTAAGATTAATGATATTTACCGGTATGTCATATATTTAAAACATATGGATTATGATATTCTGGTTCAGATAAAAGATGAGTTGGAACAAAAAATAAAGAACAAACAATTAAAGAAAGACATTTATGTTTCTTTTGATTTTAATCCAATGCACACATATTAGGAGGAAAAAAAGATGGCAATACGTAATATTAGAATCGATGGAGATGATATTTTAAGAAAGAAATGCAGACCAGTGGAAGCAATGACTCCAAAGATTCAGGAATTAATTGATGATATGTTAGAAACTATGTATGAAGCAGACGGAGTAGGTCTTGCAGCACCTCAGGTTGGAATTTTAAGAAGATTGGTAGTCATTGATGTGGGAGAAGGTCCATTGGTATTAATCAATCCTGAAATCATAGAAAAGAGTGGAGAACAGACCGGAATGGAAGGCTGTTTGAGTTTGCCGGGAAAAGCTGGTGAAGTTACCAGACCAAATCATGTGGTTTGTAAAGCATTCAATGAGGATATGGAAGAAATTATAGTAGAAGGGGAAGAACTATTAGCTAGAGCCATTTGTCATGAATTAGATCATTTGGATGGTATTTTATATAAAGATTTGGCGAAAAAGGGATTAGTGGATGTAGAAGCAGAGGATGAGGAAGAGTAGAAAGGAATACGATATTTTATGAAAATTGTATTTATGGGAACACCGGATTTTGCGGTAGAAACATTAAATGAAATAGTAAATGCTGGACATGAAGTTGCTTTAGTAGTAACTCAGCCGGATAAACCAAAGGGAAGAGGAAATAAGATGCAGTTTCCTCCAGTAAAAGAACGGGCATTGGAATTAGGACTTTCAGTAGAACAGCCTGTAAAGGTAAAAGAAGAAAGTTTTATTCAAAAATTAGAAGAAATTGCTCCGGATATTATTGTGGTAGTAGCGTTTGGACAGCTATTAACAGAGCGTATTTTAAATCTTCCAAAGTATGGATGTGTTAATGTTCATGCTTCTTTATTACCACGTTTAAGAGGGGCAGCGCCAATTCAGTGGTCGGTAATTGATGGCGATAAAGAAAGCGGCGTTACGATTCAGTTTATGGAAAAAGGATTGGATACCGGTGATGTAATTGCAAAGACGACACTTACCTTAGATGAAAAGGAAACTGGAGGAAGTCTTTATGATAAATTGATGTATGCCGGTGCAAAATTACTTGTAGAAACACTTCCGAGAATAGAACAAGGTGCTGTGGTAAGAGAAAAACAGGACGATTCGAAAAGTACCTATGCAAAAAGGCTGGATAAAAAGCTGGGAAAACTGGATTTTACAACTCAAACCGCCGAAGAAATGGAAAGACTTATTCGAGGACTAAATCCTTGGCCAAGTGCATATATAAGTCTTGATGGAAAGACATTAAAAATCTGGTCAGCAGATGTAATAAAAGAAGAACTTCCGGGAGAAGTAGGAACTGTAGTAAAGGTAGAAAAGGATGGATTTTATATTAAGACAAAAGAGGGCTGTCTTAATGTGAAAGAACTTCAGTTAGAAGGCAAAAAGAGAATGGATACAAAATCATTTTTACTTGGATATGAGATAAAACCAGGTACTCCATTAGGATAGAAAGGAACTGTCATGACTCAGATAAATCCCAGAGAATTAGTGGTTGAAATTTTGCTGAAAATTGAAAAAGAGGATATGTTCGCCAATGAAGTGATTGGGAATGTATTAAAAATGAATCAGTTTATTCCGAAGCAAACCAGAGCATTTATTAATAAAGTGGCAGAGGGTACCATTGAACATCAGATACAACTGGACTATATCATCAATCAGTTTTCAAAAACAAAGATAAATAAATGTAAACCTTTGATAAGGGTTCTTTTGAGAATGTCAGTATATCAGATGATGTTTTTAGACCGGGTTCCCCACAGTGCGATTTGTGATGAAGCGGTTAAAATTGCCAGAAAAAAGGGATTTCATAACCTGACTGGTTTTGTAAACGGGGTATTAAGAAATATATCCAGAAATAAGGATAAGATTTCTTATCCAAAGGAAGAGGATGGAAAGGTTTTGGCATGGTCGATTTGCTATTCTATGCCGGAATGGATTGTGGAGAAATTCATCACAGATTTTGGAGAGGAAAATGCGAAGAAAATCTTAGAGGCCTCCGTAAAAGAAAGAGATACCTGCATTCGGGTAAATACCAGCAAACTTTCAAAAGAAGAATGTATAAAAAAACTAGAAAAAGAAGAGGTTTTAGTGAAAACTGGTTTTTATGCAAAAGATGCTCTGCGAATCGAAGAGTATGATTATTTATCCGGGCTTACTTCTTTTCAGGAAGGTGATTTTAATGTGCAGGATGAAAGTTCCCAGCTACTAGGGGAAATCGCAGACATAAAAAAAGACTTTTTGGTTATGGATGTTTGCAGTGCTCCAGGTGGAAAAACCTTACACGCTGCCAATGAACTAAAAGGAAGCGGACTGGTCATTGCAAGAGATTTAACAGAAAAGAAAACAGAACTGATTCTTGAAAACGTAGAAAGAATGGGATACCAAAATGTAAAGGTAGAAGTATTTGATGCTTTGCATTTTGATGAAAGTATGAAAGAAAAAGCAGATTTGGTTATTGCAGATTTACCATGTTCCGGACTTGGCATTCTGGGGAGAAAAAAAGACATTAAATATAGTATTACCAAAGAACAGCTTTTGGAACTTGCAGATATGCAAAGAAGAATGTTAGAAGTCATCAGTGGATATGTGAAAAAAGGCGGTACTCTTATTTTTAGTACTTGTACCATTAATCCAGATGAAAATATGGGGAATTATCGATATATATCAGAACATCTTTCTTTTAAAGCAGTGGATATTTCAGGACAGTTACCAGAGTCTTTAAAGTGTGAAACTGCCAAAGAAGGATACATTCAACTGTTACAAGGAATTCATCATTGTGACGGATTCTTTATTTCAAAGTTTCAGAAGATATAAGGGGCGAAAACGTGGATAAGATAGATATTAAATCAATGAATTTAGAAGAATTAGAAGAATTTTTAGTATCCATAGGAGAAAAGGCGTTTCGGGGAAAACAGATATTTCAATGGATACATCAAAAATATGTCCGTGGATTTGATGAAATGACGAATATTTCGAAAGATTTACGACAAAAGCTGGAAAGTGAAACCAGACTTTATGGTGTGAAAGAGGTTGAAAAATGGGTTTCTGCGATAGATGGAACCACAAAATACTTATTTGAACTGCAAGATGGACATATTATTGAAAGTGTATTAATGAAATATAAACATGGAAATTCTGTATGTATTTCTTCCCAGGTAGGGTGTAGAATGGGGTGTCGTTTCTGTGCTTCTACCTTAGATGGACTTACCAGAAATTTGATGCCATCAGAAATGTTAGACCAGATTTATGCCATTGAAAGAAGTACTGGGGAGCGGGTTTCAAATGTTGTGATTATGGGAACGGGAGAGCCGTTTGATAATTTTGATAATGTAATGAAATTTATTGAATTAATGACTCATAAAGAAGGAAAAAATATAAGTCAAAGAGGTATTACAGTTTCTACCTGTGGATTGGTACCAAGAATCAAGGAGTTTGCGGAATTAGAAACAGCGGTGAATTTAGCAATTTCCTTACACGCTCCGAATGATGAAATGAGAAAAGAATTAATGCCAATTGCCAATCGTTATTCTATAGCACAGATTATGGAAGCTTGTAAATTTTATATTAAGAAGACAAATCGGCGGGTTACGTTTGAATATAGTCTTGTAGCCAATGTAAATGATAAAAAAGAACATGCCCAGATGCTTTCAGAATTATTAAATGGGGTTTTGTGTCATGTTAATTTAATACCTGTGAATCCTATTGAAGAACGTGATTATCAGCAATCTACGTTGAAATCAATACAAAATTTCAAAAATCTGCTTGAAAAAAATAGAATAAATGTTACTATAAGAAGGGAAATGGGCAGAGATATTCAGGCTGCCTGTGGACAGTTAAGGAAAAAATATAAAGCAAACCACAGTTAGGAGGAAAGATATGAAGTCGTTTGGGAAGACAGACATTGGACGTAAGCGCAGTGTCAATCAAGATTATGTCTACTTTTCGGATACTCCAATAGGAAGACTTCCTAATTTATATGTAGTTGCAGATGGCATGGGCGGTCATAAGGCAGGCGATTACGCATCACAGTTTGCTGTTTTAGGATTTCAGGAATATGTGAAGGCATTCAATAATTCAAATCCGATTACCTTAATCAGGGAAGCCATTCGTTTGGTGAATGAGGGTATTATGGAGCAGGCGCAGGAAAAAGTGGAATTGCGTGGCATGGGTACTACCTTTGTATGTGCAGTTATTATGGATTCGACTATGTATGTAGCCAATATAGGAGATTCGAGGTTATATGTGTTACAAGAAGGGACAATGAAACAAATTACATTGGACCACTCTTTAGTAGAAGAGTTAATACGAACTGGAAAGTTAGAGAGAAATAAGGTTAGAAACCACCCAGAGAGAAATATTATTACCAAGGCATTAGGTGTGGAAGCTGAGGTGGAACCGGACTTTTTTGAGGTTAGTTTAGAGCCGGGGGCGAAAATTTTATTATGTTCGGACGGACTGACCAATATGGTGGAAAACGAAGAAATATATGAAATTATGCAGGAATATGAGAATGATATCGAAACAGCAGTAGATGTTTTGATTGAAAGGGCAAATTATTATGGCGGTACAGATAATATTGCTGCAGTAATCGTTGACTGTAGATAGAATAATCCACAAAGGGATAGATGGGAGCAATCATATGTTAAAACCAGGAATGATGATAGGTGACCGTTATGAGGTCATTGAGGTAGTAGGCGCCGGCGGTATGTCGGTAGTTTACAAGGCAAAATGTCATAAATTAAATCGTTATGTTGCGATAAAAGTGTTAAAACCGGAATTTGGAGATGATACGAACTTTATTTCTAAATTTAGAATTGAGGCACAGTCCGCAGCAGGTCTTTCTCATCCGAATATCGTAAATGTATATGATGTAGGGGAAGACGAAGGAATTTATTATATAGTAATGGAACTGGTAGAGGGCATTACATTAAAAGAGTACATCCAGGAAAAGGGAAGAATTGAATTAAATCAGGCAATCGACTTTTCTTTACAGATAGCCTCTGCCATTGACACCGCTCATGAAAGCCATATTGTTCATAGAGATATCAAACCTCAGAATATTATTGTATCCAAGAATGGAAATTTAAAGGTTACAGATTTTGGTATTGCTAAGGCAGCTACTTCTAACACCATAGCATCTACTGCCATGGGAAGCGTACATTATATTTCACCGGAACAGGCGAGAGGTGGATATAGTGATGAAAAGAGTGATATTTATTCTTTAGGTATCACAATGTATGAAATGGTAACAGGAAGAGTTCCATTTGAAGGGGAAAATAATGTTACGGTAGCATTGATGCATATTCAAGGGGAAATGATTCCACCAAGAGCATATTATCCGGACGATATTTCAGCGGGATTTGAGAAAATTATCTTAAAAGCAACACAGAAAAAGCCGGAAAGAAGATATCTGACTGCAAAAGCCATGATTGGGGATTTAAAGAAGATTCAGGTAGACCCTGCATATGAGAATGTTGGGAAATTAAACCAGGGTGCTGCAGCTTTGGACGGTTCTACGAAAATGATGACTCAGGATGAAGTAGGAAAGATTAAGAGCCAAATTCAACGTACCGAACCACAACCAAGAGTTTCTGTATTCCCGATTGAAACAAAAGAAGAGAAAGTGGAAGCAGGAAGTCACACAGAAAAAATAAATGAGACCAGAGTTCAGCCTTCTGTAACCCAAAATCAGAAGGGTTATTCTTCCACTCCAAAGGAAATTGAGGAGGAAGAAGAGGATGAGGTAGACCCAAAACTAATGAAATTAACAGTAGTTTTTGGTGTTGTAGTAGGAGTTCTTGCCATTATCCTTGTAGTATTGCTAATTGGAAGTAGTGGAATTTTTAGTGGAAAGAAGAAGACAACTGCCACTACCACAACGGAATCAACCAAGAAGGTTAGTGTGCCTAAATTTGAAGGTTTGACTGTGGAAGAAGCCCAGGATTTAGCAGAAGAAAAAGATATCAAGATTACCATTACCTATGTTGAGTCTGATACAGAAGAGGGAGATATTATCTTATCTCAAAGTGTAAAAATGGGAGAAGAAATTGATGCAGATGAGGAAGTGGAATTAACTGCAAGTGCCACTAAGAAATTAGTGAAAGTCAGCAGTGTGATTGGTTTAACAGAATCTCAAGCGAAAGCAAAATTAGAGGATGAAGGTTTTGAAGTAAAACGTGAATACTTAAATGATGATGAAGCTGAGATTGATACCGTATTTAAACAGTCACCGGAAGAAGGAACAGAGGTTCAGGAAGGTGAGACCATAACCATTTATGTATGTATTGGAAAAGACATTGAAGAAGTGGAAGTAAAGAGTCTTAAAGGTATGACAGTTTCTGAGGCTACGGAAAAGTTAAAAGCAGATGGTTTGGAAATTGGTGAAATTACAGAAGAATTCAGTGATGTAGAAGCTGGAAAGATTATTTCACAAAGCTATACCCAGGGACAAAAGGTTCCGGAAGGTACTAAGATTGATGTTTGTGTAAGTAAGGGACCAGAAGAAAAAATCATAACTTACAATGTATCTTTCAGTGGAAATTTAAAACTGGTAGAAAGTGAATTAGCAGAAACCGTGACTGCGGTAAATGTAAATATTATTTATCGTCAAACCAGTGGGAATACGACCGTAGACCATAAGATTTATTCTAAAACAAATGTTAGTGCACAAGGATTTTCTGTGGATATGTCAACCGTTGAAAGTCTGACAGGTTTGCAGGATGCTGGAGGAGAATTGATTATTATGATTACGGATGTAGATTCCGGTGATGCAGTTGCTTTCGATAAGAGTGGAATTGTAAAAAATACAGAAACGGTGCAACAATAATGACAGGAAAAATCATAAAAGGAATTGCAGGATTTTATTATGTTCATATTCCGGAACAGGGAATTTATGAATGTAAGGCGAAGGGCGTTTTTCGAAATAAAAAGATAAAGCCTTTGGTTGGAGATAATGTTGAAATCGAAGTATTAGATGAAGAAAAAAAGATTGGTAACATGATAGATATTAAAGAGAGGACGAACCAGTTGGTTCGTCCGGCAGTTGCCAATATTGACCAGGCATTGATTATATTTGCCACCTTACATCCCAATCCTAATTTTAATCTGTTGGATAGATTTTTATTGATTATGTCGAAGCAACAGGTTAAAACTATGATATGCTTTAACAAGATGGACATGGTAGATGAAAAAGAGATTTGTGAATTAAAACAGCATTACGAAGCTTGTGACAATGAAGTGATTTTTACCAGTACTTATACCAAAGAGGGTATTGAAGTTTTAAAGGAAAAGTTAAAGGGAAAGACAACTGCTCTGGCAGGGCCTTCTGGTGTGGGAAAATCCTCTATATTAAATGCACTGGCTTCAGATATGGTGATGCAGACCGGTGAAATTAGCGAAAAAATCAAACGAGGAAAGCATACTACAAGACATTCGGAATTGATTCACATTGAAGGAAATACTTACATTATGGATACGCCGGGATTTAGTTCTTTATATATTGATGAATTTGAAAAAGATGAGTTAAAAGATTATTTTACGGAGTTTCTTGAGTATTCGAAGTACTGTAAGTTTTCGGGATGTGTTCATATCAGTGAGCCGGATTGTAAAGTAAAAGAGGCATTATCAGAGGGTAAAATTAGTATAATCCGTTATGATAATTATTTGGAAATGTATCAGGAATTAAAAGAAAAAAGGAGATGGTAGCATGAGCAGAGAATTGATTTTATCACCGTCTATGTTGTCCGCAGATTTTGCATGTCTAGGACAAGAATTAGATAAGATTGTAAAAGGCGGGGCAAAGTATATTCATATCGATGTGATGGATGGAGCCTTTGTTCCTAACATTTCTTTTGGAATGCCGGTTATGAAGTCTTTAAAGAAATGGAAAGAATCAAATCAGGCAGATTTAATTTTTGATGTGCATCTTATGATAGAAGAACCTGCACGATTCTTAAATGATTTTAAGGAAGCAGGGGCAGATATTATTACAGTTCATGCTGAGAGTACCAAACATTTAAACCGAACCATAGCAGCTATAAAAGAAGCAGGGATGAAAGCAGGAGTTGCCTTAAATCCGGCTACTCCTTTGTCTGTACTTGATTATGTTATGGATGACATTGATATGATTTTGATTATGAGTGTAAATCCGGGTTTTGGAGGTCAGAGTTTTATCCCTCAAACCATGCAGAAGCTAAAAGATACCAAAGCCATGATTGGTGACAGGGAGATTGATATTCAGGTGGATGGTGGTGTAAACCTTAAAAATGCAAAGGATATCATTTTGGCAGGAGCCAATGTTTTAGTTGCAGGTTCTGCTGTTTTTGGAAAGAATACTTTGGAGCAATGCAAAGCATTTCAGGATTTATTTGAGGATGTAAAACAATGCATATAGCACTGGTTTTAAATGGAACGATCGAGGAAGGCTTTCTGTTAGAATTTCAAGAACGAGAATCCGTCGATTACTGGATAGCAGTGGACGGAGGAATCAGATATTTTACTAAAAATCTTTCGCCGGATTTGTTTATGGGTGATATGGATTCTTGTGGTGTTATAAGAAAAGATATTTTGACAGGGCAGGAGGAAGTCTGGAAAGAAAGCTTCCACTTATCCGAAGATAAGATAATAAAATTTCCTTGTGAAAAGGACGAAACCGATTCGGAACTTGCTGTAAAGAAAGCTATCTCTTTAGGAGCGGATAAAATTACGATTCTAGGATGGAATGGCAGCAGGATGGACCATGTATATGGTAATATTACCTTGCTTTATTATGGATTGAAACATCAGATACCCATAGTGTTAGAAGATAAAAATAACCGAGTATTTATGGTGAAAGAAGAGGTTTTAATTTTTAAAGACAGATTCCCGTACCTTTCTTTGTTTTCCTGTAGCGAGGAAGTGAAAGGGTTAACATTAAGAGGAGTTAAGTATGAAGTTACGAATTTTACTTTAAAAAAGGAAATGGTACGAGGTGTTAGTAATGAGATTACAGAAGAAAAGGCTTGTATTTCCTTTGAAAATGGACAACTGTTGGTGATACAAAGCAAAGAAGAATAGAAAACAAAGGAGATGTAAAAGAATATGAAATTAGGAATTGTAGGATTACCAAATGTAGGAAAGAGTACGTTATTTAATTCATTAACAAAGGCAGGAGCGGAGTCAGCTAATTATCCTTTCTGTACCATTGACCCTAATGTAGGTGTAGTTATGGTACCAGATGAAAGATTGAATAAGTTGACAGAAATGTATCATTCTCAAAAGACAGTCCCTGCTGTTATTGAATTTGTGGATATTGCAGGTTTGGTAAAGGGAGCATCCAAAGGTGAAGGTCTTGGAAACCAGTTCCTTTCCAATATCAGAGAAGTAGATGCTATTGTACACGTGGTACGTTGTTTTGAAGATTCCAATATCATTCATGTAGATGGTAGTGTAAATCCATTAAGAGATATTGAAACTATTAACTTTGAATTGATTTTCTCTGATATCGAAGTGTTAGACCGTAGAATTGCCAAGGCAGTAAAGGGTGCTAAGAATGACAAGACTCTTGCAAAAGAAGTAGAATTATTAAATAAAATCAAAGCCCATTTGGAAAACGGAAAGTTAGCTAAAACTTTCACCACAGAGGATGAGGACGAATTAGAGTGGTTAAAATCCTATAATTTATTAACCTATAAGCCTGTTATTTTTGCTGCTAATGTAGTGGAAGATGATTTGGCAGATGACGGAAAGAGCAATGATTATGTAGAGCAGGTAAGAAATTACGCTAAGGAATTTGACTGTGAAGTATTTGTTGTCTGTGCCCAGATTGAACAAGAAATTTCTGAATTAGATGAGGAAGAAAAGAAGATGTTTCTGGAAGAATTGGGACTTGCAGAATCTGGATTAGAAAAATTAATCAAGGCAAGTTATTCCCTGCTTGGTCTTATCAGTTATCTTACTGCTGGTGAAACAGAAACAAAAGCATGGACGATTACGAAAGGAACTAAGGCACCAGGAGCGGCAGGAAAGATTCACTCTGATTTTGAAAGAGGATTTATTCGTGCAGAAGTAGTAAGCTATGAACATTTGATTGAAAATGGAAGTATGGCGGCTGCAAAAGAAAAAGGTCTGGTTCGTTCTGAAGGAAAAGAATATGTGGTTCAGGACGGAGATGTTATCTTATTTAAGTTTAATGTATAAGGATTGAACGAAAACAACTTTTCGTTTGATTTATGCAAGGCATTTGGCATTGCATTGAGAAAGGATGTTAGTCATTATGGATATTCGATTTCCAAATCTGGGGTGGATATTTGAGAATGTGCCAGATGGTTTTACTATCTTTGGAATTGAAATAAAGTTATACGGGCTTATTATTTCTCTTGGATTTTTATTAGGTTATCTTAGTGCACATTATGAAGCAAAAAGAACAAAGCAGGATACAGAGTTATATTTAGATTATGTGACTTACATGGTAATACCTGCGATTATAGGTGCAAGATTATATTATGTGATTTTTGCCTTTGATAAATATAAGGATAATCTTTGGGAAATCTTTAATATAAGAGGCGGCGGTCTTGCTATTTATGGTGGTATTATTGCCTGCGTCATTACATTAATTGTACTTGCAAAGAAAAGAAAGCAAAATATGTTTCTTATGTCAGATACCTGTGCCATGGGTTTGTTAATTGGACAAATTCTTGGAAGATGGGGGAATTTCTTTAACAGAGAAGCTTATGGCGGCTATACAGATTCTTTATTTGCCATGGCAATTCCTGTTCAGGATGCCCAGGTAGTCAATGAAGAACTTTTATCCCATTTGGTATATTTTGATGGGATTCCGTATATTCAGGTACATCCTACTTTTTTATATGAAAGTTTGTGGAATCTGGGTTTACTGATTCTTATCTTCTTCTATCGAAAACATAAGAAATTTCATGGCGAAATTACAGCCATTTATTTTTTGGGATATGGTATCGGTAGATTCTGGATTGAAAGTTTAAGACAGGACCAGTTGATTTTAGCAACCATAAATGGAGTGGCAATTCCTGTTTCCCAGCTGCTTGCAGCAATTATGGTTGTAGTATCTGTTGTATTTATAATTTACGGAAGAAAAAAGAAAAGAATTCAGCCTTGTGCTTAAATTAAAGGGAGTGTCTGTTTTTTGGACATTCCCTTTTGTAATATCTCTTGGAAAAAATACATATATTGTATGGATGTTTGTGTATTTTTATTTAACGGAGGAATTATGCGTACTGACAATTATGTAGTAAAATCTTTGGAGCTGCATTTATTTTTTTGCCGTATTATGAAAGAACATTCTTTGTTTTTAGAAGCTGGTTTTACCCCTGCCAATGCTTCTTGTTCAAATCAGTCTGAGGTTTACAAAAATGAATTTGAAAAAGTGTTATCTTTGGTAGTATCTTTAAGCAATGGGCTGGTGAGCCAGTCTGTATTGGCTTCAGGGGAAGTAGTAACAGAATTTACGTCACTGGCTGAAAGGCAAACAGAGCATTTTACCGGAATTTCCATAAATAACGAAATTACTGCAAGGCAATTACGATTAAATCCTTGTTTTCGTCAATGCAGTTATACCAGGGAAACTTATCGGCAGGTACAACAGATAAATCAAAAGGTTTTAAAATTATTGGATGGATTGATTGCATTCAAGGAAAGCATTTTAAAGAATGTTTTGTGTTGTGAAATGTTTACCATGAATTATCCTTTATTGATTGAGCATATTATTAGGGAAGCGAAATTGTATCGGGAATATGTCTGTTGCCTTGAAAAAGAAGGTACCTTAACCAATGAGTCCATGCGAGAAGTAGAATGTTTTTGGAATCAGATTATGATGGAACACGCATTGTTTATTCGTGGACTTTTAGACCCTTCTGAAGTAGAACTATTTGAAGCAGCAGATGGATTTGCTAAGGAATATTCGGCATTATTGGAACAGTGCCATTGTGCAAGAGAACAAATATTACCGAAGGATGCTCTGGAGGAAACTTTGAAATTCCGGGATTTTAAGGCGGCAGGAACACAAGGAATTGAGCAATGTAAAATTCGTTCGGTCATACTTCCATTGCTTGCAGACCATGTATTACGAGAAGCAAATCATCACATTCGTTTGTTGAAATCCTAACATAAATGCGAAGATTTTAGATTGCAAGAGGAAGGGATTGTGATAAAATAAAGAGGTACAAATGATAAAAATCTTTGGAGGGTGATAGAATGGATTATTTAAATAATAATATCTCATTGAATTTGAAAAAGATAAGATTAGGACGAGGTATGAGTCTGGACCAGGCAGCAGAACAGACAGGGGTCAGTAAAAGTATTCTAGGACAGATTGAGCGTGGAGAAGCGAACCCCACCATTGGTACGATTGGTAAAATTGTAAGTGGCTTAAGAGTAGAACTAAGTGATTTGGTAAAAAATCCGGGTGAAGAAATTTATCTGGTAAAGAAAGAAAATCTGGTCCCTACTAAGATAATGGATGGAAAATACAGGGTTTATACTTATTTTCCTTATGAGAAAAACCGGGATTTTGAAATATATATAATTGAAGTAGAACCAGAGGCAGAGTATGTTAGTGGCTCTCATGGTGAAAAAACCAAAGAGTATGTGTTGGTAAATGAAGGAACTTTAATGCTAAAACGTGAAGAGGAATCTTGCATTGTAAATAAGGGGGATGCCATTCGTTTTGATTCTGATGAGGAACATAGGTACATAAATGCCGGAGATACACTGTTGCAGATGGTATGTGTATTTTCTTATGTATAGTTATGCCGGTGAGTCAGATTTGGAACATAATTTTAAACTTGTACAATATAATGCACAAAAATCAAAGAATAAACTACAAAAATGGTTAGAACACGAAAAAAGTGAAAAAGATATTGACAATATAATGCACATCGGTTATACTCTATTCATACCTGTTGCAACAGAGTAAAATAGAATATGAATATGAATATGAGTACAAGGTAAACAAAGGCGTTTTCTTAAAAAAGAAGCGCCTTTTTTCTTTTGGAAAAAAGGAACTTTAAAAGAAAGATGTCGTAAGAAAGTGGTACTTGTATAAGGAGGATGATTTTTATGTTAAAGAAAAGATTATTAGGATTGGTTATGACAGGAGTTTTGGTATTAGGAACGCTTACGGGATGTGGGAAGTCTGAAAGCAAGAAGGATGATAATGTATTAAGAGTAGGAATGGAATGTGCCTATGCACCATTTAACTGGACCCAGGAAACAGAAGAAGTTGCCAATGGTGATACGGCAGTAAAGATATACGGAAGTGATTATTATGCTTATGGTTACGATGTTATGATGGCGAAGAAACTGGCAGATGAAATGGGCATGGAACTGGAGATACATAAGGTAGAATGGGATTCCATCGGTATGGCAATGGATGCAGGGGAATATGACTGTATTATCGCCGGAATGGGAAAAACGGCACAAAGAGAGCAGTCTTATGCCTTTACAGAACCATATTATTATAGAGATAACTGTATTGTAGTTAAGAAGGGCAGTGAACTTGAAAATGTTACCGGTTTATCTCAGTTGGCAGGAAAAAATGTAGTAACTACCACACAGCTTAGTACCGGTTGGGTAAACATTTTAGACCAGATTCCGGATGCTGAGTTTGGTTCCAATTATGCAACTACAGCAGAATGTTTTATGGCAGTAAGCAATGGTGTAGCAAATGTTGCCGTTATCGATGTGCCTACAGCAGAATCTGCAGCGATGACCAATGATGATTTAGTAGTTATTATATTAGATGAAGAGGATGGCTTCGTTGGTGATGAAGAAATGACCAATGTATGTATCGCAACTAGAAAAGATGATACAGAATTAAGAGATAAAATTCAGGAAGCTATGGATAATTTAGGCTGGAATGACAAGGCAGAAATGGATGAAATGATGGAAGAAGCAATGAAACTTCAACCAGCAGCAAATTAGATGAAAAAGTAAGGTTTGTGTTGAGAACGTCGCAAAGATACCTTTACTGTACATATAATTTTGGTACATTCTAAAATGAAACGTTCTCAGAATGGAGGATAATATGTTAGCGAATATTGTTTTAGATGCTACTCCGACCAATACCTTTGAATGGATGGCGTTTTTGGCGGATAAATATTCTAATCTGTTCATAGAGGGAACGAAACTTACACTTTATGTAGCGGTAATAGGAACGATTATAGGTTTTATTTTAGGATATGTTTTAGGAATTATCGAAGATATTAAGATTCAAAAAGGTGACAATATTGTAAAAGTAATCTTAGTAAAGGTATTAAAGTGTCTGGCTAAGATTTATGTGGAAATTTTTAGGGATACTCCAATGATTGTGCAGGCCATGGTAGTCTTTTATGGACTTAGGCAGGCGGGTTCCCAGATTGAACCTATGGCAGCAGGTATTTTAGTTACCGTATTAAATACCGGTGCTTATATGTCAGAAACCGTAAGAGCCGGTATTAATTCCATTGACCCGGGACAAAAGGAAGGTGCATTGGCATTAGGAATGTCTCCAATGTCAGCTATGTTTCATATTATTTTGCCACAGGCAATTAAAAATATCATTCCGGAAATGTCCAATTTGTTCCTTACGAATTTAAAAATGACTTCGGTTCTTAATGTAATCGGAGTACATGAGTTATTTATGATGGCTAAGACAGCAGGTGGAACTTATTATAAATACTATGAATCCTATTTGGTAATTGCGATTATTTATTTTGTAATGTGTTATGTGTTTAACCGTATTTTCCTTTTCATCGAAAAGAAGGCGAATGGAAAGAAAGATTACGCATTGGCAGTTGAGTATATGGAAGATGCACAGTAAGGAGGGAAGATTAGATGGAAGAGAATGTAATTGAAATCAAAGATTTAAGTAAAACCTTCGGAGAACATCAGGTTTTAAGAAAGATTGATTTTTCTGTAAAAAAGGGAGAGGTAATCTGTATTTTAGGTTCTTCCGGTTCCGGAAAATCTACACTTCTTCGCTGTGTGAATAAATTGGAGAAACAGACCACAGGTAAGGTTTTGTTTCATGGAAAAGAAGTAAGGGATGTACAAAGGGAAGTAAATGAATATCGTTCTAAAGTAGGTATGGTATTTCAATCCTTTAATTTATTTAATAATATGACAGTGCTGAAGAATTGTATGGAAGGAACCAGAAAGGTGCTGCATATTTCGAAGGCAGAAGCCTTTGACAGAGCCATCACGAATCTGAAGTCCGTAGGAATGGCACAATATATCAATGCCTATCCTTCCCAGCTTTCCGGTGGTCAAAAACAAAGGGTAGCAATAGCAAGGGGTCTTTGCATGAATCCGGAGGTTATTTTATTTGATGAGCCTACCAGTGCCCTTGACCCGGAAATGGTAGGAGAAGTTTTAAATGTAATGAAAAAACTTGCACAAACCGGACTTACCATGTTAATTGTAACCCATGAAATGGATTTTGCCAGAGATGTATCAAGCAGAATATTGTTTATGGATAAGGGATATGTGATTGAGGACCTTCCACCGGAACAATTCTTTACTAATCCTACAAATGCAAGAACAAAAGAATTTTTAAGCCGTTTCATGGAAAGATAGAGGAGGGATAAAATGGGTAATTATGTAGTAACATTTGCGAGAGGTTTTGGTTCGGGAGGTAAGGAAATTGCATCAAAACTTGCAAAAGAACTGGGAATACATTGTTATGAAAACAGAATTCTTACACTTGCATCCCAATTAAGTGGTCTGGATGAAAACTTATTTAATGAGGTAAACGAAAAAATTCGTTCCACTGCGGGATTTTCCAGTTTTTTAAAGGGACTTCCACGTTCCAGACAGTACATATCAAGAAATGAAAAATTTGTTTCGGATGACACTTTGTTTGAATACCAAAGGCAGATTATTGAAAATTTGGCAGATACGGAATCCTGCGTGATTGTAGGTAAATGTGCAGACTATATTTTACGGGGCAGGGAAAATGTCATTAGTGTATATGTGGAGGCACCGAGGGATTTTTGTTTAAAGAGAACCATGGAACATATGCACGTGAGTAAGGAGGTAGCAGAGGCTACCATTAAGCAGACCGACCAGTATCGGGCAGATTATTACAAATATTATACTCATGGAAACTATTGGACCAATCCGGTAAACTATGACCTTACTTTAAACAGCGAAAAAGTCGGAATTGAGAATTGCGTTAAGTTGTTAAAAGAATATCTGAAAATTAGAAATTTGATTGATACGGAGGAATAAAACTATGAAATTAAAGGATACAGGACTTACAGAACAGGAAATAAAAGATTTAGCGAAAAAATATATGATTGAAACCTATGAGAGATATGATTTTGTAGCAGAAACAGCCAAAGACCAATATATTTATGGGGCAGACGGAACAGCTTATCTTGATTTTTATGCCGGAATTGCGGTAAACAATGCAGGTAACTGTAATGAAAAGATTGTTGCAGCAGTAAAAGAGCAATGCGAAGAACTGATGCAGACCTTTAATTATCCATATACGATTCCACAGGCATTGCTTGCAGAAAAAGTTTGTACCACTATTGGAATGGATAAGATTTTTTATCAGAATTCCGGTGCAGAGGCAAATGAGGCAATGATAAAGATGGCAAGAAAATATGGGGTAGAAAAATATGGACCTCATAAATATAATATTGTAACTGCAAAAATGTCCTTCCATGGAAGAACCTTCGGTGCCATGAGTGCTACAGGTCAGCCACATAATTCCTGTCAGATTGGATTTGGTGATATGACTCCGGGATTTACCTATGCAGATTATAATGACTTGGAATCTTTTAAAGCAGCAGTAAATGAAAATACCATTGCCATTATGGTAGAACCGGTACAAGGAGAAGGTGGTGTAAATCCTGCTACCAAAGAATTTTTAGTAGGTCTTAGAGAACTTTGTGATGAAAAAGGACTTTTATTACTTTTGGATGAGGTGCAGACAGGATGGTGCAGAACCGGTGCGGTAATGAGTTATATGAATTATGGCATTAAGCCGGACATTGTATCTATGGCTAAGGCACTTGGTGGAGGTATGCCAATCGGTGCAATTTGTGCCACAGAGGAAGTGGCAAAGGCATTTACTCCAGGTTCTCATGGTACTACCTTCGGTGGACATCCGGTTTGTTGTGCGGCAGCTCTTGCTGAAGTGAAGGAACTTTTGGATAGAAATTGCGCAAAGAATGCGAAGGAAATGGGAGATTATTTCTGTGAAAAATTAAAGACTTTACCACATGTAAAGGATGTGCGTCATCAGGGTCTTTTAGTAGGTGTAGAATTTGATGAAACCATAAACAGTGTTGATGTAAAGCACGAATGTTTACATAGAAAACTTCTTTTAACGGCAATTGGACAGAGTGTAATCCGTATGGTTCCACCACTGATTATTACAAAAGAAGATTGTGACAAGGCATTTGAAATTATCAAAGAATCAGTAGTGGCATTAGCAAAGTAAGGGAAAAAAGTAACTGTTCATGAGTGACAGTTACGACAAAAGGCACGATGGAATATTTCTATCGTGCTGTTTGGATATCAGATAAAAACGATATGGAGGTGCAAAATGAAATTTAATTATCATCTTCCTGTTAATCTTATTTTTGGCAGGGGAAGAATCGCAGAAGTTGGAACCATAGCATCTGGCTATGGAAAGAAAGCATTGATTGTAACCGGTAAGAACAGTACTAAAAAAACAGGATTACTGGATAAAGTAATCTTTTATCTGAAAGAAGCCGGTATGGAGAGTGCTGTTTTTGATAAAGTGAGCCAGAATCCCTTGACAACTACGGCAATGGAAGGGGTAGAAGTTGCTAAAAACAAGGGATGTGACGTAATCATTGGACTTGGTGGAGGCAGCATTATGGATTGTGCCAAAGCCATAGCGTTTATGTGTAGTAATACAGGGGATTTAAATGATTATATTTTTAATAAGATTGTGGGGACCAATTCTCTTCCTTTGGTGCTGATTCCTACTACTTGTGGAACGGGAAGTGAAGGAAATGGTTTTGCAGTTTTAACGAATCCGGAAAATGGAGATAAAAAATCATTACGAAGCAATGCGATTATCGCCAAAGCATCCATTATCGATTCTGAATTAATGCAGACCATGCCGAAGGGAATATTGGCTTCTGTAGGTTTTGATGCACTTTGTCATTCTATGGAGGCATATGTATCAAAGATTTCACAACCACTTTCGGATAATATGTGTGTGGAGGCAATTCGCCTGATTGGAGAAAATCTGATAGAAGTATACGAAGGGTCAGAAGATGAGAAGGCATGGGATGCGGTAACATGGGCAAGTACCATAGGGGGAATGGTAATTCATACTGCCGGAGTCGCCCTGCCACATGGTATGGAGCATCCGGCAAGCGGGCTTAAGGATATTGTTCATGGAAGAGGTTTGGCAGCACTGACCCCTGTTATTACGGATGTCAGTTGTATGGGAAATAAAGAGAAATATTCCAGAATATCTAGGTTATTAGGGGGTGCTTCAGTAGTGGATTGTGGAGATTCTATCAGAAGACTTCTTGAAAAATTAAATCTTCTTACGAATTTGTCTTCTCAGGGAATTTCTGCGGAGGACATTCCTTGGATGACAGAAAATTGTTTTAAAGTGTCAGCGGCAAGCATTGCTAATCATCCTGTTACTTTTGGATATGAAGAAATTAGTAAATTGTATGAAAAAGCAATTTAGAAAACAATGTTGTATGGTGAAAATGCACAATACAAGATATAGATGAGAAATATAAAAAACGAACTGCATATTGTTGTATATTCAAAAAATAAGAAAAAGAACCATAAAATATGGTTCTTTTTTTCGTTTTATGGGGAAAAAGGGAACAAAATTTTTGTTAAAAAATTCTTTTCATTATTCAAAAAATGGCTAATTAAGGTAACTATTTTGGGTTGCAAAAATGAACGTTTTAGTATAAAATGGGTAGTAAATGGAGCAAAGTGGAGTAAAGTGGAGTGAAGTGGTGCACTTGAAAGCATTTTGTGGGGACTTATTTGCTAGAGAGGAAGGTGAGCAGTTTGTTTACAGGTGAATATAATCATACCATAGACACAAAAGGCAGACTGATTGTACCTTCTAAGCTAAGAGAAGAATTAGGAGATAAGTTCATCATTACTAAAGGTTTGGATGACTGTTTGTTTGTATATCCCAAAGAAGAGTGGGACAAGTTTGAAGAAAAACTACAACAATTGTCATTAGCAAATAAAAATGCCAGAAAGTTTGTCCGTTTTTTCTCAAGTGGAGCTTGTGAATGTGAGTTGGACAAGCAAGGAAGAATCTTAATTACTCCGGTTCATAGAGAATTCGCAGGTTTGGAGAAGGATGTAGTAACCATCGGAGCTTCGAACCGAGTGGAAATCTGGAGTAAAGAAAGATGGGATGCATATAATAATGATGAATCTTTTGATATGGATGAGATTGCAGAACAGATGCAGGATTTAGGAATTTAGGAGGCGATGAAGTGGATTTTTCACATAAATCAGTGTTGTTAAATGAGGTAATTGAAAATTTAATGATTCAGCCGGATGGCATTTATGTGGATGGAACACTTGGAGGAGCAGGTCATTCATATGAAATTGCGAAAAGATTAAGTGACAAAGGTCGGTTAATTGGAATAGACCAGGATGCAGATGCCATTAAAGCGGCTACGAAACGGCTGGAACCGGTAAAAGATAAAGTTACCATTGTCAGAAGTAACTATAAAGACATGAAACAGGTATTAAAAGACCTTGGAATTACGAAAGTAAATGGAATTTTACTAGATTTGGGGGTTTCTTCTTATCAGTTGGATGAAGCAGAAAGAGGCTTTACATACAGAGAAGATGCACCACTGGATATGAGAATGGACCAAAGACAAACTTTAACTGCGAAGGATATTGTAAATCAGTATTCGGAACAGGAATTGTTTCACATTATAAGAGATTATGGTGAGGATGGTTTTGCAAAAAACATTGCAAAGCATATTGTCTTAGCAAGACAGAAGCAGGAAATTGAAACTACATTTCAGTTAAATGAAATTATAAAAGCTGCTATTCCAATGAAGGTGAGGGCGACAGGTGGACATCCTTCCAAAAGAACTTTCCAGGCGATTCGTATTGAATGTAATAAAGAATTGGAAGTTTTAAAAGATACGTTAAACGAAATGATTGATTTACTGGACGATAAGGGAAGAATCGCAGTGATTACCTTCCACTCGTTGGAAGATAGAATTGTAAAGAATATCTTTAAAGATGCAAAAGAGCCTTGTAAATGTCCAAAAACCTTTCCGGTATGTATGTGTGGACAAGTTTCCAAGGGTGAAATCATTACCAGAAAGCCAATACTTCCTAGTGAGGAAGAATTAGAAGAGAATAAAAGGTCGAAGAGTTCGAAACTTCGGGTATTTGAGAGAAGAATAAAGTAATAGCAGGAGGTTGGAAAAAGAAATGCAAAGAAAGTATCAACAAAGCTATGTGGTTGGAAATGCTGCTAGAAAGTTAGAAGTTGTAGCACCTCAGTTACCACAGGAGAGAAAAGAACAGAAAGAACAGCAAAGAGAACAGCAGAGGATAAAGGCAAATGCCCAAAAAGCGAAAGAATTTAATATGCAATATGTGCTAGTATTGAGTGCAGCACTTGTGTTAGTGGTATCAGCCTGCATCAATTATCTTAAAGTGCAATCTCAGATTGTGACTCAAAAGAAGGAAATTGCACTTCTTCAGGCAGATTTGACTGATATGAAGGAAGATAATAGAATCAATTATGAAAGGGTTATGGGTTCTGTCAGCTTATCAGAAATCTTTCGAATTGCGACAGAAGAGTTAGGAATGGTATATTCTACAAATGACCAGATAATTTATTATGACAGCGTAAATCCGGATTATGTAAAACAATATGAAGACATTCCGGAATAGAACAGAAAATAAGGGATGAGTTAAAGTGAAGAAAAAAGTCCGAAAAATAACGAAATTCATGAATCGAATGAGGGACAAGCTGGTCATTGTATTAGGGGTATTTATGTTATGCTTTATCGTTGTTATCATAAATATGACCAGATATAGTGTGGGCAAAGGGAAGCAGTATGAGAAACAGGTTTTAAGTCAGCAAAAGTATGATAGCGTTACACTGCCGTATCAAAGGGGGGATATTGTAGATTGTAAATATACCGTACTGGCGACTTCTACTAAAATCTATAATTTGATTTTAGAACCAAAAAATATTATTGCAGATGAAGAGGAAAAAGAGGCAACTATTAATGCCTTAATGACTTATTTTTCTTTTGATAGAGAAACTATAGAAAAGTACCTGTCAGATGAAAAATCATTATATAAAGTAGCAAAAAAAGGCTTGACCTACGAAGAAATAGAACCATTTAATGAATTCTTAACAACAAAAGAGGGAGCAGATGTTGTGGGAATCTGGTTCGAGGAAGAATATGAAAGATATTACCCGTATGATTCTCTTGCTTGCCATGTACTTGGATTTACTACCAGAGGTAATGTAGGAATCGGTGGGGTGGAACAGTATTATAACAGTGAATTAAACGGAATTAATGGACGAGCTTATGGTTATCTTACTTCGGATTTGACTTTGGAAAGAACGGTAATTGAGCCAACCAATGGAAATACAGCAGTATTAACCATAGATGCGAATTTACAAAGCATTGTAGAGGAAAAAATAGCGGAATTTCAATATGAAGTGGGAGGAAAACATACCTCTGTACTGATTATGGACCCAAATACCGGAGAAATTCTGGTTATGGCGAATTCTAATACATACAACTTGAATGAGCCGTATTCCAACGAGGCGATTTATCCATATCTGGACACTATGGTTCCTGGCGAAGTCAATGAGGTAACAGAAGAAGAAAAAGCGATTTTTGATGCTCAGATTGAGGCAATGACCCAGGAAGAGAAAATTGAAATCTTAAATTCTGAGATATGGAGAAATTTTGCTGTCAGTGATACCTATGAACCAGGTTCTACTTTTAAGGCAGTGACCATTGCTTCTGCGGTTGAAGAAGGAGTCCTTACCGGTACGGAAACCTATTATTGTGATGGTGTAGAGGTAATTGCCGGAAGACACATACGATGTGTAAAACGTGAAGGACATGGAGAATTAACCGTAGGACAAGGAATTGCATTATCCTGTAATGATGTGTTGATGCAGGTAGCCAGTCAAATGGGAAGAGAACTTTTTGCAAAGTACCAGACTGTGTTTGGTTTTGGACAAAAAACCAACATTGATTTACCAGGTGAGGCAGTAACAGCAGGTTTGGTATATACTGCAGATACTTTAAATGAAGTAGAACTTGCAACTTCATCCTTCGGACAGAGTTTAAACTGTTCCATGATACAGATGGCTTGTGCATATTCTTCCGTTATTAATGGTGGAAACTATTATGAGCCTCATATTGTAAAACAGATTTTAGATTCCAATGGAAAAGTGGTAAAAGATATTTCACCAGTTTTGGTAAAGAAGACCATTTCTGAAAGTACTTCTGAAATCATGAGGACTTATTTAGAGATGACTGTTACCAGTGGTACTGCGAAAAAACTTCAAACCGAAGGTTATGAAATCGGTGGTAAAACAGGAACAGCCCAGAAAGTACCATATGAAGAAAGAAAATATCTGGTTTCTTTCATCGGATTTGCACCAGTAGACAATCCACAATTTTTAATTTACGTTGTGGTAGATGAACCAAATGTAGCAGATCAGGGACGTTCTTCCGATGCGAAGAATTTGACAAAAAGCATTTTAGACGAAATTCTTCCATATATGAATGTATACCAGACTCAGGATGAAAGTGAGGAAATTTCCACTGAAATAGATGAAACCATAATTGAAGAGGGCGTAGGAGAAGAAGGATTTTTTGATACGGATATTTCAACTTCCGGTACTTCTGATACCAGCACTCAGGAACAGGATACTTCTGCAAGTTCGGAAGATAATTCGACATCAAACCAGTAAAATCGAAATAAGTTTTATTTGAATCAAATTTACAGGGTTTGAAACAGAAACAAAAATCATAACCTCATAACAACCAAAATAGTATATAGTAATGGTTGTTATGAGGTAGTTATGTTTAAGAGCAAAACATTTATGAAACGTAAACTGATGCTGGTTTTTATGGTATTTTTTCTCTTTTTGGTTTTTTTGATAGGAAGACTGGTATATCTAACCATTATCCAATCGGATTTTTATCAGAATGAAGCCTTGGAACTTCATCAAAGAGAAAGAAGCATTAAGGCACCAAGAGGAATAATCTATGACCGGAATGGAATCGTTATTGCATCCAACAAACCGGTTTGTACGATTTCTGTTATCTATTCCCAGATGACGGATAAAGAAAAGGTTATCGAAGTCTTATCGAAAGAATTGGAGCTGGATGAAGCTGAGGTTCGTAAGAAAGTAGAAAAAGTATCTTCAAGAGAAAAAATTAAAAGTAATGTGGATAAAGAAGTGGCAGACAGAATCAGGGAGTATGAGCTGGATGGAGTCATGGTTGATGAGGATTATAAAAGATATTATCCTTATGGAGATTTGGCATCTAAGGTCATTGGCTTTACCGGTGCGGATAATCAGGGAATCATTGGATTGGAAGTATTTTATGACTCTTATCTATCTGGTACGGATGGAAACATTAATACTCTGACAGATGCCAAGGGAATTGAAATTAAAAATGCAGAAGAAACTGTGGATGAACCCGTAGAGGGCTTAAATCTAACCATATCCATTGATTTGAATATTCAAAAATATGCACAACAGGCAGCCCAAAAGGTATATACCAAAAAGGAAGCAAAAAGAGTTTCTGTGATTGCCATGAATCCTAAAAATGGTGAGATTTATGCTATGGTAAATGTACCGGAATTTGATTTGAATGAGCCATTTACTTTGACGGAAGAATATGATACCACAGGACTTTCTTCAGAGGAAATCAATGATTTAAGAAATCAGATGTGGAGGAACTGGTGCATTAATGATACTTATGAACCAGGTTCAACCTTTAAAACCGTAACTGCTACTGCCGCCTTGGAGGAAGGAGTGGTGACATTAGAGGATGGATTTCAATGTCCTGGTTTTCGTATTGTAGAAGACAGAAAAATCAAATGTCATAAAGTAGTAGGACATGGAAGCGAATCTTTTAAGCAGGCTTTTATGAATTCCTGTAATCCGGTATTTATGGATGTAGGAGCCAGAGTTGGTGTGGAAAATATGTATAAAAATTATGAAAAATTAGGTTTGTTTCGAAAAACAGGGGTAGATTTGCCTGGTGAAGCAAATTCCATTATGCATAACAAGGAAAACGTGGGGCCTGTAGAGCTGGCAACCATGTCTTTTGGGCAGTCCATCCAGATTACACCACTTCAACTGATTGTGGCAGTCAGTGCCATGGTAAATGGAGGAAATATAGTCACTCCTCATTTTGGAATGTATATTACGAATAGTGAGAATGAAATTGTAGAAACTCTTGAGTATCCCATTGAAACAGGAGTAATTAGAAAAGAAACATCAGATACTATGAAAATACTGTTAGAATCTGTAGTAGAAGAAGGCGGAGGAAGTAAGGCTATCGTGGAAGGATACCGTATTGGTGGAAAAACAGCTACCAGTGAAAAACTTCCAAGAAGCAGTAATAAGTATATTGCTTCCTTTATTGGGGTAGCACCGGCTGACGACCCGGTGATTGCAGTATTGGTATTAATTGATGAACCTACCGGAGTTTATTATGGTGGAACCATAGCGGCACCGGTTGCACAAGAAATTTTTGAGAATATTCTTCCTTACTTGGGAATTCCAATGGAATACGAAGAAAAGGTTGATTAAATGAAAAAAAAGAATTATACTAGATAAGTTAGGAATAAAGGTAAGATAGGAGAAAATAGATATGAACCTGAATTTAAATGTAGTGTTGCCGATTTTAATCTCTTTTGTCATCACTGTTTTGTTAAGTCCTTTTATTATTAGGTATTTGCAGAAATTGAAGTTTGGTCAGTTTGTTCGTGATGATGGACCAGAATCCCACTTAAGTAAAGCTGGAACACCAACTATGGGTGGTGTGATTATTCTATTGGCTTTTACGATTACATCTTTGATTTATGTGAAAGACCATAAAGAAATTATTCCAGTTTTGTTTGCAACGTTAGGATTTGGTTTGGTAGGATTTTTAGATGATTACATCAAAATTGTCATGAAACGTTCCATGGGTCTTAAGGCATGGCAGAAGATGCTAGGTCAGATTCTGGTGACAGGAGTGTTGGTATTCTATCTTATAAATTATACAGAAGTAGGAACAGAATTTATCATTCCATTTTCTGGAGGAAAGACCTGGGACGTGGGTTCCTGGTTTATTCCAATTATATTTTTTGTTGTGTTAGGAACTGTAAATGGTGCGAATTTTACAGATGGTCTGGATGGTCTGGCAAGTAGTGTTACAGTATTAATTTCTGTATTTTTAACAGTGGTAGCTGTGGCATTTGATTCCGGATTGGAGCCGGTAACCTGTGCTGCTACAGGAGCGTTGCTTGGATTTTTATTATTTAATGTATATCCGGCGAGAGTATTTATGGGCGACACTGGCTCCTTGGCTTTAGGAGGCTTTGTTGTGTCAGTGGCGATAGTATTAAGAATGCCATTATTTATTCCAATTGTGGCCTGCATTTATCTGGTGGAAGTGTTGTCTGTTATAATACAGGTTACTTATTACAAAAAAACTAAGAAGAGAATTTTTAAAATGACTCCGATTCATCATCATTTCGAATTGTCTGGTTGGCCAGAAACAAGAGTAGTATCAATATTTTCAATTATAACAGCGGTTCTTTGCTTTATCGGGCTGGCTGCAATTTAAATAAAATGATTCAAAATGAAATGATTAAGATTTTGTGTTAATTTTTATGTGAACAGTGACGATTTATCATCATAATTTATAAGAAAAGAGTGAAAAGGATATGGAAATAAACTACAAACATGTTTTGGTTGCAGGAATTGGAATTAGTGGTATTGGTGCGGCAGTTTTGTTGAATAAAAAAGGTATCAGAGTCACCTTTTATGATGGAAATGAACAAGCGGATTTAGAAGGATTTTATAAGAAATTACCAGAAGGATTTCGACCAAAGGTGATTTTAGGAGAACTAAGCAAAGAACATCTGAAAGAAACAGATTTTATGGTAATTAGTCCGGGAATTCCTACGGATGCTCCTTTTACGGAGGTTGTCCGGGAAGCAGGAGTTCCGATTATAGGTGAAATTGAACTGGCTTATTTATATGCCCAGGGTGAAATTGCTGCGATTACAGGTACCAATGGAAAGACTACAACCACTACCTTGGTAGGAGAGATATTAAAGGCATATTACAAAGAAGTATTTGTAGTAGGAAATATTGGGATGTCTTATGCAGATGTTGCATTGGATACTACGAAGGAAACGAAAATTGCGGCAGAATTAAGCAGTTTTCAATTGGAAACCATTGAGGAATTTCATCCAAAGGTAAGTGCAGTATTAAATGTGACTCCGGACCATTTGAACCGTCATTATACTATGGAAAATTATGCAAAAGCGAAACTTAATATTGCAAAAAACCAAACCAAAGAGGATATCATTCTTTTAAATTATGACGATGAAATTACCAGAGCAATGAAGAAGGATGTCGCAGCAACAGTGGTTTATTTTAGCTATAAAGAAATCTTGGAAGAAGGAATTTTTCTTAAAGATGATGCCATCGTATATAAGGAAAAGGAAGAAGTGAAGGTACTTTGTCCTTTGAAGGATATTAAGCTTTTAGGTGTTCATAATGTAGAAAATATTATGGCAGCCGCAGGAATTGCTTTACATATGGGAGTACCAGAATCGGTGATTCATCAAGTAATTAAAGATTTCATGGGTGTGGAACATAGAATCGAATATGTGGCAACAAAGAAGGGAATTTGTTACTATAATGATTCCAAGGGAACGAATCCGGATGCGGCAATCAAAGCCATTGAAGCTATGAACAGACCTACCGTACTGATTGCTGGAGGTTATGATAAAAAGGTTGCTTTTGATGATTTTATAAAATCTTTTGGTGATAAAATTACGCATTTGATTTTATTAGGTCAGACAAAGGAACAAATCGCCAAAACAGCGAGGGAATTAGGCTATGATAAGATTACTATGGTTGATTCTTTAGAAGAAGCAGTAAATCTTAGTGCTATGCTGGTGAAGCCGGAGGGTGCAGTTTTATTATCACCTGCCTGTGCAAGCTGGGGAATGTTTTCTAATTACGAAGAAAGAGGAAGAATGTTTAAGGAATATGTCCATCTGTTAGAGGAGTGATAGAATGCAGCAAAATGCAAAAACTCAGCATACTTCAAGGAAAAGAAAAGAAGGTTTGTTACAGAATTTTATTGTAAAAGGTGAGTATTTCGATTATGCTTTATTGTTTGTAGTATTCTTTTTGGTATGCTTCGGTCTGGTTATGGTTTATAGTACCAGTTCATATAAGGCTTATCTGGATTTGGGAGATGCGGCATATTATTTTAAACGTCAGCTCTTATTCTGTGCGATAGGTTTTGTGGGAATGGTTTTGATTTCAAGGGTGAATTATCTGAAATGGAAGAAGTTTAGTGGATTGATTTATCTTATGATGTTAGTATTGCAGATTGCGGTTTTGTTTTTAGGTTCCGAATCTCATGGTGCTAAGAGATGGATTCAAATTGGTCCTATCGGATTTCAGCCATCGGAATTTGCAAAAATCGGTATGATTTTGTTTATGGCACATTTAATCAGTAAAAAGGCGAATGTAATTAAGAAATTTAGTGAACTGATTAAGATTTATTTTGTTGGTCTGATTATTGTAGGTTTGATTGCCATTGAAAATCTTAGTACAGCTGTAGTTGTTATGGCAATTATCATTATTATGACCTTTATCACCAGTCCAAAGTATAAACAGTTTTTTATCTTAGGTGCCTTAGCGGTGCTGGTAGTTGTTTTATTTATTACCACAGTAGATTATCGTGGTGACCGTATTGATGCCTGGCTGGACCCGGAAAATCATGAAAAAGGTTATCAAACCATGCAGTCTTTATATGCCATTGGTTCCGGTGGTATTTTCGGAAAAGGTCTGGGACAGAGTATGCAAAAGCTAGGCTTTATTCCGGAATCCCATAATGACATGATTTTTTCTGTTGTGTGTGAAGAATTAGGTTTGTTTGGTGCGATTTGTGTAATTGCCTTATTTATTATTTTAATTTGGAGATGTGTTATTATAGCAGATAATGCCAAAGATTTATATGGCTCCTTAATTGTAATTGGTGTTATGACCCACATTGCAGTGCAGGTTATTATCAATCTGGCGGTTGTTACGAATACCATGCCAAATACCGGTGTTCCTCTTCCGTTTATTAGTTATGGAGGTAGTTCGATGGTGTTTATTTTGATAGAGATGGGTTTGGTTTTGTCTGTTTCTCGTCAAATTAAGTTAAAATAAGCACGAAAGGGAAGAACATAACATATTCTAATGTAAGAAGAGTAATGGGATTGGATGTGCTGCCATGGCAGTGGTTCAAATAAGGGGAAAAAGTAAGTTATCCGGAGAAGTCATGGTTTCTGGTTCTAAAAATTCGGTACTTCCAATAATGGCGGCTAGTGTGCTTTGTCAGGGAGTGACCATATTGGAGCATTGTCCAGACATCAGTGATGTTCATGATATGATAAAGATATTAGAGTCTTTAGGGGCGAAAGTTTCTTTTGAAGCCGGGACTTTAAAAATCGATACAACGAACCGGACAGAACAGGAAGTCCATGAGGAAGATGCAAGAAAAATCAGGGCATCTATTTTATTCCTAGGTCCTTTGTTAGCAAAGGATAAAAAGGTAAAAATCGGTTATCCCGGAGGATGTAAAATTGGAAAAAGACCCATTGATATACATGTGGATGGATTGATGCACCTAAATGCCGGATTTATGATGGGAAAGGATTATCTTGTATGTGAAACCTTTGTCCTGGTAGGAGAGCATGTGAAATTACGATATCCTAGTGTTGGTGCTACCCAAAATATCATGATGGCAGCCACTTTGGCAAATGGAAAGACCGTGATTGAGAATGCGGCAAGAGAACCGGAAATCGTTTATCTGGCAAGACATTTGAGAAATATGGGTGCTGATATTTCTGGTGAAGGAACTTCCGTGATTACCATTTTGGGAGTGGAGGAACTTCATCCTTGCACCACCGTAATTCCTAATGACCGGGTAGTGGCAGCCACTTATTTGATCCTTGCTCATGTTACCCAATCAGAGATTTCCATTTCTCCTATTTCGGATACCAGTGATATTCATGATGTAATTTCTCTGCTTCAAGATGCAGGGGGAGTGATTACACAGAATGAAAATATACTTACTTATCATCCGACTTCGATGAGCCTTCCGATAAAGATAGAAACAGGACCATTTCCGAAAGTACCAACGGATATTCAGTCCATGACCATGGTAATGGGAATTACTGCAACAGGTGAAAGCAGTATTCGTGAAAGTGTTTTTGAAAATCGATTTGCTTTTGTAGATGAAATGCGGAAAATGGGAGCCGATATTAAGGTGGAGGGAGAAGTTGCTTTGGTAAAAGGTCCGCAAAAATTATATGGAGCTTCCGTTTTTGTACCAGATTTAAGGGCAGGTGCTGCACTTTGTATCGCTGCTCTTGTGTCTGAAGGAGTAACTAAGATTTCTAATTGGGAATTAATTGAGCGGGGATATGAAAATTTTGCACAGAATCTGCTTCAGTTGGGGGCAGACATTGAGTATTGTTGAAAATAAGGATTTTTAAAGGGTGGTTGGATGAAAAAGAAAAAAACACTAAGGAAGTTGATTTTACTTAGTTTTTTGTTGGGAATAGCGATTGCTGCCTATATCATAAGCACAAGATTTCAAATCAATGCTATTTCTGTGACAGGAAATGTCCATTATACGGAAGATGAAATCATTGAGTATGTGACTTCGGATGGATATATTAATAATTCTTTGATTTTGTCCATTAAAAATAAAATATTTAAGATTGAGCCAATTCCTTTTATTGATAAATTTGAAATAGAATATCTATCAAATAACAAAGTTGCAATCGTAGTTTACGAAAAGGCTATGGCAGGATGTACGGAGTATATGGGGGAATATGTTTATTTTGATAAAGATGGTATCGTGTTGGAAACTTCAACAAAGAGACTGGATGATATTCCCTGTGTATATGGAATTACATTTACATCCTTTACCTTACATGAACAAATGCAGGGTTCTGACATAGAAAAATTTAAAGATGTACTTATCATAACCCAGTTGTTGCAAAAATATGATATTTCTATAGAGAATATAGAATTTGCAGAAGATGAACAGTTATTAATGGTTACAGGGGACATTTCCATTCTTTTAGGAGATGATAATGATATGGAAGTAAAAATTGCAGAATTACAAAATATACTTCCGAAACTGGAAGGAAAAAAAGGAATTTTGCATATGGAAACTTATAGTAAGACAGATACTTACTTAAGATTTGAAACTATTTCAGAAGAGTAAAATAAGGAGAAAAAGCTTATGACAGGAGGTTCATTTTGTTTTATTTCGATTTGTAAATTATGAATGTAAACTATTACAAAAAAAAATCAAAAAATTGTTGATTATTTCGTGAAAAAATTATATGATAATGAATGAGTGTATTTATGAAGATGGATATAAAGATATTGAAAGTATATCTTTATGGAAGTACATAAATGATATATGTGTAGAAGAATATAAAGGAGGAAGCAGCCTTGCTTGAAATAAAATCTAACGAAGAAAGAACAAATGCGAAAATTATTGTAGTTGGTGTTGGCGGTGCAGGAAATAATGCTGTAAATCGTATGATTGATGAAAATGTAGAAGGTGTAGAACTGATTGCGATTAACACAGACAAACAGGCATTGTCCTTATGTAAGGCACCGATTAAAGTACAAATCGGAGAAAAACTGACGAAAGGTCTTGGTGCTGGTGCAAAACCTGAAATTGGTGCAAGTGCTGTAGAAGAAAATAGAGAAGAAATCATTGATTTAATTAAGGATGCGAACATGGTATTTGTTACCTGTGGTATGGGCGGTGGAACCGGAACCGGTGCTGCTCCATTGGTGGCAGAAATGGCTAGAAATCTTGGTATCTTAACCGTTGGTGTAGTTACCAAACCTTTTGTTTTCGAAGGAAAGCCTCGTATGAACAATGCGTTATCTGGAATTGAGAAATTAAAGAGCAATGTTGATACTTTAATTGTAATTCCAAATGATAAGTTGTTACAGATTTGTGATAAGAGAACTTCTATTCCGGAAGCTTTAAGAAAAGCGGATGAAGTATTGCAACAAGGTGTACAAGGTGTAACAGACTTAATTAATCGTCCAGGTCTTATTAATCTTGACTTTGCAGATATTCAGACTGTTATGAGAGATAAGGGTATTGCACATATCGGTATTGGTACTGCTTCCGGTGAAGATAAGGCAGTAGAAGCAATTAAACGTGCTATGGAAAGTCCTTTGTTGGAAACTACAGTTTCCGGTGCTACTGATATTATCATTAACTTCTCTGGTGATGTTGGTATCCAGGAAGCATACGAAGCAGTTTCTTATTTAACAGAAGTAGCCGGAGAAGATGTTGGTATTATCTTTGGTACTGTAGATAATGGTTCTGTTGGAGATGAAATCAGCATTACTATTATTGCTACCGGTTTACAGGAAGGTGCAGATAAAAAGAAAATTCCTACTTTTAGTGGACAACCAATTGCAGGAACTGCGGAAAGTGCAGCAACAAAGAATGTAGTAAAAGAAAAGACGGTAGCTGCCCCTCAGACTGCTCAAGTAGAACCAACCATTGCACAGCCTAAAGTTGGTTTGGATGGAGGAATTAAAATTCCAACATTCTTAAAAAGAGATAATAGAAAATAAGGCATAGAAAGAGAACTTATCTATGTGGGAAGTGATAAGCACTTCGAATATTAGAGATAATCTGATATTCGGAGTGCTTTTTTTGTTTATGCAACCCGTCGGAGGGGAAGGAATTTATAAGTGAAATTCCTTTTCATTTCAAAATATTTGCAGTTGGCAGAATATGACAATTTTCTTTTTGAAATTGGAATATAATGGAAACACAAAAGGCGAAGGAGGGTACAGAAAATGTCTGGAGGTTTGTTGTGATACGTTATGTATACATAGATGTGTTTTTTATTGCTAATTTTATCATGGATTTTACTTTGCTAAAGCTATTAGAAAAAATGAGAAAGAAAAAAATAGGCATAAAAAGGAACCTTTTGGCTAGCAGCGTGGGGAGTTTAGGAGCCTGTTTTATTTATCTTTTAGGGCGTGGAACATCCGGATGGCTATCTATTTTAGGTGTATGGGTGTTATGCCAGTTTATGATTGTTCTTGCTTATGGAAAGCAAAATTTATGGTGGAATTTTTATGATGCCCTGTTACTGTTTACTTTGTCCTTTGTTTCGGGTGGTATCATGAATTATTTATATTATGGAACCGGAATAGGAAGATGGTTAAAAGAAAAAAGCGTTTTCATTACGATGATTGCTTTTTTCCTCTTTTCTCTTTTTTCTTATGTTCTGATTGGAAAGGGCATTGATATCATTCGGAAACAGGAAAAACTGATATCCTATAAAGTTCCCGTAATCATTGAGCGACAAGGGAAAAAAGTGAAAATACAGGGTTATATCGATACAGGAAATCGTTTGTATGAGCCTATTTCGCATAAACCGGTTATATTGGTGGAATTTGCCCCAGTTAAGTCCTTGTTTACAACAGAAGAAATAGAGTTTTTGGATTTCTGTCTGGAGCAGCAAGGAGAATTAGGAGAAGATTTCGATCTGAATCCTATGGCATTTCGATTGATTCCATATCAATGTGCGGCAGGAAATACGGGCTTTTTTGTTTGTGTTTTTTATGATGGAATTTACATCGGTGAAAAAGGTGAAAAGAAAGAAAAAGGGTATATGGCATTGCAGAAGGAAAAACTTTCTTTAGAAGGGGAATATGAAGTGTTATTGCATACAGAATTGATATAAATGGAGGATAAAAAATGAGTCAATATGAAGTTTGTTATAATGAAAATAGTAAAATTAAATTTAATATGGTAAGTAGTGTCAGGAATATTTTTCTACCTAAGGAGGGACAGATTCATTATATAGGAGGTACGGAAATTCTTCCAGCTCCATTAGAGCCGGAGGAAGAGGTGAAAGTACTTGCCTGTCTAGGTGGAAAGCATGATAGCGAAGCTAAAAATGTATTGATTGAAAGAAATTTACGTCTGGTGGTTTATATTGCGAAAAAGTTTGATAATACAGGGGTAGGAGTGGAGGATTTAATATCCATTGGAACCATAGGGCTGATTAAAGCCATTAATACCTTTAATCCAAATAAGAATATTAAGCTTGCAACTTATGCTTCACGATGTATCGAAAATGAAATCTTAATGTATTTAAGAAGAAATAATAAAACAAAATTTGAAGTCAGTATTGATGAGCCTTTAAATGTGGACTGGGATGGAAACGAATTATTATTGTCGGATATCTTGGGAACGGAGGAGGATATTATATATCGTGATTTAGAGGATGAAGTGGATAAAAAACTGCTAAAGCGGGCAATTAGTACATTAAGTGACAGGGAAAAACTGATTATAAGTTTGCGTTTTGGCATTAATACAAAGGACGGAGAGGAAAGAACCCAAAAAGAAGTAGCAGACATTTTAGGGATTTCCCAGTCTTACATTTCTCGTTTGGAAAAAAAGATTATCAAACGTCTTAGAAGAGAAATGATAAAGTTATCCTAAGTGAAAAGGGGATAAATGTGTGAACGACAATGATAAAACCGGAGGTTTTGAAATTTTTCTTGTTGTTTCAGTATGGATGAATTATAATAGATACGGATTTGAAAGATGAATGTAGAAAGGTGCATAAATATATGGAACAATACAAAGTAAATCCGGTGAAAAGTAAAATAGAGGGAGTTTTTGATTTTGTACCGGGTTCCAAGAGTATTACCAATCGGGCATTGTTGATTTGTGCTTTGGCAGATGGAACCAGTGTATTGAATGGAACATTGTTCAGTGATGATTCAAGATATTTTCTAAAGGCTTTACAAGAACTTGGATTTCATGTAGAGATAGAGGAAGAAAAAAAGCAGGTTACAGTACGGGGAGAAAATGGGCAGATTCCGAATAAATCTGGGAAGATTTATGTGGGAAGTGCAGGTACAGCAGCAAGATTTTTATCTGCAATGTGTGGTCTTTCAGATGGTGTTTATGAAATTCAGGCATCTTCACAAATGGAGAAGAGGCCAATGAAGCCTTTGTTTGAGGCATTGGAACAACTAGGGGCAAAGATTACATACTTAAAAGAACCATATTATCTACCGGTAATCATAGAAGGAGCTGGAAAACAGAATACAGGAAGAAAAGAAATTTCACTTGATATCAGCAAAAGTACGCAGTTTTTAAGTGCTTTTTTAATGACCAGTGTGATGTGTAAGGAAGGTTTGAAACTGAAGATAAGCAGTGAAAAGAAAATCGGTTCTTATATTAAAATTACTATGAATATGATGGAGGAATTTGGTGTAAAGGCGGACTTTAATGGAACAGAATATGTCATAGAAAAGAATGCCGGATACCAGGCAAAGTCATACTCTATTGAACCAGATGTTTCAGCAGCTTGCTATTTTTGGGCAATGGCAGCACTTACTAATGGTTGTGTAACCATAAAGAATATACATAAAGACAGTATGCAGGGGGATATGATGTTTCTTGATGTACTGGAGAGAATGGGATGTAGAGTTTCTGATACCGAAGAGGGTGTAAAGGTGGAAGGAACCCATAAGCTAAAAGGTGTAAGTGTGGATATGAATAATTTTTCAGACCAGGCATTGACCTTGGCAGCTCTGGCTGTTTTTGCAGATGGACCTACCCGAATGGAACATATCGGACATATCCGATTGCAGGAATCAGACCGTTTAAGTGCCATTGCAACTGAATTAGGGCGAATGGGAATAAAAACGGAAGAAGAGGAGGATGCCATTACCATTTATCCTGGTAAGGTATCGCCGGCAGTAATAAAGACTTATGAGGACCATAGAGTAGCTATGGCATTTTCTTTGGTAGGTTTAAAAGCAGAGGGAATCATCATCGATGACCCTATGTGTTGTAAAAAAACATTTGAAGAATATTTTCTTATTTTGGATAAATTGACAAAGTAAGTGTAAAATAAGTTACTGTAATAAGGATAGTAATGTAGAAGATTCAAGGATGTATTGCATTCTTGAATTTTCTTTTTTTAAAAAGATAAAGTAAAATACAAAAGATTTTAAGAAATGGATTGGAAAAACGATGAAAAACATAATGATATTAGGAGTAGAGGAAGCAGAAACAGAAAATCTTCGAAGAATGATTATGGAAATGGAGGAGGGGAGTAAGATATACACAGTCCGCAAAACTGACAAGGCATATCAGATTGCATTAGAGCGAAATATTGATTTGTTTTTGGTGGATGTTAGCGCAGGGGAAAAAAGAACAGTAGAGGTTCTGGGGATGGTATTTATTGGTTCCTTGAGAGAGTTACCGCAATACTATTTTACTCCGGTTATTTTTTTGTCTTCTTTGGAGGAGGTGGAAATGTACGCCTATACCGTGTTAAAGTGTTATGGATATGTGGAAAGACCATATAGTATGGAAAAATTGGAGGCTATCATAGGGAAAGCGCTTATGTTTCCAGGGGTAGAAAAGAAAACAGAATATGTGTTTTTTCGGAACAAGGGAATCTTTCATTATTTTCGAAAGACAGATATTGTTTATATTGAGAACATTCAAAGAAAGGTATGGATTCATACCGTAGATAAGGATGTAGAACTTTCTTATATTACCTGTCAAAAGATTTTAAATCATCTGGATTCAAAACGGTTTTTACAGTGTAGTAAAAATACCATAGTAAACATGGAGTATATTGAAAATGTTGATTATACCAATCGTTATCTGGAAGTAAGAGGAAGAAGTGAAAAATTGGAAATCGGTTCTGTTTTAATCAAGCAATTTAGAAAAGAAATGAAAGAATACTGTTATGTAAAGAAGACAGGAGAATGTAGAATATTGTGAAATAAAAGAGTATCCTGGCCCTTGAAGTAAGGGCACAGGATGTAAGACTGGTTACAAAGAGAAAATGAGAATGTAACCGAAAGATGCTGTAGTTAAAACAAGTACAGCAAAGAGAATAGATTATCATAGGAAATGATAACCGAAAATAAAAAATATTACGGATTTTGTAAAATATCCAAAAATATTATACAACAAATATTTTTTTGTAATGATATATTGTAGAAAAATGTGTGAAAATATAATGAAACATTTTCTTTTTTGGATTTAACAAGAAAAAGTAGGACTATATTATAAAAATATAGTCGTTTTCTACTTTTTATTTTAACTACGCCTGTTTTATACTTCTGATATTGTTTAAAACAGGTTCTATTCTTTTAAATAATTTTTCATGTATTTTAAAGCGTTTTTTTCAAGGCGGGAAACTTGTGCCTGGGAGATGGCAATTTCGTCCGCTACTTCTGTCTGGGTCTTTCCTTCGTAGAAACGAAGCTTAATGATGTCATATTCTCTTTTTGGAAGATGGTTCATGGCATCCCGTAAAGAAATTTCTTCTACCCAATGTTCTTCTTTATTTTTTTTGTCGCTGATTTGGTCCATGATATAAAGAATGTCGCCGCCTTCCTGATATACAGGCTCATATAAAGAAACTGGATTACAGATGGCATCCAAGGCATTTACAACTAATTCTTTGCTCATGGAAATCTCCTTAGAAATTTCTTCAATGGTAGGTTCCCTATCCATTTTTTTTTGTAATTGCTCTTTTGCATAGATGGCTTTGTATGCCACATCACGAAGAGAACGGGATACACGGATTGGATTTTGGGTATCTCTAAGAAATCGTTTGCATTCCCCTAAAATCATAGGTACTGCATAAGTTGAAAAACGTACGCCTAATGTAGTATCAAAATTATCAATGGCTTTCATAAGACCAATACAGCCGACTTGAAACAAATCATCAGCGGATTCATTACTGTTCGAAAATCTTTGGATAACACTTAATACAAGTCTTAGATTTCCTTTAATATAAGTTTCCCTTGCACTTTTGTTTCCCTTTTTAATTTCTATCAGCAGATCTTCTTTTTCCTGATTGGACAATAAGGGTAATTTTGAGGTGTTTACCCCACAGATTTCAACTTTATTCATGGTAATCCTCCAGTAGTATTTCGAATTAAAATGATGAAGTAAAATAACGATGTTGGGGTCAAAAGGTATTTTGACCCCATAATACCTACGAATTGCTACGCACTTTGTGCTTCCGCAATTCTAAAATGATGGAATAGTAAAAGGATTTACAAAAGGAAAAGAATTTATACGAAATTTTTTTTTACAAAAGTATAAAAATGAGTTACAATAAAGAAAGTATGATACAAGGCTTTAAAGTGGGGCAATTTATAGGTATCATGGGTAAAATATGTGAAGGAGGCTTGATAACAATGAAAGAAAAAACGAATGAAATTTTAGATTGGGAATATATGGATGATTATTATGAGAATCAGGATGAAGATAAATCTGTGAAGTCATTAGAAGAATATATGGCAGAGAATTCTCAGGACATTGAAGAACGTGCCAGAAGAAAGGAAGAAGACTTAGCTTCCATGGATGATGAACTTGCCCAGACTGTACTTGCAGTAAAAAGGGTCAGAGAAGCCTTTGAAACAGGATTTGACATAGAGAAATTAAGCGAAACCTATGGTTATTCCAAAGAGTATATTAATTTAATTGTTATGACACTTCAGGGCTATACAGAGGATAACGATTTCGCAGTAGCACATTTGGTTCTAATGGGATAGATACCATGATTGGTGCAAAATATACAGTATTCAGGTGTTAGAATGGTGAAGAACAGTGATAATTAATCATTGATTTTAATGTCAAATAATCATATAATACTTGTTAGATATAAAGAACGAAAGAAATGTGGTGAGAGTATGGAGAAAGAATCAGTAATGAAAACGAAAGAAGCTCCAAAGGAAATCAGCAAACCAGAGGATTTTACTGCCCCAAGTGAGCTATACGATAAATTAATTGAGTCTGTCAGAAGATATCATCCTTCTACGGACATTTCTGCCATCGAGAAGGCTTATCGGATTGCTGACAAGGCACATGAAGGGCAAAAGAGAAAGTCAGGAGAGCCTTATATCATCCATCCACTTTGTGTTGCAATCATTTTAGCAGAACTGGAACTGGACAAAGAAACTATTATCGCAGGAATTTTGCATGATGTAGTGGAAGATACGGTTATGACCACAGAGGATATTGAAAATGAATTCAATGGTGAAATTGCTCTGTTGGTAGATGGTGTAACGAAATTAACCCAGTTAAATTTAACCAACGACAAGATTGAGATACAGGCGGAAAATCTTCGTAAGATGTTCCTTGCTATGGCGAAGGATATTCGTGTTATCTTGATTAAACTTGCAGACCGTCTGCATAATTTAAGAACACTGCAGTATCAGTCACCGGAAAAACAAAAAGAAAAAGCAAGAGAAACCATGGATATTTATGCTCCTTTGGCTCATCGACTTGGTATTTCTAAAATTAAAATTGAGCTGGATGACTTATCCATGCAGTACTTAATGGCAGATGTTTATAAAGATTTATCTCACCAGATTAAATCCAAAAAAGAAGAACGGGAAGCCTTTATCAAGAGTATCGTGGATGACGTAAAGGCGAATGTGGAACAGGCTGGAATTAAGGCGGAAGTAGATGGAAGAGTAAAGCATTTCTTTAGTATATATAAGAAAATGGTAAATCAGGATAAGACCCTAGATCAGATTTATGACTTGTTTGCAGTTCGAATTAAGGTAGACACTGTAAAGGATTGTTACGCGGCTCTTGGAGTCATTCATGAAATGTATAAACCGATTCCGGGACGTTTTAAGGATTATATTGCCATGCCGAAGGAGAACAGGTACCAGTCTCTTCATACTACTTTAATTGGCTCCAATGGAACACCGTTTGAAATTCAGATTCGAACCTATGAAATGCATAAGATTGCAGAATACGGTATTGCAGCCCATTGGAAGTATAAAGAAAATGCCAGTGGTAATCATTCCAAAGACCAGGAAGAGGAGAAGTTAGCATGGCTTCGTCAGATTTTGGAATGGCAAAGAGATATGTCAGATAACAAAGAATTTGTCAGTATGTTAAAGACAGATTTAGACCTTTTTGCGGAACAGGTATATTGTTTTACACCATCTGGTGACGTTAAGAGTCTGCCAAATGGTTCCAATCCTATTGATTTTGCCTATAGTATTCATAGTGCAGTAGGAAATAAGATGATTGGTGCCAGAGTCAATGGAAGACAGGTTCCGATTGATTATCAGATTAAAAATGGCGATAGAATTGAAATCATTACTTCCCAAAATTCAAAGGGACCTAGCAGGGATTGGCTGAACTTAGTAAAGAGTACTCAGGCAAAGAATAAAATTAATCAGTGGTTCCGTCAGGAATTTAAGGAAGATAATATTACCAGAGGAAAAGAATTGCTTGCATCTTATTGTAAGAGCAAGGGACTTAATTATTCTGATTATGCAAAACCGGAATATATGCAGAAAGTCATGAATAAGTACGGATTCAAGGATTGGGACAGCGTATTTGCAGCGGTGGGTCATGGCGGTCTAAAAGAAGGACAGGTTATGAACAAACTCCTTGAGGAGTATGAAAAAGAGAATGCGAAAAAGATTACAGATGCAGATATTCTACAAAATACCCAGGCGGAAACCGAAGGGGGCAAGAAGATTAATAAGTCCAAGGGCGGTATTGTGGTAAAAGGCGTAGATGATGTTGCAGTACGTTTTTCAAAATGCTGTAGTCCTGTTCCGGGAGATGAAATCGTAGGTTTTGTTACAAGAGGAAGAGGAATTTCTATCCATAGAACGGATTGTATTAATGTTCTTTGTATGGATGAAGAGGACAGAAACCGTTTAATCGATGCCGAATGGCAGTACCAGGAAAAGGAAAATGCCGGGGCATTGTTTACCACAGAAATTACATTGTATGCGAATAATCGTGTTGGTGTATTAGTGGATATCTCTAAGACTTTTACAGAAATGAAAATCGATGTTACTTCCATGAATGTGCGTACCAATAAACAAGGAAAGGCTACCATTAGTGTTTCTTTTGATACCAGAGGAACGGAGCAGTTAAATCATATTATTGCTAAATTAAGAAATATTGAAAGTATCATTGATATTGAGAGAACGCAAGGTTAGTACTTGGGATAGGTATTAGCAAAAACGAAAAGAAATGGAGATTAGTATGCAGGAACTTTCTATGTTGATAAAAACATTGGGAATGGTGTCTACCAATTGTTATTTTCTTATGAACGAAGAAACGAAGGAAGCTATTATCGTAGACCCTGCCAGTCATGGCAATGTGATAGGGGGAGTTTTAAATGCGAAAGCTTTGACTCCGAAAGCCATTTTATTAACACACGGTCATTTTGACCATATTGGAGCGGTAGAAGAGTTAAGAAGGGCATATCCTGAACTTGTGGTTTATGCCAGTGAACTGGAAAAAGAGGTGCTTGCAAAACCAGAATGGAATTTAAGTAAAGCACTGGGTGGAAAGAGCGAAAGCCTTCAGGCGGATGTGTATTTAAAGGATGGAGAAATCCTTGAATTACTGGGACATCAGATCATATGTCTTAGTACACCGGGACATACCTTGGGAGGAATGTGTTATTATTTTAAGGACATGAATTGGTTGATTTCAGGAGATACACTGTTCGAAGGAAGTGTGGGAAGAACAGATTTTCCTACAGGAAGTGCCAGAACATTGGTTGATTCCATTAAAGAAAAATTACTTTCACTTCCAGAGGACACTATGGTATATCCGGGGCATGGTGCTGCCACCAGCATCGGCTTTGAAAAATGGTCGAATCCATTTCTAGTATAAGGAAAAAGGGTACAAGTATGATAGGATTAATACAAAATGAAGATTTGTATAATTATGATATAAGAAGTATTTTACAGGCTTTTTTTGATAACGAGAAGATAGTGGAAGATATCTTAGAAACTCGTTTTCAACTTAAGGTAGAATATGGAGCCGAAATGACGAAGGTGATTCTTATAGAGGATACCAAGCCTGAAATCAGCAGAACATTAGAGGGAGATTATACTCAAAAAGAAACCTTTAAAAATCCCTTTAAACTTTTAATTTATGATATATTATCAGAATATACGAAGAAAAGTCTGCCTTGGGGAACCATGACAGGCATTCGTCCTACGAAAGTAGCGTTAAAGCTATTAGAGGAAGATGCTTTCGAAGAAAGTATTTTAGAACATTATCAAAAAGAATATGGTACCACAAAGCAAAAGGCAAAACTTTGTCTTGAGGTAGCGAAAAAGGAAAAATCTTTGCTGGAAAAAGTTCAGTACGAAGATGGATATAGTTTATATATTGGAATTCCCTTTTGTCCAAGTACTTGTCTTTACTGTTCTTTTACTTCTTATCCTATTGGCATTTATAAGGATAAAATTGATGCTTATCTGGATGCACTGGAAAAAGAACTTCAATTTGTTGCCCAAAGTTGCAGTCATAAGAAATTACAGACCATTTATATCGGCGGAGGAACACCAACCTCCCTTTTGGCAAAGCATTTAAATAGACTTTTAGCGAGTGTGAACAGGGAATTTGATTTATCTCATCTGCTGGAGTTTACAGTAGAGGCAGGAAGACCGGATAGTATTACGGAAGATAAGCTGATAGCGTTAAAAGAAGGTGGTGTTAAACGAATCAGCATTAATCCACAGACTATGAATGATGCTACGTTAAAGTTAATTGGCAGAAATCATACTTCTAAAATGGTGGAAGAAACATACCAGTTGGCAAGAAGTTTAGGATTTGATAATATAAATATGGATATGATTACAGGACTTCCATCAGAGGAAATTAAGGAAGTACAAAATACCATTTCTGCTATCACAGCATTGAAACCGGACAGCATTACAGTGCATTCTCTTGCGATAAAACGTGCTGCGAACCTTACTGCGAAACGGAAGGAATTCGAAAGTATGATAAAGGGAAGTACCAATGAGATGTTGGAAGTTGTGGATGCCAACACTAGAATGTTAGGTTTAGTGCCTTATTATTTATATCGACAGAAAAACATACCGGGAAATTTGGAAAATGTAGGTTATGCACTACCTGGAAAAGAATGCATCTATAATATATTGATTATGGAAGAAAAACAGGATATTATAGCAGTAGGTGCAGGTACATCTTCAAAATTTGTATTCCCGGAGGAAAACCGAATCGAACGGGTGGAAAATGTGAAAAACGTGGAGCATTACATGGAACGTATTGACGAGATGATAAAGAGAAAACAAGCATTCCTGTCTTAAAAGGAGGAAAGTGCATGGAAGCGATGATAAATCAGGAAGAACTGACTGAGATAATCTCAGAAGAAGAAGACCGTGTATTGGAAAGATTATTTGAAACCTGTGACCCATTGGCAGAAGATTTGATGACTTATCTGCAACATGGAATCTGTGTCAGCAATATTGCTACTTTGCTGGCAAGGGAATTAAATCTTCCGGATTCTGACTGCCATGAAATTGCAGTAGCCGGAGTGTTACATGACATAGGAAAACTAAAAGTAAGCCAGTATATTTACGGCAGAGGCGAAGATGTTTTGGAAATTGAAGAAATGAAATATGTCCGGATGCATACCACTTTAGGATATCATATTTTAAAGGATGCCGGGTACAAAGATACCATTATGAATATGATTTTATATCATCATGAAAATTTTGATGGCACCGGATATCCGAATAATTTAGCAGGTGAAGAAATTCCTTTTGAAGCCAGAATCATAAGGGTATGTGATGTATTTGTGGCATTAATTTCTGATAGACCTTATCGAAAGGCATTTCCAGTGGAGATGGCGATTGAAATGATGATTGATGAGGTAAAAAACTTTGATATGCGAATTTTTTTGGCATTTCAAAGAATGACGGGAAGTAAGGAATTTTGGGATACGCTAGTTCGTATCGGATATAATATGGAGACGAAAAAGCTGGAAGAATTTTTGCTATGCGAAAAATAATTTAAGCTTTTTGTTATATACATTTAGGAGGTAAAATAAAAATGGCAGAAACAATGAAAGGTTTGAAAAGAAGCCATAGATGTACCGAAGTTTCAAAAGCAAACATAAGCGAAGAAGTAACCGTCATGGGATGGGTACAAAAAAGCAGAAACAAAGGCGGTATTATTTTTGTTGATTTAAGAGACCGCAGCGGTATTTTGCAGATTATTTTCGAAGAAAGTGAAGTAGGTGCGGAAGGATTTGCAAAAGCAGAAAAATTAAGAAGTGAATTTGTTATCGCAGTAAAAGGAACCGTACAGGCACGTTCCGGCGGTATCAATGAAAACCTTTTAACAGGTGATATAGAAGTTTATGCAAAGGAAATCCGTATTTTATCAGAAGCGGAAACTCCTCCTTTCCCAATCGAGGAAGACAGCAAAACAAAGGAAGATTTACGTTTAAAATATCGTTATCTTGATTTAAGAAGACCAGACCTTCAAAGAAATCTTATTTTAAGAAGTAAGGTTACTACCATGACACGTCAGTTTTTGGACGAAGAAGGATTTTTGGAAATTGAAACACCAATGCTTACTAAGAGTACTCCAGAGGGCGCAAGAGATTACCTTGTACCTTCCCGTGTGCATCCAGGTAATTTTTACGCATTGCCACAATCACCACAAATTTTTAAGCAGCTATTAATGTGTTCTGGTTATGATAGATATTTCCAGATTGTAAAGTGTTTCCGTGATGAAGATTTAAGAGCAGACAGACAGCCGGAATTTACCCAGATTGATATGGAATTATCCTTCGTAGATGTAGATGACGTTATTGATGTCAATGAAAGACTTTTAGCGAAGATATTTAAGGAAACATTAGGAATAGAAGTATCTTTACCAATTCAGAGAATGCCATATCAGGAAGCTATGGACCGTTTTGGTTCCGATAAGCCGGATTTACGTTTTGGCATGGAATTAAAAGATGTCACTGAAGTAGTAAGAAAATGTGAATTTGTAGTATTTAAGGGAGCTATTGAAAATGGCGGCTCTGTAAGAGGTATCAATGCAAATGGACAAGGTGCGATGCCAAGAAAGAAAATCGATGCTTTGGTTGAGTTTGCTAAAACATATGGTGCGAAAGGTCTTGCTTACATTGCAATACAGGAAGATGGTAGTATCAAATCTTCTTTCGCAAAATTCATGAAAGAAGAAGAAATGTCTGCATTGATTGAAGCAATGGAAGGAAAAGCAGGAGATTTACTGTTATTTGCAGCAGATAAAAACAAAGTAGTTTATGATGTTTTGGGAGCGTTGAGAGTGGAACTTGCAAATCAGCTTGGATTACTTTCAAAAGATGATTACAAGTTTGTATGGGTAACAGAGTTCCCATTGTTAGAATGGAATGAGGAGCAGAACCGTTATACTGCGATGCACCATCCATTTACCATGCCAATGGAAGAGGATATCCCGCTTCTTGATACAGAGCCTGGAAAAGTACGTGCCAAAGCATATGATATTGTTTTAAATGGTACTGAAATTGGTGGTGGTAGTGTAAGAATCTATCAAAATGACATTCAGGAAAAAATGTTCGAAGCTTTAGGATTTACAAAGGAAGATGCTTATGAACGTTTTGGATTCTTACTAAATGCCTTTAAGTATGGTGTTCCACCTCATGCAGGTCTGGCTTATGGTCTTGACCGTCTGGTAATGCTGATTACAAAACAAGACAGCATTCGTGACGTGATTGCATTCCCTAAGGTAAAAGATGCTTCTTGTCTGATGTCAGAAGCACCAAATGTGGTTGATGCAAAACAATTAGAAGAATTAGAAATTTCAATTACGAAACAAAACTAGGAGGATGAAAAAGTGTATAGTTACGACGAAATCAAAAATTATGACCCTGAAATTGCAGCTGCGATGAGCGATGAAGTGGCAAGACAAAACAGCCACATCGAATTAATTGCATCTGAGAACTTTGTAAGCAAGGCAGTTATGGCTGCTATGGGAAGCCCACTTACTAACAAGTATGCCGAAGGATATCCTGGAAAGAGATATTATGGTGGTTGTGAACATGTTGACGTAGTAGAAGAATTGGCTATTTCCCGTGCAAAAGAATTGTTTGGATGTGAATATGTAAATGTGCAGCCACACTCAGGAGCACAGGCTAATATGGCAGTATTTTTCGCAATTATGCAGCCAGGTGATACTTACATGGGAATGAATCTTGCTCATGGCGGACATTTAACTCATGGTTCACCGGTAAATATGTCAGGTAAGTACTTTAATGTAGTACCTTACGGTGTAAATGATGAAGGTTACATCGATTATGATGAAGTTAGAAGAATTGCATTAGAATGCAAGCCAAAGTTAATCGTAGCAGGAGCATCTGCGTATGCCAGAGCCATTGATTTCAAGAGATTCAGAGAAATTGCAGATGAAGTTGGAGCATACCTTATGGTAGATATGGCACATATTGCCGGTTTAGTTGCTACAGGGGAACATTTAAGTCCAATTCCTTATGCTCATGTTACTACAACCACAACTCATAAGACTTTAAGAGGACCAAGAGGTGGTATGATTTTATCCAGCAATGAAATGAATGAGAAGTTTAACTTTAATAAGGCAGTATTCCCAGGAATCCAAGGTGGTCCTTTGATGCACGTGATTGCTGCAAAGGCAGTTTGCTTTAAAGAAGCATTAAGTGATGATTTCAAGGAATATGGAAAGAATATTGTAAAGAATGCAGCAGCATTGGCAACAGCATTAAAAGAAAGAGGATTTAATTTAGTTTCCGGTGGTACCGATAACCACTTAATGTTAGTTGACTTACAGAACTTAGACTTAACAGGAAAAGAAGTAGAAAAGTTACTTGACAGTGTAAATATTACCTGTAATAAAAATGCAGTACCAAACGACCCTAAATCTCCATTTGTAACCAGTGGTATCCGTTTAGGAACTGCAGCGATTACTTCCAGAGGATTTAAAGAAGAAGATATGGTAGTAATTGCAGATGCAATTAAGGCTGCTGTTATCGATAAAGAGGAAGAAAAAGCGAAAGCTTTAGTTAAGAGTCTGACAGATAAATATCCTTTATATGAAGCAGTTTAAAAAAAAGCTTGCTTTACGGTAGCTTCTGTGCTATTATATCAAAGGTAATTTTAGAAGCCACTACTCAGAATATGGAGACTCCGACCGATTCTTAGTATTTGGCGGTTGTATTTTTAGGAGGAAAAGAATTATGATGACAACAGAAAAAAAACTAGCAATTATCAAAGAATACGGTAAGAATGAACAAGATACTGGTTCACCAGAAGTTCAGGTTGCATTACTTACAGCTAGAATTAACGAATTAAACGAGCACTTTAAGAATCATCCAAAGGATCATCACTCAAGAAGAGGTCTTTTAAAGATGGTTGGACAAAGAAGAAACTTATTAGCTTATTTAAAGAAAGTAGATATCGAAAGATATAGAAGCTTAATCGAACGTTTAGGATTAAGAAAATAATTCTTAAGAATAAGGAAGCTGTCACACAAACGAAAAACGTGGGTGTGGCAGTTTTTTTGTATGGAGGCGTTTGGCTTTAGAAAGATACATGAAGGGATAGGTGTTGTGGATTGAGAATGGTTATTTTGAAAAATGAAGAATAAACGAGAAATGAAGAGAATAAATGAGAATAAGTTTGAAACAAAAAGAAATAACTAGGATTGAAATGCTTGCATTTTTATATTAAAACAAGTAATATAAAAACATCAATTAGCACTCGATTCGAATGAGTGCTAACAATTTAAAGGAGGAATTGACATGAAATTAGTACCTTTGGGTGACAGAGTTGTTTTAAAACCATTAGTATGTGAAGAAACTACAAAATCTGGAATTGTATTACCAGGTCAGGCAAAAGAAAAACCACAACAGGCAGAAGTAGTTGCTGTTGGTCCTGGAGCTGTTGTAGATGGCGAAAAGATACCGATGGAAGTAAAAGTAGGGGATAAAGTAATTTATTCAAAATATGCGGGAACTGAAGTAAATTTAGATGAGGAAGATTTTATTCTTGTAAAACAAGGTGATATCTTAGCAGTAATTGAGTAAAAATAATCATTTGGAGGATATGTAGTTATGGCAAAGGAAATTAAATACGGAACAGATGCCAGAAAAGCATTAGAAGCTGGTGTCAATCAATTAGCAAATACAGTACGTGTAACATTAGGACCAAAAGGAAGAAATGTAGTTCTTAGCAAATCTTATGGTACTCCACTTATTACAAACGATGGTGTAACCATTGCAAAGGACATTGAATTAGAAGATGCATTTGAAAACATGGGTGCACAGATTGTAAAGGAAGTTGCTACAAAGACAAACGATGTTGCCGGTGATGGTACAACAACTGCAACTGTTTTGGCTCAGGCAATGATTAACGAAGGTATGAAGAACCTTGCAGCAGGAGCAAACCCAATTATTTTAAGAAAAGGTATGAAAAAAGCAACAGATACTGCAGTAGAAGCTATTAGCAAAATGAGTGCTGTTGTAAACGGAAAAGAACAAATCGCAAGAGTAGCAGCTATTTCTGCTGGGGATGAAGCAGTTGGTAATTTAGTTGCAGATGCTATGGATAAAGTATCAAAAGATGGTGTTATTACAATCGAAGAATCTAAGACTATGATGACAGAATTAGATTTAGTAGAAGGTATGCAGTTTGACAGAGGATATATTTCAGCATATATGGCTACTGATATGGAAAAAATGGTAGCTGAATTAGATAATCCATATATCTTAATTACAGATAAGAAGATTTCTAATATCCAGGAAATTTTACCTATTTTAGAGCAAATCGTTCAAAGCGGTGCAAAATTATTAATCATTGCAGAAGATGTAGAAGGGGAAGCTTTAACTACATTAATCGTAAATAAATTAAGGGGAACTTTCCAGGTAGTAGCAGTGAAGGCACCAGGATATGGTGACAGAAGAAAGGCAATGTTAGAAGATATTGCTATTTTAACTGGTGGTACTGTAATTTCTGAAGAATTAGGACTTGATTTAAAAGAAGCTACCATGGATCAATTAGGTCGTGCAAAGAGTGTTAAGGTAGAAAAAGAAAACACTGTTATCGTAGATGGTGAAGGCGATAAGGAAGCTATCAAGGCAAGAGTTGGTCAAATTAAGGCTCAATTAGATGAAACTACTTCTGAATTTGATAGAGAAAAACTTCAGGAAAGACTTGCTAAGTTAGCAGGTGGTGTAGCAGTTATCCGTGTTGGTGCTGCAACTGAAACTGAAATGAAGGAAGCAAAGTTACGTCTGGAAGATGCTTTGGCAGCAACAAAGGCAGCAGTAGAAGAAGGTATCATCGCAGGTGGTGGTTCTGCATATGTTCATGCAAGCAAGGAAGTTGCAAAACTTGTAGACAGCTTAAATGGTGATGAAAAGACTGGTGCCCAGATTATCTTAAAGGCGTTAGAAGCACCATTGTTCCACATTTCTGCAAATGCAGGATTAGAAGGAGCAGTGATTATTAACAAGGTAAGAGAATCTGAACCAGGTGTTGGATTTGATGCTTTAAATGAAAATTATGTTAATATGATTGAAGCTGGAATCATTGACCCTGTTAAGGTAACAAGAAGTGCATTACAAAACGCAACTTCTATCGCATCTACTTTATTAACTACAGAATCTGTAGTTGCTGATATCAAAGAAGATGCACCTGCAATGCCAGCAATGCCAAATGGCGGAATGGGAATGATGTAATTTCATTTCAATCGAAATTAGATTGTAAGAGTACGAAATAAAAAATAAAATGAAGAAAGGAATGAGGCAATGGCTTCATTCCTTTTTTTGAGGTTAAAAAAACAAATTTGAACACTCTACCTATTTTTTTTATTTTCTATTGAAAATAATTTTATAAAATAGTAAAATATAAGGGATTATTTTTTAAAGTGAGTGAAGAAAGGAAAAATGAAAACTGTTCTTTCTTTTTTGACTGTTTTAAGGAGCAGTGAAACATAGGGCGATATGATGATAAGAATGAAGAATAATATGAAAATTGCTTTATTGATGGGTGCTTTCTCATTGGCATTGACTGCTTGCGGAAGTCCGGAGCAGATAAAAGATGCAAAAGAAAGCACGTTGTTGATACAGGATGATAAAATTTATTCTATGTCGATAGAGGAATTTGATGAGGTCATATATAGTAAAGATGATTTGAAGGATTCTATTAAAAGTGCAATTTCCGAGTATCAGGAGGAAAATGGAAAAGAATCTATAACTCAACAATCCTTTAAGGTAGATAATGATATTGCAAAGTTATGTTTAGAATATAACTCTTTGGAAGATTACAATGATTTTAATCTGGTGGATATATCAGATTGTGAGTTAAGCACGTTCCTTAGTATAAACAGGGATAGTGTCAGTCAGTTAGAATGGAAAAATCAGACTGCCCAGGTCGTTGCTTTTGAAGAAATAGAAAATGGAAGCAACCTGCGGATTTTATATGGTGATTTTGAGGAAGAACTGGCTGTTATCCTTGAAAAACATGATATTATTTATTATGGCGGTAGTGTTAAGGATGCTGCTACAGATACCGCTTATGTAACTAAAGAAGGAGAAGCATATATCATTTACAAATAAAATAAAAATGTGAGGTTAACGAAAATGGAAAAGACAATGGAAAAAATTGTTGCATTAGCAAAAGCAAGAGGATTTGTATATCCGGGTTCTGAAATTTATGGAGGACTTGCGAATACCTGGGATTATGGTAATCTGGGTGTTGAATTAAAGAACAATGTAAAAAAGGCATGGTGGAAGAAATTCATTCAGGAAAATCCATATAACGTAGGTGTTGATTGTGCGATTTTAATGAATCCACAAACATGGATTGCATCCGGACATTTGGGAAGTTTCTCAGACCCTCTTATGGATTGTAAAGAATGTCATGAAAGATTCCGTGCAGATAAGATTATTGAAGATTACATGATGGAAAACAACATTCAGATGGAAGGTTATGTAGATGCATGGTCTAACGAAGAAATGAAGAATTTCATCGAAGAAAAAAATATTGTATGTCCTTCTTGTGGAAAGCATAATTTTACAGATATTCGTCAGTTTAACTTAATGTTTAAAACATTCCAGGGTGTAACTGAAGATGCAAAGAATATTGTATATTTAAGACCTGAAACAGCACAGGGTATCTTTGTAAACTTTAAGAATGTTCAAAGAACTTCGAGAAAGAAAGTTCCTTTTGGTATTGGACAGATTGGTAAGTCTTTCCGTAATGAAATTACACCAGGTAACTTCACTTTTAGAACCAGAGAGTTTGAGCAGATGGAATTAGAATTTTTCTGTGCTCCTGATACAGATTTGGAATGGTTTGCATATTGGAAAGAATTTTGTATTAATTGGTTAAAGAGCTTAGGAATGAAAGAAGAAGAAATGCGTGTTCGTGACCACGAAAAAGAAGAATTATCTTTCTATTCAAAAGCAACTTCTGATATTGAATTCTTATTCCCATTCGGATGGGGTGAATTATGGGGAATCGCAGACAGAACAGACTACGATTTAACCCAGCATCAAAATGTTTCCGGTGAAGATATGAAGTATTTTGATGATGAAAAGAATGAAAAATATATTCCTTATGTTATTGAACCATCTTTGGGTGCAGACAGAGTTACTCTTGCATTCCTTTGTGGTGCATACGATGAAGAAGAATTAGAAGGTGGAGATGTTCGTACCGTATTGCATTTCCATCCTGCATTAGCTCCAATTAAGGTTGGTGTACTTCCTTTATCTAAGAAGTTAAATGAAGGTGCTGAAAAGGTATATGCAGAGTTATCTAAGTACTATATGTGTGAATTCGATGACAGAGGAAACATTGGTAAAAGATATAGAAGACAAGACGAAATTGGTACACCATATTGTGTTACTTATGATTTCGAATCAGAAAATGATGGCTGTGTAACTGTTCGTGACAGAGATACTATGGAACAGGAAAGAGTTAAAATCGAAGATTTGAAAGCATACTTTGAGAAAAAGTTTGAATTTTAGAAAATAAAAGACATAGTAACGTTTGAGATACGCAAGAGGAAGAACTCAGAAAGGAATCGGAGAGATGTTGTATCAAAAACTATCAGAATTTCAAACAGAAATTATTAAGAATATGAATGTCAGTTTGTATGCGAATCTGGAATTGATTACATCTTTCCTGCATGCTGATAAAATTTATCTCATTATGGAAGGTGGCGGAGAAGGTCCGAAACGGAATTTGGACCTTCTTAGTTACTCTCTGAAAGAGCGAAAACAAATTAGTAAGAAAATTAAGAATAACAGTTATTTTGAGGCTGTTTTCAGGGAAAAGACCAAAAGAAGCAGACTGGATGACGGAATGAAAAGCTTTTTTATTGCAAATGGCATTGATGTGGACATAACCAAAAAATATTTTTTGTTTGTGGATTTTGCAATAGAAAAAAGATATATTTTTCTGATTGAACGCTCACAGGATATTATGGTTTCTGAAGAAGAAGACCTGGCATATTATCACATTATTCATTTATTTCTGGAAAATAATATTTTAAGGGAAAAGATGTTGTGGGAAAGTGAACATGACCAGTTGACTATGTTATATAACCAAGGAAAATATTTAAGCCGAAAAGAATCGGAGTACTTAAATTTACAGTCAGTGGGAGTTATTTTCTTTGATATTAATAATCTGAAAGTAATCAATGATTGTCAGGGACATAACAGTGGTGACATTTTAATCCGCATGATGTCGGAATGTATTTTAAGACAGACTTCCGATTCCGTGCATGGATACCGCATTGGCGGAGATGAGTTTTTGTTGGTAGATTGTAATGATAGTAAAGAACATCTGGACGAACTGGAAAGTAAATGCCTTGAAGTAGTAAAAGAAATGAATCAAAAGAATCCGGAAGTGCAGTTGTCTGTAGCTTTAGGAAAGGTTTATGCGAAAGATACGTTTGACTTTGAAAAAGTGGTAGCTTTGGCAGATGAAAGAATGTATGAAATGAAGCGAAAAATGAAAGAAGATTAAGAAAATGCAGCGATAAGCAAAAGAAGAAAATTTTGAAGGTGTCCGGAATTTGAATCAAATTTAACTGACTTTGAATCATAACAAAAACTTTCCTTGGAATTTCAAAAAAAATCTTTTATTCTTTTGTTTTTTATGATATACTAAACGCTGAGACAGAAGTCAAATTAATTACTTTAGAAAGAACAAATTTAGGAGGTACGAAACAAATGGCAAACAAATGGGTTTATTTGTTTAAAGAAGGTAACGCATCTATGAGAAACCTTCTTGGTGGAAAAGGTTGTAACTTAGCAGAAATGACTGGCTTAGGAATGCCAATTCCTCAAGGTTTTACTGTAACAACAGAAGCTTGTACAGACTACTATAACAATGGAAAGGCTATTTCAGAAGAAATCCAGGCTCAGATTTTCGAAGCTTTAGAGTGGCTTGAAAAAGAAAACGGAAAGAAATTCGGTGACACAGAAGATCCATTATTAGTTTCTGTTCGTTCAGGTGCTAGAGCATCTATGCCAGGTATGATGGATACAATCCTTAACCTTGGTCTTAACGATGTTGCGGTAGAAGGTTTTGCTAAGAAGACTGGAAATCCAAGATTTGCATATGACTCTTATAGAAGATTTATTCAAATGTATTCAGACGTAGTTATGGAAGTTCCTAAGTCATACTTTGAAAAAATCATTGACGAAATGAAAGAAGAAAAAGGTGTTGTATATGACACTGAATTAACAGCAGAAGACTTAAAGGAATTAGCTAATAAGTTTAAGGCTGTATACAAGGAAGCTATGAACGGTGAAGAATTCCCACAAGAACCTAAGGAACAGTTAATGGGTGCTGTTAAGGCTGTATTCCGTTCATGGGATAACCCACGTGCTATCGTTTACCGTCGTATGAACGATATCCCTGGTGATTGGGGTACTGCTGTAAACGTACAGACAATGGTATTTGGTAACAAGGGTGAAACTTCTGGTACAGGTGTTGCATTTACTCGTAACCCATCTACTGGTGCAAAGGGTATTTTTGGTGAATACTTAATCAATGCTCAGGGTGAAGACGTTGTTGCCGGTGTTAGAACTCCACAACCAATTTCTCAATTAGAGAAAGATATGCCTGAATGTTATGCACAATTCATGGATTTAGCTATGAAGCTTGAAAATCACTTCCGTGATATGCAGGATATGGAATTCACAATCGAAGAAGGTAAGTTATACTTCTTACAAACTCGTAATGGTAAGAGAACAGCTCCAGCTGCTATCCAAATCGCTTGTGATTTAGTAGATGAAGGAATGATTACTGAAGAAGAAGCTGTATGCAGAATTGAAGCTAAGTCTTTAGACCAATTATTACACCCAACTTTCGATGCTGCTGCATTAAAAGCAGGTGAAGTAATCGGTTCTGCACTTCCAGCATCTCCAGGTGCTGCTGCAGGTAAGGTATATTTTACTGCTGATGATGCTAAGGAAGCTGGTAAAGGTGGAAGAGGAGAAAGAGTTATCCTTGTTCGTCTTGAAACTTCTCCAGAAGATATCGAAGGTATGCATGCATCTCAAGGTATCTTAACTGTACGTGGTGGTATGACTTCTCACGCAGCCGTAGTTGCTCGTGGTATGGGTACTTGCTGTGTATCTGGTTGTGGTGAAATTAAGATTGATGAAGAAGCTAAGACATTTGAACTTGGCGGATATACATTTAAAGAAGGAGATTATATCTCACTTGATGGTTCTACTGGTAAGATTTACAAAGGTGACATCAAGACTAACGAAGCTGAAATCGGTGGAAACTTCGGAAGAATTATGGGATGGGCTGATAAGTACAGAACTCTTAGCGTTCGTACAAATGCAGATACTCCAGCAGATACAGCTAAGGCTGTAGAACTTGGTGCTGAAGGTATCGGTCTTTGCCGTACAGAGCATATGTTCTTTGGAGAAGACAGAATTCCTAAGATTCGTAAGATGATTCTTTCTAAGACTGTAGAAGCTAGAGAAGCTGCTTTAGCTGAATTACTTGAATTCCAGAAAGCTGACTTCAAGGCTATGTACGAAGTATTAGAAGGAAAGCCAATGACAGTTCGTTACTTAGACCCACCTCTACATGAATTCGTTCCTACAGAAGAAGCTGATATCGCTGCATTAGCAAAGGATATGGGATTAACTGTAGAAGAAGTTAAGGCTACTTGTGATTCTTTACATGAATTCAACCCAATGATGGGACACAGAGGATGTCGTCTTGCTGTAACTTACCCAGAAATCGCTAAGATGCAGACAAGAGCCGTTATGGAAGCTGCTATCGAAGTAAAGGCTGAAAAAGGATTTGATATCGTTCCTGAAATCATGATTCCATTAGTAGGCGAAAAGAAAGAATTAAAGTTTGTTAAGGACGTTGTTGTTGAAACAGCAGAAGCAGTTAAGAAGGAAAAAGGTTCTGATATCGAATATCATATCGGTACTATGATTGAAATCCCAAGAGCTGCATTAACTGCAGACCAAATCGCTGAAGAAGCTGAATTCTTCTCATTCGGTACAAACGACTTAACTCAGATGACATTTGGATTCTCTCGTGATGATGCTGGTAAGTTCTTAGATTCTTACTACCAAGCAAAGATTTACGAATCAGACCCATTTGCAAGATTAGACCAAACAGGTGTTGGTCAATTAGTAGAAATGGCTGCTCAAAAGGGACGTAAGACTCGTCCAGAAATTAAGTTAGGAATCTGTGGTGAACATGGTGGTGACCCTTCATCAGTAGAATTCTGCCATAAGGTTGGATTAAACTATGTTTCATGTTCTCCATTCCGTGTGCCAATCGCAAGATTAGCAGCAGCTCAGGCAGCTATCAATAATAGATAAGCTATCGCTTAACTAATAGTTAAGAGAAGTTTATAGAATAATCAAATACCCACTAGAACTGTAATGGTTCTAGTGGATATTTTTTTTGATTACAAAAATTGAGGAAGGCTATATGGCCGGATAGAAGGGAAAAAAGAAAACAATTGAGGAGGCATTAGGAAAAGTGAAAAAGGTTTGGAATAGTTGGTTAAAAGAGAGCGTTTACATATTCAGCATTATTTATACAATAGTAACAATTTTAAATAGTGTTTTATATTTAATTCAAGGATATAGAGATGACCCAAGTGGAAATTGGCATGAACTAACTCGTGCGGGAATTCTTTTGATAGGCGTTACAGCGTATGAAATGGCAACTAAAATACCTATTAAAAATTTATTTATACGCTCAATAGTGGTGTATATTCCTACCATGGGATTAGCTTTTGGTTTCATATGGTTGAACCAATTTATTGAGCCTTTGGCTAAAAGCGCATATAGAGATATTTTTATAAATTATACTTCATTATTTGTAATAGTCAGCATTATTGCAATTATAAAAAATAACATAAAAAGAAAAAGTACGGAAAAATAAGAATTAGTATACAGAGAGGGGTACAATCTAGTTTGTATGATATATTTAAGCAGCTTTAAATTAAGTGATTGTCAGGTAAGTAATCCAAATATATATCCTTATAACGTTTTTAGAGGAAAGTACATTGAGCCTTTTGTATTTGCCCCTATAACAGTTTTTTATGGAAATAA
>JAFQCI010000026.1 GCA_017416505.1 Lachnospiraceae bacterium
ACTGTTCACTCGTGCCTCGTAAACAGTAACAATTCGCAGGCTCATTTAGAGTTTTGCTTCGCAAAAGGAGCCTGCGAACTCCTGAATCACGTTCTTACGCACCAAAACAGCAAGTGTTTTGGTGCTGTCTGTACAGTAACATATAATTCACAAAAATAGTATCTAAATCATACCATTTTTCTATTAAAAAATGTTACTTTTTTCCTACGATTCTGCTAGACAATCCCCCTAAAAACATTTATAATATAGGTATATACTAAAAATTGGGGGACTTTGTTTTTATTTTATGAAAGGAGGCTGTTTTATGAATTTATTAAGTTCTTATAATTACTATACCCAGGCATTCAGCCAAATATATAACAAACCAACTACAAAATATGATACCCATAAAAGTTCGGAATTAAAAACTATTTATAAAAAAATGGTATCTACCAATAAACAGTCCCCACTTTATAAAATTACACTTTCAGAAGATACCCAGAACTATGTTTTAGGAATTAAAAGTGCAGCGGTAGAATTAAAAAATTTATCTTCTTTCCTATCGGATTCTGATGACCCTATTTACGAAGATAAAACAGTATACTCTTCTGATGTAAACTTTGTAAAAGCACGATTAACTACAGAGGATTATTCTAAAGTACCCCAGAGCCTTTCCTTTGAAGTTCAGTCCCTTGCTACTTCACAGAAAAATGAAGGTAAAATGCTTTTAAAAGATTCTGCCAGCATTCATCCTGGGACCTATACTTTTGCTATTACGAAAGAAGACGAAACCTACCATTATCAGATAACTACGAAGAAAACTGATTCTAACCAGACTATCATGAAGAATTTAAGAAACTTTATCAATCAGTCTGACATTGGAATTAAGGCTTCTATCAAATACGAAAAAGATCGTTGTGCCATGGTTTTAGACTCCGAACGTACCGGAACCCAGTTTCAGCTTTCTGATATCTCACCTTCTACCGGTATTGTGTCCAGTATGCGGCTAAATAACATCGTTTCGGAGGCATCCTGTGCAGAATTTACCATTAATGGTGACCCGAAAGTATCTGCTACCAATGAAATTACCATTAATAATTCCATGGAAATCGATTTATTAGCCCCTACTGACAAGGCTGTTTCCATAGAATTAGGACTTGACAGCACAAGAATTATTGAAAAAGCGAAAGAATTTGTTTCTTCTTATAATTTTTTAAATTCTCTTGCTACGGAGCACTTAGATACCCAGAAAAGTGCGAAAAAGCTACTCTCCGATATCGTATCTGTGGCAGAAACCAACCAAGATGCCTTGGAACGAGCCGGACTGATGTTAGAAGAAGACGGTTCCATCCGGGTAGACGAATCTTTATTGGTTCAGGGAATTGAAAGCGGTGAATTTGTTGATTTATTCGCAGATATTTCTTCTTTTAAAAATGATATTATTAAAAAGACCGAGGCTCTCTCTTTAGACCCTATGTCTTATGTAGATAAAAAACTTTTGACCTATCCAAACTTTAAACGTTCCTTCCCAAACCCATATATGCCTTCCATGTATACCGGAATGTTGTATAATCAGTACGTATGATACCAGGGTCAAAAGGTCATACTTTTCATGCTTGCATGAAAAAGTATGACCTTTGTGACTCGCAAAACATGAGAAAGTAGCCCGATAGGGCGGATTTCGAATGTTTTAGAATTGCGGAAGCACAAAGTGCGTAGCAATTCGTAGGTATCATAAGGTCAGAATACCATTTAACCCCAACATCTATGTATAATAAAAATACTCCCTTCAAAAGGGAGTATTTTTTTATTCATCATTATTTATCTTCTAACAACTTATTCACACCTGCAAGTTTTACACACAAGCAGAACAATTCAATTGCCTGGCTTAATTCATCTAAAGATGGATAAGTTGGTGCAATACGGATGTTGCTGTCTTTAGGGTCATTCTTATATGGGAAGGTTGCTCCTGCTCCAGTCATCACAACCCCGGCTTCTTTTGCAAGACGAACCGTTTCTTTTGCACAGCCCTCTAATGTATCCAAAGCAATAAAGTATCCGCCCTTAGGACTGCACCAGCTTGCAAGACCAGTATCTTTTAATTCTTTATCAAGCTTTTCTAATACTAGAGAGAACTTAGGCTTTAATTCCTCTGCCAATTTCGCCATATGAGCTTTCACATTTTCAGCAGTCTTAAAGTATTTTACATGACGTAATTGATTTAATTTATCATGACCGATGGTCTGGATGGTCATATGACTCTTAATTTCCTTAATATTAGCATCGCTGGCTGCCATCATGGCAACACCTGCACCTGGGAATGTAATCTTGGAAGTTGAGAAGAAGTACATAATACGGTCTTCATTTCCTACCTTCTTCGCCTCAGCAAAAATATCAAGTAAAGAAACTTCTTCAAATATAGGATGCACACCATAAGCATTATCCCAGAAAATTCTAAAATCAGCCGCTGCTGTTTTCATGGATGCCAATCTCTTTACTGTTTCATCACTATAGCAAATTCCCTGTGGATTTGAATACAATGGAACACACCAGATGCCTTTGATGCTGTCATCCTTTGCTACTAACTCTTCTACCACATCCATATCCGGACCATTTTCCAGCATAGGAACGGTAATCATTTCAACTCCTAAATCTTCACAAATAGCAAAATGTCTGTCATAACCTGGAGCCGGACATAAAAACTTCACTTTGTCTAATTTACACCAAGGTGTATTTCCTAAAGCACCAAATAAGAACAATCTGGTGAAGGAATCATACATTAAATTCAAACTTGAATTTCCACCAACGATAATATTTTTTTCTTCAATTCCGGTTAAATCAGAAAAAATCTTCTTCATTTCAGGAATACCATCAAGAACACCATAATTTCTCGCATCTAAGCCTGATTCTGTAGTATATTCGTCTAAAGAGCCAAGTAGACCGTTTGTAATATCAAGCTGGGTTGGTGCCGGCTTTCCTCTTGACATATCTAAAGATAAATTTGCTTTCACATACTTATCATATTCTGTTTCTAATTCTTTCTTTAATGCCACTAATTCTTCTTTTGAATACTCTGTTATTTTAGCCATTTTATTTTTTCCTTTCTCAGCTATATGAAATGATGGCGGGGTAAAAGGTATTTTGACCCCGTTTCACACTTTTCCTAATGATTTTACTTTTAAATTTAAAATGTGTCAATATTTCATAGCCAAAAAATCATAGTTTTTTTCATTCTAAATTCTATTTTTATATATTTATCCATATATTACCATTTATATCCCATATTTTTACCTCTCCACTTTCTTTAGGACTCCATTCACCAAATCAGAAAAATATCATATATTGTAATGAAACATTATTTTTGGGGGGGCGTATTTTGTTTTCTTATGACTTTGGAATTTTTCCCTTTGACAAGAGATATGATTATCTGGAACAACTGCTAGGTTCTCTTGGCAGTGTTTTTCGAATCACCAAACTCCAGCAATGCGAATTGGCAAAGCACTTAATCTTACCCATTCCATTTTCAAAGACAAATTTAGAACCCAAAAACTTTTGCCACACCCTAAACTCCAACCAGATTATATGGGGCGGATTATTTCCTGATTATGTCACTGATTTTTGCCATCATCATGGAATCTACTGCTATGATTTTATGGAAAATGATTCTGTTGCAATCTATAATTCCATTGCCACAGCAGAAGGTGCCATCTGTGAAGCCATCAAAAGAAGTGATAAAAATCTTCATAATACAAACTGTCTTGTTGTGGGTTACGGACGATGTGGCAAAACTCTGGCACATAAACTACAAGGATTAGATGCAAATGTAAGCATTTGTTCCACAAAAGATTCCCATATCAGTGAAGCCTATACTTTTGGGTATCAGGTGGAGAAAACATCTCTCCTTCCACATATCGTACAAAATTATGATTATATTTTTAATACTGCACCAAAGGTTTTATTTACAAAAGAAGTAATTGCAAATTTAAGCAATCAATGTATTTATATTGAACTGGCCTCCGTTCCATACGGAATTGATTTTAACGAAGCCAAGATTCAAAATAAAAAAGCATTTCTTTGCTCAGGTCTTCCCGGAATCTATTCTCCGCAGTCCTGTGCCCAGATTCTATTTCAATATATAAAGGAAGCGATGTAATTTGTCCATAAACGGGTTAAAAATAGGGATAGGACTGACCGGGTCCTTTTGTACTTTTGAAAAAACCTTTCAGTTGTTAGAGCAGTTAAAAGAAGAAGGTGCCATAGTAACCACCGTCTTCTCTCCGCTTTCCCAGACTGTAAAATGCCGTTTTGGAAATGGAGAAGATTTTTTAAAACATGCTTATGAAATCACGGAGAAAGCTCCTATTACAACCATAGCCGGAGCAGAACCTATCGGTCCAAAGCATATGTTTGACATTTTTATCCTACTTCCCTGCACCGGAAATTCTTTAGCTAAATTAGCAAATGGAATCGTGGATACTCCGGTTCTTATGGCAGCCAAGAGTCACCTGCGTAACGGAAGCCCTTTGTTAATCTCTGTTTCTACCAACGATGCACTTAGCATGAATTTTAAAAATATAGGGCTATTAATGAATATGAAGCATATCTTTTTTGTACCTTTTGCACAGGATAATCCTGACGCAAAGCCAAACTCATTAATTGCAGACTACGATATGCTGATTCCAAGCATAAAAGCAGCCTTAGAGCATAGACAGCTACAGCCTGTCCTTGCTCAAAAAACAGAAAGGAAGTGAAACTAATGTGTGGTATTGCAGGTTTTGCTAACCTCAATCACAATTTTCAAAATAAAGAAATCCAATATCGAAACATTATCGATAAAATGAAAGATGCTTTGGGACACAGGGGACCGGATGACCGCGGAACTTATCTTGGAAAACACGCAGTATTAGGTCATACCCGTCTTAGTATCATCGATTTACTGACAGGGCATCTTCCCCTTACCAGAATGTTTCGTGGTGCAAAATTTACCATAACCTACAATGGTGAAATCTATAACATGAAGCCCTTAAAAGAGGAGCTCATCCGCTTAGGCTATGATTTTGTCACCGGAAGTGATGCTGAGGTAGTATTGATTGCATACATTGCATACAAGGAGAAATTTATTACAAAACTAAACGGTATTTTTTCTTTTGCTATTTATGACGAAGAAAAAGAAAGTCTTTTACTATTTCGTGACCAGCTAGGCGTAAAACCTTGTTTTTACGTTTATCAAAACGATACCTTATACTTTGCTTCAGAAATTAAGGCATTGTTTGCCCATCCGGATATTCATCCCGTTTTGGATTCCAAGGGACTTACGAAACTGTTAGCCCTTGGCCCTGCCAGACCTTGTGGGGATGGTATTTTCCAAAATGTATTGGAAGTTCTTCCAGGACATTATCTGGAATTTAATAAAAATGGACTTTTCGACCATTGTTATTGGACTTTAAAGGCTCGCCCCCACAATGACTCCTATAAAGAAACTGTTGAGAAAGTCCGGTTTCTTTTAGAGGATGCAGTAAAACTGCAACTATTATCCGATGTTCCTATCAGCACCTTCCTATCTGGTGGAATTGATTCCAGTATTGTAACTGCCATTGCTGCAAGGGAACTTAAAAAAGAAGGAACGCCCTTAAGCACTTATTCCTTCGATTTTACAGACAATCAAAAATATTATCAGCAAAATTCCTTCCAGCCAAGTCTGGACCGACCTTTTGTAGATATTATGGTGGAACAATATAAGACCAACCATACCTATTTGGAATGTGATTATCCTTCCTTGTATGACCATCTGGTGCCAGCTACTCTTGCAAGAGATTTTCCTTGTATGGCAGACGTTGAGGCTTCTTTGCTTTATTTTTGCAAATTAGTTTCTAAGAACCATAAAGTAACCTTAACCGGAGAATGTGCAGATGAAATCTTTGGCGGATATCCTTGGTTTTTAAGATACCAGACAGAGGAATTTGATAATTTCCCATGGTCCAATGATATGTCCTCCCGTACTTTATTGTTAAACAAGGAACTTGCAGAACTTCCACTTTTGGAATGTTCCAAGGAATATTACCAAAGCACCTTGCTTGAAGCTCCTATCTGCGAGGAAGACCCTGACAATAATAAAATCCGTCAGATTTCTTATTTGAATATGCGTTGGTTTATGCTCACCTTATTGGAAAGAATGGACCGAACCAGTATGAATACCGGATTAGAAGCAAGAGTACCTTTTGCTGATTATCGAATTGTGGAATATCTTTATAATATTCCATGGGAGATGAAGGCCCATAACGGGAAAGAAAAGGGATTATTAAGAGATGCCTTTTCTAATTTATTACCAGATGAAATTCTAAATCGTAAAAAGAGTCCTTATCCTAAAACCTACCATCCGGCTTACGAAATGCGGTTAAAGGAAGAATTGTTAAATCTTATTAAGGATAGCAGCCAGCCTATCAATCAAATTCTCAACCGTAAAAAAGTATTAAAGGTAATGGGAACGGATTTAGATTATTGTCATCCATGGTACGGTCAGCTTATGGCAGGCCCACAACTATTAGCCTATTATATTCAAATGAATGCATGGCTAAAAACCATAAATCCAGCCTTTGTATAAGTCCTTACTATACAAAAACTGCCCCTGGTAACCATGAAGTGACCTTCCGTCCTTAGATTTCTTAAATTCAGGATGTGTCATTTCACAGCCAAGGGCAGTTTTAAAATATATCATGCGTTATTAAGTTTAAATTTCTGATTAGTCATTGATACTTAAAAAGGCTTTGTATCCTTTTACTGCTTCTTCTAAATCTTTTTTGCTTGTGACTTCCCATGGAGAATGCATACTTAAAACGGCAATTCCACTGTCAATGACATTCATTCCATACAATGCCATAATATAAGCAATGGTTCCGCCACCGCCTGCATCAACCTTTCCAAGTTCTGCAGTCTGATATTTTACATCCGCTTCATCCAATACTTTACGAAGTTTTGCAATATATTCGCCATTGGCATCATTAGAGCCAGATTTACCGCGGGAACCGGTATATTTGTTAAATACCAGTCCTTTTCCTAAAAATGCTGCATTTCTCTTATCAAAAGAACCTGCATACAATGGGTCAAAGCCTGCACTTACATCAGAAGATAACATATTAGAGTTTGCCAAGGTTCTTCTTAAGGTTAATTCCGAAAATCCTCCCATTAATTCTAATATTTCTGCAATAAAGTTTTCGAAGAATTTAGACTGCATTCCGGTAGCTCCTACACTACCAATTTCTTCTTTATCCACCAACAGACAGCAGGCAGTTTTTTCTACCTGCTCCACTTCTAAAAATCCTACAAGTGAAGTAAACGCACAAACTCTGTCATCCTGACCATATCCAATAACCATGCTACGGTCAAGTCCTAAATCTCTGGATTTTCCTGCTGGTACTACTTCCAATTCTGCAGAAAGAAAATCTTTTTCTTCTATTCCATATTGCTCTTTTAAGATATTTAATACATTTTTCTTTACAGTTTCTTTTTCTTCTTTTCCTAAGCCTTCCAAAGCATTTAAGCCGATTAATACATCAAGATGTTCCCCTTCAATTACCTTCGAAGCCTTTTTCTCCATCTGCTCTCCTGCCAGATGAATCAATAAATCCGTAATGCAAAAAACAGGGTCATCTTCTTTCTCACCAATGGAAATTTCCACGATTTCACCATCTTTTTTTGCAATCACTCCATGAATCGCTAATGGCAAAGTAACCCATTGGTATTTTTTAATTCCACCATAATAATGGGTGTCAAAATACGCAAAACCACCTTCTTCATATAATGGATTTTGTTTTAAATCCAATCTTGGAGAATCAATATGCGCTCCAAGAATATTCATTCCCTTTTCCATTGGGCTGGTACCAATCTGAAACAAAGCAATGGCTTTCTTCATATAGGTAGCATAAATCTTATCCCCTGCCTTAATCCGTGTGTTGTTTTGGATAAACTCAGATAAATCCTTATATCCTTTTTCTTTTGCCATTTCTACCGCGTAGGTAACACATTCTCTTTCTGTCTTTCCTTTGTCTAAAAACTCTTTATATTCCTTTGCAATATCCATATCAATCACCCTTTCAACTATATTTTGCTACAAAAACGACAGATATATGAAAATATATCTGTCATTTTAATTTCAATCAGCTCAGTTTATTATTGTCTTACTTTAATATGAACTTCTCTTAATTGTTGTTCTGAAACTTCACCAGGAGCTCCGCACATTAAGTCCTGAGCATTACCATTCATTGGGAAGGCAATTACTTCACGAATGTTTTCTTCGTTTCTTAACAACATAATCATACGGTCTACACCAGGAGCCATACCTGCATGTGGTGGTGCACCGTATTGGAATGCATTGTATAATGCACCGAATTTTTCTTTTAAATCTTCCTCCTGATATCCTGCGATTTCGAATGCCTTAACCATGATATCTAAATTATGGTTACGAACTGCACCGGAAGATAATTCCACACCATTACAAACAATATCATATTGATATGCAAGAATATCCAATGGGTCTTTTGTATTCAATGCTTCTAAGCCACCCTGAGGCATAGAGAATGGATTATGGGTAAAGATGATTTGCTTTACTTCTGCATCGTATTCATACATTGGGAAATCATTTATAAAGCAGAAACGGTATGCATTCTTTTCTAATAAATCCAAACGTTCTCCTAATTCTGTACGCAACTGACCTGCATATAAAGCAGCCTTTTCTTCTTTATCCGCAATAAAGAAAATAGTATCGCCTGCTTCTAAGCCTGCGATTTGGGCAATTTCTCCCTTTTTCTCTTCTGGGATAAATTTATCGATTGGTCCCTTATAACTTAAATCTTCTTTTACTTCTAAGTATCCTAAACCACCCATACCAATAGAGGTAGCGAATTTCAATAATTTTTCGTGGAATCCCTTAGACATATCTGCGTGTACCTTAATGGCACGAACAGTCTTTCCGTGGAATGGTTTAAAGGTACATTCCTGGAAGAAATCTGTTACGTCTACAATTCTTAATGGATTTCTTAAATCCGGCTTATCTGTACCGAATTCCAACATTGCTTGACGATAGCTGATAACAGGATAAGGTGCTTTGGTTACGCTGGCACCTTCCGGAGCAAACTTTTCAAAAGTAGCAGTTAATACTTCTTCTCCCACACGGAATACATCTTCCTGGGTTGCAAAACTCATTTCGAAATCTAACTGATAGAATTCTCCTGGGGAACGGTCCGCACGGGCATCCTCATCACGGAAACAAGGTGCAATCTGGAAATACTTATCGAATCCCGAAACCATTAATAATTGTTTGTATTGTTGTGGTGCCTGTGGTAAAGCATAGAACTTTCCTTTAAATTTGCGGGAAGGCACAATATAATCTCTTGCTCCTTCTGGAGAAGATGCACATAAAATAGGAGTCTGAATTTCTAAAAATCCCATTTCTGTCATTTTCTCTCTTAAGAAACTGATAACCTTGGAACGGAATACGATATTATCCTTTACCTTTTTATTTCTTAAATCCAAATAACGATATTTTAAACGTAAATCTTCACGAATTTCTTTCGAAGTCATTACTTCAAAGGGAAGTTGTTTATAAACCTTTCCTAATACTTCAACTTTATGAGCTTCTAACTCAATCGTACCGGTAGGTATTTTATCATTGTAAGTTTCTTCATCTCTATGTTGAATCAAGCCTTCTACACTGATACAGTCTTCCTTATTCAATCCGTTTAATAAACTGGTATCACGCATAACCACCTGCATAACTCCATACATATCTCTTAAATCGATAAAAGAAACTCCACCATGGTCACGAATATTTTCTACCCATCCGGCTATCTTCAAAGTCTGTCCTACATTGGACTCTGAAATCTGGTCCATTGTCATGTTACGATAAATGTTTGATGTGTTCATAAGTTCTTCCTTTCTTATTTTGAAATAAAAAAATTCGCCCTAAACAAAATGTTCAGGACGAACAAATATTGTCCGCGGTACCACCTGACTTACTGATTTCCAGTCACTTACCGGTCTAAACCTCGTTGTGTTACGTACAACCACGTCGCACCTACTAATAAACCTTCTTTACGTTCGGATTGCAGCTCTTAAGTGTTATTCATGTAAATTCATTCTATGAGGATTCCACCACCCCTCACTCTCTGAAAGCGATAATCTACACTACTTCTCTTCGTCATAGCCTTTTCTTTATTATGACACTTATCTTCACCAAAAGTGCCATCTTCTCATGTTCCATATTATATCTCAGCCTTTTTCCCTTGTCAAGTTTCTTCCTTTATCAAATCCTTGATTACTTCGCCTGCAATCATAAGTCCTGCTACAGAAGGAACAAAAGCAATACTGGCAGGAACCGGGCGTTTTCTAACTCCTTCGGTATCTTCCGAAGAACCTGTATTGTCTTCATTTTTCACAGGAATTTCCTGAGAATATACTACTTTTAGCTTTTTTATGCCACGCTTTTTTAGTTCCCTTCGCATAACCTTCGCCAAGGGACATACCTGAGTTTTATAAATATCAGAAACTTCCAGCCTGGCTGGTTCTAATTTATTTCCTGTCCCCATACTGCTGATGACAGGCACACGGGCAGCCTCTGCCTTCATAATGATTTCAATTTTTCCCGAAACTGTATCAATGGCATCTACCACATAGGAATAATCTTCAAAATGAAAGTCATCCGAGGTCTCAGGAAGAAAAAAACAATTATGGGTATGAACCAGAGCATCCGGATTAATATCCAAAATGCGTTCTTTCATAACATCCACTTTGCTTTTCCCTACTGTTTTATGAGTAGCAATAATCTGGCGGTTTAAATTACTCAGACAAACTGTGTCATTGTCAATCAAATCAAACTCTCCGACACCGCTTCGAGCCAAAGCCTCTACTACATAACCGCCGACTCCACCTAAACCAAACACTGCCACTCTCGCATTCATTAAAGTCTGTACCGCCGATTCTCCTATCAATAATTCTGTTCTTGAGAACTGTTCTGGTATCATTACAGCTTAACTTCCTTTCTCTTTCCATGCATTATATTACTGTTCACTGGTGGCAGTAACTATATTATCTATCCTCTAACGGTACATATGACATCTGTTTCGCCACACTCTTATATGCCGGACGAATAATTTTTCCTTCATTGATTAATTCTTCTAATCGGTGGGCACTCCAACCGGAAATTCTTGCAATCGCAAAAATCGGTGTATAAAGTTCCAATGGCAGACCTAACATAGAATATACAAAACCACTATAAAAATCTACATTTGCACTAACACCTTTATATATTTTTCTTTCCTGTGCAATTACCTTTGGAGCAAGACGTTCAATCGCCTCATACAAAGCAAATTCTTCTTTTCGATTCTTTTCCACAGATAATTTTTCCACAAAGGATTTAAATACTTTTGCTCTAGGGTCTGAAATGGAGTAAACCGCATGACCCATACCATAAATCAAGCCCTTTTGGTCAAAGACTTCCTTTCGAAGTATTTTTAACAAATACTCTTCTATGGCAGCTTCATCTGTCCAGTCAGAAATATTTTCCTTAATATTCGCTATCATTTCCATTACTTTAAAATTCGCACCACCATGTTTTGGTCCCTTTAAAGAACCAAGAGAGGCCGCTACTACAGAGTAAGTATCTGTACCAGAAGAGGTAACTACATGAGTCGTAAAAGTAGAATTATTACCACCACCATGTTCCGCATGAATTACCAATGCCAGGTCTAAGATTCTGGCTTCCAGTTCTGTATACTTACTATCTCTTCTTAATGTATATAAGATATTTTCTGCTGTAGAAAGTTCCTTTTGAGGCGGATGAATGATAAGGCTTTCCCCTTCAAAATAATGGCTGTATGCCTGATAACCATAAACAGATAACATTGGAAAATTAGCAATTAACTGTATACATTGTCTTAAAACATTTGGAATGGAAATATCATTTGCCTTTTCATCATAGGAATACAAAGTCAAAACACTTCTTGCCAATGTGTTCATCATATCTTTACTTGGTGCTTTTAATATAATATCTCGCACAAAGCTAGGTGGCAGGGAACGATAGTCTGATAAAATCCCCTTAAATTCCTCTAACTGTTGCTTCGTTGGAAGTTCACCAAATAATAATAAGTATGTGGTTTCCTCAAAACCAAAACGTTTCTCCTTTGTAAATCCTGCTACCAATTCCTCAATATCGACACCATGATAATATAATTTACCCTCACAAGGAATCATGTCATCATCTTCCACGATATAGGACTGTATCTTCGATACTTCTGTTAAGCCGGTTAATACTCCTTTTCCACTTAAATCCCTAAGGCCCCTTTTTACCTCATACTTACCGTATAATTCGGGATCAATGCTTCCATTTTCGATACATTTTTGTGATAACCTCACAATTTCCGGCGTAACTTCCGAATAATTCATTTCTTTCATTTAACTCCTCCATGTTACAATACTATTCCTTAGACCCGATTAATCACGAATCTCTCACTTCATTCCCCAAGTCCATCTTCAATCAATTTAATAATTCCTGCCAAAGCAGCTTCCTCATCCTCACCTTCGCAAAATACTTCGATTTCATCTCCACATTTTACACAGGCTGCCAAAACGCTTAATACACTTTTTGCATTTGCAACGCTGGTGCGAATCTTAAAAGTAATTTGTGATTTGAATTTTAAGGACTCCTTACATAATAGTCCTGCTGGTCTTAAATGTAATCCTTCTGCATTTTTTATTGAAACTTTTTGTGATACCATGGTAATTCCTCCGATTCTATTATTTTTGTTCTACCGTAATTACGGCATTTAAACTTGTTTTTATTTTAACTCCATCCACTTCATTCACCTGTATTGGTACAATGTTATCCTGAGATTCCCGTAATACCGTACAGTCAATATATGGAGCCAAATCACTTAATTCTAATTCATTCAAAGTTCTATCATTTCCTGATACTCTTAAGGTAAACTTTTGTTCTTTGATTTTATAACTATATTTATCATTTGCATTCTGCAATAAAATATCATCCTGTGTAAATTCAAATACTTTTTCAGATGCTTTTCGGATTTTTACTGTTACATTTACAACTGTAGCTGAATCCGCAGGATATACCCCATCCGGCAGATAATCAGAAATATCAATAGAAGGCTCAAAATCAGCACTCAAATTTGAAACATCAATATCTTTAATTTCTATCTTGGAAATCTGTTTTAAATCTTCTTCTAAACCTGCTACTAAAATGGTTTTTGGCTCGTATTCCAAAGAGTCTACTATATATCCATCCTGAACGGTTCCTACATAATCCACCTCAACATCTACTTCCTTAGTTTTAAATATCTTCATGCTGATGGTGACACTGTCCGAACTTACTTTCAGTCTTTCCGCACCTACTACTTCATCTCCATCCGAATCTACCAGAATCGGCGTAGAAACTACTTCAAAATCTTTATAAACATTACTTACATTTACATAAACCCTTGCTTCTTTTACCTTTTTCACCAAGCTTTGGGCTCCGGTTACTTCAATAATATTCGGTGATTTCACAATTACTTTATCACTGCCCACAGCATAACCGTTGGCAGGAGTTCCCTGAGTGATAATCGTTACCGGTACCTGTTTGGTTTCTTTTTCTTCCAATTCTACTTTTAAAGTATCATTTCCATTACAGGTTATGGTAATCTCATCTTTCAGGCTTGACTTGGTGGGAAGCACCTGAATTTTTACCGCATAAACATCCGATAACTTTCCTAAATCAGCAGTGGCAATAAAGTCGCTACTGCTAAGCTGGTCTACCACCGTCCTTCTTCCTTCTACTGTGATATCTACCGTACTACCCTCTACAATTTCATAAACCTTATCAATCTCAGAAATTTCATCTTCATTAATTACCTGAACTTTAATATCCTTAAAATCCCTGGTAATCACAGGGTCTTCCGTATTGATAACCAAAAGCCATAAGATAATCGCAAATAAAACAGATATTATTTTTATTCCGGCATTATTTAACAGCTTTTCCTTCATACTTACTTCTACCTTTCCATAATTTAAATTTCTTCACATCAATGGAACGTTTCTGGATATACGATAATTTATTTCTAACATTATCTCCATCTACGTTTCGAATCAACTCACCACCAATAGCCAAAGAAACTTTTCCCGTTTCTTCTGAAACAATAATGGTAAGACTGTCTGACACTTCACTGATACCAATTCCTGCTCTATGTCTTGTTCCTAATTCTTTATTAATGCTCAGATTCTCTGACAATGGAAGGTAACAGGTAGCCGCCACGATTCTGTTTCCACGAATGATAATGGCTCCATCATGCAAAGGAGTATTGTGTTCAAAAATGTTAATCAATAATTGGGAGCTTATCTTAGAATCTAAAACAATTCCCGTTTTTTCATACTCTCCAAGAACCACTTCCTGTTCAATTACAATCAATGCTCCTGTTTTTGTTTTCGCCAGTTCAAAGGTTGCCTTTACAATCTCCGTAATGGTACGGTCTGTAAAACGCTCCTTTTTCTCTTTCTGGTCATCAAAGGAAAAAATAGAAGCCAAGGTGTTTTTTTGTCCCAACTGTTCCAATGCCCTTCTAAGTTCAGGTTGAAATACGATAATAATAGCAATGATACCAACACTAATGGTGTTGGAAAATATCCAGATAATCGTATTAAATCTGAATACAGTGGCAACTGCCATAAAAACCATCAACACCAGAATTCCACGAAATAACATCCACGCTCTGGTATTTTTCACCCACTTAATGACATAATAAATGACTACACTAATAATTGCTATTTCAACAATATCCGATATACCAATTTTGGGTAAATCCATCCATTCAAAATTGTCTTGAATAAAATTAAAAATTTTATCCATGTTCACCAACCCCAATTATATTTTACTTTCTAGCCTGAATTTTTTTAATATTTATATTTTCTTCTGAAACTTTTATCTTAGGTACAGCCTTTATATAATAGTAATAATCATCGTCTTCAAATTGCACCAATTCTGTTCTGGAATAATCCACAACTCCTTTGAAAAATTGTACTACCACCGCAAGCAATCCAGCTATTATATTTCCCAAAAGAACAGAACCTATCAAAATTTCAGTATCCAGGAATGTTCCCCCAATCAAGAATACCAAAATACTTACTACAATAGCTGCTGCAATGGCAATATACCAGGAATAACTCATAGACATACGATAGATAAAATAGAATACTGCTAATACAATACAAAAAGTAATAATCGTAAGGAAGAATTCTTTATTCTCCATTAAATCCATTATAATGTAAGAAAAAGGCTGAAATGTTTCATCTCCTGTTTTCGTACTTATTAATACTGAAACTTCCTTTGCAGAAAGACTGAAATAATAAATAACAATACCTGTTACCATAGCAAATACCCCAGGAAGTCCAACGGTCATTCCTACTACAATCGGCACCAGATATGGAACCTTCATCAGGAACAAAGCTGCTGTCAATACGATTATGTAACCGTAATTTGGCGTAAATCTTAAACATAAAACATACAAAAAGACATAAAGAATTAAAAATAACAATGCCGTATCCAATGAAAGACTGGTTAAATGCAATAGAATAACCAAACCAGATACAATTGCAAAGAAACCTTGTGAAAATAATGCACAAAGCAAAGACAATCCTACTACAATTACAATATTTCCTGCCATGCTGGAATAACCAAACAACTTATTTAAGGATAAAAATAAAATCAATCCCAAAACAAACTTTCCAACCGGCACCAATATTGTGTCATTTTTATGACAAAACTCTCTTAACTTATCCTTAAAAATCAGCAAACTCATCATCGTTTATTACCACACCTTTATTCTTTTTTAGTTCTCCTATGGCTTCCTCCTCATATTGTTCATTCAGAAGCTTCAGATTTTGATAGTATTCCTTGATTTCCGGTTTTATTTTATCATAACGTATATTATATACAATTATAGATATGATAAAATAAATTCCAATCCAAATACCATACAAAATTAATATATCTTTTGCAATTGCCATATAATCCAAAGCATTAATCTGTTCAAGTAAAGATTCCATTCCCAATAAAACCACAGCAGCACCAATCATAACAAATGCTATGGTTGCATATACAAAAGACAACAACGTATGATATGTAACATAATCAATCTTATAGTATTTGTTCATACCAATCTGACTTTTCCCCTGGTTCTTTTCATATATGGCAATTCGGGTCATGTTCTTTACTCTCTCTTCGTTAATCATAACTCGGCCTCCCATTCTATTTTTTTTATTGTAACATAATTTTTCAAAAAAACATAGCCTTATTTTTCATGCTGGCACATAGGATTTTCATGGATTTAAAAAAAGACAATCCTATGGACTGTCTTTTTAAACCTCTGCATGAAAAAACTTTTATACGATACCTTACACTTTTTATACCTGTGTAACTTCTTTACAAAAGATATGTACTTTCTCTACACGCTTTCCAGCCATCTTTTCCACCTTAACTTCTAAGCCCTGGCTTTCAAAGAAATCACCCTCTGCTGGTATCTTTCCTAACATTTCCATAATCCATCCATTTACAGTCAAAACTTCTACTTCCATCTTTTTATCCAATGTATCAAATAATTTTTCTACATTAGCTTTTCCTGAAACCATATATTCATGTTCTGATATCTGTTCAATTTCATGAACAATCTCATCATGTTCATCCCAGATTTCTCCTACCAGTTCCTCTAAAATATCTTCTAAGGTTACAATACCGAACATACTGCCAAATTCATCTACGATAACAGCAAAATGGAGTTTCTTTTGCTGCAGTTCCTTCATTAAATCATCGATTCTTTTATTTTTGGTAATATATACTACAGGACGTAAATTATCCCGAATCTCAGCATCCGTATGATAAATATAATTATGAAAATCTTTTTGATATAAAATACCAACAATATGGTCAATATCCCCATCGTAAACCGGAAGTCTAGAGAATCCGGTTTCTCTAAACACCTTAGCCACTTCTTCTTTGTTCATATCTACAGAAACAGAAATAACATCAATTCTAGGTGTAAAAATGTCCACTGCCTCTAATTCATTAAATTCAATGGCACTTCGAATCAAAGTACTTTCTTCTTTATCAATGCCGCCACCTTGTTCTGCTTCCTCTACAATGGTAAGCAATTCTTCTTCTGTAATTCCTTTGTCATCTGATACCTTCACTATCATAGATAACAACTTTTTCCATTGAACAAACAAAAAGTTAATTGGTGTTAAAACAACCATTAAAGCATTTAATAATGGGGCAGAAAACATTGCAAACTTTTCTGGTGACTCTTTGGCAATACTTTTTGGTGAAACCTCTCCAAATATTAATACTACAATCGTAATAACAATGGTGGACACACTTGCCCCCATTTCCTCATCTAGTAATTCTACAAAAAAGATTGTAGCAAGAGAAGTACATAATATATTTACTATATTATTTCCAATCAGAATCGTAGACAACATACTGTCGTATTTTTCTGACATTCTTAAAACCAGGGTTGCCTTTTTATTTCCCTTTTCCGCCATATTCTTTATTCTTATTCTGTTTAGAGAAGAAAATGCCGTTTCTGTGGCAGAAAAATAGGCGGACATTACAACACAAAACAGAATAATAATTAGTGATACCGTATCCATGATTAAAATCCTTTCTTATCTTTACTTATCTTTTTTATTTTCTCATTTTTGCACAAAAAGACATAACCACACTTTTTTAAGTGCAGCTATGTCTTTTCTCATTCATTTATCATCATCTGACTCGCGTAACCGTCTGAACTTTCTGACATAATAATCCTCCATACCTTTTAAAACAAATACAATTATCAAGGCAACATTCTAGCAAAAAACCGTATTTCTGTCAATACCACGGGACACAAACTCAGCCTTAACTGTAAATTAAAAAAGATAAAACGCAGTATAAAAACTTTTTAACTATTACACTTTTATGATTCAAATGCCTTTTTTTCGAATTCAGATACCGGCATTGGTTTTGCAAAATAATATCCTTGAATCAAATCGCAGCCTTGTTCTGCTAAAAAGTCCACCTGTTCTTTTGTTTCGATTCCTTCTGCTACGATTTTCATATCCAGTCGCTTTGCAAGACAAATCGCTTCATTTACAATGATTTTTCCTTTTTCCGTATCCTCGATACCCCGGAAGAATTCTGCATCCAGCTTAATTACATCCAATGGCAGTTCTTTTAAGGAATTAAGTGAGGAATAGCCTGCTCCAAAATCATCCATAGAAACAGCAAATCCATACTCTCTTAACTTTCTAACGGTTTCCAACAATACCTCTTTATCTTCAAAGAATGCACTTTCTGTTAATTCCAGCTCAATGACTTCATGAGGAACCTGGTATGCATCTACCAATCGGCAGATATGCTCTGCCAAATCATCTTTCATAAAATGGGCTCTGGACACATTGACAGAAATAGGAACTACCTGTCTGCCTTCCTTTATCCATTCCGCCTGTTGTCTTGCTACTTCTGAAATCATATAATCGTCCAGTTTTAAAATAAAACCATTATTTTCGAAAATGGGAATAAAACGATTCGGTGGTATAAAACCTTCCTCCGGACTAACCCAACGAACCAAGGCTTCTGCTCCGGATAGTTTTCCCTCTCTGGAAGAGTATTTCGGTTGAAGATAAACATGAAATTCTTTTTTTCCTAAAGCTTCTTCCATGGTATCTTCTACTTTTCTTTCCCAAAGCTGTTGCTTTTGCATTTCCTGGCTGTACCACCCTATCCATTCGTCTCCTTCTGAGTGTAAGGCAGACCTTGCGATACTTGCATTGTTATACATAGCATCCATATCGATCCCACCGCGAGTGATTTCATAAACACCCGCACTAAAATCCAGTCTTTTCCCTTGCCTTGCCGCTTCTATTCCGGTTACGATATCAGCAATCCTCTGCTCCAATTTTTCCTTCGTTTCATAATTCAGTAATAAGGCATAATCTGCTCTCGCATAATGCACTGCAAATTCTTTTTTGCTAATATTTCTTTGTAATTCATGATAAATAAATTCCAGCAAATCATTTCCTTCTTTCGCACCATAACAGGTACAAAAACTCTGGTATTTGTTCATTCTAATATGTATCAGGGCATATTTTTCTTTGTTTCGAAAACTCTTTCGGATAAATTTTTCCCCTTTTGCCTTTAGATAAGTCCAGTTCTTTCCTCCGGTAACCGGATCTAAATATAATAGCTGTGTTAATCTTCTCTGGTCCCGTATCAAACCAATGGTAAAAACAATGTAATAAATGGCAAATGCTAATACCACCATCATTAATATGACAGCAAAGATACTAACACTCGTCACCTCTGATTCTTTAACTGCTATATCACTTTTTACAAAGATCTCCCTTCCAGCTTCATCCATGGAAGAAGAAATCCAGAAACTAAAATAAATCAAAGGTTCATCACTGTCATCAACATCTGCTTCAAGAATTCCATCTAAAATTATTTTAGTATCGAATTTTATCTCACCATCTTGTGCGTATACGGTATTATCACTTTCTTCTAATAAATAAATGGCATAATCCTTTGGTCCTGTGATTACTACTAATTGATTTTCCATTTTAGGTTCAGAATCCCCTGATTTCAGGATGGTTTCTTGTTCTCCATTCTGAATACAAACTTCCTGCACATCCGGTAGCGTCCTTTGCAATTCTGTTACAAGCTGAATCAGTTCTTCATCGTTTTCTATCTGTTCTTCTTCTATGATTTGTGTTATTTTCTGGACATTTTCCATGGTATATTGGAGTTTGTTTGTTGCCAGATTACCCAAAGACAGAATAAACATCATAACAACAATAGAAACAATGGCTAAAATAAATATAAACAAAGTTATCATAGATGGCCAGATTCGTTTTCTATGTAATCTTCTGATTTTCTTTTCCTTTTGACTGCTCATTTTTTCTCCTCTTTTACTTTTTTCTCATGCAGTTCATACATATATTCTGTGGCAAACTGAATTTTTGTAGCATTAAAACCTTCTTCCACAGGAAATAAGAAAAAACTGTCATCCAATGTAGATAAGGTAATACATTGCCCCATATTTCGATAGTTATATTCTGTATGTACAGAAAAACATTGTGCAGGAGTCCACACTAACGTTTCTTCTTCGTCTGTCAGGTAATTATGAAAGGTCAACTGATATCCGTCTAGGTCATGAAGTAAATGTCCCACTCCACAGCAAATAAAGTTTTTCGCATTTGGAAGTGCATAAACTTCCACTTTACAATCCAAAGAATAAGTATGGTTATTTATTTCCGCTTTTACCTGTTTTCGCTGCCACTCATACCAATCCGGAATATATCGCTCCTCATTATCCCTCCTCAAGGTTCCATATTCATCCATCTCGTATTCTACCCCACAATTTCGGCAGAATAACTTATTATCTTCGGAATCCATTTGGAATTCCACTTTACAACATCTGCATTGATATAAAGGAAGATGTAATCCCTCGGCACGTTTTTTATAGGTAATAGCCATTTTTTGCTCCCGCTGCCATGCATATTCATCATAAGCCAATAATTCACTAAGTTTTTCATAAATTTCATCCACAGAAAGCTCCCTAACTTCCTGCTTCGTCAATGCATAAGTCATTTCTGTATGTAACTTTACTTCTTTTCGTTTTGTAAGATTCCAGATAGGAGATTGCAGATAATTTCCCTTCATATTTAAGGTAACCACAGGAACCTTTAACATTTTCACCAGTTTTGCTACCGACATAGGTAATTTTGAACTAGTTCCTACATTGGCATATCTTGCTTCCGGGTAAAATACCAGAATTCCCTTCCGTTCCATAACCTTCTTAATATTTTTAATTAAAGATAAATCATCTACAAACTTTCTGGTTCCCAGGCATCCAATCTGACGGTATAACCATTCCCCGTAATACTCAAATCCTTCCAGTTCTGACACATAATTTGCACGATATGGAAACAGTGTCAATGGAGTAACATAAAAATCCGTAAAGGAATGATGAGTTCCTAAAACCAAAAATGGAGGTTTTATTCCTCTTTTTTCTGATTTTACAATCTTTAAATTCGCCTTCCATGTAATGATGTAGCAATAAAGCCATAAAAAAGGCATCGCAAATAAATTCTGTTTCGGTGGTATTTTCACCCGGTCGAAAGGTTTTACCACAGGATTCAATTCCGTATCTTTTCTTACATAACGACGAACCCATGGCAATTGACATAATAAGTAATATAATATTCCGGTTCCAAGGAAGGAACAGCCAGTAGGCGTTAATGTAAACAAGAAAGAATTATGTATTTCTCCTGTTACAGGATTATAAATGGCAAGAGAGATAAAAAATCCTGCCAACAGGCACAAAAGACCTACTATATTAAATCCTTTGGTATACTGATACGCATTATGCCCCTCCATTTCATAGGCGCTTTTTAAATCGATTCTTTGTTTTCTGACAAAAAAGAAATCCGTAAACAATAAAGCCGCCAAAGGTGCATACACACAGGCACTAATGGTTAGGAATGAGCCAAAATACTCTACGATTTTTCCCCAGGCACAAAGTCCGCCTACATAAACTCCAAGAATAATAACCAAGAGCCTATAATCGGCTTTACGGAAACTGGATTTTAACATAACTCCATATAAATAAGAGCCTACTGCCTGAGTTCCTATGTTGGCAAAAGCAACTAAAAGCAATGAAGTTAATCCAAGAGCAGGTATGGACAAGGTAGCCATCATCAAAGTAGGATCATCTACCATTTCTCCTGTCACATATTGCATGGCAATCGCCATAACGGCACCTACTACCACAAAGAAAGAACCTGCCAACCCCTGACCCAGGACTCCGGCATAGTAACCTGATTTTTCACTTTTGCAAAGACGTGGGATTTCTGCCATACCTCCCACCAAAGTAATAACAAAAGCAAAGTTTGCCTCAATAGATAAAATATAAGGTGTAATATTGTTATCATATGCAGTAATTTCCGGTTTATAATTCCATATTACTTCTGCCGGCACAGCAGAAAATCCTACAATCACCACTACTATCCCCACTAGCAGTAATAAGGGAACTAAAATTCTGGTAGTCCAGGTAATAGTAGAAACACCCCGATACGCAATAAATGTTCCAAGGATAACGCAAAACAAACCTAACATAAGGTGACTTCCCTCAGGCAACGTGACCCCAAACAATCCAAACAGATTCTCCATGGAGGAAGCAAATAAATCACAACACACGGCATACCACGGATAATTAATCAGGATAATCACTACCGTCATGACTTTTACGCCTCTTTTTCCAAATACAGTCCGCAGCCATACCCAGATATCAATTCCATATCTCGTAGATAAAATTACCGGAAGCTGATAAATTGCTAACATTAAGATAGCACCTAAAAAAGCTCCAATTAACAACTGTTTAAATCCTACCAGACTTGCCAGATAGGAACCCTGGGTATAACTCCAGGTAGCGATGCAGTATCCTGACAATACCAGCAATGCATCTAAAAATCCATAGGTACGCTCTTTTCCAAGTACGGGCCAGATACCACAGTAGACTTCATTTTTAATTTTCTCATTCGTATCCTTCATCGTCTTTTCCCTCTTATAAAAATGCACCTGCTATTATCCCTAGCAGACAAACAAGCACAACCACAGCCACCTCAATATAATCTCTTTTTCCCATTCTTTTTACTTCAGGCATTCCATTTTCAACCTGTGCAATGCGAAGTTCAATTTCTTTTTCGAATTCCTTTTCTGTCATAATCTTTTGTCCCTCTTTCCCTCATTTGCATATCCGATTTTAAGATTTAAAACCTATGATGATTGAACCAATTCTAATATTTCTGTTTTAGAAATTGCTCCTACGGAACGATTTACTTCTACCCCATCTTTGATTACCACCAAAGTAGGAATATTAGCAACATGAAATTCCCCTGCCAATCCACGTTCTTCATCTACATTTATTTTTCCCACCACGATTTCTTCCTGTTCTTCCCCAATTTTATCAAGAATCGGAGCTAACATACGACATGGTGGACACCACTCAGCCCAAAAGTCCAATAAAACGGTTTTAGAATTTTCCAGTACCTCTGTTTCAAAATTTTCCTTTGTTACTTTTATTACTGACATATTTTTTTCTCCTTTTCCTATTTTATTTATTGTCAGGTATTTTCGAAACTTATACTTCAAAGTCCAGGCAGGAACGGGATTTTGTATAAGGTCTTACCTTAGTATCTGCCACTTCCACATGGGCAGGATGCACTGCATATGCTTTCAATGCCTCTTCATTTTCAAAAGTAGAATCTAACATGACATCTGCATTAGAGGAGGATAAGGAATCCGTTTGAACGTGGATTTCCACTAAGCCGGAAATTTTTCCTTGTAATCCTTCCAATCCTTCTTTGATGCCGCATTTAATTTTTTCTTTTTCTTCCTTTGATAATTCATCCTTTAACTGCCATAAAATAATATGCTTTACCATAACTTCTATCTCCTTTTTCTTTCTATATCTTTTATAATCTTATCGTTAGTTTTTGTTTTAAACCTCTATGATTCTTAAAGAATCCCAGCCCAATTATTATACCAAAAAAAGAAATAAAATACTACACTCATTCTATTTTTTACTACCCATCTCATCTTTTCTTTACAATATCTAAAATTTTCGACACTGAATCTACGATATAGGTTGCTCCTGCATTTTCTAATTCCTCATAATTTCCATATCCGAACAATACCCCAATGGAATCAATTCCTACCTGTTTTGCACCGATAATATCGTGTTCTCTATCCCCTACCATGGCTGCTTTCGATAAGTCTTCGATACCGGCTTTTTTCAGTACATAGGAGATTACATCTGCTTTTTTACTTCGAACTCCGTCCATGCTGGCACCTCCGATGAAGTTAAAATACTTCGCCAGTTGAAAATGTTCCAGAATCCGGATGGCAAATTCTTCTGGCTTCGAAGTTGCTAAAAGAAGCTTATAACCAGAATCATGAAGCGTTTTTAATAAGTCTTCAATCCCCTCATAAACCTCATTTTCAAATAAACCTTTTTCCCGAAAATACTCTCTGTAATACTCAACGGATTGCTTTGCCTTTTCTTCTGAAAAACCATAAAACCGTTCAAAGGATTCCTGCAATGGTGGTCCGATAAATTTATATAATTCACTTCGGTCTTCCACTTCGATTCCCCATTTTTTCAAGGCATACATAACAGAATTCGTAATTCCAAGTCCTGGGTCAGTCAAAGTACCATCCAAATCAAAAAGTATTACCTGATACATTTTCTCTTCCTCCTAAGTTAAAATTACTTCCTTTTTATTACTTCCAGCAAATATTCCCAAACACGTTTGGTAGACGAAACGGACAACTTTTCCTGGGTCGTATGAATGGAAACCATATCCGGTCCGATGGAAACACAATCCAATCCCTCTATTTTTCCTGCCAGAATTCCACACTCTAGTCCCGCATGAATTGCTTGAATTTCAGGCGTTTTTCCATACATCTCCTCGTATATTTCAACCATAGTTTCCCTAAGCTTAGAATCTTTTTTATATTCCCAAGCAGGATAGTCACCATGGCATTGAAGTGTGCCTCCGAATTGTCTTAAAATGAAATCCATTTTTTGAAGCAGATACTTCTTCGCAGTTCCTACAGAACTTCTGGTGGCATAACATAAAGACAGTTGATTTTTATTTAGCCGCAGTCTTCCTAAATTAAGAGAAGTTTCTACCAGACCAGGTATGTTTGCACTCATGGTCTGGATTCCGTTTGGCAAGGTATTAAGCAGTGTAATCACCTTTTGATTTGTTACCTCGTCTAAAACCTCCCTTGCCTCTTCCTTTGCTGTCTTTATCAGCACTTCCATATCCGGCTCTGTAATAGAAAACTCTTCCTTAATTGCTTTTGCAGACCGCTCCACAGCCTCACGAAAAGCCTTTCCATCCTTTACCACTACCTTTGCTTTCGTTTCTCTTGGAATGGCATTATCTTTATTCCCGCCTTCCAATTCAGCAAGGAACACAGGAGTTATCGAAAGAGCTTCCATTAAAATTCTGCCCATTAAAATATTAGAATTTCCTCTTCCCTTATCTATTTCCGCACCGGAATGTCCTCCCACCAAGCCTTCTACTGCTAATTCCAAAGTTTCTCCTTCTGCCTGCTGCCACTTTAAAGGCAGGGTACATTCTGCACTACAACCTCCTGCACATCCTACCAATAAAATTCCTTCTTCCTCCGAATCCAGATTCAACAAGCGTTTTCCCTTTAACATAGAAAGGTCAATCCCTGTAGCGCCTTCCATTCCTACTTCTTCTGAAACCGTACAGACAAACTCAATTCTTGGATGCAGGATAGAATCTGAATCCAATACTGCCAAGGCATATGCCAGGGCAATTCCATCGTCACCGCCTAATGTAGTGCCTTTGGCACTAATATAATCTCCTGTAATTTCCAAAGAAAGTCCATCCTTTTCAAAATCAATGGTACAATCCGGCTCCTTTTCACAGACCATATCCATATGCCCTTGAAGAATCAATGGTTCTACGTCCTCATACCCTTTGGTGGCTTCTTTTATGATAATCACATTTTTAAGTTCGTCCTGATAATATTCCAATCCTCTTTCTTTAGCAAAATCCACCAGATAATTACTTATCTTTTCTTCCTTATAAGAAGGGTGGGGAATACTGCAGATTTCTTCAAAATAATGAAATACTTCTTTTGGCTCTAAATTTGATAAAATACCCATAAATTCTACTCCTTAATCTTATTAACATATACAACAAAATGGTTCTTATGAAGAATTTTTATAAACTGAGCCAGCCTTTCATAAACCGGCTCCGCTTTCGCTCCAAACCGTTCCTTTACCTTTCCACCGATTTCATAAATTGTTTTCTTTCCATCTATCTGTTCCCAGACAAAAGTACCAAATTCATCCAGTTCAATAAAACTGTATTTAGGGCGTTTAAAGAAAAGTTGTGCGATTCGATTGAAAATACCTTTGTTATGAACCTTTATCTCTACCTTTCCTTCTTTATTCTTCTCCCACTCAAATAATACATTCGCTCTTGGAATAAAATCAAGATAATTTTCCTGTTTTTTCACTTTTTCCCTCCATCTATCCCTTTATGTTAAGTTAATTTTATATTCCCTTCCATAACACTATTGTATTACAAACTCCCACTGCCTAAAGACAATGGGAGCTTCTGTTTATTTTATTCTGTTTTTACTTTTTTCTTTTTGTTTATAAAAAGAATTAAGGTAATACACAATAAGGCAAAAAATACCAAACCACCAATATTGCCTAAATCAATACCAAACCGTTCTTCTAAATTTATAGCATCTCCCAAAGATCCATCCTTCCATGGAATAATCGCAAATACCGCCAGTAAAATACCTACCAGACCTTCCCCGGCAATCAAACCGGAAGAATATAAGACGCCATTTTCCACCTTTTCTTTTCTCTCTTCTTCAGAAGAAACTTTTTTCTTTTTATCAAAGAAATATCGAATTACACCACCTACCATCATAGGGGTACTTAAATGAATCGGCAAATAAAGACCTACTGCAAATGGAAGTACCGGAATTCTTAAAATTTCTACTACAATGGCAATTCCCACACCGGCAAACACCAGCGTCCATGGTAAATCACCGCCCATAACACCTTCTACCACCATTTTCATTAAAGTTGCCTGTGGAGCAGGAAGTTCTGTAGAACCATATCCCCAGGCTGCATTTAATAAGTACAATACTCCACCAATAGCAACAGCGGAAGAAATTACACCAATTAATTCGCCAATCTGCTGTTTATATGGAGTGGCACCTAGCAAATAACCAGTCTTTAAATCCTGTGAAGTATCTCCGGCAAGGGCTGCAATAATACAAATAACAGAACCTACTGCAATGGATGCCACCATACCCTGCATTCCGATATTACCGGAAGCTTTTAAAAGAATGGTTGCAATTAATAAAGTCGCAATCGCCATACCTGACACCGGATTATTTGAACTTCCCACTAAACCTACCATACGGGAAGATACGGTTGCAAAGAAAAATCCAAATACAATAATAATAATTGCTCCGATAAAATTCACCGGAATAGCTGGAATCAACCACATGGCAATTGCCAAAATACCAATTCCAAGAACTACCAGATTCATAGGAATATCCTTGGATAAACGGTCACCGGATCCTTTCTTTTTTCCATAACCTTTCATTGCCTGTGTAAAGGTTGTTACGATTAATGGCAACGATTTTATCAGACTAATGATACCCCCTGCCGCTACTGCACCTGCACCAATGTAACGAACGTAATTTTTCCAGATTCCCCATGTACCCAAAGCAGAAATCGGCTCTGTGGCAGGATAAAGAATCGCATCTCCACCAAAGAGCGCAATCAATGGCATAATGACAAACCATGCAATGGTACCACCTGCCAAAAGATAAGAAGAAACCTGTGGTCCACAGATATATCCTACACCCAGTAAGGCAGGAAGTACATCCATTCCTACCCCGGAACCTTTATAGCTTTTTATTTCAAAATCCACTTCACTTGGAAATACTTTTAAACCATCTGTAATAAATTTATATACTGCTGCGATTCCAAGTCCTGCAAACACAGTCCCTGCCTTAGAACCACCTTCTTCTCCTGCCACTAAAACTTCAGCACAAGCCTGTCCTTCCGGATAAGGAAGTGTTCCATGCTCCTGAACAATTAAGGCACTACGAAGTGGTATCATAAATAAAACACCCATGATTCCACCAATCAATGCAATTAACGCAATTTCAATCAAAGAAGGATTGACTCCTCCTTCTTCACTTGCCCACATAAAAAGAGTTGGCAGTGTAAAAATAGCTCCTGCTGCAACAGATTCTCCAGCAGAACCAATCGTTTGTACAATATTATTCTCCAAAATGGAATCCCTTCGTAAAATGACACGAATGATACCCATAGAAATCACTGCAGCCGGTATGGATGCAGAAACTGTCATTCCAACCCGTAGTCCCAAATAAGCATTGGCTCCACCAAATATTACAGCTAAAATGATTCCAAGAATAATGGATACCGGTGTAAGTTCCGGTAACACTTTATCTGCCGGAATATACGGCTTAAACTCTTGTTCATTGTTCATTGTTTCATCCTCCTGATTTATTGTTAGTCTTGCTCATTCGACTATAATTATACTAAAAAGACCAAGTCTATGTCAAACATCGTAAAATCTAGTCTTTCCTCCTCGCAAAGCAAGTATTTTTCACAAATTTCCCGATTTTATCCTTCTTTCAAATGGCAAATTGGTAAATATTACATGCTTCTTTTCACTTCTATATACCGCCTAAAATGTGGTAAGACTGTTACTGTTCGCGTGTGAACAGTTATGTGAAACTATCATATGCTTCCTTTTATTCTTCATCAAATTCTTCTAAATTATTCTTTATGGTTACTTCCCCATCGTCATAAATCATTTCAATGGAATGCGATTCCACTCCAAACTCTTTTGGAATGTCCTCTAGCTTTCTTAATAAAAGAATCCTTTCCCGTCCACGTGAATCCTCATATCTGGATTCAACATAAAAACCCTCTTCTTCTAAATACTCTATATATTTTTCGCAGGAATCCAGTCCATCCGGTGTACTATATACCTGCTTCCGGTCCACATAACCGATTTCTTCCTCTATTAATTCCGAACGTCTTACAACATCATCAAAAGTATCCACCATATCAAAAGTATCCTGGGATAACTCAAAACATTCTGACATATGCATCAACTGATAAAAAGTCCGAGGGTCTGATTGATACTGCATAAAGAATTCTACAAGCAAAATTATCAGATAAATACCAATTAACTGGGCTTTGGTCTTTTTAAACAAATTTGCTGTTTTCCCTAAACTTTTATATTCTTCAAACATCCAGCTATATTTATCATAATCCAGACTGGTGCCGCAATATTCACAAATTCCACCCTCTAAAAGACTAATGTTACTTCCACAGTTTGGACATGGATATCTTCGAATCGCACCCACATTTTTTTCATCCAAACCCTTTCTGGCTGACATTCGAAATGTTACTTTTTCTGCTTCCTCTTTTACACGTTTTCCATTATACTTCATTAACAACAGATTCGCTTCGGCATCGATTTCATAACCCATTGCTGTTTTCTTTGCCTCTTGAAACTTAAGCTTCACCATGCTGCAATCAATGACATCTTCGTATTTTTTTATTTCCTGCGACAAATCAAAGCGGGCAAATACATTTACTTCTTTGGCTTCCTTGGCATAATGAATATTGCGAAGCTTATATTCTAAATTCTGTGCAAAATCATGTTCTGAAAACTGTGGCATTACCTTTTTTACAACAATGGCATTCACAATTCTATCCTTACACTTCATATATATACTGCTTCCAATGATTGCGAAAATAACGCCTGTGGATACGAATAACTGAAATGCAATAGGAATCAACTGCAGTAAAAACATGAGTACAATAGACATATTGGTTTCTGCTTTCAAAAACGTATCTGCAATAGAAAAAACAATTGCAAGAATAAATGAAACAACAAATACCACAATGGAAATTCCCAAAATCCCAACTAAAATCAAAGCCATATTTTTAAATACATTTCGTACCTTCTTTTCTGTATTTTCTTCTACCGAAAAAGCAGATATCTTTTCCTCAAAGTCCTCTACTTTAAACTTAGACTGACAGTAATCGCAGCCATCAATGAAAGAAGAAATTTTCCCTCTGGCTCCACAGTTTGGGCATACTGCCTCATCCCCGTTTCCTTCTGCTCTTAAAAGGCTGATAGTACATTTTTTCTCGTCTTTTTTAGAAAAAATCTCTTCTCCATTTCGAAATACTTTCTTTTCCTCTACCCAAACTCTCTCAAAAGTACTTACTACATTTCTTCCATTACTGAACTCTTTTATATTCTTAATACTTTTTTTCGGCTCTTTCTTCCGTTCCGTCACCACTGTAAGATTTTTTTCCTGTAATCTTCTCTTATTTAAACGCATGCTTTGCCAAAAAGGCTGAGTAGCAATTTCAGTAATGTCTTCATCGTTCATTTTATCCGTATAATACTCATTTTGAACACGACTAAACTCTACCGCCTTTTTTAACATCTTATCCTTTAATTCATTCTCCATCCTGCATCCTACCCTTCTTCAAACAATACCTGTTCTACAATGGCTGCTGCATCTTTGATACAATCCGGACAGGCTCTTAATACCTCCCCTGTCTCCACTCCTTTTAACGTTTTACAAATCACAGATTGATTCTGTTCTTTAAAACGTTTTACTATTTCCCTTGAAAGTTTATAGGATTCTGCCTTACTATCAGGATGTTCTAAATTTCCGCTACTTTTTTTCATTCCGGCAAGTACACAGGCTCCTGTCACTGCACCGCAGGTTCCTTCCATTCCACCCATACCTAACCCCAAAGCCTCTGTAAGTTTAAACATGGTTTCTTCGTCAAGCCCTACTAAATCACAATATGTACAAGCAACTGCCTGGGCACAATTATATCCTTTTTTATGTTTTAAAATGGTTTCTTCCACTCTGCTTTCCATCTTAATTTTCCTCCATTTTCCGAAATTACTTCTAGTATGTCGATTTTAATTCTAACAAAGAGCCTTAGCCCTGTCAAGTTTTCAAAAAATTCATCCTTTTTTCTTTCAATTCTTTAAATCAATCCTTTTATTCTTTAATTTGTTTTAATTTTCTACATATTTTTCTTATATTTTCGCTTTTTTACCTCATAATTTTTTCATTTTAGAAATTTTAATTTTCTCATTATTTTTATTATTTTCTCTTTCCATTTTTTCTTTTTTCCTATATAATAGTTCAAGAGTACTTTTCAAGTATATATATTTAGGAGGATAGACAAATGCCAAAGCGTACAGACATTCAAAAAATACTTATTATCGGCTCAGGTCCTATCATTATTGGACAGGCTTGTGAATTTGATTATTCAGGAACACAAGCTTGTAAGGCTCTGAGAAAGTTAGGTTATGAAATTGTATTGGTAAATTCCAATCCAGCTACTATCATGACAGACCCTGAAACAGCCGATGCAACTTATATAGAACCACTGAACGTGGAAAGATTAGAGCAAATCATTGCAAAGGAAAGACCAGATGCAGTTCTTCCAAACCTTGGCGGTCAATCAGGCTTAAACCTTTGTGCTGAACTTGCAAAGGAAGGTATCTTAGACAAATATAATGTAAAAGTTATCGGTGTTCAAATCGATGCCATTGAACGTGGTGAAGACCGTATCGAATTTAAAAAATCCATGGAAGCCATCGGAATCGAAATGGCACGAAGCGAAGTTGCTTACACTGTAGACGAAGCACTTGCCATTGCTGATAAATTAGGCTATCCTGTTGTTCTTCGTCCTGCTTACACCATGGGTGGTGCCGGCGGCGGTCTTGTATATAATAAGGAAGAATTAAAAACTGTATGTGCAAGAGGTCTTCAAGCCAGCCTTGTTGGTCAGGTACTTGTAGAAGAATCTATTCTCGGCTGGGAAGAATTAGAATTAGAAATCGTTCGTGATGCAGACAATAACATGATTACTGTTTGTTTCATTGAAAACATTGACCCACTTGGTGTTCATACCGGTGATTCCTTCTGTTCTGCTCCAATGCTTACCATTTCTGAAGATTGCCAAAAGAGACTTCAGGAACAGGCATATAAAATCGTTGAATCTGTTCAGGTTATTGGTGGTACTAATGTTCAGTTCGCTCATGACCCTGTCAGCGACCGTATCGTTGTAATTGAAATCAATCCAAGAACTTCTCGTTCTTCTGCTCTTGCTTCAAAAGCAACCGGTTTCCCTATCGCATTAGTTTCTGCTATGCTTGCTACCGGTCTTACATTAAAAGACATTCCTTGTGGTAAATATGGCACATTAGATAAATACAAACCAGACGGTGACTATGTTGTAATTAAATTTGCAAGATGGGCATTTGAAAAATTCAAGGGCGTAGAAGATAAATTAGGTACTCAGATGCGTGCAGTTGGTGAAGTTATGAGTATCGGTAAAACTTATAAAGAAGCATTCCAAAAGGCTATCAGAAGTTTGGAAACCGGACGTTACGGTTTAGGCTATGCAAAAGACTATAACGAAAAATCCAAAGAAGAACTTCTTAAAATGTTAATCACTCCTTCCAGCGACCGTCATTTCATTATGTACGAAGCTCTTAGAAAGGGTGCTACTGTAGATGAAATCTTTGAACTTACAAAAGTAAAACACTACTTCATCGAACAAATGAAGGAATTAGTGGAAGAAGAAACAGAACTTGCTAAGAGCAAAGGAAGTCTTCCAGCAGATGAATTATTAATCTCAGCAAAGAAAGATGGTTTCTCTGATAAATACATCAGCCAGATTCTTAATATTTCTGAAGATGAAGTTCGTAACCGCCGAATCGAATTAGGTGTGGAAGAAGCCTGGGAAGGTGTTCACGTAAGTGGTACAGAAGATAGTGCTTACTACTACTCTACTTACAATGCACCAGATAAGAACCCTGTTAAAACAGATAAACCTAAGATTATGATTCTTGGTGGCGGACCAAACCGTATCGGTCAGGGTATCGAATTCGACTACTGTTGTGTTCATGCTGCACTTGCTCTTAAGAAATTAGGTTTTGAAACCATTATCGTAAACTGTAATCCGGAAACTGTTTCTACAGATTATGATACTTCAGATAAATTATATTTCGAACCATTGACCTTAGAAGATGTTTTAAGTATTTATAAGAAAGAAAAGCCATTAGGTGTTATTGCCCAATTCGGTGGACAAACTCCATTAAATCTTGCTGCAGAGCTTGAGAAAAATGGTGTAAAGATTCTTGGTACTTCTCCTTCTGTTATCGATTTAGCAGAAGACCGTGATTTATTCCGTGCTATGATGGAAAAATTAGAGATTCCAATGCCAGAATCCGGAATGGCTACTACCGTAGACGAAGCTCTTGCTATTGCTAAGAAGATTGGTTATCCAGTTATGGTTCGTCCTTCTTATGTACTTGGTGGTCGTGGTATGGAAGTTGTTTATGATGACGACAGCATGGTTGGCTACATGAAAGCAGCCGTTGGTGTAACTCCAGACCGTCCAATTTTAATTGACCGTTTCTTAAATCATGCTTTAGAATGTGAAGCAGATGCTATTAGTGATGGTACTCACGCATTTGTTCCTGCTGTTATGGAACACATTGAACTTGCTGGTGTTCACTCTGGTGACTCCGCTTGTATCATTCCTTCTGTACACATTACAAAGGAAAATGTAGAAACCATTAAAGAATATACAAGAAAGATTGCAGAAGAAATGCATGTAAAAGGTTTAATGAACATGCAGTATGCTATTGAAAATGGAAAAGTTTATGTATTAGAAGCAAATCCTCGTGCTTCTCGTACTGTACCTTTGGTTTCTAAGGTATGTAACATCCGTATGGTTCCTTTGGCTACTGATATCATTACTTCTGAAATCACAGGCCGCCCATCACCAGTATCAGAATTAAAAGAACAAGAAATTCCTTACTATGGTGTAAAAGAAGCAGTCTTCCCATTCAATATGTTCCCAGAAGTTGACCCTATCTTAGGACCAGAAATGCGTTCTACCGGCGAAGTTCTTGGTTTATCCCCATATTATGGAGAAGCATTCTACAAGGCTCAGGAAGCAACTCAATCTAAACTTCCTCTTGGCGGAACTGTTTTAATCTCAGTAAATCGTAAAGATAAGGCTGAAATCGTTGAAATAGCTAAGAGTTTTGCAGATGACGGCTTTAAAATTATCGCTACCGGAAACACTTATGATTTGATTCATGATGCTGGTATTGAAGCAGAAAAGATTAAGAAACTTTCTGAAGGACGTCCAAATGTGTTAGATGCTATTACCAATGGACAGATTGATTTAATCATCAACTCTCCTGTTGGAAAAGACAGCATGAACGATGACAGTTACCTTCGTAAAGCTGCCATTAAGGCTAAGATTCCTTACATGACTACTACTGCTGCTGCCAGAGCAACTGCAAAGGGTATCCGTTATGTAAAAGAAAACGGCAACGGAGAAATCAAGTCATTACAACAATTACACAGTGAAATTAAAGAGAAATAATTTGTTTCTATAGAAAAAGAAGAGGTATATGTCAGTTTGGCATATACCTCTTCCTTTCGTTTATCGAAACACTATTGTCATGTAAAAAAGATGCTTTCCATTCAAGAAAGCATCTTTTTCTTTATAACTTATCCATCTTATAACTTTGCAAAAATAGCAGTTTCTTTGTTCAAATCTGCTGCAATTTCCTGGTTTTCGTCCATTCTCTTGCTGATTTTTTCCATGTCTGTTACTAACATCTGAGTACTTTCTGCGGTACTATCTACACCCTTTACACCTTCTTCGATAGCCGCAGTAATATTTCCAATAGATGCTGCAATTTCGTTCATTTCGTTTTGCAGAGCATCTGTCTTTTCTTTAAATTCATTCATTATGCTTTCTACATAGGTAGCATCATTCATATACTGTGCTCCGGTATCTACGAATTTATGAAAACTTGGTAAAATAGAAGTATTCATATAATCTACCATATTCGTAGAGTTTCCAGCCAGATTATGTACCGCCTTGATTACAATTTCATTAATCTGCTGGATGCGGTTTGCAGTATCCTTACATGAATCTGCCAGCTTACGGATTTCATCTGCAACTACGGCAAAGCCTTTTCCTGCTTCTCCGGCTCTGGCTGCTTCAATGGAAGCATTTAATGCCAATAAATTGGTCTGGCTTGCAATTTCCAAAATATCATTGGTCAAATCATTTACCTGGTCTACACTCTTAGAATCTTCGATAGCCTGGTTTAAGACAGACATAATTTCATTCACACGGGTTCCGGTTTCTTCCATGTTATTTTTCGCATCACTTTCCAATTCTTCTGCCTGCTGCTTCATAGTAATAGAATATTCATTCATGGCAGAGGATTTCTGAGCAATGATGTCCACTTCGCCCTTCATGGTTTCTGCATTTTGATTAATGATTCCTGTAGAATTAGATACTTCCTGCATAGTTGCAGCCAATTCTTCTGTCAATGCAGACAAATCCGATACATTATCATGAGAAGTACGAACACTTCCTAATACCTCGTTTACTACCACATCCATCTTCTGAGAATTTGTCGTAATCATACGAAGAATCTGTTGTAATTTTTCCATAAAGGTATTGATACCATTGGCAAGGGCAGCAATTTCGTCATTAGACATTACGGTTACTCTCTTTGTTAAGTCACCTTCATGCTGATCAATGCCATTGATAATATCCTTAATATCTTTTTGGGCTTTGGTAATTGGTCTTACCACACGAAGTAATACAATCGCCAATGCAAATATCATAGCAATGGTACTTACTATGATGGTTACCATGTTTGTCATAAGTGATTTCTTATAAATAGAAGTCTGCTTTTCCCTCGCTTCGTCAGCCTGTGCAGTAATGGAATCCATCATAGTGGCAATATTATTTTGCATTCCTTCACCATATTTTGATACATCTCCATTCGCCCATCCATAGGCCTCAGCCGTATTGCTATCTGCACTATTGGCTACCAAAAATACAATAGAATGCTTAAAGTTCTCATAATTTAAAAGCAATTCTTCATAAACAGCCTGATTTTCCTCTCCTACTTTATCCTGATAATTTAGGAGCATTTCATCCAATTTTTCTTCTTCCACTTTAATGTTATCCACAACCTGAATCATGGTATCAAAATCTGTGGCAATAATATGGCTTAAAGCATATTTATGTATGGTATGACTGGCATCTTCGATTTTGGATAATTCCTGAATGGATACCATATAATTATCTGCTATATCCGCTGCATTTTTATTAATATTTCGAATATTAGTAATTGCTGTAATATTCGAAACAATAGATACAAGACCTAAAATGACAACCGGGAGCATAATCATGAATTTTATACTAATACTGCTTCTTTTTTTCTTCATATCTTTTTCCTCCCCTAATTACTATATGATAATGTGATTTCTTCCACTAAAGAATCCATATATTGTTGTAAATCTGAAGGAGTCACCCCTGTCGCCATCTGCTCTCCAAACCTTTGTACCGGTGCCCAGTAATTCGCACCAATACGTTGTGGTACTGCATATTCGGACTGTGCTAAAATCGCCTGAATAGCTGGAGATTCCATAATCTCTGGTGAGGCTGCTGCCTTTATATTAGAAGGTCCCTGACCTCTCATGGTAAAACGTAATGTCTGGTTTTCTTCATTGGTAATCCATTCTGCCAGTTTATGCGCCCATTCTTCGTTTTCAGAATAAGCATTTACACCTACCATCTTATAGCCGGTAAAAGATGCCATCTGCACATCTTTTCCTGCACATTGATAAGTAGGTAGCTTTGTAGCACCATAATTTTCTCCCCAGGCTTCTTCTACTGCATTGGCATCCCATACACCAAATACTCCTGCTATTACACTGCCATTCTGAATACCTGAAACGAAGCTGGCATCTACTGCATTTAAAAATCCTGGATGATTTGCAATAGAAAGCATTGCATTCGCAACATCAATACCCTTTACTTCAGTATCTATGGCATTCCAGTTACAATGGTTGGATACTCCATCATCATTTAATCCCATTTCCAATCCTGTTCCACCAAAGAAAGAATATAAATACCACCCGGAAGTCCAGTCCATAACTACTTTCTTTCCGGAAGCCGCTGCTACATCCAGCATAGTATTTAACGACTGAACATCTGCTTCACTAAAGTATGCCTTATTATAGTATAAAAAATATCCATTATCTGCTGTCATAGGATAAGCATACATCTTATCATTAATAGTAGCTGTTTCACTGGCTCCTTCAATATTTGCTGCCTTCACGGTGTCTGCATTCACCACTGGTGATAATGCCCCGGCAGCTACTAAAATACGCAACTGGTCATCTGCAAAGGTAAAAACATCTGCACCACCTTCCATATCTTTAAACAATTCATCCTTACAATCTGCTTCTCCAATGGTTTCAATGCTAATTTGAAACTCTGCATCAGAAGCATATTCTGTTTTAAAACTGCTTATCATTTGATTCATTAATTCTTCATCTTCTGTGGCACACCATACTGTAAGTGCTACTGCTCCACCCTGTTCCTCTTCCGGACTTAAACTTTCCTCTTTTCCATCTTGCTTTGATTGACAACCTGAAAGCATCCCTGCCATTAAAACCACAGGCAATGTAAAGGCCAAAAGTCTCTTCATTATGTTTTTCTTCATACGCTTCCTCCATTTCTGATATTTTTCGGCATATATATTTTAATTATAGCATAGATTTTACATTCTTCCTAGCATAAATTACATAAAAAAAAGAGCAGAACCATCGTTACCGTTCACAAATGAGCAGTAACGAAACATCTTAAATATGTTCTACTCTTACTTCTTTTTATGTTAATACTATACAAAAAACTCTTTTATCAAATTTTACCCTTTGACATATGTTCTTATCAAATTATAAAATATCTTCAAATTCTGCATTGGCAGCACTTTTTAAATCTTCTGGTTTTAATTCAATCTGGGAACCTATTCTGCCACCACTTACTATCATGGTTTCCAGATTTTTAGCAGCCTCATGAATTACTGTTTTATACTGTTTCTTCATACCGATAGCCGTACAGCCTCCCCTGATATAACCCGTTACTGCATTGATTTCCTTTACCGGAATCATAGAAAGGGATTTCTGGCCTACCGCTTTCGCAGCCTTCTTTAAATCCAGTTCTCCATCAATAGGTATGACAAATACATAATAATTTTTATCCGTTCCTATAGTCACCAGGGTTTTATATACCTTTTCATGTGGTAATCCCAGCAAATCTGCTGTCTGTGCACCATCAATAAATTCGTCACATTCATAGGTATGATGTGTAAATGGAATCTTTTTCTTTTCCAGAATACGCATTGCATTGGTTTTGATTTCTTTTTGCTTTGCCATGATAGTTCATCTCCACTGTATGCCTTGGTGATTCATGATACATTCATCCTATTGTTTTGGTGATGCTGACCATAAAGCATCTCGGCTACTTTCCAAGTTTTTTCAATAAATATGGGATTCCCTGTTCGAAGTTTACACCATACCAGCATCCGTCTTTATCGTTCATGGTAATTCGGATACATTCTGCGGTATAATCTGCTGCAACCTTTAAGCCTTCTTTCCAGTCCATGCCGTTCATCATAGCACCTACAAGAGTACTTGCGAAAACATCTCCTGTTCCATGGAAACTTGCAGGCAGCTTTTCGTTTGAATAGTAGAAAAATTCGTCTGCTTCCTTATCATATCCCATAACTCCGGTGGTTCCTTCTTTGAAACCAATACCAGTCAGTACAGAAATTTTAGCACCTAGTTTGGATAATTGCAATAACATTTTTTTCACATATGCTTCATCATAATCTTCTTTGTATTCCATACCAGTCATAAAAGAAGCCTCTGTCATATTTGGCACAATGATATCTGCCTTTGCGCATAAGGTTGCCATCTTTGAAGCAAATGCCTCGTCAAAAGCAGGATAAAGTTTACCGTTGTCACCCATAACAGGGTCTACTACGATTACATTGGAATCTGTCTTAAACTCATCAAACATAGCAGCAACAATATCAATCTGTTCAAAAGAACCTAAATAACCAGTATAAATTGCATCAAAATCAATGTTTTCTTCTTTCCAATGCTTAGTGATTGGTTTGATTTCATCCGTCAAATCTTTAAATGTAAAGTTTTTGAACATGGTATGTGTTGATAATACTGCAGTAGGAATGATGGATGCCTCTACTCCCATAGCTGAAATAATAGGAAGTGCAACGGTCAAGGAACATTTTCCTACACATGAGATATCCTGAATGGTGACAATTCGTTTCATTTTTCTTTTCTCCTTTACAAACGCATTTTTTCTTATTATACTATACTTTGGATATATTAAAATAATCAAAAACCAAACATTATATATAGCCAGATTGGAGTATTATGCTAACTTATTCCTTTGAAGAAAAAGGCAACGACAGCCTTTACGAATACTTATACAAACAAATAAAAAAGGACATTCTTTCCTTCCAGCTTGCACCGGATGAAAAGCTTCCTTCCAAACGTGCATTGGCTAAGCATCTTAACATTAGTACCATTACCGTTGAAAATGCATATAGCCAGTTAATCGCAGAAGGATATCTATATTCTGTGCCAAAAAGCGGATATTATGTTTCAAATATTTCCTCCAGAAGACCCTTAGAAGAGACCCCTTCTGTTTCTTCCTCTGAGGAAAAGAATCTTCCAGACCCTTATTTTGCTGATTTCGTGAGTAACTCTACGGTTCAGCATAACTTTCCTTTCTCTACCTGGACAAAGTTAATGAGAGAAACCATGTCAGATGACGCAAAAAAGCTTATGGTCAGATCACCTTCTGCCGGAGTCCTGGAACTAAGAACTGCTATTTCCCATTACCTGCATCAGTTTCAGGGATTAAACGTAGAACCGGAACAGATTATTGTTGGTGCCGGAACGGAATATCTCTATGGACTTATTATCCAGTTACTTGGAAGAAATCAGATTTATGCTGTGGAAGAACCCGGATATCAGAAGATTTCAAAAATATATCGTGCCAATGATGTATCTTTGGCTCATATTTCCCTGGATGAAAACGGAATTGATTTAGGGCAATTAGAAAAAAGCAATGCGGATGTCTTACATATTTCCCCATCCCACCATTTTCCTACGGGATTTGTTACTCCTATCAGCAGAAGATATGAACTTTTATCCTGGGCATCGAAATCCCCGAATCGATTTATTATCGAAGACGATTATGACAGTGAATTCCGTCTTCTTGGAAAACCGATTCCCTCCCTGTCCAGTATTGACGTTTTGGATAAAGTAATTTATATTAATACCTTTTCCAAAAGCCTTAGTTCCACCATACGAATCAGCTATATGGTTCTGCCGAAAACCCTGATTCACACATATAAAAAAGAATTAAGTTTTTATTCCTGTACTGTTTCAAATTTTGAGCAATATACCCTGGCAAAATTTATTGAGGGCGGATATCTTGAAAAACACATTAACCGTATGCGTAATTTTTACCGTTCTCAACGGGACGTGATTCTTTCTTGTATTAAAAAGGAAAAAAATTATGAAAAGACCTTGATTCGGGAAGAAAATGCCGGTCTTCATTTTCTTTTAGAGGTGCAGACGGACTTGTCTGATTATGACTTAACAAAAAAAGCCTTGGAACATGGAATCCACATTTCCTGTCTTAGTCACTATTTCCACGATAAATCCAAGGCAAAAGAACATACTTTAATTGTCAATTACTCCGGCATCGAAACCGATAAAATGCAGGAGGCAGTTCATAGATTATTTCAAAGTTTATGGGAATCATAAAACATTGAAATAATCTATTCCCCGAATCATCTCCCTTGCTTCTATCAGGCATTCTCCCCGATACCTTAATTTTAAAGAGAAATACTCCTTTTCCTCTGCCAAAAGCTTTAAGAAAATCTTATCTCCTTCCCATAGGTTCAGTTGAAACACTTCTTCTTTTTCAATCCACTTTAAAGTTCCTTCATCGCAATCCGTTACTTCTCCGGAAAATTTATCTATGGTATATAAGTGCATATATTCTATGATTCCGCCTTCTTGAATAAAAGTCACCAAACCACGATAAGAAAACCCTTCCACCGTAAGTCCGGTTTCTTCTTTTACTTCCCGAATCATACATTCTTCCGGAGTTTCTCCCTCTTCAAATCTGCCGCCTACACCAATCCATTTTCCCTCATTGATATCATTTTCTTTTTTATTCCGATATAACATCAGATATTTTCCATCCTGCTCAATATAACATAACGTCGTTAATAACATTTTCTTTCCTCCTACCATCCTGCCAGTTGAACCAAAAAGGCTGTCATTGCCGCACCTACCGCTACAGTCAAAAGGCTGCGTTTAAAATATGCCAGTATAATTGCCGCCACACAACCTAAAGATGCACTAAGCCTAGAGCCTGTACTAGAAAAAATCGCAGGAAAGGTCATGGCTGACAATACAACATATGGAACATAGTATAAAAAGGATTTTACCCATTTATGATTGATTTTCTTTCGAAATAATACCATGGGAGTCACACGAATAAGGTAAGTCACTCCCGCCATTACTGCAATTCCCATTAATAAATATCCTGTTTTCATTCTGTCTTCTCCTCGTCCACTGGAAATAATGTCGCTGCGACTGCACTTACCAGGATGGTAATGATAATAATAGACCATCCCCCAGAGCATTCTTTTAGTCCCGGAAGATAAGCAAATGCCAGACTAAATAGTATGGCTAATATCACAGCAAACAACACATTTTTATGTTCCCTTGCAACAGGAATCACAATGGCGATAAACATACCATAAAGGGCAATCCCCATGGCACTGGATAGTATTTCAGGCATAATGGAAGTTGCCACCGCCCCTGCCAAGGTGCCTCCTGTCCATCCAAGCATTGGCATTAAAATTAAGCCTGCCATATAGGAAGAGGTCAAGTCTTCCTTTCTTTGCATGGATACTGCAAAAATCTCATCTGTAATCCCAAAGGAAATAAAAAAACGTTCTTTTAATGACATTTTACTTTCTACTTTTTGAGATACGGACAAGGACATCAGAAAATATCGGATATTAATAATAAGAGTCGTTAAAGCCAGTTCTATCATAGTTCCATGGACAAGCAACAGATTCACTCCGGCAAACTGCCCTGCACTGGTTAGATTCGTTAATGAAATTAAAACCGTTGCCCAAATTGGCAGACCGGACAAAACAGAAGTCAGTCCAAATGCCATGGAAACAGAAAAATATCCCAAACAAATGGGAATTCCGTCACGAATTCCCTGAATCAATTCATTCTTTTTCATTTATAACTCCCCATCTCCTATGTTTGTCCTGCTGCTTTCCATTTACGTCCTAACCTTCGCCTTACAATGATAAAACAGATAATATGTGCAAGCAGCGTAATCGTCCAGGATATCGGATAAGTAAGGTATATCATCTGAACTGTATGGAACTGCTCCATTTGAAACAAGGTTGCAAGCCAGATTAATCGCAATGCACAGGCACCAATTAGGGACACTATCATAGGCATAACGGAATATCCCAATCCCCTAAGCATTCCTACCATAACATCCATCATTCCACATAGTGCATATACACTACAGATATATTTCAAACGCTCGGTTCCTGCTGCAATTACTTCCGGATTTTTAGAATAAAATCCCAGTAACTCCTCTGAAAAAAGCACTGCTCCATTTCCCATAACCAGACCTACCACCAGCACACAAAGCTGGGCTGTGATTAATATTTTATTAATTCTTTCATATTTTGCAGCCCCTACATTCTGGCTGGTAAAGGAAATGGCCGACTGATAAAAGGCATTCATGGACATATATACAAAGCCTTCTACATTGCTTGCCGCTGAATTTCCTGCCACCTCAATGGCACCAAAGGAGTTAATGGAAGATTGAATTGTTACATTGGCAATCGCAAAAATAACTCCTTGAAATCCCGCTGGAAGTCCAATTTGTAAGATTTTTAATAAAATTTTAGGGTGAATTCGTAAACTTTTTAATTCCAGACGAATTCCACTTTGTTCTTTCATTAAACAAAGCAAGACCAAAGCTGCAGAAATACACTGGGAAATTACTGTCGCCAAGGCTACTCCTGCTACATCCATTTTAAATTGGATGACAAACACCAAGTTTAGTACCACATTAATTACGCCGGCTAACAACAAGAAATAGAGTGGACGTTTGGTATCTCCTACCGCCCTTAAAATGGCACTTCCAAAATTATAAACCATAGTAGCTGTCATTCCCAAAAAATAAATACGAAGATAGGTGGTTGCAAGGTCCCGAACTTCCTCCGGAGATTGCATCCAGATTAAAATCTGACGAGCTCCTACAACACCTACTATAGTTAAAATTACCCCACTTAAAATACTAAGCATCATGGCAGTATGTACGGTATCCTTTAATTCTTTTTCCTGCTTCGCACCAAAAAATCTAGCCACTAAAACATTAGCACCAATGGATAAACCGATAAAAAGATTCGTAAGCAGATTGATAAGGGAAGTATTAGAACCAACTGCAGCTAAAGAATTATCTCCTGCATACCTTCCCACAACAATAATATCTGCCGCATTGAATAATAACTGCAGAATACTGGAACACATTAAGGGAACTGCAAACAACAGCATCTTCTTTAAAATAGAACCACTACACATGTCAATTTGATATTTCTTTTTTTCTTTATTTTCTGACATATTCTTCATCTCTTTTCTTATATCCTACGTACTCTAAGTTAGAACAAAAAACTCATCATTTCTGCTATTTAAAACTATTTTAGCCCTTTTAAAAAATCCATTAACTCTTCAAAGCCACCTTGTGGATATTCCGAAATATCCTGTTCTTCTTTGTTTATCAGGCAATCCTTATGTAAAAATACTTTCATTCCAAGTGTTTTTGCTACCATATCTTCCGTTACATCATTTCCTACCATCAGACATTCTTCTGCCTTGCATCCGATTTTATCTAAAATCTCCTGGTAGTATTTTGGATTTGGTTTGCAATAACTGCTATTCTCATAAGTAGTATAAAGTTCAAAATCCTCTGGCTTAAGCCCCGCCCAACGGATTCGATTCTCCGTAGCCGGTGCCGGAAAAATCGGATTGGTTGCCAGAACCACTCGAAATCCCATTTCTTTTACCTGATTAAAATATCCTGCTACTTTCTCATTTCTCGGACAGGTAAAGGATGCCTTATTAAAATCATTAACATAAAAATCATCTATCAATGGACGATGCTCTAAGGCTTCTTTTCCCATCATTTCTTCAAAAACCTTCCAGAATACCACTTCATTTTTCACTGTTCCATCATTCCTTACCATAGCTTCCATACCAGCCATAATAGTTTGAATGAATTTATCTTTTTCGTATCCTAAGGGAAGTAATCGTTCCAATAATAATTTAAAATAAGCCTTTACAAAAAGCTCCTGGTTCATAGGCAATAAAGTCCCGTCTAAATCAAATAAAATGGTTGTTATCATAATTCTCTCCTTCCTTTCTTAACAAAAAAGGACTATCTGTATTTTATTTATGGCATTTACAATGCTTACCGCTTTTATCATCCCAAAATAACAACTCACAGATATTCCTTTTTTTACATTGTTCCCTGCATAACAGAGGTTTAACCTATATCTCTTACTCTACCAAAAACCGTCTTTTTTCCTTTCTTAATGCATATCATTTTTTAATGCATTGGTAATAATCGGTTCACTGGTAAGGTCAACATTTAATTTCTTAAATGTCTTAATGTCTACATCTGATAACATATCCGAAGTATGAACCTGACATCCTGATAGTTTTGGTAACTGTTCCATTGCCTTTTTTGCATTCTCATCTTCTAAGGCAGACAATGCAAGGGCAATCAACACTTCATCGGAATGCAGTCTAGGGTTCTTACTTCCTAAGTATCTGGTCTTTAAATTCTGAATTGGTTCAAAGGCATTTGGTGCAATCAAATGAAGGTCCTCATTGATTCCTCCAAGGTACTTCAAAGAATTTAACAACAATGCTGCAGAAGCACCTAAAAGCTCTGTCGTTTTTGAAGTAATGATAGTGCCATCCGCCAATTCAATGGCTGCCGTCGGTACCCCTAGTTCTTCTGCCCGTTTCTTAGCTGCAACCGTAACCTTTCTGTCATCTGTTGTAATCTTAGCCTGTTTCATCAAAAGTTCAATCTTATAAATTTCACTTTCAACATTTTCGCCCAATGCCATCTGATTCAGATATTTATAATATCTTCGAATGATTTCCATTCTGGAAGCTTCGGAAACTACTGTATCATCTATGATACATTTTCCTGCCATATTAACACCCATATCCGTAGGGGATTTGTATGGATTTTCACCATAAATCTCTTCAAATACAGCATTTAAAACAGGGAAAATTTCAATGTCCCTATTATAATTTACTGTAGTTACCCCATAGGCTTCAAGATGAAATGGGTCAATCATATTAACATCATTTAAATCTGCCGTAGCTGCTTCATAGGCAAGATTTACCGGATGTTTTAATGGAATATTCCAGATAGGGAAGGTTTCAAACTTCGCGTAACCTGCCTTAATTCCACGTTTATTCTCGTGGTAAAGCTGAGAAAGACAGGTCGCCATCTTTCCACTTCCAGGTCCTGGAGCCGTAATGACTACCAGTGGTCTTTGGGTTTCAATATAGTCATTCTTACCGAATCCTTCGTCACTGACAATATGTGGCACATTGGTAGGATATCCTTCAATGGCATAATGACGATATACCTTAATTCCCTTCTTCTCTAGTTTTTCCTTAAAGTCTGCGGCCGCAGCCTGTCCGGAATACATGGTAATTACCACACTGCCCACATATAATCCGCAACTTCTGTATTCTTCAATTAAACGGATAACATCCTTATCATAGGTAATTCCTAAATCTTCTCTTTTCTTATTCCGTTCAATGTCTTCTGCACCGATGACAATGACTACTTCTGCCTGTTCTGACAATTGTAACAACATCTTTAACTTACTGTCCGGTGCAAAACCAGGCAATACTCTGGAGGCATGAAAATCATCAAATAATTTTCCACCAAATTCCAAATACAGTTTATCCCCGAATTTATTAATTCGCTCTTTGATATACTCCGACTGTATTTTTAAATATTTTTCGTTATCAAATCCTGTTTTCATAAATTTCTTCTCTTTTCATTTTTCTTTACGTCTTAATTAATGTGATACCATGTTCAAAAGTCATATATTTCATACCCGCATGAAAAAATATAATTTTGAAACCTACAAAACTCAATTATCCACGACGCATCCCGGATAAATTAAACTAAACTTTATAATATCATTAGATTTCTCTCCTTGCAAGTCAAAAACAAGAAAAAAATCGAAAAGAACCAGCATTTTATGTTTGCTGATTCTTTTCTATTTTTCCCTATATTATAATGTTTGAAAAAAAGTATTTTGCCCCATGATACCTGCACATTGCCATAGATTTCGTGTCACCCTTTGACATGGTATCACATTATTCCTCTGCCAGCATCTTCACAGGTTCTAATTTTCTTACCTTGTAAGAATACAGTACTGCTACCATAAATGACAGCAAGGTAATTCCTATTACAGTAATGAAAATCCATCCCCCCTGAACCGTAAGTTCACTTTTCTTAATTCCACAGATGGAAAGACAAATAGAACATAACGGATTAACGGTATAGATAGAAAGAATTCCTCCTGCCAACGCTCCGAAAAACATAATTGGCAAATTGGACATTACCGTCTGCATGACAAGTTGTCCTGTGGTGTATCCAATTGCCTTATAAAGTCCATAGTTTTTCCATTCTCTGATTACCTTTGACTTAATTAACAGCATCACAACAAGGAAAACTACAACCACGGTAATTGCCACGAAAACAATACAAATCATCTTCATTGCCATTGTAATACTTCCCAAGGAAGATTCGACAGTTTTTCTATGATCTACGCAACTAGCTTCTGGAAAATAAGAAACAATTTTCTCATTTAGTTCCTTATAGCCATAGCCCTCTTTACCATCCACATAAACATAGGAAACTTCCGTAGAACCATTTAACCTATCCTCCCCTTCAAAGGAAAGCAGTGCTTTGATTCCAAGGTTATTTATTTTCTGATCAATTCCTACTACAATATAATCCAGCTTTTCCCCTGTACCTGTAACATAAACCACATCACCAACCTCTATATCTAACATTTCACTTACTTTAGAAGTTACTACGATTTCATTTTCATATCTTGGTAATCGTCCCTCTATCACCACATCATTTTCAACAATTTCAGGATCATTCCATACATCACAGCCAATCGTATTTTTCTTCTCTCCTTTTTCAATGGTAATATCTACAAATTTATAATATTTTACCTGCTTTACTTCTTCCCAGGTCTGAATTTCATTTCCTGTTTCTTCCATATTTTTCCCTTGTATCAGTACATCGGCTGATTCGATTCCACTCAGTTTCATCAAGGCTGTAGTATCCGTTACGAAATTGTCGTAAAGAAAGAATCCCATGCAACTTGCCATGCTTAATATCAAAACAATGCTGAAGATACTAATGCTTTTTAGCTTTTCTCTCACTATGCTTTTTTCTCCCAATGCTAGAGATAATGGCTGTCTTGTCTTTTCTAAAGGCAGGTAATTTTTCTTAAAATTATGGGTATGAATGCCTCCCCTTAAGGCTTCTAATACACTGATTTTTCCATAAATCCTTGCAGATAAACAGGTAATGCATAAAGTAACCAATGTAATGCCTGCCACTGAAATCAATGCACATATAAAATCAAATCCCTGATTCCACTTTAATCCCATCATAAAGGACTCGATGTTTCCAATAATTCCACCACAGGCATATCCAATTACTAATCCTAATGCTTCTCCAGTAATGGTAATAATAAGAATTTCAAACAAAGAACTTACAATCAGTTCCTTTGCAGTATATCCGGAAGCCTGTAAAATACCTATATTTTTAAGATTCTCCTCAATAAAATTACGGACACTAAATCGTATAATCAGCATGGCAATGACAACCAGTAATACGGCAAATACCAATATAATTCCCATTCCAATATCAGACATCAGTGATATACCGCTTTTCATGGATTCCCATGACAGTCCAAGGTTATCTCCACTATTTCCAATTTCACTCCTTAAAATAGAAAGATATTTCTTTTCTGCTTCATCCGGACTTCCATTTAATTTCATTTTAAATTCATACCCTTTATAAAAATCCATTTTTCCATCTTTCATGATTTCTTCTAGGTATTCCTCTGTAATATAAATTCGATACATCGCGATATTCGTAGGCGAAGAAAACATCGGGTCTTCTGAAAATCCCATAATTTCAAATTCATACTCTTTTTCCCCAAGGGTAAGGTAAAAGGATTCTCCTATCTCATAAGACTTTGTAACTGCCAGATAATAAGGAAGAATAATAGAATTTTTTATTGGTTTTTTCATATTTTCTGTAGGTATCTTACAGATATTACGCTCTTCCTCTATTGCACCAATGATAAATACATATGGCTCTTCTTCCTTATCCTTCTCACCACGATAGTCACCATCTACGTTAAGCAGACAGAAGGAAGATTCAAACTCTGTAACCTCTTCCTGTGAAGTAAAGATTTCTTCGTACTGCTCAGGAGATGATCCCAAAGCAAAATACATATAATCTGCTGTATTATATTTTTCATATGCCTTATCAATGACATTTTTGGTATTGGTAAGTACCGTCATACTGATGTATAAAAGCATGGTGGCAAGGGTTACCAGACACATTAATACAAATACGTCACTTTTCTTTTTCTTTAAATTGTTCTTTGCAATAAAAAACAAACGATACATATTACCACCCCATTTCTTTTAGAAAGGCACTTAATTTTTCATGTCGCTCACGATCCTTGCTTACATAACTTCCAAGGTTAAGTTCTCCTGTAATTACGCCATCACTTAAATATAAAATACGGTTTCCTCTTCTTGCTGACTTCATATCATGTGTCACCATTACAATGGATTGCCCCTTGTTGTGAAGTTCGGTTAGAATATTTAATACATTTTCTGTATTTTGGGAATTCAAGGCTCCTGTAGGTTCATCCGCAAATAAAATCTTTGGCTCATTGATAATTCCTCTTACCATTGCTACTCTTTGCTTTTCACCACCGGAAAGCTGTGCCGGAAATTTGTGAAAGACAGATTCTTCTAATCCTACCTGTAATAATAATTTTTTTGCCCTGTCTGCAACCGCTTTTTTATCTTTATTAGCCAAAAGCCCGCTTACTAAAATATTGTCTAAGACACTCATGGTATCATTTAGGTAATTTTGCTGAAATACAAATCCACAATTTTTCCTTCGAAACATCGCCAATTTGTCATTACTGTATTTTGAAATTTCTTCTCCCTGATAGGAAATACTTCCTAAAGTAGGCCTATCCATTCCGGAAAGAGCATATAAAAGTGTACTTTTTCCAGAACCGGAACTTCCCATAATAACTACAAAATCTTTTTGATTCACTTCAATATTTAAGTTTTTTAATACATGTTGTTGTATGCTTCCGTTAGAAAAGGTCTTACAAAGGTCTTTTGCAATTAATAATGGTTCCATAGTGCTTCTTCCTTTCTTGTTTTAACTTTATAGATAATTGTGAAACTATGATATTTTATATGAGAGTGATACAAAAGAAACAAAACATCGCAGGCACGCTCTCGCTGCGTTCGGCTCGTAGCGGTACTAAATTCGCGGCAAGCCGCTCATTAAGTACCGACGGCCGAACAAGCACCTGCTTATGTATTTGTTTTTTTGCATCACTTAAGATAAGTTTTGATAGTTTCCCAATTATCTATTGCAATCTAATTTGACGTATTGTTTCTCCTTTTTCTCAAATGCAAAAAGAAAAAGGATGTTTTCTCTTAACACCCTTTATTATAATAACTCATTCTTAATAAGTCTTTTTCTGAATCTTGTTTATTTCTTAATTAATTCTTAAATATTAATCTTTCCATTTTTCAATCTGCCATAACGAAAAACGTCATCATTTTTGCAAAATAAAGATTGGAACGTAAAAAAATGCTATACCTTTTTTAAAAACAATATGGTCACGAATCCGTCTTCATTATAGCAATCCATCCCGCCTTGCATCTGACTCATAAAGTTTTCTGCCAGATAAAGTCCTAAGCCGGAGCCGGATTTTCCTTTGGTGTTACTTCCACGGTAAAATTTTTCTTTTACCAAAATTAACTCCTCTTGCGGAACTCCCGGACCTTTATCTCTTATGGTAACATAAATTCCATTATCTTTTTCTTTAAAGGATACAAAAATAGCAGTTCCTGCATATTTAAAGGAATTATTTATGATATTATCCACTACCTGTTCCAGCCTTAACCTGTCCATATATATAAGACACTCAGGAATGGAATTTTCTAATATAATTTCTCCATAATATTTTAAATCCAGAAGCATTTTTTCTATGCAAAGGGAACTTTCTTCCGTTACCTCCACTTTTAATGCCTGTAATTCTTCCAAAGTAGCATGAAACATATTTCCCACAAGATGGTCAATCATTTCTGCCTTATTTGAAATAACCCCTATCTTTTCTAACATATCAGGATTCTTTTCCTTGACCTGAATCAACTCACAGGTTGCCTTTATGGTAGCAACGGGAGTTTTAATGTCATGGGATAACTCTGCAACCAATTCCTTCTTGCTGACATTGGCTGCATATTCGCTTTCTCTGGCACGTTTTAATTCCTCTCTCATAATATCAAAACTTTCTGTAAAAGCACCAAAAAAGTTATTTCTTTGCATTTTTAGTGGAATTTCCAAATTACCCTTCGCTATCTGGGCACTAAAATATTGAAGTTTCTTAAAAGGCTGTATAAAACTAAAATAAATGATAGCAAGAATGATATAGCCAACCAGTAATAAAATAAGACATAAAACCAAAACTTCCCGAAATAGTTGCTCCCGAAGTTTTTGATAAGCATTTCCTTCTATCTGCCAGGCTATTTTCCCATAGATTTCTCCGTCCTGATAATAATCTAATATCATACTGCCAGACTGCATTAGCTTCGATAGCCTTCCTGCATAATTTTCATCCTCCAGATAAAGGATTTCACACTGATACAGGGCCTCTATTTCCGCCCTGTCCTTCCCTTGCTCCATCTCTGCTTCAATCAGCCTAAATTGTTCATTAAAATATACCATATCTATGGTGGCATTTTCTTCTTTCTTTACCTTTAATGTAATGTTCACTGCCACAATCAGGATAATTAAAGTATAAATTCCGGCGATATAACGTATCTTCATAATCGTTCCTTTTCCTTTTTACTCATCCAGTTCCAAAATATATCCCGTACCCCATACCGTCTTTATAAATTTCGGTTCATTTGGATTTTCTTCTAATTTTTCACGCAGTTTTCGAATATGTACATTTAAAGTTCCATCACTAAAAAAAGCATCTCCCCAAACCATATTAAAAAGCGTTTCCTTTGTTACAATGGTATTTTTATGTTCAAAAAGACAGGAAAATAATTTGAATTCCTTGGCTTTTAACTGCACCTCTTTTTCTCCGATATATACTTTCATGGTGCCTTCGTTTAATCTTATATGTCCAGGGTCTTTCATAACAGATGTTTTATTTTCTTTCGTTGCCTGACTGTCCACTCTTTTTAGCATGGCTTTTACTTTGGCTAGTAAAATACTTAAGGTATAAGGCTTTTTCACATAATCATCCCCACCGATATTTAAAGCCACCAGTACATCCTCATCACTTTGTCTGGCACTAATAAAAAGAATCGGTATATCAGAAGTTTCCCTGATTTTTTTACATAAGTTAAATCCACTTTCTTCTTGTAAATTAATGTCCAAAAGCAGAATATCTACCGTATGTTCCTGCATTATTTTTTCGCACTCTTTTGCATTTTCCGCCCATATACAGGAAACATCAAATAACTGAAAATATTCGCAAGTCATCTTCGCTAAATCTATCTCATCATCTACAATCAGGCAATTGTAATGCATTTTCTTCCCCTCCGTTTCTCAATTTCATATCTAACACTAATATACCATACCTTCCTCATGTTTTTCAATTCATTTACTGCCTATCTGTTGCCCTTTCACCCATGAACAATACCCCTTATCTTTCCTTCTTTCACCTCAATGATTCACGACATTTTTTGATAGTCCTGTTTTATTATCATTACCTTCGTATAATCACAATAAATGGTCTTTTCCAGTTTCAATCCAAAGTTTTCAAAGTATTTCTTCATATCTTTATTGATAAATTCTCTGTAAGTTTTGGGTTCCAATAAGTGAACCGGTAAGAATAGTATTTTTTGATACCAGCTCTTTTTCTTTTCCCATTCTGTAATGATGAGTTCTCCATCTTTCTTTAATACTCTTTTTGCTTCCGATAAAATTGCTCTGGCACATTCCTCTTCCATCTCATGCAATACCAAAGAAATCAAAATTTTATCAAAAGTTTCTTCTTTGAATTTTAAATTTTGTGCATCCATATATGCTAATTTTAAATTTTTCATTTTTTCTTTTTCAGCCTTATTTTTCGCAATTCTCAACATATCTTTAGAAATATCGATTCCTATGACATTACAAGCTGGTCTTCTTTTTGCTATTTTAATGGCATTTATCCCTGTTCCCGTACAAATATCCAAAACCCTATCCCCATTTCTAATTCTTCCTATCACCTGTTTTCTCGGACTTTTATCGTAATTTTTAAAATAAAATCCATCTATTACTATGTCATAAATACCAGCAAATATTTTATATATCCATGAAGTCTTCATCCTATACACCCTTCCTTTTTTAATACACCAAATTTGGCAAAATCATAAATTTTAAAATAGATAACTCTAAATAACAACTTCTATTTCCCTTAGTGTCACTTTGCATCGATCTTTAAATCTTTTTCTTCACAACACATCCTAAAGATACCTTCTTGTCTTTTTCCTATATTCTTCATATGGTTCCCCGAATGTAGATAAAAGAAATTTTTCTTCTTCTAAAATCTGAAAATGTATTGCTACCATTCCTAAAAGACTGATGAATACTAAAATAGGATTGAAAAAGACCATCATCATTCCTAAAAATACCAAGTCAAATCCTAAAAATGCCGGATTTCTGCTAATTTTATATATTCCCGTAGTAACTAATTTAGTCTTATCTGTGGCAGGAATTCCTGCTCTCCAGCTATCCTGCATCGTTACCATGGAAATAATAAAAATAACTGTCCCAAAAGTCGCTAAAATCATTCCTGCTATTCTTATAACGGAAGGTACCCTACACCAATCTCCATATAAGATACTTCCTACTTCTGTAATTACAATCCATACCAAAAGATTATATGATATTTTCTCGACAACAATGGTTCTTTTCTTTTTCTTTCCCACACCCAACTGTACCGTCTTGATTCCCTTTCGTTTCTGACCTATTAATTTTGCGAAATATGCAGTATAATAAACTGCTAAAATAATGAAAGTAATAACTTGATATAAATCCATACATATCCTCCTATACTTTTTGTGTTCCACACTGAAACACACATCAAACAGTTTTCGTTCCAAAATCAATATATGTTCATCTGTTCATATGTTATCATATTGTTTTTCAATTTGTCAAGAATTTTTTATTGTCATACTTTATTCATAAAAAAAAGGAGCTGAATGTTCCTTTTTGAACAAACAACTCCTTCTTCATAAAATATTTTGTTTACTGCCATTGGTCTGCCATGGTATAAAACTGATAATATATTCCTTGTTTTTCCATCAGTTGTTCATGATTTCCTTCTTCCACGATTCCATCTCCCGTCAGCACCAGGATTCTGTCAGAATTTCGAATACTGGATAATCGATGCGCGATGGTTAACGTAGTCCGCCCTTTAGAAAGTTTCGCCAATGATTTGGCAACTTCAAATTCACTTTCATTGTCCAAGGCTGAAGTAGCTTCATCTAATATCAGTATGGGTGGATTTTTTAAGAACACTCTGGCAATACTGATTCTTTGCTTTTGTCCACCGGACAGTTTTACGCCACGTTCTCCGATATAAGTATCATATCCGTCTTTTAATTTTTGAATAAATTCATCTGCACCGGCAAGTCTGGCTGCTTCCATTACCTGCTCTCTCGTTGCCTCAGGTCTTCCATATATGATATTATCATACACAGTACCGGAAAACAGATACACATCCTGCTGAACCACACCAATCTGTTTTCTTAGGCTTTTTAAGGTAAATTCTTTTACATTTCGACCATCCAGTCGAATACACCCGGAATCAATATCATAAAACCTTGGAATCAGATTGCAAAGGGTAGTTTTTCCTCCACCAGAAGGTCCCACAATAGCAACCCTTTCGCCAGCTTTAATGGAAAGATTTAAATTCACAAACACCTGATTATGGTCATCCGGATACTCAAAACTTACATTTTCAAATTCAATATTTCCCTCCACCTTATCCAGTGGCTTTGCACCCTCTTCATCAAAGATTTCAATATCTGCATCCATGATTTGAAGGAATCGTTCGATTCCGGTCATACCTCTTTGGAACTGTTCTGCAAATTCGATGATTCTTCGTATGGTAGCAATCAATGTTGTAACATAGAGCATATATGCCACCAAATCTCCCGGTTGTATCAGACCTTCAACCATAAAGATACCACCGCCTGCCAAAACAGCCAGATACATCAACCCATCAAACATTCTGGTAACCGTTTGAAATGCCGCCATATATTTATAAGTTTCTTTTTTAATTTCAAAAAATTGCTGATTATCTTCTGCAAACTTGGCATTTTCCATGTCTTCATTGGTAAATGCCTTTACGACTTTCTGACCTAACAGACTATCCTCAATCCGGGCATTCAGTTCCCCAATCTGGTGTCTTTGCTTGGAAAAAGCCTTTTTCATTCTTCGATTCAATTTCATACACACCATCACCATAACCGGTACGATACAAAAGATAATCAAGGTCAACCAGACATTTATCGTAGATAAAATGGCAAAACCTGCAATTACCTTAATTCCTGCAATAAAGAATTCCTCCGGACAATGGTGGGCAAATTCCGTAACATCGAATAAATCATTGGTGATACGCCCCATAATCTGTCCTACTTTGGTATTGTTGTAATAGGTATTGGATAATTTCTGCAAATGGGCATATGCATCCCTTCGCATCACAGTTTCAATCTTGGCTCCCATAACATGTCCTACATCTGCCATATAATAATTTGCGATGCTGTCAATGATTCGAAGTCCAAAATATAAAGCACCTAACAGCAAAACTGTTTTAATGGACAATGAGGCTAAATCTTCTATTCCTGTATTAGTAATATACCGCATAATCAAAGGAAGTATTAACTCACAAACTGTGGTGAGTGCCGCGCAAAACAAATCCAAAGCAACGGTTCCTATATGCTCCCGGTAATATGGTAAAAAACGCCTTAAGAGTTCTTTTGTCTTATATTCTCTTGTATTCATCCTATGACCTCACTTTTAAGAACATTGAACCAAAATTGATTCACCAGCATAATCCATAAAACATAAGGAAGAGCATTTTTCCTAAAGTTAAGCATATATCGTGAATAATTTTTGGATTCTTACATCTTAACACTCTTACTACCGATTATGCAATATCCTTTTTACAGTATTTCATAAAGGCCACCACAATCCCTATAACACCATATAACATTCCAAGTACTACAAGTCCTGCATCCAGGCTGACATTACTGATAATATCTGCCCCTTCTGTATATCCAAAAGGAGTAATATATTTTAAAAATTTTGCACTATCCGAAATATTCGCAATAATGTTTAAAAAATATAACATTGCAGCAATTCCCAGACCGATTCCAAATCCGCCTCTTCGAAGAAAGGCAGAAATTCCAAAACAGATACCTGCAATTTCTATCTGCAAAAATAAAAAAGCAAGGTGTAATAATAAAATTTCTTTCCATGGTATCGTTTCTTTTATCAAAGCAATGGAGGCTATGGATAAAAGACATACCAACACATTCATAATAAGAAGCTGTATCATGACTGCCAGTAACTTTTCTCCAACAATTCTTCCTCGACCAACAGGATGGGTTAATAAAAACTCTGCGGTATGTTCCTTTTCCTCTTTTGCCAAGATGGACACACCACAAAGTGCAGCAAAAAACGCCCCACCAAGTCCTAAGATATTTCCACATTCTACCGCATAATATCCCATAAGACTTCCAAAATTAATTCTATCCATTCCAAAGGCTTGCGTAAAACTTCCCATGGAGGTAAACATATCGCTGACACCCTCCATTTCCCCCTTCATTTCAGGGAACAAAAAGACACAGATTGCAAGCAGAAAACCAATGGCTGTGGTCCAAATGATAAGAGCTTTTTTCCCTTGCTTTAGTTCATGTTTCATCAATGTCATATTCTATTTCCCTCCTTTTCATAGTAATGCATAAAAATTTCCTCTAAATCCGGTTCCGATATGGTTAAATCCAAGATATGTTTACCAGAAAGCTCCTGCACCAGCTCATTGATATCTCCCCCATAAAGAAAATCAATCCCAGTCTCCACTTTTTTATAATCCCGAACTCCGGAAAGATTCGATAAATCCAGATTACCCTGAATATGAATCCTTTTTGCGTTGGTCTTTGCCAAAGCATCGACACTATCACAGGCAATCAAACGTCCTTCCCTTATAATAGCCGCCCTTGTACAATAATTCTGTATTTCGGACAATATATGAGAGGATAAAAATACTGTAGTTCCTTTTGCATTTTTCTCCTTTAGAATATCAAAAAATTCCCTTTGCATTAGCGGGTCTAAGCCACTGGTAGGTTCATCTAAAATACAAAGCTTTGGATTGTGTAAAAGAGTACAGACGATGGCTACCTTCTTTCGATTACCAAAAGATAATTCTTCTACTTTTTTTGTCGTATCCAGTTGAAGCCTTTCACATAAAATATCAGCCTCTTTTTTACAGTCCTTTTTTCTTAGTCCGGCGGAAAAAGAAATGATATCCTTCACCTTCATTCCGGAATAAAACATAGCCTCCGAAGGGAGATAGCCTATGTCTTTTAAGATTTCCTTCTTTTCTTTTTCAATGTCCTTCCCAAACACCTTAGCTGTTCCACTGCTACTTTTCATCAATCCCAATACGGTTCGGATGGTAGTACTTTTTCCAGCTCCATTAGGTCCAATAAATCCAAAAAATTCTCCTTCTTTTACTTCAAGGTTTACATCTATGATTCCCCTGGATTTTCCATAATACTTTGTAAGCCCTGATGTATGTATTGCATCCATAGTTAGTCCTCCTTTTTTCTTAAATAAATCTGCTTCCAAAAATCAAGCAATTTCATAAAATCCTTTTCCAGCTTATCCACATCGACAGGTCCCTGATGCTCTATTTCCCAAAGATATCCCTCGGCTGCCATATATATTTCCCGGTACATCATATCAAAATCTAAACCTTCTATAAACTGCTCAGGATCTACGTTTACCTTGGTGCTATTTGCCTTAAAGTCATTATATTTTGCATAACTTTCCCGAATCTCTTCCCGGACTTCCGAATCCTGTTCTCCAAAGGCTTTTACCACAAAGTTGCCCATATCAGGATATTTTTTCATGATTCTTATTTTTGCCTGCATTCCGGAATATAACATTTCAAAAAAATCTGTTTTTTCATAACAGCCACTTTCTGTCAGATATTCAATAGTAATCTTAGCACAGGTTTCCCAAAGAAAAAGATATAATTCTTTTTTATTGTGAAAATAGTGAAATAACAAGGACTTGCTGATACCCGCAGCATCCGCAATTTCACTCACAGGACTCTTTTTATAGGAATTTTGCGAAAATACTTTAAATCCTGCATTGATGATTCTTTCTTGTTTCTCTATTGGTAACTCAAAAAATTTCTCGTTAATGTTACTCACCTCCATAAACCGAATGGGTTAATCTTAATTATACTTCGTTGACCGTTTTTGAGAAGACCCCTTTTACTAAAATTTTATGTTGCTTGGAACAAAGTAAACTTTTTCCCATAATAGTTATGAAAAAACCTCCCGTCTTCTTTTCGACGAGAGGTTATAGTTTCGCAATTGTCTGTTACAAAATTAAAATTGGAAGGTATCTGCCCCTATTTTTACATTTGCTTTTTCATTTTCACTTGCCTCTAATAAAGCATTCTTTTTAAATCCAAGCATCTTGGCAAATATGGATTTTGGAAACAGCATAATTTGTGTATTGTACTTGGTTACCACATCATTGTAGAACTGACGAGCCTTTGCGATTTTCTCTTCTGTATCCGATAACTCATCCTGTAATTTCATAAAATTAGTATTTGCCTTTAATTCCGGATAATTTTCGCTAATTACCATAATTCGTGCTAATTCCTTATTTAATTCTACATTTGCCTGATATGCTTCCCCTGTATTTGAAGCATTCACCATCTTGCTTCTTAATTCGGTTACTGCAGTCAATGTTCCTTTTTCGTAATTGGCATACCCTTTTGTGGTTTCAATCAAATTAGGAATCAAATCTGCCCTTCTTTTTAACTGAACATCTACCTGGGCACCCTGGTTTTCCACTCTGTTTTTCAGAACCACCAAACTGTTATACACCTTAATTATGTATACTAAAAGTAACACTACCACTACTGCTGCTATTATAGGTATTATCATTCCATTCATTTTGCATTTCTCCTTTTCATAATCTCTTCTATAATTCTTTGATTTTCTTCTAATACTACTGCATAAATCAAATAATCATCCCATAAAACTACTTGTTCCTGGTCTGCTTCACTTAAATTTGAATAATCATGGATAAAGTTTTTCATTCCATAGATGCATTCTGTCATCTCATTTCCAAGTGACGTTCTCTTAAACCATTTTATGTTTGTTACCCTTCCTATCAAACTGGCAATTCCCGCCAATGGAGATGCCAAAAATAATAAAAACACAATGACATACAAAAACATTTCTGCCATAACCGGATAATATTCTGGGTAATTACTTAAATATTCTAATTGCTCTCCTAAAAGTATCCCCTCTGGTGCCTGATCCAGAATTTCTGAAAATGGCTCCATTTTTTCATTTAAAGAAAATGTCATTACAATTACGATTATCAATAAAATAACTGGAATTAACGTCGATAAACAACAACTGGCAGACCCTTTCTTATCCAATTTTCCTTTTCTTGCAATATAACCCTCATTTATCGCTTCCTGCTCTACCAGGCGCTGCCATTCTTTATCATATTCTATCCCCTGCTGTCCTTGAACCAGTTTATTTATTAGATAACGGTCACTTTCTTTTAAGGAACTTTCATTAAGATGTTCCACCTGATATTTTCCATCGATTTCCGTTAAAATTCCCATTTCTTTATATTTTAAAATCGAGGCAGCAATATCTTTTCTAGGCTCCAACTTTAAATCCGAAAGCAAACTAATCGCCCCTGGCGATAGTCCATCCAGTTTATCTCTGTAGTAATCAAAATCCTCTACAGTAATGAAGGTATTATTCCGCATGGTCTGTTTTCTGGCACTACGAATTAAAAGTTTTACTACCAAAAAGGGAATTATGGATTGAACAAATACGGAAAAAGCATAAATAAATAGAATGACAAGTATCACAGGTAAAGAACTGTCTGCCGCTAGTACTTCCTTCCTTGCATCACTGCTTTTATAAAAGCCCCAACAAAAAAATGCCATCGGTATGAGCCAAGTCAACCGTTCCAATAACACAAGGCGATTCAAGGATTGGCTCTGATATACTTTTTTCTTTTTCATCCTTCTTTCCTCTCCTTTCTACCAACTAAAATATTATAGCACTCTTTGTCAATTTATCACAACCATTATCCATGTAAAAAACAAAAAAAGAAAGCATTCCACTGTAAATGTTTTGCATTTAACTCTGAATACTTTCTTTTTAATGTTTTTATTTCTGCCTAAATTTTCACTTTGTCATGTTTCTTAGATTCAATTTCTTAAATTGAATCCAATTTAAACTTGCTGATAACTTCCTGTAAATTTTTCGCAAGTTTTGCCACATCATCACTGGAAACAGATACTTTTTCAATGGCTTGTTCCTGAGTGGCAACAGAAGCTGCGGCTTCTTCCATACAGGCTGCATTTTCTTGAGAAAGTGCAGATAAATCTCCGATTACCTCTACTACCATCTTTTCATTTACCTTCATTTCCTCTGTAGACTCGCCTAATATCGTACATTTTTCTTCCATATCCTGTACGTTTCTCATAATTTCTTCAAATTTCTCTTTGGTATCGTTTACACTTTCTCCCTGTTCTTTCGAAGTTTCCTCCATCTGCTTCATGGTCTTTAAAGCCTCTTCTACTTTCTTTACCAACTGATTAATAATTCCATCAATTTCATTCGTCAAGGCATTGGTTTGTTGTGAAAGATTTCCGATTTCCGTAGCTACTACTGCAAAACCTCTTCCGGCTTCACCTGCTCTGGCAGATTCGATGGATGCATTCAAAGCAAGCAGATTGGTCTGGCTTGCAATATTTTGAATCTGAACACTGGCTTCTTTAATCTTTTCAGCCTGTTCACCGGTTTCATTCATAACCTTAAATACCTGCTTGGAGTTCTGATTATTTTCTTCTGTTTTTTCCACCAATTCATCCAGAACTTCTACACCCTGTTGTTTAATCATGCCTACTTCTTTCGTAGTTTTACTTAAACTTAACATATTTTCTTCTACTTTTTCCACCAGAAGACTTAAATCCACCATCTTAGAATTTCCTTCTGTGGTTTGTTGTGCCTGAATCATGGCACCATTAGCAACTTCATCTACGGTCTGGGCAAGCTGCTCTCCACTATCCTTTACTTCACCACACACCTTGGACAAATCTTCTGAATGGTCGGTTAATTCGCCGGATACGTGTTCAATGTTTTCAATCATATGTATCAGACTTTCCTGCATGATTAAAAAGCCGTTACTGATTCCGCCGATTTCATCATTTCTCTTTTGATATTTTTCCAACACAGCATCATCCTGAGTGGTTAAATCATAATTAGATATCTTATCAATGGCTTTACTTAAATCTGTCACAGGACGTAACACTAACTTACGGATAATAAAGATTAATAAAACAATTAAAATAACCGCAAAAATCATACAAGTGGCCGCTAATGTAACAATGGAGCCTTTTAAAATCTCTCCCATGGTCTCATCATCCACAGGAACTCCGATATTCAATGCACCTTGTAAATTACCTGAACTGTCATAAATCGGATTTAATACATCCAGTGTAGTTTTTCCACTTACCGGGTCTTCGTAATATCCCACATAAGCTTCCCCATCTCTGGCTGCTGCAATACTTCCTTCGTCTTCCAATACAAGTCCGATTCTATCATGATTACTGTGGGCAACAGCAGTTACTTCACCATTTACATCTTCTATGTATAATGCGTAATTAAACCTTCCATCCTCATTCATCTTATCAACAAAGCTCTGATAATCTTCCACCGACGTATATTGCCCATTTCCCAGTTGTTGACTGTACGCCACCACTAAATCATAGTCCTTTTCCTTCCACTGTTCCATCACTTCGTTCTTAAGAACTACTACAGAAACAACCGTCAATGACATAAAGGAAATCAGCAACGCTATGGCAACCATAATTCCTATTTTTTTGTTAATGCTTCCTCGTTTCTTCATAAGCGTTCTCCTCCACTCAAATTATTTGCACTTTCCATAAAAAAAATATAATTTGGAAAAATATTTTGTGCATATTACTAATATTTTACCCCTTTTTTATCCATAAGTCAAATAATTTAACTCAAAAAACGCTCCTATAAGCGTTATCATTTGTAAGCAATAACAAATTGAACTTTTACATATAAATTCGTTGCCATTTCCCCAAAAATCATATTATCTTTGTTTTTTATTTCTTCCTATCTCTTTTCTCAATTTAAATCTAATGCCTGTTTTACCATAGAAATCGTATTTTCATTATATTGAAGCTCTTCACAAATAATATACATAACCTTATCCTTATAAATCACAAGCCTTCCTTCTCCTTTCAATTCCTTATCCCATAAGGAATACACCATATCTGCTCCCCAAAGTTCTCCTTCCTCCTTGGTAATATCTTTACATTCATAGAAAGACTGTTCTAAATACTCATCAACATAGGAATCCAACAGCTTATCCCAACTACTATTTACTATCTCATAACTTAATAAAGGTCCTATGTCCTGCACCTCTTTATCAAAATACATCTGTTCATACATATGATACTCCCCGAAAATAGACCTATAATTAAATGCGGTGGTCTGATGATACTCCACTCCCTCTGTTATAATGCCTAGTTCTTCCATGGTCAGTGGTATTTCGTCTTCACTAATGGTCATATATACATAACATTTTTCCTCTTCATCGTAATATTTTACTTTTTGCGAATTAAAGTCAAAGAAATCAATAAATAATACTAAAATAGAGCCTGTAATGCAAATGCCGCATCCAATCACAGAAAAAACAATGGTAAAAATAACATTGTCCTGGCGGCTCATTTTCTTGTTTCCTTGTCGGAAAAATTCCAAAAGATACATAAATACAATAGAAACCAATATTGTTGCTGCAAATACATAGCCCATTTTTCCCAGGCTGCACAAGGATATTAACATACAGATAGCAAAACATAGATACAGGATACAAGTAACTTTATGATATTTTTCCACCTTCTTCTTTTCAACATATTGAATCTTTTGTCCATTCTGAACCCGTTTTTTATTTTTCTTATAAAATTGGTTATAACGGAGCATTTCCATGGAAACACTAACTATGATTCCTATATATGCAATGATAAGCGGTAAATTTCCCCCAAAGACAATGAACTGGTCTACCATATTGGCTCCTGTAAATTCACGGAATACTCCGGATAAAATCTGCATCAGCAAAACAAACACCAGGGAAAGCCAGCTTGCTCCCCTTGTAACCATCATATTCTTATGAATAATTTTTAGTTTCAATTCATCATCTGTCTGAATATCCACAGGATTCTCTTTTTCCGTGTAAAAAAACTGTATTTTCCCATTAGTGAACAAAAATTTCCATCCACATTGTTCACAATATTCAATGTATTCTTCCGTTTTCGCTTCTGGTCTTGTGTCAAAAATAGATGCCTTTTCAAAAACATCCACTGCAAAATGTACCTTCTTAGGTTCGCATTTTTCAAAATAATAAAAGATTCCTCTTTGTTTTACAAACATAAATCCCTTTGCTGCCTGTTCTTCTAAAAATTCCTCCAGTGCCTTTAAATCATATGACCCTGCAAGAAACATTTTTCGTATCATTGATTCTCCCATATTTTTACCATTCCTTTCTACTGTCTTCACTCTGTTTATTTCCTAGGAAGTTCCTTTTCTTTGCTCTTTTATCGTTACTGTCCACTCGTGCCTCGTAAACAGTAACCTTTTATCTTCCAAGTAGTTCTTTTCCCTCTTCTATCATCTGGCATAATCTTTCATATTCTTTTTCCAGCATTTCTTTTCCATACTCTGTAATAATATAACTTCTTTTTCTCCCCTCCACCTTAGTTTCCTCAATCATTTTTTCCTTTAGAAACTTATCCAGCAATGCGTAAGAAGTTCCAGGACCAACCCTGATTCTTCCCTTTGATATTTCTTCCACCTTTTGCATAATATCCACTCCACACCGTTCCTCAAGCAGTGCAAGTAAAATATAGTACATAGGCTCACTTAAGGTTTGTAACTTTTCTCTTGCCACTTCTATATTCCCTCCTTGCTTAATACAAGTTTTCAGTTAATTGCGAAACCATGATATTTTGTATGAAAGTGATTCAAAATAAATCTTGATAATTTCGCAATTACCTAATTCCTAAATATCGATTCTCGATATCTAGTATCGATATCATAACATCGACTATCGATATTGTCAAGCAAAAAAATATATAATTCAACCTATTCATCATAGAAAATGTTACTGTACACTCGTACCTCGTGAACAGTAAACTTTCATAAACCGCTTTCTATGATGAATATCGTGAATTATTTCTACTATTTAAATATTCTCATTACCATTTTGATATATAACACCCCGGACAACCAGATCAGTCCTGCTGTCGCCAGCGGATATACTATATTCCATACATTCCAGCTATGGTTCAGCAATGCCCCTGCCTGTTGTAACACAAAAATAACGATTGCAACTTTTAAAACCAGACGATCTAGATACTCCCTCCTTACCTTATAGATTTCCTTTTTATCTACAGGCATCCACCTTAAAACCATATAAATCGAAGTTCCCTTCTCCGCACATCCATAAGATTTTAAATAACAAGCTATGCCAAAAAAAATAATATAATAAGAAATCAACCAAAAAAAGGGTTCCCCCCTGTTAAGAGGAATTAACATCCACGAACACCCAAGTACCAAGCATAAATACATCACAAATTTTGACATTACAAATTTATAATCCTCAATTTTTTCTAACATCCGGTCAAATTTTTTTACTCTGTCCATGGTTCTCCTCCTACTTCCTGGAAGGAAACAAACTTTCCTTCTTCCATCACACCTACATAATCCATCCGCATTTCAATTTCCTCTTTGATATGAGTTGTCATAACAATCGCAGTATCTTCCTCCATTAATATCTCCTGTAACATCTGATATAACTCTTTTCGAAAAATAGAGTCCATCCCCCCTGTAATTTCATCAAGAAGATAAAGTTTCGACTTATGCGCCATGGCAAAAGCCAGTTGGAATTTTAAATATTCCCCTCTCGACATATTTCTTAACTCTTTCATGGAAGAAAGTTTCATCCGTTTCATCACATCATGAAAAAGTTCCGTATCAAAGTCTAAATAAAATACAGAAAGCAAATCTACATTTTCTTTCCCGGTCTTTTCCATGAAAAAGCGGTTATCTTCTGATACATACCCAATGATATTCATAAGTTCCGCATGATGTTCATGAAGTTTTTTACCCACAACTATAATATCTCCGGTATAGTTTTTCTCCGGTTCCATGATATAGTGAAACAATGTCGTTTTGCCTGCACCATTTTTTCCTGTAATTCCGGTAATAAATCCACCCTCTGCGAAAAAAGATACATCTTTTAAAGCGAAATCTTTTGATACTCCACTTACATTTTTAAATTCTAAAATCATTTTTCTCACCATCTCTCAAATAAAAATACTAATAGTTTCATTTAAAATGCAAACCCATAAATTATCCCACTTGATTTACGAATCAAACAAGGTTTCTGTCATAGATAAAATATCCTGTTTCGACATTCCTGCCTTTTTACAGTCATTGATAATTTCCTGCATTCGCTGTTCCAGTCCGATATATTGTTTTTCTTTCAAAAAATCTCTATTATATTCGCACACATAAAACCCTTTTCCCGGAATAGAACGAACCAGTTTTTCTTTTTCCAATTCTTCATAAGCCCTCTTTGTAGTAATTACACTAACCTCTAACTCAGCAGCCAAAGAACGTATGGAAGGAAGCGCCTCCCCTGCAGATAATTCCCCTGTTAAAATCGCATTTTTTAGTTGATTTACAATCTGTTCATAAATGGCAAGGGTTCCTTGTTGTTTTATGATAATTTTCATACCGCACCTTCCCCTTTTTCTTCATTTTTCCTGATTCCTCTTAATACCTCATAATCTGTAAGCACCTGTTTTACAGGTTCATAATACCTTTTTAGAATAATAAGAAACGCCACTATCTGCAATAACGTCATACTTCCTATGCAAATTCCATCTATCCAATGTATAGTTTTCTTATCCAGAATTTCCGAAATAATAGCAAGTAGATTTACAAAACCATCTGCGTGTATTATCACATTCCAGATAAAATAATTGGTAGGATTCATTTTCCCTTTTGGAGATGGCAGCATTTTTCCATCCGGCAGGCAACAAATATTAATAGAAATCGTATATAAAAACATCATGAGTGCAAAGATTAAAAATTCTCCTAAAGTTACCTTTTTTAATCCTATTAAAATACCTCCGGATATTCCTAATAAAATCATTGGAATGCTGATTCGAAGCCATAACGATGTTTTAAAATATATTTCTCTTTGTTCCTTAGATAAAGGACAAAAAAACAAAGTTCGATTCTCCATACATCCATATACTTTTGCTAAAAACTCAGCCAAAATCACAGGAACCATCATAAAATAATAACTGAATCTTCCTTCTCTCATCACAATAGGGACAATAAAAAATAAATAGGTGTGAATACTTACCATATAGGAATTATAATAATATTTAAATCCTGTTTTTAAATTATGTTTATAATCATCCAGTACGATTTTTAACATGTTCCTTCCCCCTTTACCATAAAATACATGATATCTTCTATCGTAGGAATGATGATTTCCAGTTCTTTATCATAGTTCATCCTTCTTCTATGTTTTACAAGTGCTTTTGTGGAATATTTTCCTTTTTCCTTGTATATGACCCTTTCCTCTGGCAGTAAGTTTATTTTATATTCTTCGCCACAAACCAGTCGGTAAGCATCTTCCAGGCTTTGCCGGTCCTGACTAAACACCATCTTACCATGATCGAGAAACGTAATATAATCTGCAATACGTTCCAATTCCCAAGTCAGATGAGTTGCCAACACCACGCTATGCTCCCCATCGGATACAAACTCTGTAATAATCTTTATGAAATCTTCCTGAAATTCCGGATCAAAATTAGAAGTTGGTTCATCTAATATCAAAAGTTTCGGCTTATGAGCTAAGGCAAAGGCAAACTGAAATTTAAGTTTTTCTCCTTTAGAATGTTTCTTTAATTTCTGGTCTTTTTTCAGATGAAACCGTTCACAGTATTTTAGAAATAATTCCTTGTCATATTTCTTATAGTACTTTCCATACATATCTCCATTTTCTACCAAGGTAACATCCTGACAGAACAACTCCTCCGCCAATACATACCCCATCTCATTTTTCGCCATTACTTCATGTTTTACAATGTCATTTCCATTGATCTCTATGCTTCCTTCTTCCGGCTTATAAAGACCAAGTATCAAATATAAAAGTGTGGTTTTTCCCGCACCATTGGGACCTATCAGTCCCATAATATATCCTCTGGGCAATTCTAAAGAAATATCCTGTAACCTAAATTTATCCAACTTCTTACTTATATGCTCTACTTTTAACATAAACATCCTCCCCATTTCTGTTCTTGCTTTCGAAATTTACTTTCAAATTCAGTTGTGCCTTTTCAAACATTATCTTCTTTATTCCACGTGTGCATATACTGTATATAAATATATATACAGTATATGCACACAAATGTCAAGTAAAAAATATCCCTGGCTCCAAAATCGGAGTCAAGGATATGTAATCATACTATTACCACAATGTATTTAACCATTATTAATCCTAAAATCAACCTATCATCAAACTTTGCTACTAATATTTTAAATTTCCTTATCTATGCCAATAAAAAACCTGCTTCATATGAACATCTCAGATAATCTGGATTACTATAATATACATTTGTGTTAAAATTTGATATTTCATCACTAATAAAAGATGTGAACACATCAATAATTGCTTGTGCAACATCATCACCTTTTATTGTTGCTAACACAAGTTGCTGATATACTCTACCAATTGAAGTAACAGACGGAATTGTATATCTGCAATTATCTATTTCATTAGCTTTCCCTGTCTTGATTCCATATTGTTCAATCCACTCGTCAGAAACCTGTTCAAAACTTAAACAATGATTTACTTCTGCCACCTTCAATTGATGTTCAATATTCTTCTTTGATAGCTTAGAAATCACATCTTTTCGTCGATTATTTGTGATTCTGGATACAAATTCAATCATGGTACACACATAATAAATGTCATCTTTACATTTTTCATTCATGAATCGATTCACTCCCTTCAAATTTTAAGCAATCCAATGCCCGCAATGTATGAAAACTTACTTGATGTGTTGGATGTTTAAATTTAGCATACTCCCAAAATACTTCTCTACTGATAGTTCCAGCTAAATACTCATTTACAAAATTCCAAATGGTATCGTCCGCCATAGGGCCTTCTACAATATCATATTCATGTATTTTACCCGCACGACACTCTGCAATGAAATCAAGCCATTCATCTGTCATTTCATTAAATTTCATGATATTCAATTTACTATTTTCTATATAGGAATAAATATTAATAATTCCTGTTTCGTGACGACGTTCTGCCCATCGGTATGCTTGTTCATAACTTTTCGTACAATAAAATCCCCATGAAAAATCCTTCGTATATCTAGTCTTTCTAATTTCAGGGAATTCCACTATCTGCCCACTCCCATGATATAAAATTTGTTCCATCGTAATATCATCTCCTATTTATGCTTTTACATTATCTATAAGCAAATTCCATAATAGTTTACAATTGGTTTTTGTTTGCGCATTTGAAATATGAATTCCTCCATACACACCACCTATAATTTGTAATTACTGATTGTCATAATTATACTATACCCCGTTTGAAATCACAATCAAAATGTCTGATACCCACACATCTACTTGCGTTATAAATCACTTAACAAAATAAAAAAAGAAAAGGAATGTGATATTTTCAACCTAATTATTTCTGAAACAAAAAAATAATCAAGTCACATTCCTTTTCTATATTCAAATCTGCAATGGTTCATATATTATAAATCCATGCACATTCTTATGATACGTTTTTTAAGTCATGGCTGCTCCATCCACAGATAAGATTTCACCTGTTACATAAGATGCCATATCACTTGCTAAGAATAAAAACGCATTGGCTACATCTTCCGGTTCTCCAATTCTTCTTAACGGAATGGAGGCAATTAATGGCTGAATCATTGCTTCCGGTAAAGCTGCCACCATATCTGTTCTAGTAACTCCCGGTGCAACTGCATTCACACGAATATTATCTTTCCCAAGTTCTCTGGCAAGAGATTTCGTTAATCCGTTTACTGCAAACTTTGATGCCGGATAACCACTACCAGATGGCTGTCCGTAAAGACTTACCATGGAACTGGTATTTAAAATCACACCGCCACCCTGTTCCTTCATAATCTTAGCTGCTGCCTGGGCACAAATAAACACAGCTTTAACATTTAAATCAATCGTTTTTCCAAAATCATCCGGATTATAATCATAAATGCTTTCTCTTGCAGAAACTCCGGCATTGTTTACCAAAATATCAAGACTGCCAAAAGTATCTTTTACCTTAGCAAATACTTGAGCAATTTCATCCGGTGATGTCAAATCCGGACAGAATCCAAGAACTTCTCCCTGTACTCCTTCTTCCTTTAACTTTTCCATGGCCTTATCTACGGTTTCCTGTCTGGAACCCAATATTGCCACCTTAGCACCATTTTCTAAAAACTTTTTCACTACCGCATATCCAATTCCCCTGGTACCACCAGTAACTACTGCTACTTTGTTTTTTAACATACTAATTACCTCCCTTTGATTTATTCTCATTTATGGAAATTTTTAAAACAGGCAAAAGTAAGTCGCCCTTAAGACAACTTACTTTTTGTAAATACCATCATTATTTCGAAATATTTGAAATAATTGAATCAAATTGTGGCTCCAACGTAGCAAAATCGTCATCTACACAGATAATCTGGAACAAATAAAGTTCATTTCCGTTCATAAATAGTACCTGCTTAATATAAGCGGTATGTCCTTCCATTTCATCATTCAGGTAGTCTGACACATCCAATGTAAATGATACACCAGTTCCACAAGGTGTACTAACCGTAGTATCTGCTACAACTTTCAAATCATACTCTTTATACTGTTGAAGCAATGCGTCTTTCGTAGCTACTAAATCTTTTTCTGAAACTTCTGCTTGGGTCTCAGAAACCAGAGCTATAAACATCGCACCTCCATTTGCAGAAGGAATCAAATACATCGCTCCATCACTGGCTCCGCTTAATATTGTCCAGGAATCATCAATATCGCAAGTAATACTACCAATCATCGTATTTCCGTTAGAATCGATAATCATGCTTCCATCGTTTCCCATATAATACTTCTTTCCAAACTTATCCTGTACCCAGGAATCAGTTTCCATAACTCCTTCAGAACCTAGATAATACTGCTTTCCGGACTTATCCTTTATGAAAGAGTCCGTCTTCATAACTCCATCGCTTCCAAAATAATACCAATTTTCATCCTTATCCTGTGCCCAGTCATTTACCTTCATGGCTCCATCCGCACCCATATAGTACCATTCTCCGGCCTTTCCCTTCACCCAGTCATTCGCCTTCATGGCTCCGGTAGCTCCTACATAGTACCATTTTCCGGATTTATCAGGAACCCAGGAATTTGATAACATATATCCATTGGCATTAAAATAGTACCAGGCACCATTAATCTTTTCCCACTTATTTGCAGGATACGAACCATCTGCTTTTTGGTACCACCAGCCTGTTGCATTTCTTTTCCATCCTTCTGTAGCAGCTGCCACAGGAGTAGAAACCGCGCCAACAAGCATTCCGGTTGTTAAAATTGTTGCAATCACTTTCTTTGTTCTACGTAACATTTTACCCATCTCTTGTTCCTCCCTTTGATATGTATACATTTATTGGTAAAAGTTTAACACTTTTTACACAATGTATTATACCAAATTTTTGTAATAAAAGATACCTTAATTTTACTTTTTATCTTTATATTTTTTATCATTAACCTGTCATTATTCCAGTCCACTTCTTCGATATGCAAGTCCAAATGCTAAAACTGCAATGACCATATTAATACCAATCATCAAAACATTTTCCATACACAGTTCTAAATTTTCAATATTTTTCATCAAAATATGTATCTGCCCTGAATAAGTAAGTTTTGATACTTTCTCAACAGTTGTATTAAACATGGAAATCATAGGTAGAAAAGAGAAAACCATCATTACCGGTACGGTAACAGAGGTCGCCATCATTTGATTTTTACTCCAAGTGCCAATGGCTGCTCCTACTAAAATAGAAACCAAAATTCCTACCGCCATTACCAGCATAAAGGAAAAACAGGTACTTCCTTTATATTGTCCACATATGCAAAAAACTCCTGCTCCAATCATACAGACTACAAAGATATAAATCCCCACTCCCAACAAATATTCCATGGGTTTTACATTAGACATTAACAATACCCTTAATGTATTCTTTTCTTTTTCCTCCGAAATAATAGCGGACATAGCGGTAAGCGGTGCCATTCCCACATACATAACAGAAAATAACTTAACAAAATAATGTTCTGGAAGTTCCCCTACATTAACTACATTTTCCATAATTATAGTTAGAATCGGAAACATAATAAACTGAATCAAGATGGTTTTATTCTTAAAGGTATCCTTTATTTGCTTCCATAATATTGCTCTTATATTTCTTGTCATTTATCCAACTTCCTTCCCGTTAATTCCATAAATACCGTTTCTAAATCCGGTTCACTAGAATGTATGGTTTCAACCAGCCCTTGCTCAAAATATTCTAAAAGTATTTTTACTGTAGATTTATCATTTTCCACTTCAATGTTTCTTCCGTCATATAAATGTATCCTGATTTTTTTCTGATGATGATATCTTCTGCATAGTTCCACCGGATTGCCATATTCCACTATTTTTCCTTCATTCAGCAATGCCACATTATCGCATAGTTTTTCTGCTTCCACCATATTATGAGTCGTTAAAAAAATGGTAGTTCCCTTCTCTTTTTCTTTTTGAATCAATCCATGAATTTCATCCACCGTCCCAGGGTCAAGTCCACTGGTAGGTTCATCCAAAAACAAAATCTCAGGACTTAACATGAGCACTCTTGCAAGTTGTAATCGGTTTTTCATTCCCTTAGATAAATTAACTGCCAAAGTTTTCTTTGCCTCTAAAAGTCCCACTGCTTCCAGTATTTCATTTATTTTTTTATCCGAAATCTCATATATCTTGGCAAAAAATTTCAAATTATCATAACAACTAAGCCTTTCATAAAGACCAAAATGGTCCATCATAATTCCAATCTTTTTATAGTCTTCTCCTGTTAATTTTCTTGCATCCTTCCCTAAAATCTCTGCTTTTCCTGCCGTCTGCTTTATTTGACCTGTTAAAATCTTGATTAATGTGGTTTTTCCTGCTCCGGAAGGCCCTAAAAGTCCAAATATTTCTCCTTTTTTGATGCTGATATTAATTCCGTCCAACACCTTCCTTCCGTTAAATTCCTGCTCTATTTCTAATATTTCAATTCCATTTTCCATCGTCTTTCTCCTCTATTTGTCAGCTTCTTGTTTTAGTCTTTCCAAGGCTTCTTCCATTTTTCTTGTTTCTGCTTTTTCTTTTGCTACTGACAGTACAGTACTTATGGTAAAGCATACTCCAAAGCAAAGCAAAAACATCACCCATGGCTGCCACATATCCGATGGAAACCATTTAAAAAGGAAAATAAATGCACTGACCGTAAGTAATACCAACACTATCATCCATATCATTCTCGCCAGCACTGACATATTCTTTATCCATACATCTGTAAAAAATATAAAACGTAAGGTAACAATAATTGCACTTATAATAAGAAACTGAAACATAATAGGTACACTGATTCCTTGATTTCCTAAGGAAAACATGGTTGAAAATTCTTTCGCATCTTCCCCAAACAAAATACAAAATACATTTAATATAGCTATGGTAATTCCGAAAATCATAAAAATCTGACCTAGATAATCAAAAATTGTTTTTCTTTCTTCCATTTATATCACCCCCAACTTTCTTTTCAATTCCTCCGCATACTGCCTGGAAACTATGATTTGTTCGCCATTTTCCAAAGTAAGACGAATTCTTCGATTGATGTCTGTTTTTAATGATTTAATATATTTTAACTGTACAATACAGGATTTACTTGCCCGAAAAAATCCGCATTCGCAAAACTGTTCTTCTAATTCATATAGTTTTAGTTTTGATTCGAAATAGTCATTACAGGTATACACAAAAGTTTTTCTATCTACCGACTCTATATAAACAATATCGGAAACGTCCAATATATAAGATTCGTCCTTTTTTGCCACCATTAATTTTCGTTCTAAAATCCTTAATGTTGCCAGTATTTTTTCTATTTCTGGTGTCAATCTGGCACAAGAAATTGATATTTCTGTATCTGTTATCTTCTCATCTACATTAATTGAAATCTTCAAGACATCTCCTCCTTCCTTGCCTAACATAACATTTTAAATTTTATGAAACAAGCCCTCTAGTCCTATGTTGCCATATTGGTAACATGAAATGCACAAAAATCACCCTTTTCATAGTATATAACTAAAAAAAATCCTCCAAAGTATCAGATTTTACATTTCATCTTCTACTTTAGAGGAATCCCAATAGCCACAGAAATGACTTATCATTTTCTATAATAAGGTCATGAATCATCTCGGCTAAATTTTCTTTATTTTGTTTTAAAGTTATCCTTGCATTCGTCTGCTTTTTCGCAGTTACAACTTCATCTTTCGAATAATCCTTTGTATGCTTTTTTCAGACAGATAATATTTACACGCCAATTCCCATGTCTTCATTCCTGCTAAAAAATCCTGATAAATACTGCGATTTCTTTCTAACAATTCCTGTTTCATCTTAGTATTGGCTCCCCATTCCTTACGATGTTCTTCTTTTCTAGGAATATAAATATTTTGTCCATCCACATACTGTTGTATTAATTCTATGATTTCCATTGGCAGAATTTCTTCTGCTTTTACATAGCCCATAATTGCCTCCTAAAATAATATTTTCTTAGGATTAGCAATGGCTATAACAATATTTCATTTTTCATTGCAATAGCCAGTGCTATGCAACCATAACATACCTTCTCATAAAGCAATCCTCCTTCCTATTATCTAAAGTCATAGGTAATTGCGAAACTATTCAAAACTTATATTGAGTGATACAAAATAAACAAATACATAAGCAGGTGCTTGGGCGGCCGTCGGTACTTAATGAGAGGCAAGCCTCGAATTTAGTACCGCTACGAGCCGAACGCAGCGAAAGCGATCCTGCGGTGTTTTGTTCATTTTGCATCACTGTTTCATAAGATATTTTAGTTTCGCAATTACCTAATCTAAAGTCGTAAATCATCTCAACTAAATATATTACTAAACACTTTAGCTAAGCCAGTGCTTGTTTTTTTCTTATAAATCTTTTCAATTTCTTTTGCACGTTTTGTATTGATTGGCACTCCATAATCCCCTGATGTAATAATATCAATATAATTATAAACTCCCATCACCATGCCCTTTGAAATAAGTTCTTCATACATTTCGATTGCCTTTTCAGCCCATCCTCTCAACCGTGCTTCTATTTGTGCTTCTGTTAAACTACTAAAATCAAGATTAAGTAAACCAACAATATCACCATAATAATACGCATTTGCAATTAAATATTTCGCAAAGATTTCCCCACTGTCTGCCAAAGAACATACCGCATCCCAAACTTCTTCTACAGAATGATACGGTTCACAAACCATACTTCCACACCTTGGTTCAAATCCCGCCATACGTCTGGCTGCAAACATACCAATGGCACTTCCATTTTCAATGCTAAGATTAAAATATTCTTCGGTTTTTACATCATTTTCTTCAAACTTAAAAATAGGATTAACAAAGCAAGGACCTGCATAAATTCTTCCTAAAAAATAATATGCATCTGCCACACCATCATTTGCTGCCTGTTCTAATAATTCCTTCGCTTCCTTTGCTCTTTTACTTTCCATATCTACCCATAAAATATAGATAGCTTTTTCAATTCGTTCATCAAACATTCTAATAAATATCCCCTTCCTAATATTCATCTGCCAAAAAGCACTTGAAATCATCTGGTGTGTATGCTATATTATGTATAAAGAGTACCCACTCCCAAGTGGATGCTCCCAAGCTAGGATTTGTCCTTACGGACGTTGCCTATCCTGTGTGCGTGACAGGATAGGCATTTTTATTTTCGCTTGTTTTTTCTCTCGAAAAAGGCAAGCAACGCAACAATCAAACTACTAGAAGATATCATCAAAGATAATATCCCCATAAAAATCGATATAATTTCATAGTCTGTCATACGCGCCACCTCCCTTCTTATGTATTCCGTTTTACCGTCTTACCAAGCCGGGAGGCTATCCACCCTGTCATGGGTACCCTTACGAAAATATTAACATACTTTTTCATATTTTTCAACATTCTTTTATTTTTTTACTTTTAATTCAAGCAATCACAAAAAACTTTCTCAATTAACTATCCAATATCGTCATACTACCTTTTATAGTGGGAACAAACTTCAAACCATCTACCCATCTTGTCTCGTATGAGTTCCCTTATGATTTCGCATAAAGAACAATAATTCCATAAATGACTTATGATATGGAATAAAACTGCCATCTTCTATCATATCTAAAATCTCATTTAAAGATGCCCATTTTACCCTCTGTACTTCTTCTTCCTGCAATTTTAATGTATCAATCTCTATTTCTTTATGAACTAAATAATAATCGTCAAAACCGCCTGGAAAATTAATGGTTAATGCCGGGCGAACCTGCTCTAAAGATATCTGGTATCCTAACTCTTCTAATACTTCACGTTCTGCTGCAGTCCTGCTGGTATCACCTGAAACAGCACTTCCACCGACTGTTACATCCCACATATTAGACCAGCCTTTCTTAAAGGGTTGTCGCTGCTGGATTAACATTTCTCCTTTTTCATTAAAAATACAAATATGAACAACCTGTCTAAAAACCCCATCAGGCTGTGCTTCACCCCGAATCATGGTCTTATCAGTCTTAATTCGCTCTTCCTGATACAAATCCCAAAGTTCCATGAAAAAACCTCCTACACAGTTTCTTATCTCCTTGCTGATGCCCCATTATATCATATCTTTCCTTTTGTTCCAAGCCTTCTTTTAAAATCCTCATACTGAAAATGAACCAACTCCTCTATGCTTCCATTTTCCTTTAAAAGATAAATAGAGGGCAGAGGCATACCATTAAAAGTGTTATTTTTACACATGGTGTAAATTGCCATATCTCCAAAAATCAAACGTTCTCCAGTATATAAGGAGTCTTTAAAACAATAATCACCTACGACATCCCCTGCAAGGCAGGTAGGACCTCCAATCCGGTATAATTGTCCATTCCCTTTTTCCTTCGTACCATAGAGTGGGGGTAAATAAGGCATTTCGATTACATCCGGCATATGACAGGCAGCAGAGGCATCTATGATAAGATTCTTAACATCACCATTTTCCACAATATCCAGCACCTGCGTTACCAGATAGCCGGCATTTAACGCACAGGCTTCTCCCGGCTCAAGATATACCTCCACCTGATACCGCTCTTGTATCTTTTTAATACATTGTTCCAGTCTTTCGATTCCATAACCTGGTTTTGTAATATGATGTCCTCCGCCAAAATTTATCCATTTCATTTGTTTTAGATAAGTCCCAAACTTCTCTTCCACCGCTGTCAATGTTTCCTCTAAGGCATCGGAATCCTGCTCGCACAAGGTATGAAAATGTATTCCATCCAAAAGTGAGATTAATTCCGGAGTCATATATTTTTCCCATTGTTCCTTGGTTATTCCAAGACGGCTTCCTTTGGCACAAGGGTCATAAATCTCATGTTCCCCCCCGGTGGAATGTTCCGGATTAATCCGGATTCCCACACTTTTTCCAGCCTGCTTTGCCTGCCCTCCAAATTTCTTTAACTGGGCTGGAGAATTAAATACAATATGGTCTGCATAATTTAACAATTCCAAAAACTCATCTTCTCTATACGCACCGCAAAAAACATGGACTTCTCCCTCCGGCATTTCCTCCGCACCAAGTCTTGCTTCATATAGCCCACTGGCTTCCGTTCCTGCAAGATACTTGCCTAAAATACCATAAACATCATAATTAGAAAATGCTTTTTGTGCCAATAAAATCTTGCATCCTGTTCTTTCCTGAATTTCCCTTAGGATCTTTCCATTTTTATGTAACATAACTTCATCAATGACATAAGCTGGTGTGTTTATGTCTTGAAACAGTTTTTTTACATCATATTCACAAAGCCCTCGAAACGGTGGGCTACTCTTAGTCACTTCACTTTGATTCATTTATCTTTCCTGCCTTTTATCTCATTCCCAACTTCCTCTAATCCACCAAAACCGGAGCATGGCTTTCTCTATGTGGAAGTCCATACTTTGTAAGTGCCTCAAGATATGGGTCTGGATCAAATTCTTCTACTGTAAATACTCCCTTTTTCTCCCACTTTTTCGTAAGCAGCATCAATGCCCCGCACATTGCAGGAACACCGGTAGTATAAGAAATAGCCTGAGAACCTACTTCTTTGTAGCATTCTTCATGGTCACAGACATTATAAATATAATAAGTCTTATCCTGCCCATCCTTCTTTCCTGTAAAAATACAACCAATGTTTGTCTTTCCCTTGGTGCGTGGCCCCAATGTAGCCGGGTCTGGAAGCAATTCCTTCAAAAACTGAATCGGAACAATTTCCTTTCCTTCATAAAGCACCGGTTCCGTAGAAAGCATTCCTACATTCTCTAAACATTTCATATGGGTAAGATAGCTTTGTCCAAAGGTCATAAAGAAACGAATTCTCTTAACATCTGGAATGTTCTTTGCTAAGGATTCAATTTCCTCATGGTGCAAAAGATACATATCCTTTTTCCCTACTTCTTGAAAATCATATTCCCTATGAATACTCATTGCCGGAATTTCAACCCATTTTCCATTTTCCCAATAACTACCCGGTGCAGAAACTTCTCTTAAATTAATTTCCGGATTAAAGTTTGTGGCAAAAGGATAACCATGGTCCCCACCATTACAATCCAAAATATCAATGGTATCAATGGTATCAAAATGATGCTTTAAGGCATAGGCACAATAAGCCTGTGTTACTCCCGGATCAAATCCGGAACCAAGAAGTGCAGTAAGTCCTGCTTTTTCAAATTTTTCTTTATATGCCCATTGCCAGCTATAATCAAAATACGCCGAAAATCCTTCTTCTTTACAACGTTTTTCATACTTTTCTCTCCATTCCGGCTCATTAATATCCTCCGGTTCATAATTGGCAGTATCCATATAATTCACTCCACAAATCAGGCAGGCATCCATAATCGTCAAATCCTGATAAGGAAGTGCAATATTCATTACAAGTTCCGGTTGATATCCCTGAATTAATTCTACTAACTGATTTACATCATCTGCATCTACCTGTGCTGTAGTAATCTTTGTACTGGTCTTTCCTTCTAACTTCTTCGCCAATTCATCACACTTTGATTTTGTCCGGCTTGCAATACAGATTTCAGTAAACACCTCACTAACCTGACAACATTTTTGAATGGCAACGGAAGCCACTCCTCCACATCCAATAATTAAAACTCTACTCATTTTGAATCTCCTCTCTTTTTCACAATTATCTATAGCAAATACCCATTTACTTTTCTAAAAGACTTAATAATAACTCTCTTAACACTTTTCCTGCTACTGCAGTGGAAACTCCCGTTGTATCTAGCATTGGCGCAAGCTCATTGATATCTGCTGCCACCACATTCACCTGACTTACCAGTAACATAGCATCAAGTAGTTCCTTGAAGCTGACTCCTCCTGCCTCTGGAGTTCCTGTCCCTGGAAATACAGAAGGGTCCATACAATCTAAATCAATGGTAAAATACACCGGAACCTTCTTTTCCTTTAACTCTGCCACCAATTCCGAAAGCCCGGAAAAATTAAATTTGTGCATATCCGTATGTTGCTCGGCAAACCGAAATTCCTCTCTATCCCCGCTTCGAATGCAAAACTGATGAATCCTTCCATCTCCCAAAAGTTCATGGCAACGCCGCATCACACAGGCATGACTTAATTTTGCACCTAAATAATCTTCTCTTAAATCTGCGTGTGCATCAAAATGAATGATGTGTAAATCACTCCATTTCTTTACCGCCGCCCTTACTGCTCCCAGTGTTACCAGATGCTCTCCGCCAATTAAAACCGGAAGTTTTTCATGATGTATAATAAATGAGGCTCTTTCTTCAATGTCCTTTAACGCCTGCTCAGAACTTCCAAAACAAAGTTCCAAATCCCCACTGTCAAAAACCTTATAGTCTGTTAAATCCTTATCCTGATAAGGACTATAAGTTTCCAAACCGAAACTTTCGTGTCTTATGGCAGCAGAGCCAAATCTTGCTCCCGGACGAAAACTTGTAGTAGAATCAAAGGGAGCTCCAAAAAGTACTATCTTCGCCTCTTCATAAGAGGCATCACAAGCAATAAAGGTTTCTACATTTTGTAATAACATGGTTTCGCTCATTTACTCCACCTCCTTTAGCATCTCTTCCAAAAATGCCGGAAGATAAAAAGCACCTTTATGTAATTTCGTAGTATAATATCTGGTTCGTAAATTCAGGCTGTTCCATCTTTCGCTGTCCTGGTCATCAATAGGATGATATTTCTTACTGGCAAAGCCAAAAAGCCAGTAACCTGCGGCATAGGTAGGGATATGCGCCTGATACACACGACTGATTGGAAAGGTACTTGCAATTCTTCCATGACTTCTTTTCATGGCATTGGCATCTTCTTTGTAAAAAGGACTTCCCTGCTGATTTACTAAAATCCCATCCTCTTTCAGTGCCTTATAGCAATTTCCATAAAACTCTTTTGTAAATAAACCTTCCGCCGGGCCAAAAGGGTCATTGGAATCCACGATGATTAAATCATATACCTCTTCACATTTTCGGATAAATTTTAACCCATTTTCAAAATAGATGTTTACCCTTCTATCGTCCAGACGACTGGCATTTTCCGGCAAATATCTTCGACAGGCCTTAATTACTTCCTCATCCATTTCCACCAAATCAATCCGTTTGATACTCTCATATCGGGTAAGCTCATGTACAACGCCTCCATCCCCGGCTCCGATTACCAACACTTTTTTTACATTCGGATGCACCGCCATTGGCACATGAACTATCATTTCATCATAAATAAATTCATCTCTTTCTGTCAGCATGATATTTCCATCCAAGGATAACACCCTGCCAAATTCCTCAGAATCAAACACATCAATTCTTTGATAATCACTTTGTACCGAATATAACTGCTTATTCACTCTAAGACTCAGTTTCACATCCGGTGTGTGATGTTCACTAAACCATAATTCCATTTCTATTTCCTCACTTTGTAAACCTACTTGCGAAACCACCCAATTCATTGAAAAAATGGGCAATTTGCATGATTCTATCCTTTGTTTCTTTCCACTTTCTTTTGCTAAACATCCAATACATTTAAATTCTCGATTTTGGAGTCCTGTGGTCCTGTCATCTGACAGCCCTTTTCATGAGCATAGGTGATATATTTTAAAATATCTGCTGTTATCTTCTCTCCTGGAGCTAAAATCGGAATTCCCGGTGGATAACACATCACAAATTCACTACAAATATATCCTTCCGTTTCCATAATCGGAAGACTCTTTTTTGGAGCATAAAATGCCTCCTGAGGACTGGCTACCACGATAGGTTCAATGTATTCCTGCGTCATAAGACCGGAAGGGTCTCCTTTAAATCTTCTGCGGATTTCTGCCAAAGCACTTACCAGACGTTCTACTTCCTGCACTCTGTCTCCAATGGAAAGATATGCTAACACATTTCCTAAATCACCAAATTCAATCTGTATGTCATATTCATCTCTTAAAATATCGTAAACCTGAATACCTGCAAGCCCCACATCCAGGGTATGTACACTAAGTTTCGTAGGGTCAAAATCAAATACTGCATCCCCATCTATCAATTCTCTTCCAAAGGCATCATAATCACCAATGGCATTAATTTCTTCTCTTGCATATTCCGCTAAATCCCGTACCTGTTTAAAGACCTTCTTTCCCCGAAGTGCCAAATTACGTCTTGAGATATCAAGGCTGGACATCAAAAGATAACTTCCGGAAGTGGTCTGGGTCAGATTAATAATCTGTCTTACATAACCCGGATTCACATTTTTTCCTGTAAGTAAAAGGCTGGATTGTGTCAGACTTCCTCCACTTTTATGCATGGAAACTGCTGCCATATCTGCTCCCGCTGCCATGGCTGATATCGGAAGATTTTCCCCGAAATAAAAATGGGTGCCATGAGCCTCATCCGCAAGACAAAGCATTCCTGCATCATGTGCCATCTTTACAATGGCTTTCAAATCCGAACAAATACCATAATAAGTAGGATTGTTTACCAATACTGCCACTGCATTTGGGTGTTCTTTAATGGCATTTGCTACCTGTTCCCGTTTCATACCAAGAGCAATTCCCAGACGTTTATCTACTTCCGGATTTACATACACTGGAATTGCCCCATTTAAAACCAAAGCATTGATAACACTTCGATGCACATTTCTTGGAAGAATGATTTCATCCCCACGTTTACAGGCAGTAAGAACCATACTTTGCACCGCACTGGTGGTTCCTCCCACCATAAGAAAGGCATTTTCTGCTCCAAAGGCTTCTGCCGCAAGAATCTCAGCCTCTCTTATCACAGAAACCGGATGACACAGATTATCCAAAGGTTTCATACTGTTTACATCGACTCCGATACATTGCTGGCCTAAAAATTCAGTAAGTTCAGGATTTCCCCTTCCTCGCTTATGCCCCGGTACATCAAAGGGTACTACCCTCATTTGTCTAAATTCTTCAAGTGCTTCATAAATAGGTGCCCTTGACTGGTCTAACTGTTTCATCCTTTCTTCCAACTCTCGAATCCTCCTATCTACTCAAAATCTATAAAGTAAAAAAAGCAGCGTATCTTTTTCATACGCTGCTTGAAACGTCAAACATTACCATAATTTTGTATCAGAACATTCTATCACTGTAATACAGTAAAGTGTCAAAACAAAAATATCTACTTTACCAAAGAAATCTTTCGGATACATCTACTATCATAATTCAGAGTCTATATAGCAATCATTACTTTTACTACTCTTATTGACTGTTTCACAAGTCAGCGCCATGCGCTATTCGGTTTATAAGAAACCAACTTATAAAATTTGAGCTTTTAACTCAATCAATAAGGCAACGAAGTTGCCAATCGGCAGTGGACCCGGCTGTCCGTATGGCCTTGACTCTTTCGAGTGGTCCCTAATAATTGTTATAAGAAAAACTCTAAATCATCTTTTTCTTAAACTTGTGTTAGAATAACACAGTATTAAAGTCTTGTCAATAAATATCTTTTGACAAAAATTTTCAATTTCTCCCCAAGCTTCTTTCTGCCCGTCTTAATATTGAAATAATCGGTACAATCAAGACCCCGCAGAAAAAATTGCTTACTCCATGAATGAAGTCCCATGGCAATCCGGCAACAATCCATGCCACCATTCCTTTAAAATCCAGTCCATAAAGTATTGCCTGGACAGGGGCATACAAAGTTCCAAACAGAAAACCATGAGCCGCACAAATTACCATATATACTATAGAGGCAATTTTCTTTGGCATTTTCTTTGGTAATAACATAACTACACCCCAAAGCACCGTCCATACATATAAATATGGCAGCCACCAAGGTGCAAAGCCAGCAAAAATACCATTTAAAATTACATAAATATAAATTGGATATAATGCTTTTTTTCGATAAACCACAGTGTATGCTATAGTAAATACTCCCAGCAGATGGACATTGGGGGCAAATTCCATAATTACCTTGGAAATATACATCAATGCTCCCAACATAGCAAACATGGTGATTTCTTTAATGGTCAGTTTCACGACTTTTCAACCTTAAAGGAGTAACTTTCTCCTTCTTTTATCTTAGTGGTGTCCACCCCTGACTGTGCATACTCACCATTTACATAAAATGCCCAATACATACCATCCTTGTCATAGTCAGCAGTAATGCCATTTACAGTTTTTACATAAAGACCATACTGACCGTCTTCCCCCTGAATCAAATCAAGTTCCTGCAAGGCTTCTCCCACTATGGTCTGATTGGTATGAATTTCAAAATAAGTTTCTTTGCCATCCTTGTCTACTACCGAAAAACTGAATTTTGTATCCCCTTCTCCTAAGACTGTAACCTCTTCAGAAGGTACTACCTCAGATGTTTGCAAAGATGTATCTTTCTCGTTTGTATTATCACCACAACCAGTTGTAAACAGTGCCATAGCCACAATCAGCACACTACAAAGGATAAGTGACAATGATTTTTTCTTGGTTTCCATTTTCATTGTTCTTTTTTTCATGTTTTTTCTCCTTCGATAATATTTCCCCAAAAAACCGGCACTCGCAATTATAGTATGGGGTTTGTTTTGTCTGGATATTTCGACTTAGTACTAAACCTTGATTTTGCATTGAACCTTTTTATAAAATCAAATGGTTCCTGGCATATCTTGGTTGATTCATCCGCCTTCTCAGATTTCTCCAATGGCTTGTCCCTAAACTGTGGCGTTCGGTAAGATGAAACGTTCTTTTTGTACTTTACGGCGACGGGCTCGTACAAGATTTCCACTTGTTTCCCCAAACAAAACAAATTCTAGCACATCCTGACCGGATGTACAAGCTATGTTTTCAAATAAAGAAAAAGCCACCACCCAAGTTGTTACTGTCCACTCGTACCTCGTAAACAGTAACCCCAAGTTTCATTTATGAACATAAGTGATAGCTTTCCTACTTTTGTCTTTTTCGATTTTTTAATCTGTTTTTTACTTCTTGCTTAAGTCCTTTACTACCTTCACAAACTGTATGATAACAGTAGGTATGAATGCCAGTAAATAAATCATACCAATCTGATTTCCTGAAAGAGCGGTAACTTCAAACAATTTACTTAATGGTGGTACAAATAATACTAAATTTAAGAATACCATACCTGCTGCAAAAGCTCCTAAGCTGGCCCAATTTCTCTTAAATCCAATTTTAAAGATAGAATGTTCACTTCTTAAATTAAATCCGTGGAACAATCTTGCTGCTGTTAAGGTTGCAAATGCCATAGTACTTGCAACTGCCGCATCTCCTTCTTCAAGTCCCATATGGAAAGCAATCATAGTTGAAATGGCAATTAACAAACCTTGCAATAAAATATTGGACATAAATTTCTTAGTTAAAATGCCTTCTTTCGGATCTCTTGGTTTTTGTTTTAGCAAATCTTTTTCTGCCGGTTCCATACCAATGGCAATGGCCGGAAGGGAATCTGTTAATAGGTTAATAAATAACAGATGCACTGGTGCAAATGGTACTGGTAATGCCCTTAAGGAAGTATATAATACAGAAAGTATTCCCGCCATATTACCGGATAAAAGGAATTGGATGGCATTCTTAATGTTTCGATAGACATTACGTCCATTGGCTACTGCCTTAATAATAGTGGCAAAATTATCATCGGTTAAAATCATTGCCGCTGCATCCTTGGAAACTTCCGTACCTGTAATACCCATGGCAACACCGATATCTGCTTTCTTTAGGGCTGGAGCATC
>JAFQCI010000027.1 GCA_017416505.1 Lachnospiraceae bacterium
ATGCCTGTTACTTATGGTGAGTTTCTTTTCACTAAGAGGTAATATGGACGGGATTCATATGAAGCATTTTTCTTCCTGCTATCTGTTATCCTGTGCAGTTATTATATGTGGATTAAAATTATCAGAAATGATGATTGTTCCGGATATCGTAATGTTAGTGATGGTGATGATAGCTTTCGTAGGGATGTATGTATTATCTACTTGCAGTTTTGTGATGGTGAAAAAAGATGAGATAGATACATATTTTTCTAAACAGAGAAAAAAGGTGTTGATATTTGCCGGGATGGTAGCAGTATTATTCTTTTTTTTGAATTATAGTACAGGATTAAATATTATTTTCTATTCTGAAGTAATAACCATTGTATCAACATTAGTTAAGGTAATTGGAAAGAAAATAACAATGAAATACTAAACAAAGTTGACAGTAATACACCAAAGTGTTTTTTATATAACTACATTTTATTGAATAAAGGAGAAGAAAGTATGGTTAAATTTTGTAAGAAAAATATTTGTAATGGCTGTAGTTGGTATGATTGGTTTTGCAACATTGAGTTTGAATTCTAATGCGGCATCAGGAACTTTTACAACAAGTGGTGGAACAGGTACTGGGAAAACATGGAATGCAACATTAAATTCAAGTCATGTAGGTGCTGCATTTTATATGTTAAATGGATATGCCAATCAGGGACAAGAATATGTATACGATGAATTATCAATGGATTTAGTATTATATTGTTTTGATGACAGTAACAGGCGTTCGTTGGTTGAAGAATCAAATAAATGTGAAATAAGTGCTTCAGCAAATGCTGGTGATACATATACAAGTGGCCAAGGAACAGTTTATGTTGAAGTTAGCGATTCATACTATGGAAGTGGACATATTCGTCTATATAATTAAAGTTTAATAATATATAAAGCTTTGGTGTATTCTGTCTTTGCTATATTATATTGTGAATTATTTAGTGATTGTGAGGATTGTTATATGAAAAAGATATTTTGTTGCTTGTGTTTGATAATGTTTTTGTGCGGTTGTGGGAAAAATAAAGCTATGGATACAGATATATCAACAAAAAATTTGCAAGTAGAGGAAAAAGAAGATGGAGATATATCTGTTCAGAAACAATCTGGAGGTTTTATAAATTGTTATCAGGTTGTAAAAGATGAAGAAAATGGCACAACAAAAGAGGGGCTGATTTTAGAAAATTTATTGAAGTATGATGACAGCAAAATTAATTTAGGAGTTTCGATAACATTTTTTTTTGATGAGTCTTATGAGCAAATACCTGTATTAATGATACTGGTTTTGGATGATAGACTAATTCCTTTTTCCATGTCTGGAAAAGAAGAGGGTTTATTGCATGAATTTGTAATAGAAAATAATAAAGAATATTATACATATATTGATTTTTTACCCATAGGAGTAAGTAACATTGAAGAAAAAAATATTTCTGTAGTAGTAATTCCATTTTATAACAAATCAGAAATTACCATAGGTGAAAATGATATATTGAAACATACAATGAGAATTATATCCCAAAAGGAAAGTATAGAAGCAGAGTCATATAATTTGTCAGATGACTACTTTATAGCTGATATGACAACAGTATATCAAAAGGAGTTACATGAGATTTCAAAGTATAACAAAATTGTAACAGATTATTTATTGTTTGATGCAGAAGGCAGTTTTTATTATAGTGGAGATTATTTGGCAGGAGAGTATGTAACCTTTTTATTCTGTGATGGGAAATTATATCCCGGTTTTAATGGAGAATCCTATTTTTTATGGGAAAAAGAAGATGATAATTTTGTGCATCATAAAATAGACTTAGAGGATTTAGAAAAGGGTAAACATATTTTCTTTACCGTAACCTTTGAAAGAAATACAGACAAGTGCCGGGCAAAAAAATCAATGAATTGTGAGGTGCAGATAGATGAATAAAAAATGTAGAAATTTATTCGGGATGTGTTTCATTTTTATTTGCCTTACAGGATGTTTTGAAAAGAAAAATAGTGAGACAAACTATTTTGGGGGACAGGGAGAATTACAGTATGAAGAGCGTTTAAATGGAAGAAATGCTATTTATGATGATGAAAATATATATTTTAATGCTTATTATAATATGAATGCAGTATCCGTTAAATTAGATCAAATGAATCATCTTAGTATAGATTGTGACAATGCTGCCTGTAATCACGATAATATAGATTGTAAAGCATATATTGGGGATGATGCGGAATATTTCATGTATAATGATAAATTGTACTTAGCGAAGAATGAATCGACGGAGGAAGAAGGAAATATTATAAAGTATGGGAAAATCATCGATTGCGAGAGTGAAAAGGTGGTATTCGGAAATCCTATCCCAGGGGAACTGGATAAGGAAAAAGCAGTGGATGATGGAACAGAACTGTATTATGTCAGGGTATTAGAAGAGAATATCTTAAAAGTAGAAGGCCGCAGGCATGCATATTTATTAAATGAAGAGTTTGAAGTGATTTACTGGCATGATGATGTGGGAAAATTTCCATGGGGATGCATTTATGAAAATCGTTACTATTATGTAAATGATTTATATGAATTGGTATGCGTTCATCTTGATACAAAAGAAAAAGAAATCTTAGACTTGAAGGATAAAATTTTTGCCGGAGATATGGAAGGGGATTTTATCTATTATAGTACGGAATTTAAAGAATTATATAAATACAGTCTTATAGATGGTACTGTAGTGAAACTACTTGAAAACTGCCTCTTTTTCTCAGTATATGATGGTTATATTTATTGTCAGCAATCAGTAAGAGGAGAGGAAAGCAAGAAAATAATTATTGATGCGAATGGAACTTTTGTTAATGATTATACATCATGTAAGAATATGGGTGTGGATGATATTTTAAAAATTAAGGACAAGATGTACACATGGTTTGATGGTGGCATCGCCGAAATGGATGCGAATGGAGAGAATTATAAAGAGTATGCACTAGAATAGTTTTTTGGGGGGATAGTATGAGATATGAGTTGAAAAAACTGTTTGGAAACAAAATACTGATTTTCGGTTGTCTGCTTTCTGCCTGCTACTTGTTCTATACCTCCTATGGGTTTTTGATTCAAAGAAAATCCTATGTGCCAAAAATTGATTTGGGAGAGGAATATGAACAGTGTCTGGGGGAGTATTCTGAGGAAAAATTTGCGTATATCGAAGAAATTACGTTAAAAAAACAGTTGGAAATGGAAAAAAATCAGGAAGAGGAAGAGCTTTTTTATGAGTGGAGTGCTTATCAAAGGTTGTATGTGCAGGCACAAAACTTTAAAGATATTATGGAATACCGGGAGCGGGTACAAAAAAATGCAAAAAAGTTGCAAAATTCTGAGGACAGTTATACAACACATTTGAATCAGAAGATTGAGAAATTATTTTCCAAAAACATTGAATATGAACTGGTTCACAGTGAAAAATCCTATGATATCATTCAAAAGATGATGGTACTGGAATATACGGATATGATAAACATCTGTTTATTATTGGCAGCTTCTTGTATTTTGTTTACCCAGGAACATCAAAAAAATACCTTTCCACTGATATATACTTCAAAACATGGGAGGAAGAAGGTTTACAGGAATAAGGCAATGACAACTATTTTTTTAGCGTTTGTCTTATCCTTTTTCACCACAGTAATAGCACTTATTTTAACTACAACTTACGGAGGTTTTAAAGAATGGATGGACCCCATACAAAATGTTTCTGTTTGTAAGTATTCTCCCTACCATTTCAATGTTTTTGAATTGGTAATCATTATTACATTTTTGCGTGGGTTGGGATATGCAGTAATTGCATCTGTGGCAATGGTGATTTCCTTGTTATTTCAAAGAAATATCCTTCCGTTGATTATAAATACCGTATTATTTGCAGGAAGCTATGCTCTTAGTGTGAGTGCATCACGTTATACTTTTGGAGAGGCATTGATGGAAGAAAAGTATCATTTATATCGTATTTTGAAAAGATATTCTCCATTTTATCTAATTCAGGATGGAATAGAATATTTTATGGAGTATAAAGCTGTAAATATATTCGGATATCCCGTCAGTGAAGTAGCATATTGTATCATAATTCAGTTTATGGTTTTGGCAGTGATATTACTGACAGGGAATCAGATATATGTAAGAAGCAGTAGAAAGAGTGGTGTGTTATGCTGGAAATAAAAAATGTATCAAAAAGATATGGAAAAAAAGAAGTGCTGACTGGAATTAATTGTAACTTTGAATCCGGAATTTATGGTTTGTTAGGACCAAATGGAGCAGGAAAATCAACCTTAATGAATATAATGGTGGATTTGATAGAGCCTACTTGTGGAGAAGTTTTGTTTGAGAATCAGAACATAAGAAAATTAGGAGAAAAATACCGACAGCATATCGGATACCTTCCACAAAAAGTCGGATACTATGGAAATTTTACGGCAGAAAAGACTTTGGATTATTTTGCAAAATTAAAAGGTGTTTCTAAAGAGGAAAGAAAAGAGCGAATAGAGTTTGTTTTACATGCAGTGAACCTAACATCTGTGCGTAAGAATAAGGTAAATACATTCTCAGGAGGTATGAAGCAGCGGTTAGGAATTGCCGTTGCATTGCTTGGAAATCCTAAGATTTTGATTCTGGATGAACCAACTGTAGGATTAGATCCGAAAGAACGGATGAAGTTTCGGAAGTTAATTCATGATATCGGGGAGGACAGAACAGTTTTGTTGTCTACCCATATTGTTTCCGATGTAGATATGATTGCAAATAATCTCATATTAATTAAGGATGGGAAAATTATTGCAAAGGATAAAAGGGAAAATATCCTGAAAAATATGGAGAGTAAGGTATTTCTTGCAAACATTGAGGAGAATATGTCCGAATTTGTTCAGTCGGAGTATCAGGTTGTTCATATGGAGAGAAATTTGGAGGGTGGCCTTGATGTAGTAATGATTTCGGAAGAGAAACCGGAATTTGAGTGCAGAAAAAAGAAGGCAACACTTGAGGATGTCTATATGTATTATTATGGAGAAAAGGGCGGGGGAAGCGAAGAATACAATGGTGAAATATGAATTGTATAGAATTTTTGGAAATAAGAAGAATCTCATTATTTTGGCCATATGTCTTATACTTCGTCTGGTTCTTTCTTCCAAAATGCAGACTGTTATGTATGAAGGGTTTCATATCAAAGTATATGAATATTATATGGAATTGCTGGAAGGAGAGTATAGCGAAAACAAAGCAGAATGGGTCGAAAATGAATATATAAATATGCTGACATGGATAGAACAGAAAGAATTATATGAAGAACAGTATATGAAAAATGAGATTACTTCTAATGAGTATAGGGAGCTTTCTGAATTGGTAAAAAGTGCGGAGTACAGAATGGAAACATTTATGTATGTACTGGAGAAAACCCGATATTTTGAAGGTTGCGAAGAGGACGTTACCTATTTTTATGATATTGAAATAAATGATTATCTTTCGGGGATGAAAGCAGATATCTTTCACATTTTAGTAATGATTCTTTTTATTACAGCTATTTTTACAGAAGATTATCAGTCTAATGTCAGTGCAGTGATACGGACATCTAGGTATGGAAGGGAAAAATTGTTTCGAATTCGTTTTTTGCTGGTAAATTTGATTTCTTTTGTTGTAGGAGTCATGTTTTTTCTTGGAGAATTTTTAGTAAAAGAAATAAAGTTTGACTTAGGAGATTTTAGTACAAATATAAAAAGCCTGCTGATTATGGAAAAATCCTCTTTACATTGTAGTCTTGGTACTTATATCTTTATTACGGTTGTGTATCGTTTGTATTTTAGTACGGTTTTAGCATATTTTATTATGTTTATGGCACAGTGGACAAAGAAAAGTCTATCAGCTTATCTAGGCTGTTTAGGACTTGTTTTTTTGCCGGAATTTCTTTCAGATTTTGCTGGGAAGACCATAAGTGGACTTTCCCTATATAAAAATCTTGGGGCCTATGAGGTATTTTGTGATTATTATGAGACGTTCTTAATTCCAAATTATTTTTTTACGATGATGGTTTGGGGGTGTATCAGTGTTTTGATGATTCTTTTAACCAAAAAACAGTATGTTAGGGGAACGTAATGTGGGGGTGTGCTAAATATGATGATAAAATTGGCAATCAAAAACATTAAAAACTCTTTCAAAAGTCTTCGAAAGGTATATCTGCTTATGATGATTTCCGAGATTATTGCGGTGATAAGCCTTTTCTTTGCCTATGGGATTTACAGTAGTTATTCTGCTAAAATGCAGGAATTGGACATTGAGAGTCAGAGTATAGTTACATACTTTTCAGAAACGGAAATTTGTACGGTAGGAAGTCTTAAGGATTGTTTACCTGAAATTTTAGACGAATATGGAGACAGGTTAAATTACATTTTTGTAGCGGGCGCGGATGATGACAGGATGATATCCATGCATAGTGAATACTATAATGGTGGATTTCATTTGTCAAAAGAAATAGATGATAAGATGGTAGCAATGTCTGGAAGAAAGATAACAGAGGAAGATTTTATCAATACAAAAAAAGTATTATTTAAAATTGGTACTGTGAAGGAAGAAGATGTTGTTAATATTGGGGATGAAAAATTTGAAATTATAGGAGAAAATGGAGATGCTAATTTGAATGGTTACTGTATTCCATTTACTTCTTGTCCAGATAATGTTGAACTGGCAGTATTGTCTGTTCGGTTTAATAAACTTCCTACCCAGAGTGATTACCTGTTATTAAAGAATGTCCTGAAAGAAAATTTCGGGGAACGTGTTACGATAGATGAATTTGAGATAAAGGATGAAGAGGAATTGATTTCCATAAGAAGTATCATTATGATTTCATTGGCGGTGGGAATGATTTCAGCACTGAATACCTGTCTTTTGTATGGATATATTATCAGCAGAAGAAGGAAACAGATGGCAGTGTATGGAATTGTGGGAGCATCGAAAACGTTACGCCTTGCCATTCAACAGTTGGAAATTATGCTGGTAAGTCTTGCAATGGAACTGGTGGGATTTCTTATTTTCAGGTTTGCATTGCAGGACTTACTGACACAGATATATGAAAGTGGCATAAGCCTGTATGGTATCCGGGCTTATGTGGTTATGTTGACTGCTTATACCATTTGTATTTTCGTGATTACACACCTAATGTTAAAAATAATGAACCGGGAGAAATTAACAGACATGATGAGGAGGACGCGGAATGATTAGATTTGGAATGTACGAATATATCAGAAATATCTGGTTTCATCTTTGTATCGTCTTCATCATGATAATTATGATGATAATTACCACAGTATTTCTTTCTAATGTAGACCGGCAGACAAGACTTTATCGGATGACGGAAAACTACTTGGATGATAACAGTATTTTTATCAGCTTTGCAAACAGTAAGTTATTAGATGAACTGGAAGCTGTGGAGAAGATTCTGGCGGCACAGACAGTAAGTGGATACGTGGAACAGGATTCAGAAGAAAAAATCATCAGTACCGCTGTATATACAGAAGAGATGATGAAATATTTAAAACCACGTCTTAGTGTTGGAGAACAGTTAAAAAAGGCTGATGTGGATGAAGATACCATTGCAGTTCTGATTTCCAGGAATGATTATGGAATCAATGTGGGAGATACTTTTGTTTACAACATATACAGCGAGGAAGGGATTCTTAGTGTAAAGGTGTATGTTGCCGGAATTATAAGTGAAGGACAAAAGATTTATGATGGAAAAACGGAAATAAAAAAAAGCATGGCTTATGAAGATTTTTTTACTACCTACAGTTACCAGCAGACCGGAGAAGTTGTGATGATTACAAGCGAACAGGAAATAAGTAAAATCAGTAGTATAAAAGAAAATTTTGTTTATAGGAACTGTATTGTAAAGTTGGAAGATGGAGTACCGGAAGAAAGCAGGGTAGCAAATATTGAGAAAATAAGTAAGTTTGAAACTGAGTTGTTCGGGTTTGCCAGTGTGAATGTGTATCCTGAAGCAAAAGATTTGGTATCCCGGAGTAAAAGTATGCTGAAGGGAGAACTTTTAAAATATATTCCGTTGTCTGTGATTGTATTTGTATTGTTAAGCATATGCATTACGGGAATGGTAACCATCAAGACTGCCCGTAGTACCAGGTATTATGGAATTTTATATACCTGTGGAATGCAGTACCGGGTGGCACAGTTTATGACCGGTGTGGAAATGGGAATGAACTGTCTTATTGCAGTGATATTTACGGTTAGTTTATTAGAGATTCAAAATAATCTGAAACTGGTGGGCGAGATAAACTGCAGTCTGGAATTGCCGGAACTTATGGCTATGGTGCTGATTTGTGCAGTGCTGATTCTTTGGTCAGTATTTACTGCAAGGGGAATTTTAAAGGAAAATACACCGGTGGAGATATTAAAGGACAGAGAATGAAAAAAGAAAAAATTAGCAGGCGTTTGCGAAGCTTAATATTCTATTTGAAAGTGATGAAAAAGAAACATATTCTTTGATAGTTTCGTAATTACCTAAAAAAATTTGAGAAAAGAGGAGAAGCGTATGGAGAAGAGAAAACGTATTATAATAACTGCTATAATTGTACTTGGAGTAATTGTAGTAGCAGTGGGAGTTCTTTGTTTTTTGAATAAGGATAAATGGTTTTCGAAGGAAAAACCTGTTACAGACATTGTTGAGAATGGAGATTTAGTTGAATTTAATGTAGAGCGGAAGTTTTATCTTTATGAGGAAAATCCATTGAGTGAAGAGGCGAAAGATGTTAAGCCATTAAAAGAGGTAGAAGTAGTAATACAGGGAACAGCAAATTCTAAAACAGAAGAGTTTGATGGAGAGATAAGTGTGGAAGGATTTGAATTAGGAGGGAATACACAAAGTTATTCTTTTATTAAGAGTTCGGAAAAAGAAAAATATAGTTACACTATTGTGGCAGCAGGGTGCAATGTTGAAAATCTGGAAAGTGTGGAAGGCCCTTTGTATTATTATGATATCACTGTTTCAAAAGATTTGAAGCAAATTAAAATATGGATTATTAGTAGGGATAATGAATGGCACTGGGCTGTAAATGATGGTTATTAACAGGAGGAAATTCCATGATAGAACTGAAAAACATATATAAAACATATTATTCCGGAAAATCCAACGAGTTTACTGCGTTAAAGGATGCCACTCTTACCATAGAAGATGGGGAAATGGTGGCGGTCATTGGAAAATCCGGGGCAGGAAAATCTACATTAATGCATATCTTGGGGTGTATCGATGACTTTGATAAGGGAGAATACTTTCTAAATGGAGAGGATATTTCAAAAGTCAGCGAGAAAAGAAGGGCAAATATCAGAAATAAGGAAGTGGGAATCGTATTACAGGATTTTGCGTTGGTGGAAAGCTATTCTGTGATTGAGAATGTAATGTTACCTTTATATTTTTCGAAGCATACCGGAAACAGAAAAGTCAGGGAACAAAAGGCACTGGAGATATTAAAACAGATGGAAATGGATAAGTTTTCAGATAAGAAGGTAAATAAACTTTCCGGGGGTCAAAAGCAGCGTGTGGCAATCGCCAGGGCAATGATAAATGAGCCTACGGTTCTTCTGGCAGATGAACCTACAGGAGCCTTGGATGTAAAGACCTCAAAAGAGATTATGGGGATATTTAAGGCATTGAATGAAAAGGGAACTACGGTAATTATTATTACCCATGATATGGAGGTTGCGAAGGAATGCAACAGGGTGATTGAAATTAGTGACGGATGTATTCTTTGAGTGAAAATCAGAGATAAAGGACAACGACCAATGTTTTTATGTAAGTAAAAGGTTGGTGGTTGTCTTTTTTTTATCTTAATAAAATCTTAACCTGTTATGTCATTGTTTCTAAATAAAATAAAAATTATACTTTAGATAGAATCGTAAGTGATGGTTAGCCTGATAAAAATTATGCAATATAGCGCCATCAGAATAAATCAGGCAATTGCCTATCAGAATAAATGGCGAAAAGGGGGAAGGATTTATGAGGCGAAAAATGACGGTGATTCTGATGGTTTTGGTTTTTCTATTAACTGGATGCCAAAATCAGACAAGCAAGGAACCCAAAAGTATAGATGAGGAAACAGCATTGAAAACTGTTTTTCCGGAATCCTATCATTATACCGGTGAACAAGTGGTGATAAATATTGAAAAAATTGAACCGGGAGAAGCATATTTTATTAATGGTACTTCTACTCCTATGGAACTGGATTGTATAGGGATTGGAAGAATGTTTATGCCAGATGATGGAACAAACGAAATTAATATGGAGCAAAAATGTATTCTGAGCAAGGAAATGCTGGGAGATGCATATATGGAAATGTTTTTGTGGGGGGAAAACTCATTTGAGTATGTCTCTAACAAAACATTGAAATATGCTGCCAGTTTTGGAGAATCGAAAAGAGGGTGCAACTATAACCTTCCATTGTTCTTAGAAAAAAAGGAATTTTCTTTTGGAAGTGATAAGGAAGCATTAGAGGAAATTATAAAGTTTCTGGAGGAAGCAGGTATTCACCTGGAAGAAAATTATAAGGTATATACCTGTTACTTGGATTATGAAACCCTCAGGGAACAAGAGGCCTACTATGATATGGATGGAAACAAATTGGATATAGGAAGTAAGTGGGAATGGTCAGAGGCAGATAATGCTTATCTTTTTTATATACATCAGGCTTATTGTAATCTTGAGGATTATAAATGTGGCAAGAAGTGGAAACCGAAAGTTGAGATATATAATGCGCAAATTAAAGTTATTTATACTTCAGATGGAATTGCTGAAATGGTGGTTCGTGATTTAAGCACGTATTCTATGGGTTCTACAAAGGAACAGCTTCTGGATTTTGAGACTATCATCCAAAATATAATTTCACACTACGAGTATATTTTGGGGAACAGTTTATATGAAATAACTTCAGCACAACTAATCTGCGATGTCAAAACACCAAATTCTGATATGCCTGGTGAGATTATACCAGTATGGGAGTTTGAAGTTACAGAAAAAACGGAAGGAGGACTAGAGATGCATTACGAACAACGGTTTAATGCCATTACAGGTGAAAAAATGGAACATTGATACGAGGGGGGATGGCAATGAAAGACGGCAGTGAGTGGCATTATGAAAAATGGTTTCATGCAGTTACCGGTGAATGTATAAATTGACAGGGAGGAATTATGAAGGCGAAATTAAAGGACTATCTGTATATGGACTTCCGGCGGGCATTTGGAAATTGGAAAATTCCTGTGGGAGTTTTGGGTATTTGTGTGGCTTTTTTATACAATGGTTTTGTACCGGCGGATGCAGTGTCATGGGTAAATTATATGATATTAGGGACAACGCTGATTATGGTAGCATTTATGTTCTCTATATATCCTTATGCTACAGCATTTTGTGAGGATATGGAGTACCGGAGTGATATGCAGTTTATTTTACGTGGCAGCCCTTTTTCCTATGCCTGTTCAAAACTGTTAATGGTATTTTTTAGTACTGTTTTTACAATGTTAAGTGGTTTTCTTTTGACGATATTTATTATATATCTAAGATATGGACTGCCGACTAAGAATGCAATCACAAATATAGTTGACGCCCATGGACATTATTATCAGTTGGTGGAGCAGGAAAATTATATATTATATTTTCTTTGTGCCGGTTTACAGGTTGGGAGTCTGGCTGGAGCATTGGCTGTGATAGGGCTTGTCTGCTCCCTGTTTATCAGAAATCGTATGATGGTGTGCATTCTTCCAGTAGCATTTTTTTATGTACAGGACATTATGGCAGCCCGTTTCCTAGGGGTAATAAAGGGAAGTGTGTTTTCTTTAAATGGAATTGGAATTCAGAGCCTTGGTTTTACAGTAGAGGGTCAGAGCTGGCAGTTATTTTATGTTCAAATATTAGTGATACTAGTATGTTCCGGTGTCATTATGTGTTGGAAAATGAGAAGGCGGTGACAGAAATGAAGGAAATGCATAAAAAAAGAATTGTTCGCAGCTGTTTTCAGGAATACATAAGTAAAATAAGGTCTGTTCGGTTCTTATGTGCAGTGTTGTTGATGGTTGCACTGGTGTGTTCCGTAGCGAAGGGTATGGACCAGCTGATGATAGATACGAAGGAGTGGGTTACTCCATGGATGATGCCACATTTTTTTGATAATTTATATTTTGTTACTTTTTATGGGTTCATCATATGCTATATGTATTCCGATGTTCCTTTTATGAATCGCTCTGAACTTTATAAGATTTTAAGAGAGGGTCGGATTACATGGTGCGTGGAGAAAATGGTAGCCATTGTACTTCAGGCATTTACCATGGTGGGACTTACTATCTTTGCATCCATATTAGTTTTTGTTCCAAGGCTGAAATTTGAATGGGAATGGGGAAGAATCATATATACCATGACATATTCTGAAAGCCTTTATGAGTACAATGTATTTGGCTGGTTATCTCGTATAATTTATACGAAATATACTCCGGTTCAGGCGATGTTGCTTTGCTTTTTTATGGTTGGACTGATTTCTTCTCTCATGGGACTTCTTATGTTTGCAGTCAGCCTGTACGCGAATCGGATGACGGCAGTTTCCATTGCTGCAATACTGACAGGACTGAATCTATCCGGATCTAAATTTATATCTGCATCATGGCTGCCTTATGTAATTCCTTTTTACTGGTGTCGCCTTTCTATATATGGACAGCCGGTATCTCGTGTAAGGAATTATCCGTCCCTTACGTTTTATATCATGCTAAGTTGTATTGTGATAGGTGTTTCTGTGGGAGCTATTTTATTACGGGCAAGGCGGATAGAGTACATTTGGAATAAAGAAGAGTAAGAAATGAGCATTTATGGTAAATGTAAACAGGTAACAGTTATAAATGAGGAAGAATGGAGGATGATTATGGAAAATATGGAGAAAGGAAAAGAAGACAATGGACAGGTCGTAATCCGGGTGGAACACGCTTGTAAAAGTTTTAAGAAACAACAGGTGTTAAAGGATGTTTCTCTAACATGCAGGCAGGGAGAAATATGTGGAATTGTAGGGCATAATGGTTCTGGTAAAACGGTATTATTTAAATGTATCTGCGGGCTGCTATATCTGGATAGTGGCAGTATTTTTATTCGGGATAAGAAAATGCATAAGGATATCGATATGTTA
>JAFQCI010000028.1 GCA_017416505.1 Lachnospiraceae bacterium
GACTCAAAGTAACGAAAGAAGATGTATCCTATATTTTCAGACACACAAGCGTGTATCTAGAATAACAAGTTTATTTTAACACAGGTGGTGATAGAATGGAAGATGAAATAACTGAATATTTATCCACAAATTTCAAAAAATAGGTGAACCAGACCTGTGGAATGTGGATAACAATCAAAATTTTTTTTAGAAATGTGGATAATAGCTGAAAAATAATAAATTCAGTTTTGAAACGGTGAAATAAAAAAGTTTATTCCTCACCGCTGACAATTCATAATTTTACTTGCAATAAAGTGGAAGGACTGGTACAATATCTCTATAGGTTTTGAAAGATAGAGAGGCGGGATTTATGAAGAATTCTAGGAATTTTAATAGAGTGGAAAGAAGAATGGCTATCCTATACATACTGGGCTTTTTAGGAATGGTTTCAATATTGATAGCTATTTTTATAAGTCGGGAAAAACCAGAACAAAAGATAGAAGAAGAAACCTATCAGAACATCACTTCCTCTTGGACATTGGATAAAGAGGGAACCCAGGCGGTGGATGTTAAGAAACTGGGAGAATATATGGATGAGGAAAGTGGACTTTTGTCTATGTATTACCAACTTCCGGAACTAAATGCAGATGTTAGTCTTGTGTATCGTTCTAAAGATGTGTATACCCGTGTCTTAGTGGATGGAGAAGTGATTTACGAAACTTCTGTATATAATTCGAGATTTTATAATAAATCTCCTGGAAATTTGTGGAATATTGCTACGGTCAATTCAAAATATTCAGGAAAATATCTGGAAATACAGATTGAAATGGTTTATGATACCAATGCAATTACAGTAGATTCTTTGTTGATTGGTGATAAGGCGGATATTATTATTGGACTCTTTGCAGATAATATGTTTGGTATAGTAGTCAGCCTGTTATTAATCATATTAGGTATCATATTGGTGGTGGTTGACTTTCTGCCATCTTACGGTCGTGCAAGAAAGCATCATGGATTATGGTGGATTGGTTTTTATGCATTTTTGACCGGTGTATGGAGTCTGATTGAAACCAATATCGTTCAGTTCTGTGTTGATGATATGCGTATTCTGCAGTTGATAGATAACATGATTATGATGCTTGATACGGTGCCTTTGGTTATCTATATTGACAAAGAATATAACATTTTAAAAAACAGAGCAGTTCGAATCATGAGTTATCTTGGCATAGGTTATTCTGTGCTTTGTGTGTTCATTCAGTACAGGGGAGTCAAAGACTTACACCATATGCTTAATAATGCGCTTTATATCATGATTGTTACAGATTTTTTAATGTGTGGCTGGCTGGTTTATAAGTTCTTTAAACTAAAGAAGGAAAAGAAGCCGATACTGAATTGTTTCTTATTGATTTTGGGACTTTGTTCTGTTTGTTTTTGTAGTATCTTTGAAACCGTCCGTTCTCTAAGGCAGGACAGAATGGACAGGGCAGGACTCATTCGTATTGGTATGCTGGTTCTTTGTATCTGTTTTGCCATTGGCAGTCAGGTTGAAACCTATAAAATTATGGAACAGGGACTTAAGTATAATCTAATTCGTAAACTTGCGTATTCTGACGGATTAACAGGTCTTGGGAACAGAACTGCATATCTGGAACAGTTAGAGGCATATGAACATAACCAAAAAGAAAATATGCAGCTTGGTATTGTATATTTGGATGTGAATAATCTGAAGCTGGTAAACGATAATCAAGGACACGAATATGGTGATGAACTGATTCGTCTTGCAGGTAAGATTATTAAGGACAGTTTTGGAAATTATGGAACCTCATATCGTATTGGTGGAGATGAATTTTGTGTCTTAATGACAGGTGTTGATTTAAAAGATAAATATGGAAGAGGCTTGCTAGTGTTTCAACAATTAATTGATGAAGCAAATAAGACAGCCTTGTATACCTGTGACGTTCAGATTGCTCATGGTTTTGCTGTTTGTAATGAGATTACAAAAGAAAAGATAGAAGAAGCCATCGCGGTTGCAGATAGCGAAATGTACCAAAATAAAACAAAATTAAAGGGAAATATGTAAAGAAAAGAGCTTAAAAAAAATAACACAGCTACTTGACAATACAAAGTAGCTGTGTTATTTTATAGTTACACTACTTGATAATACAAAGTAGTGTGATCTGATAGCGCTTTCTTATGTTATGATGAGAAAAGCGAAAATACTGTTACTGTTCACTCAGTAACAAAATCCTTTTGGTACCAGGGATTGAAAGTGCGTTATGATTGATTTTTAAACATGATTTAGGGGAATGGAGGGTATTATGGATGATACACAATTAATGAAAGGAATTTTAGAAGGTTGTGTCCTGGCAATTATTAAAAGAGAGGAAACTTATGGTTACCAGATACTATCTGCTTTAGAAAACAGCGGATTTGAGAACCTGGGGGAGGGGACATTGTATCCGGTACTTACCCGTTTAGATAAGAATGGATATATTTCCTGTAGAAAAGCGAAGTCGCCATTAGGACCCATCCGGAAATATTATTCTATTACAGAGGAAGGAACAAAATATTTAGAGGCATTTAAAGAAGTTTATCAAAAAGTCATTCACAATGCTAATCAGGTTTTGTTTGATATGTGAATGAAAAAGGAATAAAGTAAGGTTTATTTATCCAACAAAAAAGATATATAGAAATGAGGGAGATTTATGTTAGATACAATTTCAATGGCGGATAAGTTAAAAGGTGACTACCGAAAAGTTTTTGAAAAGGCAGATATGTATAGTAGTGTGGCAGGTGGAGATTTAGAAGAAAATGATGAAAAAATCATGAATCTGTATGATGTATTAATACAGGCTCAGCAGGAAGAAAAACCAATTGAAAAAATCATTGGAAGTGATTTGGAAGAATTCTGTATGAGTTATTTTGAAAGAGAAGAGGAAACGAAGGAGAAATGGTATATCGTGATTCCAAAAACCATATATGGAATTATGAAGGTGGTGTTTATCTGTACTCTTATATGGATGCTTCCTTCTGAAGATACCGGTTCTGTACTTGAAATGAAACAAAATGTTTCTCCTTATATTGCAGGCGTTGTATTAGGTTTTGCACTTGTTTTTATTGGTAATGATATATTAAAGAAGGTTATTTTTAAAAGTAAAAAGATAAAACCAATCGTTTTTTATTTTATTATTATTTTGAATTTTGTAATTGGAGTTATTATAAGTGTTATGGTATCAGATTTGTTTCAATGGGAAATTTCTTCAAAGACTCTTCTTTTAATATCGTTAGGTTATATGGTTGTTTATTTGCTGGTTCGTTCTATTTGGAGATATACAACATTTGGAACGATACGTAGGGAAACAAAAGAAGTTGCTCAAAAAAGAAAAGACGAGAAACAGCAAACGAAATTATTTAACAAAGAGGTGTCCGATGAATCTCTTTATATGATAATGGCAGAGGGTATGGCAAAGCGATACCTAAGATTACAACGAAAAAAAGGGATTACTTTTGCTGAATTTGCAGAAAAAATAAGAAAAGAAGAACGACAGCAAAAAAAGATAGATGTTGCTATGATTCTTTTCTATGCAGTGATGATTTTAGGTCCAGCTATTGCAGAAATGATAAACAATAATGTTTTTCAAGGGTTGCTTTTAGGACTTCTATTAACAGCAGTGGAAGTACCAATTTATCTTTTTTTAAAAAAGAATACGGACCGGAGTTCTGCCAATAGTATTCGAATTATAGAAGAATGTGAGAAAAAAGAAATGGATATTGTTGAATATTCGAAGGAATTAAAAGAAAATTAATTTTTGTTGTTTCATGTCAGGATTTATGTTACACTGACTGTAGTTATGATCAGAATAGAAGAACCATTATATTTTGGAAATTCATGACTACAAAGTATGAAATAAGGAGAGAGTAGCAGATGTTTCAATTAAATAATTTTCTAGATAACCCAAATATGAAGGTAGTTGAACAAAAAGGTCCGTTCCGGGTTTTTGAACATGAGAAGGATTTAAGTGTAACTCCAGCCAGTGCGGTGAATGCTTATTTTGCTTCGGAAATGAATGTTAGAAAACGTCAGGTTTTAGTGGAATTACAAAAAGGCGGCTGTGTGACACAGGCAGGTGCTATGCAGTGGATGCTTGGTAATGTACAGATGGAAACCGGTGTAAAAGGCGTTGGTAACTTTATTGGGAAGATGGTAAGTTCCGCAGTAACAAAGGAATCAGCAGTAAAACCAATTTACCGTGGAAACGGAATCATGATGTTGGAACCTACCTATAAACATATTATTTTAATGGATGTTTCAGAATGGGGTTCTGTAGTCTTGGATGATGGACTGTTTTTAGCTTGCGAAGAAACTCTTCAACAAAAAGTAGTAGCCCGCTCTAATTTTTCTTCCGGTGTATTGGGAGGAGAGGGATTATTTAATTTATCTCTTATGGGAAATGGAATTGCAGTTTTGGAAAGCCCTGTTCCAAAGGAAGAATTAATTTTATTTAATCTGGAAAATGATGTGGTGAAAATCGATGGAAATATGGCAATTGCCTGGTCTGGCTCTTTGCAGTTTACGGTAGAAAAGTCAGGTAAGAGTTTGATTGGTTCTGCAGCATCTGGAGAAGGCTTTGTCAATGTGTACCGTGGAACCGGTAAAATTTTAATGGCACCAACAGCATAGGGGGAAGAAGGATATGGTAAATAGTACTGTTTTAAATCATGGTAATTTAAAAGAAATCGCCTCTATGGGTAATTTTCATGTATTAGAACATGAAAAAGATTTAAGTGTTTCAGCTTATACCGCAGTAAATGAATTTTTTGCTTCTAAAATGAATGTAAAAAAGCGACAAGTATTATTGGAATTAGATGGGAAGAGTACTTATATTGTTCAAAGGGGAGCCATGCAGTGGATGAGCGGAAACATCACCACAGATTCTAATGTAAAGGGAGTAGGAGATTTCCTTGGAAAGATGGTAAGTTCTGCCGTAACCAATGAAAGTGCAGTAAAGCCTATTTATAGAGGACAGGGACAGATGATGTTAGAACCTACATACCGTCACATTATTTTATTAGATGTATCAAAATGGGGTAGTGTGGTATTAGATGATGGTTTATTTTTGGCTTGCGATGGAACCCTATTACAAAAAACAGTAGCAAGAAGAAATGTTTCTTCGGCTGTATTAGGCGGAGAAGGCTTGTTTAATCTGTCATTAACCGGAAATGGAATTGCTGCATTGGAAAGTAAGGTTCCTTATGAAGAATTAATTGAAGTTATATTGGATAATGATGTAATGAAGATTGACGGAAATATGGCAATTGCCTGGTCCGGTTCTTTACAGTTTACGGTAGAAAAGTCAGGAAAGAGTCTGGTTGGTTCAGCAGTATCCGGAGAAGGTTTTGTTAATGTATATCGTGGAACTGGAAAAATCCTGCTGGCTCCAACTGCTTTTGATAATGCAAATCCGGTGGCTTCCAGCAGTAATACAGGGCAGAGTCAAAGCAAAACCAGTTCTACAGGAACTCTTTCTAAGGCAGGTAAGGTATTGGATACGGTTACGGATGTATTGGATTTATTTACTTAATGTTTCGTGTATCGGTACTAGTAACAAGGTAAGATATATTAATTTATGACATTAAAGAATGAACTATATTGTAAACTAAGCGTTTATGATATAGTTCTTTTTTTACTAAAAATTATTTTATTGGAAAAAACTTATCTCTTGACAAAACTAATCGAATTAGTTATAATACGAATTGTATTAGTTGTTGTGGAGATGAATTTATGTCGAGAGTAGGAATTGATAAAGATACCATTATTATTAGAGCAGCACAGTTGGCAAATGAGGTAGGGATAGAAAATGTAACACTAAAAATACTTGCAGATGATTTGGGTGTGAAGTCTCCTTCACTTTATAATCATATAGGAGGACTTGAGGATTTAAAGAAACAAATTATGATTTATGGATGGAAGCAGATGGAAGAAAGGATGATTCGGTCTGCAATTGGGGTTTCAGGATATGAAGCAATCAAGGCAGGGTGCTATGCATTTTATCATTATGCAATAGAGAATCCTGGCATTTTTAATGCAATGCTTTGGTATAACAAGTTTCAAAGTAAAGATAACATGGAGGCGACTGCAGGTTTATTTCCTGTTCTTTTTAAGATTACCGCATCCTTAGATATTTCGGAAGAGAATTGTAATCATATTATTCGAACATTGCGTGGTTTTTTAGAAGGGTTTTCATTGCTTGTAAACAATGGGGCATTTGGTAATCCAATATCCATAGAAGAGAGTTTCGAAATTTCAGTTAATGTCTTGATAGAAGGAATAAAATCCTTGGAAAACAAATAGGAAGAAAAAACAGTAAGAATTTCATATGAGTATAATGGTAAAGGATAAAAGAAAATATACTCAGTGTAGATGGAGGATATAATTTTATGGAAAGTAAAGTAATAGCAGAAACAGAAAGATTAATTTTAAGAAGATATACAGAAAACGATTTGGAAGATTTATATGAATATTTGTCCAATCCAAATGTTGTAGAGTTTGAGCCATATAAACCCATGAGTTTAGAGGAAGTAAAAGACAATTTGAAATGGAGAATTTCAACGGATGAAATGATAGCGGTTGAATTGAAGTCCAATCATAAAATGATAGGAAATGTATATCTGGGTAAGAGAGAATTTGATTCCTTGGAAATAGGTTTTGTGTTTCATGAAACATACTGGAAAAAGGGATATGCAAAGGAAAGTTGTGAAAAATTAATAGAGGATGCTTTTGGAAGAGGTATACATAGAATTTATGCGGAATGTGACCCTGACAATCGAAATTCATGGGGATTGTTAGAAAAGCTGGGATTTGTGAAAGAAGGTTACTTAAAAGAAAATGTGTATTTTTGGAGAGATAATGAAAATCGACCAATATGGAAGGATACCTTTATTTATTCTAAATTGAATGATAGGGAGTAATGAATAACATAAAAATCGAAGTATAAGCCAAGGTCGAATTTGAAGTGATGCAGGGAGAATGAATATGAAAGAATTAGATACAGCCAGAGTTCGCCTAAGAAATTTTCAACAACAAGACATAGATGATATGTACGAATTTTGCAGTCAGCCTGAAATAGAGATGGTTGGATGGAGTGCACATAAAAATGTGGAAGAAACAAAAAAGCTTTTGGAGCAATGGATATTAAAGGAAAATATTTTCGCTATTGTGTATAAGAGTATAAATAAAGTGATTGGATACATTGCAGTTCACGAGGATTCTGAGGAAGGGCGTTTGGATACCAAGGAATTAGGATTTGCTTTAAATCATCAGTATCATCGGCAGGGAATTATGAGTGAAGTTATTGATAGTGTGTTGGATTATCTATTTTCGGAAGATATTTTAACTGTTTGGGCGTGTTGTTTTCAGTATAATATTTCATCGAAGAATCTGATTGAGAAAATAGGGTTTGAATTTATACAGGAAGGAACGTTTTATTCGGATAGCTTCAAAAAAGAAATTCCTTCCTATGAATATCGAATGTCAAAAGACAGTTGGAAAATAGAAAAAAGTTGAGAGTATAGATTTTAAATTCATTTTTAAAATCCCTATGGCTTTAAATATATTACCAGGGTCACGTTGAAATGTCAGTTCATTTTCGGTATAATCAAATGGGTGATGATTATGATTGCAATGGAACGATTTACGCAAAGAGCTATGATTTTGCTTTTGATAACGATATTGGAATGTTTGACTTCTAAAATACCCTTTGGGCTGTTATTTCTTGCAGGAGCCTTACTTTGTATTATTTGCGAGAGAAGTCTTATGGAAGAGGAAAAGGGCATCTGTCTGGCACTTCAGTTTATGTTATCTTTGATATTTGTGCTATTGTCCCAAAACTATATTTCTTATCTGTTATTTTATCTTATAGGAGGAGAAGTTCCGACAAAAATTCGAAAGTCGTATTCTTTTTTATTTCCTGCTATAGTTTATTTTGGATTGCAGATTTTACTGAAACAGCAGGAATTACCGGAAATAATTCTTCATGTTTTGATTTTAACAGGAATATCGGGGGGATTGTTTCTTCTTCAACAGTTGATAGAAAATTATATACATGCAAAAAGTCAGATTTCTAAAGCTCTTAGTGTTATGGCAGTGAATGAAATGTATGCCAAAAAGTTAAATCAGGAGCTTGTGATAAAAAATTATCTGGCAGATAAAACGGCAAGACTTGAGGAAAGAGAAAATATCAGTAGAAATATTCATAACAGTGTGGGGCATTCCATAACGGCAGCGGTTATGACCTTAGATGCAGCAGATATGCTATTTGATACGGCACCGGATAAAGCAAGGGAAAAAATGAATACAGCGAATCAGAGGATTCGAGGCAGTCTTGATTTCATACGGCAGGCAGTCCGGGTATTGAATCATGAAAATCAATATGTAAGCATGAGTGATTTTATAAGTGAACTTACGGCGGTTACAGATGGTTTTGTGATGGATACTATGATAAAAATATATACGGACTTTGGAAATATTAATATGGATGTGGTGATTCCTCATGAACATACAGAATTTCTTACAGGAGTAGTACAGGAACTTTTGTCCAATGGTGTCCGGCATGGGGGAGCAGATGTTTTTTCTGTGACACTGACAGCAGACAGCCGCCACATTAAAATAAAAGTAAAAGACAATGGAAAAAGTGATTTCTCCAAGAAAAATCAAAGAGAACGCATTGAAAATGGATTTGGATTGAAAAAAATCATTTCTTACGTAAAACGATGTGGGGGAAGTGTGGATTTTTCCAATGAAAATGGATTTAAAGCGGAAATTTTGCTGGAATTTCAGAAGGGAGAAGAAGAATGAATCACTTACAAATACTTTTAGTGGATGATGAGCCTTTATTACTGGAGAGTCTGGAAATCATTCTTACTTTAAATCAAATGGAGATTGTAGGAAAAGCACGAGACGGACAGGAAGCCTTGGCGGTACTTTCAGAGAAAACATGTGATTTGGCACTGGTGGATTTAAACATGAAGGGAATGGGCGGAATCGAATTGATTTCCCACATGAAAAAGGAATATCCCCTGGTAAAAATACTGGTATTAACCACCTTTTATGATGATAAAAATATTAGTCAGGCCATTGGTGGAGGTGCAGACGGATATTTGTTAAAAGACAGCGGAAAGGATGCCATTCTTGGAGCCATTGAGCAGATTATGGGTGGAAGAGATGTCATTGACCGAAAGGTGATGGAACGATTGTCTGCACTTATGAATGGGAAGAGTAAGGGAACTTCGCTTTTCGAGGGAATGACCAGCAGGGAGCAGGAAATATGCACGTTGTTAGCGAAGGGACTTACCAATAAGCAGATTGCAGAAACACTTTTTATTTCGGAAGGAACAGTGAAAAATTATATTTCTGGGATTTATGAAAAAACCGGGATACATGACAGGGCAAAGCTGATTGTCGAGATTCATGGGTGACCCTGGTATCATAACATATGACCGTAACTGTTCACACATGAACAGTTACATATGACCACAGTCATAGTGAAATTATGACTGTGGTTACTTTTTTGTTGGAGTTTCTTATGTTAAGATTTAACCTGTAGAAAAGCTAAAGAATTGTGGGAGCACAAAAGTGTGTAGCAATTCGTAGGTATTATGGGGTCAAAATACCTTTTGACCCTAACATCATAAAAGTAGGAGGATGGTTATGGAACAGAAATTATCTGCAATGAGGTATGTGAAAAATAACAAGCGACGAGTTGCAGTTTTGGTAGTAAGTTTATCACTTTGTTTTATGCTTACTTATCTTGTGAACTTTTTATTATCTTCAACGGAGGAAACTTTTCGGATTATGCTTGTAGATAATACAGAGAAGATTCAATATGTGAGGTTAGCAGGAAGTTCCTTAGGGATTGATGTGGAACACGTAGAACAAGAAGAACTCCATCAATTATATTTGGAGAAAAATCTTGAACTGACTGAGAAGCTGAAAGGTTATGAAGCAGTATCAGAGGCATTTTATGCCCAGATTCTTTATAATGAGGTAAAGGCTGCCATAGGAGAATGGCAGGGGGAAATTCCATTGGTGGAGAAGGAACAGGTTCCAATTATTCTTGAACATTATGGAACCAAGGTTTGTGAAGGAAGAATGCCGGAACATCCGGGAGAAATCGTTTTAGACAGGGCTTCCATGAAAAATGGTGATTATGAATTAAACGACTATTTTGACATGGAAAGTCTGGATGATACTGTGAAAATTGTTGGGATTTTGGATTGTGACAGTTATTTTGGCTGTGGAATCCCTAGTGAGGAATATCAGTTATCTACCAGTATCGTGATACTTTCCGATGGAAGCATTCAGGATATTACGACGTTGTTAGAACAAGAAGGTATCTTTGTAAGAGAAGGTTTTGATACCGTTGTGGATGCCAAGGTGGGAAAAGAAGATTTACAAAAGAATGTCATTGATGTCATTGGTAAGTCCGAAAGTGTGATATATATTGGTGTTATGCTGCTCCTGTCTTTGTCCCTTTATATCGTTTACACCATGTATTTAAGGGACAGACGAAATGAGTGGTGTCTGTATTGCTCCATTGGTTATTCCAAAAAAGAAATATATCGTTCCATATTGCGGGAGCTTTTCTTTACCTTTGGACTTGCGGTTGTGATTGGAGCAGGTTTAACCATGATGTTAGTGGTGGGACTTGATTTTGGAATGATACGCCCGATGGGAATCAGATGCCGGTATTTTTATCCGGAAACCATATTAGAAATATTATGTGCCTATATGCTGCTGATAGGATTATTACAAATTCCTATCCGGTATGCACTTTATAAAATACGCACCATAGATGCCATGGAGGATGATTTATATGTTTGAGATTAAAAATATTACGATGATTTATGATATGGAAAAAACAGAGAAAGTTTATGCTTTAGGAGGCTTTGATTTATCCCTCCCGGATAAGGGTCTGATTGGGATTATCGGCCCTTCCGGAAGCGGAAAATCTACTTTGATGTACTGTCTTTCTACATTGAAAAAGCCTACAGATGGAAAGATTCTTTATAATGGAAAAGAGATTACAAGGTTAAAAGACAGCGAGAGGGAAATCCTTAGGAGAAATGAATTTGGTTTTGTATTTCAAAGACATTTTCTGGTGCCTTATATGTCTGCACTGGACAATGTAACAGTGGCAGCTACAAAGCATGAGAAAGAAACCATTGAAAAGGCAAAAGGACTATTGAAGGGCTTTGGTTTGGGAGAAAAAGAAATTTCGAAACGCCCATCGAAACTTTCTGGTGGACAAAGACAAAGAGCTGCCATTGCAAGGGCAATGATAAATGAACCAAAAGTTTTGTTTGCGGATGAACCTACGGCAGCACTTGACCATGAAAATGCCTTTGCAGTTATGGAGATTCTTAAAGAATATGCGAAAAACAATCTGGTACTTGTCATTACCCATGACCGCTCTATTTTGAAAGATGCAGACAGTGTGATTGAAATGTGGGATGGAAATATCAGTGCGATTAAAGGTGGTGAATAAGATTGAATCCTTTTTCAGCAATATATTTTGTGAAAGAAAATAAAAAACGTTGTTTTTTACTAATATTTATGATTTTTTTAAGCTTTGGCGTGTACCTTGGGGGCTTATATGTTACAAATCCTTTGGATAACTGGAAAACTACGATGGATTATTATGATAAGATAGTCAGTGTAAGTAATAATTCAGCGGATGGACAGGATTATCAATGGTTTCTTCATGAACTGGAAAGCGATGGCAAGGTTACTATCTTAGAAATGGGAACTTATAATGGATTTCAATGGCATAGTATTATGGGTTTTGATAATGGAATTTGCAGCTTTACTTTTCGAAGTGTAGAGGATTTTAAGATATACTGTGAACATTTTGGGATAGAGTGTGACTTTGAACAGTTAAAAGAGCAAAGTATGATTATGAGTGAAAAATTCGCAAAAAATAAAGGGTTTTCCATAGGTGATAAGGTGGATAAAAACGGGTATAGCATGATTTACAGTGAGTTTACTCTGGATGCGGTAACGAAGGAGGATGGGTATACCTTATATTTTATTACCAGCGAAGAGGACATAACCTCAAGTGCCACACTTTTAGGAAATGGCATGGAGGGAAAGGAACTTTATGATTATGTTTACAGTCTTCAAAATCAGTTGGAAGACAAAAGCAATATTTATGTATATCCGGGACTACGAGAGGATATAGAGGGTCAATTTGAAATATTTAATGTCATATATATCTTTATTGCAATTTTAATTTCCATAATACTTGCAATTACCATCCATGCAGCCTTTGTGGGGATGTACCAGAGAAGAGAGTTTGAGTTTTCTGTTTATCGTGCCATAGGCATTTCAAAGAAACGTATCATTGGGAAGATTGTAAGTGAATTGTTATTACTTGATTTGGTTGCTCTTATCATAGGAGCGGGGATTACAGTTCTTGGTATTTACCTTTTGAATCATCTGGTACTTTATCCGATTGGGAAGTATTTATGTTATTATGATTCTTTGGCATTGGGGGCTTTACTTCTATGCAATATTATAAGCATCCTTCCATTGATGGTGACAAGATGCAGACAGATGTTAAAAACAGATATTTGTGAATATTAGTTCCTGTTCATGTGCGAACAGTAACGAATATTAAAACGGATAAGCCGGGGGAAACCCTGGCTTTTTTTCGTTATAAGAAAAAGTTATAGCAAATCATTACTTTTTTGAATTACAAATAATTCAAAAAGTAATTGACATTCTTGGTGATGTGAAGTAAGATATAAAACATAGTAAAACAGTAGGAAATAATTAAAAACAAAAGGCATATGATATAAGTGAGGATTTCATTAGCTGAAATCAGACGGAGGTGAAGAACGTATGGATTTTGAATTTATATCTACATATATTCCAACCTATATCAAGGCAGCACAACTGACGATAAAAATTGCTGCATTTGGAATTGCAGGTGCATTTGTAGTAGGAATCATTTGTAGTTTCATAAAAGAATTAAAAATTCCTGTATTAAGACATATGGTACAAATATATATTGAGTTATCCAGAAATACCCCACTATTAATACAATTGTTCTTTTTGTACTTTGGATTACCGAAGGTGGGAATTGTCTTAAGTTCTGAAACCTGTGGAGTCGTGGGATTGATTTTCTTAGGAGGAAGCTATATGGCAGAGGGATTTCGAACCGGGATTGACAATGTACCACAGGTTCAAAGGGAATCTGCTTATAGTTTAGGAATGACGAAAAAGCAGACCTTTTGGAAGATTATTCTGCCCCAGGCAGTAGCCACCAGTGTACCGGTGTTTTGTGCCAATGTGATATTTCTTTTAAAGGAAACCTCCGTATTCAGTGCAGTCGCACTGGCAGATTTAATGTATGTTACCAAGGATTTGATTGGACTTTATTATAAAACGGATGAGGCACTTATGATGCTGGTAGTTTCGTATCTTATCATACTTCTTCCTATATCATTGGTAAGTGCATGGATAGAGAGGAGGGTAAGATATGCAGGATTCGGGAATTCAGGTTCTCTTTGAGGGAATTAATTTTGTAAGGCTTTTGGAAGGACTTTTTGTTTCTTTAAAAATTGCCCTGATTTCAATGGTATTTTCAGTTTTATTAGGTTTCCTTCTTGGTATGGTAATGACAGGAAGAAATAAAGTGGTTCGATGTTTGTGTAAGGTATATCTTGAAGTAGTACGAATCATGCCTCAACTGGTGTTGTTGTTTTTGGTATATTTTGGAGCAGCAAAACATTTCGGAATGGATATCTCAGGAGAAATGGCAGCAGTTTTGGTTTTTACCTTCTGGGGTACTGCAGAGATGGGAGATTTGGTGCGGAGTGCATTGATTTCCATACCGAAACATCAGTATGACAGCGGATACAGTCTGGGATTTTCGAAAATTCAGCTATATTGTCATATTATATTGCCCCAGACCTTTCGAAGGCTGTTACCATCTGCAGTAAATTTATTAACAAGAATGATTAAAACGACTTCTTTAGTAGTTTTAATTGGAGTGGTAGAGGTAGTAAAAGTCGGAAAGCAGATTATTGATGCTTCCAGATACGAGAATCCGAAGGCTGCAATCTGGGTTTATGGTTTGATTTTCCTGTTATATTTTGCAGTATGTTTTCCAATTTCAAAATTATCAACAGTGTTAGAGAAAAGGGTAAAAGACTAGATGGTAGAAACCTTTTGGAAAGGAGGCAACAATGGAACAAACAATTTTACAAACTGTGGCATTGACAAAATCTTTTGATACATCCCCTCCTGTGTTAAAGAATATCAATTTCTCCATAAAAAAAGGTGAGGTTGTTGTGGTAATAGGTCCATCCGGGTGTGGGAAGAGTACCTTTTTAAGATGTCTGAATCTTTTAGAACCCATAGATTCAGGAGAAATTTTTTTGGACGGAAATTTAATCAGTTCCGACAAGAAAAATATTCATCAATACAGGGAGAAAATAGGCATGGTATTTCAAAGCTATGACCTGTTTCCACATAAGACAGTACTGGAAAATGTGATTCTGGCTCCGGTACTGGTACAAAAGAGAAAAAAAGAGGAAGTGAAAAAAGAAGCGGAAGCCCTGCTGGAAAGGGTTGGTCTTTTGGAAAAGAAAGAAATGTACCCAAGACAGCTTTCCGGTGGACAGAAACAAAGAGTGGCAATTGTAAGAACTTTAATGATGCATCCGGAGGTTTTATTATTGGATGAGATTACAGCAGCCTTAGACCCGGAAATGGTTCGGGAAGTACTGCAGGTGGTGTTGGAACTTGCGAAAGAGGGAATGACCATGGTGATTGTTACCCATGAAATGGACTTTGCGAAGGCGGTGGCCGACCGGGTAATATTTTTAGATAAGGGAGAGATAGTGGAAGAAGAAAAGCCACAGGAATTTTTTAACTATCCAAAATCAGAAAGGGCAAAAAAATTCTTAAATACATTTCATTTTGAAGCATTGGAGATTTAGTAATTATCTGAAATTTAAATAGGCAATTCCGAAACTAAAATATTTTATGTGAAAGTGATACAAAATGAACAAAAACTCAATATAGATTTTTGATAGTTTCGCAATTACCTATCTGAAAATTTAAAAGAAAAGAGGAGAAAGTTATGAAAAAATGGTTTAGTTTATTATTGATAGCGGTATTGGTATTAGGGACTTTTACAGCCTGCGGACAAGAGAAAAAAGAAGAAAACAATGGAAAGCAGGCCGTAAGGACTTTGGAGGAAATCAAAGAAGATGGCAGCATTAAAATAGGCGTATTCAGTGATAAAAATCCTTTTGGATATGTGGATGCTAATGGAGAAGTGAAGGGATATGATGTTTATTTTGCAAAAAGAATTGCAAAGGATTTACTTGGAAGCGAAGATGCAGTAGAATTTGTTTATGTTGAGGCTGCCAATCGTGTAGAATATCTGCAATCAGGAAAGGTTGACATTATACTTGCGAATTTTACTGTAACAGAAGAAAGAGCAGAGAAAGTAGACTTTGCCCTTCCTTATATGAAAGTGGCTTTGGGTGTTGTATCACCGGAAGAAGCGTTGATTACGGATGTAGAACAGTTAAATGGTAAAACTTTGATTGTAGTAAAGGGAACAACAGCAGAAGCATACTTTGGTGAAAATCATCCGGAAATTAAGTTATTGAAGTTTGATGAATATCAGGAAGCATACGATGCATTACTGGATGGAAGAGGAGATGCTTTTTCTACGGATAATACAGAGGTATTAGCCTGGGCAATTCAAAATAAGGGATTTGCAGTAGGAATTGAATCTGTAGGAAGTCTTGATACCATCGCACCGGCAGTACAAAAGGGAAATACAGAGTTATTAAACTGGCTCAACGAAGAAATTGAATCCTTAGAAGAAGAACAGTTTTTCCATAAAGATTTTGAAGAAACCTTGGCTCCGGTGTATGGGGACAGCGTGGATGCAGATAATCTGGTAGTAGAAGGTGGAAAAGTAGAATAAGGATGCAAAAGAAAAGAGAGGAAGATACCATATGACATTACAGCAGTTAAGATATGCAGTTACCATTGCAGATTGCAAGTCCATGAATAAGGCAGCCACAGAGCTTTTTGTGACCCAGCCGAGTCTTTCTAATACCATTAAGGATTTAGAAAAAGAGATTCATATAGAGATTTTTATCCGTTCCAACCGGGGGATTGTCATTACCCCGGAAGGGGAGGAGTTTTTAGGGTATGCAAGGCAGATGTTAGACCACTACCGACTGATTGAGGAACGCTATGTGGAACATACCGCTTTTAAGAAAAAGTTCAGTGTGTCCATGCAGCATTATACCTTTGCGGTAGAAGCATTTATTCAGATGGCGAAGAAATTCGGAATGGAAGAGTACGAATTTGCAATCCATGAGGCGAAAACCAGCGAAGTGATTGAAAATGTTCGTTTGAATCGAAGCGAGGTAGGAATTATTTATAAAAATGAGTTTAATGGTAAATTCATTGATAAGATTCTTAAGGAACATGATTTAGAATTTCTTCCATTGTTTGATTGTAAAATTTATGTGTATCTTAGCAAAAATAATCCGTTGGCAAAGAAAGAAGTAATTGATTTTGAAGATTTACAACAATACCCTTGTCTTTCCTTTGAACAGGGGGACAATAATTCCTTTTATTTTGCAGAAGAAGTGTTTAGCACCTATGATTACCGGCAGATAATTAAGGCAGATGACAGAGCCACACTCTTAAATTTAATGGTGGGACTAAATGGATATACTCTTTGTTCCGGTATTATATGTGAGGAGTTAAATGGGGACGAGTATGCAGCAATCCCTCTTAATACAGAGGAAACCATGACCATTGGTTATATCAAACATAAGAAAATGCCTCTAAGTATTTTGGGTGAACAATATATTGAAGAATTACGAAAGTATAAGGAAAAGGTCTTATAGGAGCAGCATTAAAAGCAGCTACGATTCTTGCAAACAGACCGGAAATTAAGGGAAAAACCATTGCAGGGTATTTGTGAATCATTGAGGTAAAAACAAGATGATTTATGAATGATAAAAGTGTAAATTTTAGAACCTCATTAGAGAGTAAATCTTTCTGATGAGGTTTTTTATTTTATAAGGAATTTCGTTGAAATCGTTTTATAAAGTAAAAAATGCTCTGAGGGAATCGCACTTCGGCGGAGTAGAAGATTTTAAGTAAAAATATATTTTGACCTCAATCATGTATTTATAGTAATATCAAAGAAAAAAAGTTTGTAACGTTTTATAAATTCGGCAGTCTTATTTATGTAAAACAAAGAAGAAGGGAGGGAAGCAGGTGCAGGAATTTGAAGAAATTTATGAGAGTTACTATCCGCAGGTGTATGGATACTTATGTAAACTTTGTCAGGATGAAGATATGGCAGAAGAAATGACTCAGGAAACATTTTTTTAGGTGTTAAAGGGGATTGATTCCTACCGGGGAGATTGTAAACTAAGTGTATGGATGTGTCAGATAGCGAAAAACACCTATCTTACCCACATCAAAAAACAAAAGAAGATAACGGATGCTCCTATGGAGCAGTTGGAGGAAGAAAAAAGTTTTGAAGAAGCATTTTTAGATAAGGATTTGGCAATGGAAATACATAAGGTATTACATACCCTGCTTGAGCCATATAGGGAAGTTTTTTGGATGAAAACCTTTGGTGAACTTTCTTTTGCTGAGATTGGAAAGGTGCATGGGAAAACGGAAACCTGGGCAAGAGTTACTTATCATCGTGCGAAAATGAAAATAAGGGAGGAATTAAAATGAAATATCCATGTAATCTTATTCGGGATATCTTACCAATCTATCATGACGAGGTATGCAGTGAAGAAAGCAAAACTGCAGTAAAAGAACATTTGGAAACTTGTGAGGATTGTAAGAAATATTATGAAAATATGTGTGAATCGGACATTGTGGAACGATTTAGTTTTGATGATGAAATGGAAAGGAAAAAAGCAGATTCTATCAAAGAACTGAAAAAGAAAATGAAAAAAAGAGATTTATTGATTATCATAGGTGTTGTCATAGGTTCTTTGGTTGTTACTACCATAATGGGGCTGTTTGTTGTATTGTTTATGGAAAAAGTTTATGAAAATGCAGAAGTAGAAGTGTATGCTAACATTGAAGATTATGAAAAATATATGTCGGGGGAAAATGCAGAAAGTGAATTTCAGATTAAATGGGGAATGGATGAAACGATTTTTCCTGATGAAATTACGGATGAGATGAAAGTCACGGATTATAAAATGGTGTATTATAATCCTTGGGATGAACAGTATTTGAGCTATCTTGTAGTGGATTATGAGGAACAGGATTATGAAGAAGAAGTAAAACGCTTAAAGAATTATGAATCCACAGAATACAAAGGGTATTATGGTGTAACTGGATTTGATGAGCAATATACGTTATTGGCAATGTATGCCGATGAATATCAGGGCTTCGTATATGCTCTAACGGATAATGAGGATACTATTATTTATGCAGAAATAATATTTTGCAATTATTTTATGGATTTGGATTATACCAAGTATATTCCGGAAAAATACCTTCCAGTCGGTTTTGATGCTACAGAGGATAATGCGTATAGGAAAAAGATGCTAGGGGAATGAGAGTAGGGGAAGTATTCGAAATAGAAAGAGTTTTGTGTTATAAAATGAGGATATTTGTACAAGAATTATATCTGATTTAAGAGTATAATGCAAATAGATAGATGTAGTAAATGAAGTGGTGAAAGGAATGGACGGAGAGATATGATAAAGGAACGAATCAATGTAAATGATAAGAGTTATTTGGTTGAAATGTTGTTAGGAAAGGGCAAAGGGGGATATTCTTATCTTGCAACAGACGGGGAAAGGAAATATGTGCTAAAGCAGATACATCATGAACCTTGTGATTATTACCAGTTTGGAAATAAAATTGAATCAGAGTTGAATGATTATAAAAGACTGACTTCCATAGGAATCCGAATGCCGAAGATGTTGGATATTGATATTCAAAATGAAAGAATTTTGAAGGAATATATTGAGGGAGAAACTATATATGAATTGGTAATGAAAGACAGGATGCAGTCTTCGTATTTTGAACAAATTCGAGAAATGTGTTCTTTGCTTTATGTAGCGAATACAAATATAGATTATTTTCCTACAAATTTTATTGTGCAGGATGGGGAGATTTTTTATATTGATTATGAATGTAATGATTATATGGAAGAATGGAATTTTGAAAATTGGGGAATCAAATACTGGTCGAAGACAGAAGAATTTTTAAGATATGTAAAGGAGAAGGAAGAAGGTAATTCTCTATTTTAGAGTGATTTATTTTAAATGTTGTTGTAATATAATACAATTATGTTTTGGTATTGTTTGCAAAAAAATAAATATTTTCTTGTAATAAATAGAAAAAAGTGTTATAATTCATACAAAGCAAAATTTTACAATACATAAAGAAGAATTCTGCTGGCGATACATCCTAGATGTACGGTAAAACAGCATCAATAATGTATGTATAAGCTTTGATGTTTCATAGTTGGAAGCATTTATATATGGCAAAGGATGAAAGTTATATCAAAGAAAATCATATTATACATACCATTGTCTTTTCTGAATCTTTCAAGGCTTCAGAACATATCATATTCGTAATGAATTCAGAAAATTCTTGCTTTTATTTCAAAATCAATAAAAAAAGCAGAAGATTTTCTGAAACGGAAATTGATTAGCAGGCGCTAAATTCCATAGAAAACCTTCTGCGAATACGAAGGAGGAAATGCTTATGGAAAAAGACATCTTATGGAGTGTGTTCTTTGAGAAGGAGGAGAGATTTGCAGACCTAATCAATGCCTGCGGATTGAATGGAAATCAGCTTGTAAAACCAGAAGATTTAAAATCGGTCGACTCGAAAAATTTGCAGCATTATGAAGCTGGGATGAAAGAGAAAAAAGGGAAGAGGGGCAGTATAAAATATAGAGATGCGATACGAAAAGTAGCATTTGGGGTGAACTTTGCTTTAATAGGAATAGAAAATCAAGAAACAGTAAATTATGCTCTTCCCCTTACCATTATGCAGTATGATTCAGGAGAATATGAAAAACAGAAAAGAAATATTTTTCGAACCATGAAACATCGAAGCCCTGGTTTAAAGGGTGGAGAATATCTTTACGGATTTTCAAAAGAAAGCAGACTCCATCCAGTGGTAACTTTTGTGATTTATAGTGGAGAAGAATGGGATGGTGGAAGAAGTTTACATGACATCATTGATTTTTCAGATATCCCGGATGAATTGAAAGGAATAGTGCAAGACTATAAGGTAAATCTGATAGAAATAAGAAAGTGGAAGGATACCTCTGTTTTCAAGACGGATATCAGGCAGGTATTCGATTTTATACGCTGTTCAAAAGAAAAAGAGCAGGTGAAACGTTTGGTGATAAATAATCCGGATTATGAGGAAATATCTGAAGATGCATATGATGTGATGAAAAAATATGCAAATTTGAAGGAACTTAAAAAGATGAAGAAGGAGGATGGAAATATGGTAAATATGGCAAAAGGATTACAGGACTGGGCTGCAGAAGAAAGGGAAGAGGGAAGATTAGAGGGAAGATTAGAAGGTAGATTAGAAGGAAAAACAGAGGGAATAACAATAATTGTAAAAAATATGCTGAATCATGGAATGTCAGATGAGGATATTATGATGCTTACAGAAAGTAGTAGAGAGTTATTGGAAGAAGTGAAACTTCAAAATAATATATAACTCTTCATAAAAAAATGTCATTTTTAAGTTGACAACCTTAGTCGATAAAGATACAATAGCTAATAAGATTAGCTAAAAAGAAAATTGGAGTAACTGCGATGAAAGCCGGACTGGACAAAGAAGTAATTTTAAGAGCCGCTGCCGATATGGCGGATGCAGAGGGTATTGCTAATGTTACATTAAAAGCATTAGCAGAAAAATTAGGGGTGAAGCCTCCTTCTTTATACAAGCACATCAATGGCTTGGAGGAATTGAATGAGGATCTTATGTTATATGGCTGGAAGTCCTTAGAGAAAGAACTGACGAGAGCAGCAGTTGGAAAAGCAAAAGAGGATGCCATAAGAGCTATATTTTATGCTTACCGGGATTATGTGAAGAAGCATCCGGGAGTTTTTGAGGCAATGCAATGGTATAATATGTATAAATCAGAAGAAAATTTGCAGGCAACAGAAGAAATCGTTGCGGTTCTTTTTCAGGTACTTTCTGCTTATGACTTAAAAGAAGAACAAAAAGTACATATTGTGCGGATGTTCCGGGTGTTTTTGCAGGGATTCTTAATGGTAGAAATTCATGGGGGATTTGGAAACCCGGTGTCGATTTCAGAAAGTTTTGATTTTTCATTGGAAATATTACTAAATGGAATTCTTAATTTGGCATCATAGATAAGTGCGAAGCTATTAAAAACTTGTATTACTTTTATTAGGGGCATTGAAACTTTGAAAAGAAGGCAGGGGATTAACATTTATAAAATTATGATTGTAGAAGATGATAGAGCCATCCGGTTGGAACTTCAGGTTTTATTCCAAAATGCAGGATATGAAGTACAGGTAGTAGAAGAATTTGAAGACGTGGTGGAACAAATAAAAAAAGCACAGCCTCATCTGGTATTAATGGATGTCATGCTATCGGTACAGTCAGGTTTAGAAATTTGTATGAAACTTAGAAGTGTTTCCAATGTGCCTGTGATATTTGTTACGAATTGTAATACGACAGAGGATGAAATGCGATGTATTACCATGGGCGGTGATGATTTTGTCGCAAAGCCATATAATATCGCGATTTTACTGGGAAGAATTGCAAACGTGCTACGTCGTACCTATGGAAATGAGAAGGAATTAAATTTGATATCCCATAAAGGAGTAGTAATAAATACAGAAACCGGAGAATTATCCTACGGGGAGGAGCAGATTGAATTAACCTGGAGTGAATTAAAAATACTTACTTATTTGTTTAAAAAGAAAGGAACCTTTGTTTCAAGAATGAGCCTGATTGAGTATATGTGGGAAAATAAGCTTTATATTGACGATAATACGCTTAGTGTGAATGTTACCAGGATTCGCAAAAAACTTAGTGATTATGGTTTAGAGGATTTTATTGAAACAAAACGAGGTGTGGGGTATCGGATTTGAAGATAAAAGATTATTTAAAGGACAGGGCATCATTAATTTTATTAATGGTGTTTTCTTTTTTATTCATAGCAATATTTTTATTACTTACAGGAGTTTCTAAAGATATTGTCTGGTTTATTTCTGCGTTTTATTTCATGATATTTTTTCTTTATTTTGTTTGTCATTTTCTTTCTGTCAGAAGAAAATGCAGGAAAATAGAACGCACCATGGATTTATTGGAGAAAAAATATTTGATTGCGGATATTGTGAAGGAAAAAGGAAATCACCAACAACAGTTTTATTGGGACTTGGTGCGAAGGGCATGTAAATCCATGATGGAGGAATTGAATTATCAGGAAAAACAAAACCTGGAATATAAAGAATATATGGATAGCTGGATTCATGAGGTAAAAACACCGATTACTGCAATTCAGCTGATGTGCGACAATGAAAGAAGTATAGTGACAGATAAAATAAAGCTGGAAACCAAAAAAGTGGAAATGGACATCGAACGAATGCTTTATTATTCGAAATCAGGGGATACATGGAAGGATTATGTGATTGCAAGACATTCCTTATCGGATATCGTGGAAACTTCGATTATGAAGATTTGTCAAATTTTTATTTATCATGGTGTAAAGATAAACATTGAGATAGAGAAAGAACTTGTTTATACCGATGCAAAATGGAGTTCCTTTATCATTACTCAGATTTTATTGAATTGTATTCAATATCGGAAAGAAGAAGAACCTACCATCCATATTTATGTAAAAAAAGCAAAGGAAAGTACCAGTCTTGTGATAGAAGACAATGGACTGGGAATCAAGCCAGAGGAGATAGGAAAGATATTTGAAAAAGGATTTGTGGGAACCAATGGAAGAAAAAATGAAACCTCAAGTGGTATGGGAATGTTTATATGTAGTAAGCTTTGCGATAAATTAGGAATTGGGCTTCGTGTGGATTCAGAATATGGAGTATATACAAGGATGATTTTAACTTATGGAGAAGGTTCGTTTTATTTTCCAAAAAAGGAGCAGTAGGAAAAGTATGCGATGAAAGGTTAGTTTGAGTTACTCTGAATAGCCATATACTGTTAGGTTGCGTAAACAATTTCGATTTAGATTACAAAATTGTAAGATTATTGTAAGTCTGTACTATAGGAAAAAGAGTGAAAATACTTTATTTTAAAGAAAATGATTCTTTTTCAGCTATGAAACAGTAAAAATATTAACGTAAACGCTTTATTAGGGAGGATAACATGGCATTATTAAAAATTCAGGATGTTTGTAAATACTATGGAAATGAATCTAATGTAACGAAAGCATTGGATAAGGTGAATTTTGAAATTCAGGAAGGAGAGTTTGTTGGGATTATGGGAGCTTCAGGCTCTGGTAAAACAACGATGTTAAATTGTATTTCTACCATTGATACCGTAACATCCGGCCATATTTTTTATGAAAAAACGGATATTACAGAAATGAAAAATACCAAATTGGCGGAATTTAGAAGAAAGAATCTGGGATTTGTATTTCAGGATTTTAATTTGCTTGATACCTTAACGGTGGAAGAAAATATTTCTCTGGCATTAACCATTAATGGAGAGGAAGGAAAGGACATTGCTAAACGTGTGGAATCCATGGCAGAGGTGTTAGGGATTCGACACATTTTAGAGCGTTTTCCTTATGAAATATCAGGTGGGCAAAAGCAAAGATGTGCCTGTGCAAGAGCATTGATTCATCATCCAAAACTCATATTGGCAGACGAGCCAACCGGGGCATTGGATTCCAAATCTGCACAATTATTATTAGAAACGATGGAGAAAATGAATCAGGATATGGGTGCCACTATTTTAATGGTGACCCATGATGTGTTTTCTGCAAGCTATTGTCAAAGAATTCTATTTTTAAAGGATGGAAGACTGTTTAAAGAGTTGGATGGCAAGGGAAAGAATAGAAGGGATTTTTACAATGAAATTCTTAATGTGTTAGTTCTATTGGGAGGTGAAGTGAAAGGTGCTTGCTAAATTAGCCATACGGAATATAAAGCGTTCCATCAATGATTATGTATTATATATGATTACCATTACTTTGATACTTGCTTTGATGTTTGCTTTTAATTCCATGATGTTTTCGGATTTGATTCTTGGAATGAATGCGCATATGTCAGATTACCGGGTTTTGCTGGTATTGTTTTCTATCATTGTTTTGATTGTGGTTTCCTGGTTGATTCATTATATGACAAGATTTATGTTGGAAAGAAGAAGCAGGGAATTTGGTACCTATTTGATACTGGGTATGGAACATCGGGATGTTTCTAAGATGTTTTTTTATGAAAATATTATATTTGGTATTATTTCTTTCGTATTAGGGTGTTTTCTTGGAAGTTTTATTTTTCAAGGCTTATTGTTTGTGATATCCACTTTCTTTGGCGAGGAATATAAGATAAAGGCAGACTTTAATCTAGCGGCTCTAATTTTAACCATAGTTTATTATTTTTTCATACAATGTATTGTGGTAATTCGCAATCAGAGATATCTGCAAAAACTTAAGATTAAAGATTTAATGAATGCCGACAAGGTGAATGAACAGGTTAAGGTAAAGCATGTAAAAAGAAATGTGATTTTGTTTCTTTTATCTATAGTTGCCGGAGTCGTAGCCTGCAGCAAGGCACCGGTTATTGTAGTAATTATCTGTATGATTCTTTTCATTTATGGTTTTTACATCGGAATATCGGGTATCATGGTGTTACTTATTCAAAAGTGTAAAAGGTTTAAGTACAAAAAACTAAATGTATTTGTATTCCGTCAACTTTCATCTAAAATAAATACCATGGGATTTACTATGGGAACCATAGCAGTATTATTTACCCTGGCGTTATTAAGTAGTAATTATGCCATTGGATTAAGTAATTTTAAGGGTGAAATAGAAAAATATGCTCCTTTTGATATTTGCATTACGGATTTAGATGCAGGGGAAGACTTTGCAGAAGTAAGGGAGATGTTAAAAGCGGATGGCTGGATAAAAAATGACCTGGTATATAGTATTTATCGCAGTGAAGACTCGAAATTTACTGGGATTTTAAAAGATAATCAGGTTTCTGGCGGATATTTTCAGTATGATACTTATATGAGGCTGAGTGATTATAATATTTTAAGAGGTTTTCTGGGACTAGAGGAAGTAGATTTAAATGACAATGAGTATTTGATTCATTCTGTGGCTTCTGTTTCCAATTATTATGAGGAGTGGCAGAAAGAGAATCCTGAGCTTGAAATAAATGGCGAGTTTTATCAATGCAAGGGAGTTTTCGATGAAGATTTTGCCCAAAATGGACAAAATGGAGCCGGATTTATCGTGGTTGTCCCAGACGCTGTAACAGTGAATATGGAGGTATATTATTCTCAGTATGCCTGTGATACGTTAAAGGAAACAGATAATGACTTATATTTAAAGATTTTAGATTATGTTTCTCAGGATGCCGAAAATTGGGCAACTTCCGGTGCAGCTGAGGGTGAATTAGACCATGGTATGGGAATTGACAGTATTTATGTGATTTATGATAATGTCATGGTGAAAAATGGTGGTATTGTTTCTGAAGTGGAGGCGGCAATTATTACTGTGGTATCTTCTATTTTTTATGTAGCCTTGGTGTTTATCTGTGTGGCCCTAACTATTTTAGCGGTGCAGCAGTTAAGCGATGCTGCTAAGTATAAGTTCCGATACAAGGTATTACATCATTTAGGGGTAAATGACCACCAAAAGTCAAAACTTGTCTTAAAGCAACTGTTGGTTTACTTTGGCTTTCCTATTATGATTCCTGTTATGGTTAGCATGATAATTTCCTTAAAACTGAATCAGGTGATGCTAAGCGGAACACAGATACAATCAGATAATTACACTTTTTTTGGATTGGCACTTGTGTTATTCTTAATTGCGTATGGAATTTATTTTAGTGTTACTTATATTAATTTTAAACGGAATATTGAAGCAGAGTAAGAAGAATAAATGTTACTGTACACTCGTACCTCGTGAACAGTAACGATTCGCAGGCTCATTTAAAGTTTTGCTTCGCAAAAGGAGCCTACGAACACCTGAATCACTTTCTTACGCACCAAAACAGCAAGTGTTTTGGTGCTGTCTGTACAGTAACGAATAAATATCTACCTTTAGATTTCATGAAATCCAAGTATGCAGGGTAAAAAATAATATTAGGAAAGAATCAAAAGGTAGATAAGGTTTTTAAAGGAGGAATAATATGTATCTGATTTCCATTTATTTTGATGAAAGTACAAATAAAAAGTTAAAACAGTATATCCATCAAATTGCAAAGATTACGGGAAATACATATATGCTTGATTATAATGTGCCACCGCATATTACCATTTCCTCCTTTTTCTCTGATAAAGAAGAACCTGTAATTTCTATGTTGGAAAAGCAGGCGGAAAAATTAAAACAAGGCTATTTGCAATGGGTATCTGTAGGGATGTTTTTACCGAATGTCATTTATCTGATGCCTGTGTTGAATGAATATCTTCATACTATGTCGGTTGGGATATACAACCATCTGATGAAACTGGATAATGTGGAAATCAGCAGATGTTACCGCCCATTTCAATGGATTCCTCATACAACGGTGGGGAAGAAACTTTCAAAAGAAGAAATGGCAGCAGCTTTTCAGATAATTCAGAATCAATTTGGAGTATTCGATGGGAAAGTAACACATATTGGTCTTGCCAAAACGAATCCGTACCAGGAAATTGTTTTATTTGAGTTAGATTCTTGAAATAAAAATATTATATGATGTTACAAAGAAATTTATTAAATAAGGAAAAGTTTCTATGCCGAGAGGTATGGAAACTTTTTTCTTGACAACTATATCAATGATTGATATACTATATCCATCATTGATATAAAGGAAGTGATAATTTGGCGAAAATAAGTCCATATGAATCGGAAGAATTGACGGACAGCATTTTTCTTATTTTACTAGCTATGAAAAATCCCATTCATGGATATGGTTTAATGCAGAAAATAGAGGAATTGACTGCCGGAAATATCTCTATCGGACCTGCTACCATGTATACTACTATTAAAAAAATGAAGGCAGTAAACTGGATTAGTGAAACGGAGAATTCTGATTCTAAAATAGTATATAGAATGACAGAGAAAGGTTTGCAGGTATTAATGAAAGATTATAAGAGAAGAAAGAGCATTGTTGACCTGGCGGAGAAAGAAGTGGGGGATTTTAATGAGTAAATATAGAGGTTCAAGGGGCTTTGCCATGGCTCCGCAAAAAGATATGAAGATGTTGGAAAAGATGAGTCGTAAAGGATGGCATCTGGAGGGAATGTCTGGCATAATGTATAGAATGGAAAAGGGAGAATGCCATGAATACATTTATGACTATAACATGGAAGATGAGATAGATAAGGGAATGTTGTCTTTATACGAAAGCAGTGGTTGGAAATTGATTTATTCCCAGTCTGGATTTCAGATTTTCCGGGCAGAAAAAGGGACTACACCATTGTTTACGGATACTGAATCGAAAATAGAAGTGTTGGAGAAGCAACGAAGGCAATTTGCCATTCCCGCCTTGGTTTTTACCATTCTATTTCTAATCAGTGCGTACTTTATGGTTACGCAAGAAGGGATTGCTTTCCTAATTTTAACGGTTTGCCTGTATTGTTGTAGTGTATTTACGGCATTTCCTTTTATAGGGCTATGCAATCATATTCGAAAAATGAAAAAAGAAGGAAGATAAAGAGAGGGGAATTGATTATGTGGGAAGAGTTAGGTATTAGTGGTGGAACTGGACTTATTTTGTTGCTTATTTTATTTTTTGTTATCAAAAATGCTGTAAAAAATGGAATAAAGCAAGCATTTCGCGATATTACAGGAAAAGAAACTTATGAAGATAAACATTGGAAAGAGATATGGAAGGAATATGGATATGATATGGAAGAAGGGGAAGAAAAGGAGGGTGGAAACGAGGAAAAAACAGTAGATGAGGAAAAATAGAAGAGAAATACGGAATTTTTTTGATTTATAAGAGTAAGTGATTGTGAAACTATTAAAAAATACTTTAGTTTCGCAATAGCCAATTTGTTAGAGATTAGTAAGGAACAATTTATATAAAAGTGAATGAAAATGGAACCGTTGCACTAAGAAAATATCATACAATTTTCTATTACGACAGTTCCATTTTTATAATGACAGGGTTTTATATTTAAGGAGAATCAGGAACCCAAATCTTTCAGTTTGATAGGACCACTTAGAACGGTTCTTGACACAACGAGGGATAAGTCTTCTCTGGTTTCTATCGACCATTTTACTAATATCAAGGAACTTTTTTGGAGTTCCAGGCAGGTAATACATCTAGGATGCACACAGCTTCCGGCATTACAGTAATGAGGACTTTTTAAGTCCAACACAGAACGATGGGTGTGACCGGAAATGATGGTGGTCTGGTGTTCTTTTGCCCATTCCTCTAAACGCTTTTCTGTTTTTTCTTTTACGGAATAATTTTTTGCTGCACTGGTGGGATCTAAAACTCCAAATTCTTCTAATGGCTTCCAGAGAAAACGAACAAGGAAACGGGTCAGTTTCCAAAGGGTGGAATTTAAAATTTCAGCCTGATGTCCATGTGTTAGGTGCAGTACCTTATGTGAAAGGGAATCTTTTAAGATAATTCCCTCATAAAATGGAATATCCAGAGGAAAAGACAGAGATTTCTTTACCATATCATGATTTCCCCATAACATATATAACCGTTTTTTTTGATGAAACAAAGATAAAAGCCAGAATACATTGCTATGGATTTCCTGAATTTGTTTGATATTTGGATTTTCCCATAGTTCATCGCCATCCCCTATTTCGATATAGGTATAACCTTTTTCGTAATAGTAGTTTAAGGCTGCAAAATATAAATGCTGGTTTTTTAGAAAGTTGTCATTGGAGTTTCCTATGCCTCTGTGACAGTCGCTCATAAATACAAATCTGGATGAAGGAGAAATAGATAATACAGGTGCATTTTTAAATGCAGAATCCAGTCTTTTTTTATATCCCATTACTTATAACACCTTTTGGATTTTTTATACTGTTTTGTTTGAAACAGGCGGCGAAAGGCAAAAGGAAGGCAATAGTAAAGGTATAATACTCTGTCCAAAGAGGAAGAAAAAGGTTTGGTAATCCAAAGGTAAAGTCTGCAAAAGTTCCGATTTTTCCATTGGGAAAAGCGATAACGCAGTCTACGTAGGAAAGAAAGTGAGCAGGTAGAACAGTTGTCATATCGAAAATGTACCTTGGTACCACAAAGGTAAAGTTCTTCTTGCTTATAGCCTAGCTCTAACAGAGCCAAAACAAAGGCGTTCATCATTTCTTTGTTTGGAAAGGTAATGCTGACATTCATAGCAAGCTCTGATGGGCTGGAATATTCACCAAGGTCAAAAATAGTGAGCCACCAATGTCTTTTTCTCATGTTGCCTAAAGTACAGTCCCTTTTGATAAGCTGCATGGAAATTGGAAGCATATCTTTATTTTCAACAGTATGAAATAAGGTAAGGTTTCTTAAATCTGGGGAAACAATGGAATCACTGTAATAAATGCCGACCTCCCCACCGGTGTTGATGCCATATTGACCTTTCCATAACTGAATTAGCCAGGTACGGTCTTTGTAGTTAAAGTAAATCGGTTCATTGTCAAATATCATATTGAAACGGGGAGCATAGAGGTTATAGGCTTCAGTATAACCAAATTCCCGTTGCCAGGCATCGATAGTGGTTGAAAAAATATCTTGTTTACAGTTATAACAGTAACCAAAAGGAGTAATCAATTCTGTCAGTTTTTCACATTTTTCACAGGTATTCATATTGCAGATTTTTTGACCTGCTTTTTTCTTTCGTTTATGAAAAAATAGTAATCCAAAGAGAACAAACAGTAATAAGATAAAAAAGAAAAAATACATAAACTGCTCCCAAAAAAGATTTACTATATTTTATGCAATAAATAGGCAATTGCGAAACTAAAATATTTTATATGAGAGGGATTGTTTATGAGCCTCATGCAAAGTTCATTTTGTTCTTTATTTAATTTACTTAAAGAAGCATAGCAAGTAATTCTTCCGTTGAAGAAACAATGGTTTTGGCTCCTTGTTCTTTTAGGAAAGAAATATCACGGAATCCCCAGTCTACAGATATGCAGTCCATTTCGGCATTAGCAGCAGTGTGGATATCTACATCAGAATCCCCTATATAAACAGATTTTTTTCTGTCGGTTTCAAGTTTATCTAAAACCATATTTACGGAGTCTGGTGCAGGCTTTTTTTGAACCCCTGCCTGTTCACCAACTGCGAAATCAAACAATCCGTCAAAGTACTGTTTACATAGAATTTGTACCGCATAATCTGCTTTATTGGAAACTACGGCAGTTTTGATTCCATGATCTCTTAATTCCCGAATCATTTCAACGATACCAGAGTAGGGTTTTGTTTTATCGAAACAGTGTTTTGGGTAATAAGCAGTAAAATCCGTATATACCTTTTCTAAAGCTTCTTTTGAAGTTCCTAAAGGAACGGCTCTTTCTATTAGTTTTCGAATGCCATTTCCTACAAAATTTCTTACTTCCTCTAAGGTTCTTAAGGGAAAATTAGATAAAGCAAGGGCATAATTTAAACTGTCAGCAAGGTCATCTAAAGTATCTAGAATGGTTCCATCCATATCAAAAATTGCAAGTTCATATTTCATGGTATTATCCTCATTCGCCCTAATGGGGCTGCTTTCTTATGTTTTGCGAGTCCCAAAGTCATACTTTTTCATGCAAGCATGAAAAGTATGACCTTTTGACCCTAGTATTATATTATACCAGATTACATTTTCCGTCAAACTCTGAAAATATAATGGTTACTGTTTAAACACAATCGGATATTCATTCTATTATGTATAAATCATTCTGTTTAATTTTAATGTAGTAAATTGTCAGAAAAAATTAGCACGGGAGTTTGACAGTTGAAAATTGAAAAAAGTATCTCAAAGCCTTGAAATAGGCGTATTTTTTTTGTCAAATTTCTTGTTTTTAGGTATGTTATTTTATGTTATTGTGTGGTATAATAAGAATCGGAGGGATGCTTA
>JAFQCI010000029.1 GCA_017416505.1 Lachnospiraceae bacterium
AGGCACAGGACTTTGACTCCTGCATTTCGTTGGTTCGAATCCAACTAGCCCAGTTCGAAGAGAAATCTTCGTAAATTTAATAAGTGTTATGGGATATTAGCTCAGTCGGTAGAGCACTAGACTTTTAATCTAGGTGTCCCGGGTTCGAACCCCGGATGTCTCATACGCGGATGTGGCGGAACTGGCAGACGCGCTAGACTTAGGATCTAGTGGGAGACCGTGGGGGTTCAAGTCCCTTCATCCGCACTGGACGATACTCCAAGGTTTTGTTTACAAAACTTTGGAGTTTTTTTCATAGGAAATTTTGTTGAAATTGTCTATAAAATAAAAAACGCTCCGCTGCGTTATTGTGTATGAAATGAGGTATCTACAATGAATGAACAAATGAAACAAGATTTGTTAAAAGCGGTAACATTAAGTGAAGCATTACCATATATGCGGGACTTTAATGGAAAGATTATTGTAATTCAGTATGATGGTTTGAAAGTGGATGCTGGGGTTGAAGCTTCTTTAATAGAAGATATTGCTCTTTTGAAAACCATTGGTATGCAAGTTGTAATTGTGCAGGATAATAATAAAACAGATTTGGTAGAAGAACTGGGAAGACAAGGGTTAATGTCCATTGGAATCAGCGGAAAAGATGGTCATATTATCAGGGTAGAAAAGAAAAAAGGAATGATACGGGTTGGAGAAGCTTCTGTAGACATAAAAGAAGTAGATACGTTGTTATTAAATACCTTGATGGAAAAAGAGTATGTTCCAGTTATCGAGGCGGTTGGAGTAGATGATGAATTTCATCATTATTCATTAGATATAGAAGAAACTGCTTTTAAGGTAGCAGTGGCGATGCAGGCAGAAAAACTGGTAATTTTATCAGAAACAGAGGGGATTTATCGAAATCCAGAAGAAAAAACAGAACTTTATTCCCATATTGGTTTGGAAGAATTAAAGGAAAAGAGAAAAGAAGGACTGGTGGGTGGTGGATTTTTGCCGAAAATCAATCATTGCATCGAGGCGATTGAAAAAGGAGTAGGGAGAATTCATATTGTAACAGGAAAGAAAAAACATAGTCTGTTACTGGAATTGTTTACAGTACAGGGGATTGGAACTGCGATGATTCGTAGTGAAGATGATAAATATGCACATGAATTAGGGAAATAAGCAAATTTCTTTGTAGGAATACATAAAAATTGTTACAAAAAGTTTACAAATTAATGGTCGAAAAATGTACATCCTTGGTTGACAAGAAAATATTACTTTGTTATAATGGACACGTAATAAGTTGTAACAAAATCGTAATATTTGAACAGAAGTTTTTGGAGGAACGTTATGAAATGTACAAAAAAAGCCATTAGTGCTTTGATGTTAGGAAGTATAGTTACTGTTGGTGCTTTACAGTTTAATGCGAACGCAGTAGGTGCCGCAGAAGAAAATACAGCAATCGTGGGAGTTGGAGCTTTAACAGAAAGCTTTTTGGCTTCCGTACCTGTAGAAGCAGACCAGGAAGAGAATGAAGTAGATACTACAAATGCTCCTGCACAAGAAGTATTGTATCCTGATTTTGTTGGAAAGTGTATGGCAGATGTAGATGCATCTTTGAATGTTCGTATGGAACCTTCCACAGATTCGCAGATTGTAGGAAAGATGTTTCCGGAGGCAGTTGCTACAGTAGTGGAAAGCAAGGATGGATGGACTAAGATTGTATCTGGTAATGTGGAAGGATATATCAGTAATGATTATGTATTATCAGGAGATGAAGCTGGAAAAAGAGCAGATGAGATTTGTTTAAAGTCTATTACAGTAGAAACACAGACTTTGAATGTAAGAGCAGAACAGAGTACAGATTCTGCGATTTTGGTACAGATTCCACAAGGGAAAACTTATAAAGTAGTTGCTGTTTATGATGAATGGATTGAAATTCAGCTTTCAGATGAAACTGGTTTCGTTTCTAAAGAATATGTAGATGTAGTTTTAAATACGACTACAGCTAAGAGTATAGAAGAAATTGCACAGGAAGAAGCAGAAGCGAAGAAAGCCGAAGAAGAAGCAGAAAGACAGGCTGCGGCAGCTCAGAATAAGAATTCTCAATCTAGTTCTACAGCCGCTACTACTACTACCACTCAAAGTAGTACAACAACAACTACGACAACAACTACCACTACTACATCACAGCCAGCTCCGGCGGCTACGAGTGGAACCAGAGCAGACGTTGTAAATTATGCATTGCAGTTTGTTGGTAATCCTTATGTATATGGTGGAACTAGTTTGACAAATGGAACAGATTGCTCAGGGTTTACGATGAGTGTATATGCTCATTTTGGATATTCTTTATATCGTACATCAAGAGACCAGATTTATAACGGAACTAACATTCCGGTAGACCAGGTAAAGCCAGGTGATTTACTATTCTATTCTAATAATGGAAAAACAATCGGTCACGTAGCTATGTATATTGGTGATGGAAAGATAGTACATGCCAGCACTTCTAAGACTGGAATTATTGTATCCAATATGTATTACAGAACACCATGTGGTGCTACCAGAATTATTAATGATTAATTATAATGAACAGAAAGAACCTCTTATTAAGAGGTTCTTTTTTGCATAGTAAGGCAGATTCTATGAACTTCTTGTTGTGTAAAATTAATATGAGTACAATCTGAAGTGAAGAAGGCAAATTGCACAAAGTCGGAAGCTTAAAAACCGAAAAAAGAATCATAAGAAAAGGTTTCTGTGGATAATTCGATAATTTTCCACATCCTTAGTGGGAATATCCACAGTTCTTTTTGGGGTGAAAGGGCTGAAATATCAAGTTATACACAAAGTTATCCACTTTATCCACAAAAAAAGTGGGAAATGTTGTTGGGGAAAAGATTTGTAAAGTCGAAACATTTGTTTTGGTATATTCTAATGAAAAATGAAATCTGCCGGAAAAAGAGGCGAAAAACCCTTGACATTTAAGAAAGAATAATAGCAGTGAAAAGTCAAAAAAATCTGAAAATTTCAAAAAGATTATGAAAAAAATAGATAAAAAACATTGATATTTTTGAAATTTATGGTATAATTATTACATTAGCAGTTAATAGAACAGCTAATATAGGTACAGTACAAAATATTGACTGTACAAATTTTGGCAAAAGGAGTGGGACGGTATGCGTTATATTATTAGTGGAAAAAACATTGAGGTTACAGAAGGACTTAAAGGGGCGATTTATGAAAAATTAGGGAAATTGGAGAAGTATTTTAATGAAGATACAGAAATTCATGTAACCCTTAATGTTGAAAAGGAAAGACAGAAAATCGAAGTTACGATACCTATGAAAGGAAATATAATCAGAGCAGAAGAAGTAAGCAGTGATATGTATGTTTCCATTGATTTAGTGGAAGAAGTGATTGAACGTCAGTTAAATAAATATAAGACAAAATTAATTGACCAGAAGCAGGCGGCATCATTCTTTAAACAAGAGTTTGTAGACGAAGACGGCGAAGAAGAAGAAATCGAAATCGTACGTAGTAAAAAATTTGCAGTAAAACCTATGGACCCAGAAGAGGCATGTTTCCAGATGGAATTACTTGGACACAATTTCTACGTATTTAGAAATTCTCAGACCGATGAAGTCAATGTAGTTTACAAACGAAAAGCCAATACATATGGTTTGATTGAGCCTGAATTTTAAATCGTAAGCCGGACAGGTTCCGGCACAGTGGAGAGAGGAAGACTATTTTAATGATAAGATAGTCTTCCTTTTCCTTTTAACTTTTCGTGTATGAACAGCTACAATTGATATGCATTTTGACATTGATATCAAAAAATTAGTTGATATTAAGTATTGAAAATGTTAGAATATATTGTAAGACTATATCTCGAAGTGTTTTTAAAAACATAGATGAAGTCTTTATATGATGATTTCGTACATGAGATGGCGGTAAGCTATCTTAAATGTAAATCAGATAAACAATCAGGGTGTAAGAATTTTATTGAAAGGAAAAATGCAAACACGTTACTTTCACCCTTAGTGTTTGCAACTTAGATAAAATTTTGCCAAGATTATGTGTGAATCATTGAGGTTTAACAAGATGATTCATAGATTGTAAGATTTATCATGAATAATTGAGGTTTATTTTTGTTTAAGGAGTGGTATAAGTATTATGAGTATTTTTGAAAAGGTTTTCGGCAGCCACAGCGATAGGGAGTTAAAGAGAATTTATCCTATTGTTAGTAAGATTGAAGCCTTAGATGAGCAGATGCAGGCGCTGTCTGATGATGAGTTAAAAGCGAAAACCGATGAGTTTAAAAAGAGATTAGAAGCAGGCGAAACACTGGATGATATCTTAGTGGAAGCATTTGCGACTGTTCGTGAAGCGTCCAGCCGTGTGTTAGGCATGAAGCACTATCCGGTACAGTTGCTTGGTGGAATTATTCTTCACCAGGGAAGAATTCCGGAAATGAAGACAGGTGAAGGTAAGACTTTGGTTTCTACAGCACCGGCATATTTGAATGCCTTAGCAGGAAAAGGAGTTCATATCGTAACAGTAAATGACTATCTGGCAAAGCGTGATGCAGAGTGGATGGGACAAATACATGAATTCTTAGGGTTAAAGGTAGGCGTTATCTTAAATTCTTCTAGTAATGATGAAAGAAGACAGGCATATGCCTGTGACATAACATATGTTACAAATAATGAACTGGGATTTGATTATCTAAGAGATAATATGGTTTTATATAAGGAACAACTGGTTCAAAGAGATTTAAATTATGCCATCATCGATGAAGTGGATTCCGTTTTAATTGATGAAGCCAGAACTCCTTTGATTATTTCCGGACAGAGCGGAAAATCAACGGATTTATATAAGATGTGTAACCATTTAGCCATGCAGATGAAGCGTGGCGAAGGTAATGGTGAAGTATCTAAGATGGATATGATTATGGGACAGGATATCGAAGAAGATGGTGATTTCCTTGTAAATGAAAAGGATAAACACGTTCTTTTGACTGCTCAAGGTGTGGAAAAGGTTGAAAAATACTTCCACATTGAAAATTTAGCAGACCCTGATAATCTTGAAATTCAACATAATATCATTTTAGCATTAAGAGCTCATAATTTAATGTTCCGTGATAAGGATTATGTAGTAAAAGATGAAGAAGTTTTAATCGTTGATGAGCATACTGGACGTATTATGCCAGGTAGAAGATATTCGGATGGTTTGCATCAGGCGATTGAAGCGAAGGAAAATGTTAAGGTTCGAAGAGAAAGTAAAACCTTAGCGACGATTACCTTCCAGAATTTCTTTAACAAATACGAAAAGAAAGCTGGTATGACAGGTACAGCACTTACAGAAGAACAGGAATTCAGACAAATTTATGGAATGGACGTTATTGTAGTTCCTACGAATCGTCCGGTTCAAAGAATTGACCATGAAGATTCTGTTTATTGTACAAGAAAAGAAAAGTTAGATGCCATCGTAAATGAAGTAATAGAGTCCAATAAAAAAGGACAACCGGTATTGGTTGGTACCATTACCATTGAAGCATCAGAAGAAATCAGTGCATTGCTTACAAAGAAAAGAATTAAGCATCAGGTATTGAATGCGAAATTCCATGAAAGAGAAGCGGAAATCGTTGCAGATGCCGGTCAGATGGGTGCCGTTACGATTGCTACGAATATGGCAGGTCGTGGTACAGATATTAAGCTTGGGGAAGGTGTTCAGGAACTTGGCGGTTTAAAGATTATCGGTTCAGAACGTCATGACTCCCGTCGTATCGATAATCAGTTACGTGGACGTGCCGGACGTCAGGGTGACCCGGGTGAATCAAAATTCTTCTTATCTTTGGAAGATGATTTGATGAGATTATTTGGTTCTGAGAAAGTAATGTCTTTATATTCTGCATTGAAGATTCCGGAAGGAGAAGAAATCCAGCATAAGACCATTACCAACTTTATTGAAAAGGCTCAGAAGAAGATAGAAGGTAATAACTTTGGTATTCGTCGTAACTTGTTAGAATACGACCAGGTTATGAATGAACAAAGAGAAATTATCTATAAAGATAGACGTAAGGTATTGGATGGAGAAAGTATGAGAGACCATATTTTCAAGATGATTTCAGACCTTACAGAAGATTATGTAAATCGAAGCATCGGTGATGACCAGGCTTTTGAAGATTGGAATGTAGAAGAACTGGCAGAATTGATTGTTCCTGTTATTCCATCTTCCAAGGAAGTGTTGGAATCTGAAAATATGAAGCCAGGTTATAAGAAACAGGAATTAATTCAGGATTTAAAAACCGCTGCTACAAAATACTATGAAGGAAAAGAAGCAGAAATTACAGAAGAAAGAATTCGTGAAATTGAACGTGTTATCCTGTTAAAGGTAATTGATAAGAAGTGGATGGGACATATCGATGATATGGACCAGTTAAGACAAGGTATTGGTTTACAGTCTTATGGTCAAAGAGATCCATTGGTAGAATATAAGTTTACCGGTTACGATATGTTTGATGAGATGATGTATGCTATCCGTGAAGAAACTGTTCGTGCCATGATGCATGTTCAGTTAGAACAAAAAATCGAAAGAGAACAGGTAGCGAAGGTAACAGGTACAAACAAGGATGATTCGGCAGTAAAAGCACCGATTCGAAGAACTTCCGATAAGGTTGGAAGAAATGATTTATGTCCATGTGGAAGTGGAAAGAAATTCAAACAATGCTGTGGCAGAGGTGTGTAAAGCACTTCTTTCCATAAGTTAAAATGATGTAAATGGGTGGTGATAAGGTGATTGAATTGGACCAATTCAAGGCTGAGATTTTGACATATGAAGCACCTTTAATGGAAGTAAGGGATTCACTTTGACATTGCAAATAAAAAAGACAGAATCTTAGATTTAGAAAATCAAATGGAATCTCCTGGCTTTTGGGATCAGGTAGAAAAATCTCAAGAAGTAATGAAAGAATTAAAAGGTCTTAAGGATACGTTGCAAACATATGAAAACCTTGAAAAGATGTATGAAGATATTTTAGCTTTCATTGAGATTGTACTTTTAGAGCAGGATGCATCTATGATTGAAGAAATTGGTCAGATGCTTAGTGATTTTAAAGAAGGATTTGAGCAGTTAAGAATTGCAACTTTGTTGTCGGGTCCATATGATAAGGACAGTGCTATTTTAACATTACACGCCGGTGCCGGGGGAACCGAGTCCTGTGACTGGGTGAGTATGTTATATAGAATGTATTTAAGATGGGCAGATAAGAAAGGATATCAGGTAGAAGAACTGGATTATCTGGAAGGAGAGGAAGCTGGAATCAAATCAGTGACTTTCCAGGTGAATGGTGAGAATGCTTATGGTTATTTAAAATCAGAAAAGGGCATTCACAGATTGGTTCGTATTTCTCCTTTTAATGCGGCAGGTAAAAGGCAGACGTCTTTTGCATCCTGTGATGTTATGCCGGACATTGAAGAGGATATGACCATTGATATTAATGAGGATGATTTAAGAATTGATACCTACCGTTCCAGCGGTGCAGGCGGACAGCATATTAATAAGACATCATCTGCAGTGCGTATCACACATTTACCTACAGGTATTGTAGTACAATGCCAGAATGAACGTTCCCAGCATATGAATAAAGATAAAGCGATGAAGATGCTGACAGCTAAGTTATTGTTGCTTAGACAACAGGAGAACGATGAAAAGATAGCAGGTATTCGTGGTGAGCAAATGGATAATGGATGGGGAAGCCAGATTAGGTCTTATGTACTTCAACCGTATACATTAGTAAAAGACCACAGAACAAATGAAGAATCCAGCAATACAAATGCTATTTTGGATGGTTCCATTGATTGTTTTATCAATGCTTATCTAAAATGGATTAGCACCAGTCAGGACAAGGAGGCGTAGTTACTATGGAGGAAAATAAGCTGATTGTATTTAATGTAGGTGAGGAGTTTTACGGAATTGACATTAAGAAAGTAATGGGAATTGAAAAGAAACAGGAAATCATTTCGGTTCCGAATACTCCGGATTGTATTAAGGGTATCATTAATTTAAGAGGCGACGTAATTCCGATTTATAGTTTCAGAACGAAATTTAACAAGGAAGAGTTAGCTGGTGATGAGGAAGGAATGCTGATTATTACCAAGGCTGGTGATATTACCATTGGTTTTGAGGTAGATCAGGTTGCTCAGATTATGGACATCACAGGAAAGAAAGTGGAAGAACCACCGATTATTATTGTATCGAAGGACACAAACTATATTGATAAGATTGTCAGTGATGATGGAAAAATTGTAATTTCCATGAATGTTGAGAATCTAGTAAGTGATAGAGAAAGAAGACAAATGATGTCTATGATAGACGCAGGTTAAAAGAAACGCAAGTAATAGAATGCAACTATTACTTGCGTTTTTTCTTTATCTACAATTACAATCGTTGTCTTTTAAACAAGGTGCACTGGTATCAAACGCAGGATTAAAGGCATAGAAGTTCTTTGAATTCAAATGGTCTTTTACGATTTCTATACTTTCACCAAATCTTTGGAAGTGAACGATTTCACGTTCTCTTAAGAATTTGATTGGGTCTGCGATATCAGGATAATCTCTTACAAGACGTAAAATATTATCATAAGTACTTCTTGCTTTTTGTTCCGCTGCCATATCTTCTGTTAAATCTGTAATAGGGTCGCCTTTGGATTGGAATTCGCAACTGTTGAAAGGAATGCCACCAGCGGATTGCGGCCAAAGAGCAGCAGTATGGTCGATATAATATAAATCGAAACCGGCTTCTTTTAATTCTTCCATGCTCATATTTCTGGTTAATTGATATACGATGGCACTTATGATTTCAAGGTGTGCCAGTTCTTCCGTACCGATGTCAGTAAGAATACCTGCCACTTCACGGTAAGGCATGGTATAACGTTGGGAAATATATCTCATGGAGGCTGCTAATTCACCGTCAGGTCCGCCGAACTGGCTCATAATATTCATGGCGAGCCTAGGATTTGTTTCCTTGATGTTTACCGGATATTGTAATCGTTTTTCATAATTCCACATATTTTAGCACTCTCCTTCCCAAGGCCATGGAGTTTTTGCCCATGACCATCCTTGATTTACATCAACCTGGTCCGCCAACAAAGGTCCAAACATCATAGTATAGTTACGGATGGCATCCCGCCTTAATTTGCTATAATGTTCATAAGCAGACAAGGCTTCCATAGAATTTGGATGAGTGTCTAGGAATAAATTTAATTCGTTTACCATGAAACTATAAGAGTTTATCATGGACATTAATTGTTTTTGGTCGTGTTTATTGGAAAAGTTATTCATGAGCAGCCACCTCTTACTCCACAGAATGGGAAATCCAGTTCTGGAAAGGCAGTACCCCTTTCCAATGCTTTCATCGGTTCGTACATAGTTGAAAATTCCTGCCATGGAACATAAGAAATACCCAAAGGCATTCTACGTTCGGTTTCATGGTTTGTTTCTACTCTTGCCATTCTATCTCTGTTGTAAGAAGAAGGATATCTTCTTGAACTATTACGGCTGGTATCCAAAGAAAAAACTCCTTTCATATTGTTTGTAATAATAGTTTATGGGAAAAGTCATGATGGGTGTATAGAAAAATGAAAACTTATACTAGTTTTAGGGTATAGTATTTGTTATAATAAGGGGGAAAAGGTGAATGAATACCATAAAAACAAACAAAACATAGTGTTTTGTAGAAACTTGGCAGCCTGGAAATGAAGCGGATATGCAGCTTTAAAGAAATAATTGCAGTTGAAAAAATAAGGGAGTAAAAATGGACGATAAAAATTTAGTAGAAGAAAATAAGAATGAATCTATAAATGAATTGGGAGAAAGTGAGTTAACAAAAGCAATTTTAGACCAAAGTGCCACCATAGAATTGGACGCACCGGTGTATGTTGACCGGGTGAGAAAAAAGAAGAAAAAGGGAGTAAGAGTAAGGGGGATAGTAGTTGTTCCTTTTGCAGCTTTGGTATTTTTCTTAGGAATGATAGTAGAACATTATCGGGTATTGGGGAATATGGAAGTAAACGACCAGTATTTTTTGATGGATGATGCACAGTTAAATGAGATAAAGGATGAAACCAGTAAAGAAGCTACTACTGAATTATATGAAAAGATAAAAAATTATGGGCAAGAAACCCAGGTAAATGTTAAATTTATGAGAAAGATGTTTCCGGATAAACTGGTTTTAAAGTCTGATGGGGAATTTTTGTATTTACCAATTGATGAAACCATAGAAAAAAATTCTTATGATTATTCCAGATTAGAACAGACAGATAAATTTTTTGAATATAAAAATGAGGAAGGAAACGTAATTTCTAAAAAAGGAATTGATGTATCAAAGTTCCAGGGAGAAATCGATTGGGAACTGGTAAAAGAAGATGGGGTGGAATTTGCCATACTTAGGGCAGGATACCGTGGATATGGAAGCGGAAAATTAGTATTGGATGAAATGTTTATGGAGAATCTGGAAGGGACAAAGGAGCAGAATATCGATATCGGAGTATATTTCTATTCTCAGGCAACCAGTAAGGAAGAAGCTGTGGAAGAAGCCCAAATGGTAATAGAAGCATTAAGAGGGTATGATGTTACATATCCGGTAGTTCTGGATACGGAAGCACCTTCTGGAGAAGGGGCTAGAACAGAGGGGCTAACCAATGAAGAAAGAACGGAATATATCCTTGCTTTTTGTGAAACCATTGAAGAAGCAGGATATATTCCTATGATATATTCTAATTTAAATTGGTTTATCTTAAAAACAGACTATAAAGCCTTATCCAAATACGATATCTGGCTGGCAAATTATGATACACAGCCATATTTCCCATACGACTTTAAAATGTGGCAATACAGTGAGAAAGGCGCGGTAAATGGTATCGAGGGAGATGTGGACCTTAACATCTGCTTTAAGGATTATTCCAAAGAAGAATAAAAAGGTAACTGTTCACGTGTGAACAGTTACTTAAAAAGATTATGATTTACACTAAATAGTACTAAAAAATACTTTTAGTAGCTTTTTAAGACTTTCATAATCATCACAGCCACATAACTCTCTGGCAGAGTGCATACCTAAGATAGGAACACCTAAATCAATGGCAGGAATCGGCAGATACGAGGAAACGATAGGTCCTAGTGTTTGTCCTCCTGCCATTCCTGTTTTATTGACCTGTTCCTGATAAGGAATGTTGTTTTCTTCACATAAAGCCTTTATAATAGCAGTCACCCTGGCATCCGTAACATAACGCTGAGAAGAACTGGATTTTAGAGCAATTCCCTGATTTAAAATCACTGGATTGGTAGGGTCATGCTTTTCCACATAATTTGGATGTAATCCATGAGCTCCATCCACAGAAAGCATAATACTGTTTTGAAGCAAAGAAGGATATCTGCCGGAAGGAATCCCTTGGTCTTCTAACAATTTGTCAAGACACATTTTTAGGGTATTAGAATCAGCACCTTCCTTTGAACGGCTTCCGATTTCTTCATGATGAAAAATGGAAATCATGTTAAGGGTATCACTGTTACCTGAGGTGGTAATGGCTTCTAACAGAGCGATGACAGAAATTAAGTTATCGATTCTAGGTGCACTTAACAATTCCTGATTGGCACCAATTAACTCACCTTCTTCCTTATTATATAAGGTAATATCAAAAGTAAGAATGTTTTCTTTTTTGGAATCCGTTTTTTCGGCTAGAAAATCCAAAATAGAAGAAGTTTCATCCTTGGAAACAGAAAAAATAGGGGTATATTCTTTTTGAGGATTTGGTTCTGCATTTTTTTCAGAGCGGCTTAAATGAGGTGCAAGGGATGGAATGATGCAGCCTCCTTCTTTGATATCGAAAATCTTTTCTACAGGTGAGAATACATTTTCACCCTTTAAAAATAATTTTCCTGATAGTCCCAAAGGGCGGTCAAACCATGTGGAAGGCAGCATACCTCCATACATTTCTACATTAAGGGTATGGTAGTCGGATTTTATCATATCTGCCTGACTTTTTAATTTAAATGCGGGAGAATCATCGTGAGCCAGGGCTAGATGAATGGATTTCATCTTTTCCAATGATTTTGGAAGAGTAAAGGCTACTAAAAAAGAATCATATAGATTAAGAAAATATTTCCCGGAGGAAAAGTTCCATGTTTGCTCATAATTGATTTCTTGGAATCCTGCATCCTGTAATAGTTCCACTGCGTTTCGTATGGAAAGAAAAGGGCAGGTGGATTGACTAAGGTATTTAAGACATTGCTTCATAAATAAAGTTCTCCATTTCTTTTTCTTAAAGTATACCACAGGGTTCAGGAAAAAAATGTACGAAAATAAATACATAAAAATAAAGGTTGCAAGGGATTTCAAATTGTGGTAACATCTTTCTAGGAAAAACAAGTGTATTTCTTATGCGTACAAAGGGGAAGTCATGATAGAAGATACAAAGTACTATTTGGTGACGAAAAATGCGTTGCCAGAGGTTTTATTAAAAGTAGTAGAAGCCAAACAGCTTCTAGAAACAGACAAAAATATAACGGTACAAAAAGCAATCGATTTAGTAGGAATCAGCAGAAGTTCCTTCTATAAATATAAAGATTCGATTGTTCCTTTTCATGATACCACGAGAGGGCATGTAATTACATTTACGGTGGAAGTTGCCGACAGACCTGGCTTGTTATCTTTGGTGTTGAATCTGGTAGCAAGTTATAATGCGAATATTTTATCCATACATCAAAGTATTCCAATGTATGAAGTGGCATTATTAACCCTGAGCATTGATTTAGGAGAATCTACAGGGGATATCAATGATATGTTTAAGAAGTTGGAAGAAATTGATGGAATTTATTATGTGAAGATATTGGCAAAAGAATAAGCCGAGAGAATTTACGCTTTTCATTAGAGATAAGTTGTGAATTTGAGGTTACATATAAGTGCTGAAAAGCAAAAGAAGAAGCGAGATTGAAGAAAAAATTGAAAGGAAAATAGCTGCCAGCGTCTTCAATCGGTATAAGGGCAGTGTAACGCAGATTTGCGGTAAAGAAGGGAAGAAAAATGATAAATATAGCAGTATTAGGATACGGTACAGTTGGTTCAGGTGTGGTAGAAGTAATCAATACAAACCATGCCAGCATTAATAAAAGAGCCGGAGAAGAAATCAATATCAAGTATGTGCTTGATTTAAGAGATTTTCCTGGTGACCCAATTCAGGAAAAAATCGTTCATGATTATTCTGTAATCTCCAATGATGATGATATTAAGATTGTAGTAGAAGTAATGGGTGGTGTTGAGCCTGCTTACACTTTTGTAAAAGAAGCTTTATTAAAAGGAAAGAGCGTTGCTACTTCAAATAAAGAATTGGTTGCAAAGCACGGAGCAGAATTATTGGCAATTGCAAAAGAAAAGAAAGTAAATTTCTTATTTGAAGCCAGTGTAGGCGGTGGAATTCCAATTATCCGTCCGTTGAATAACTCACTTACTGCAGATAAGATTAGAGAAATTACAGGAATCTTAAATGGTACTACCAACTATATGCTTACAAAGATGGCAAACGAAGGAGCAGACTATGACAGTGTATTAAAGGATGCTCAGGAAAAGGGTTATGCAGAAAGAAATCCGGAAGCAGACGTGGAAGGTTATGATGCCTGCCGTAAGATTGCAATTTTAACCTCTTTGGCATTTGGAAAACAGGTAGATTACGAAGACATTCATACAGAAGGTATCACAAAGATTTCTGATATTGATATGAAATATGCGAAGGCAATGGAATCCAGCATTAAGTTATTAGGTATTTCCAAGAAGGAAGATGGAAATGTTTATGCTATGGTTGCACCAAGAATGGTAGGTAAAAACCATCCATTATATAGTGTAAATGATGTATTTAATGCTATTTTTGTAAATGGTAATGTGTTGGGTGATGTTATGTTCTACGGAAGTGGAGCAGGTAAATTACCAACTGCAAGTGCAGTAGTATCTGACGTAGTAGATGCAGTAAAACATACTGGTACTAACATCATGACTATCTGGGAACAGGAAAAATTAAAGCTTGGAGATTTCAAAGACTGTAAGAATCAATTTTTTGTTCGTGTAGCAAAAGACAAAGAAGCATTGGCGAAAGAATTATTTGAAATTTCAAATGAAGTGAAATGCGAAGAAGTAACAGGAGAATATGCATTTGTAACAGAAGTTATGACAGAAGCTGAATTCAGTGAAAAAGCAGCTAAGGTAGAAGCAATCAGTTCTATCCGTTTGGCATAGTCCGGAAAGGAAGTTAATTAAAATGAAATATGTGATTGTATTAGGCGATGGTATGGCAGATTATTCTATTGATGAGTTAGGTGGTAAGACTCCTTTAGAATATGCTAAGACACCGACCATGGATGAATTAGCAGTAAAATCTGAGATTGGATTGGTACATACGATTCCGGACGGAATGTCTCCAGGAAGTGATACTGCAAATTTATCCGTAGTAGGTTATGACCCTAAGATTTATTATTCTGGACGTTCTCCATTGGAAGCTTTAAGCATTGGTGTTGATATGAAGCCGACGGATATTTCTTTCCGTTGTAACATTGTAACAGTATCCGATGATGATTTGCCATATGAGCAAAAGACCATTATCGACCATAGTTCCAGTGAAATTTCTACTGAGGATGCGGCAGTATTGTTAGATGCAGTAAAGAAAGAATTAGAATCTGACCTTTACAAGTTTTATGTAGGAACCAGTTATCGTCATCTGACTATCTGGGATAAGGGGGAAGTAGTGGAATTAACTCCTCCTCATGATATCTTAGGTAAAACCATTGGTGAATATTTACCGAAAGATAAGGCTCTTTATGATATGATGAAAAAGAGTTATGATATTTTAAATTACCATCCTATTAATGTAGAGCGTGCGAAAAAAGGATTAAACAAGGCAAATTCCATTTGGTTCTGGGGAGCTGGAACAAGACCAGCATTATCTTCATTTGAAGAAAAGAATCATAAAAAGGCAGCTATGATTTCAGCAGTAGACTTACTAAAGGGTATTGCAGTAGGTGCCGGAATGACTAATATTTCTGTAGAAGGTGCAAATGGCGGCTTACATACAAATTACGAAGGAAAAGCCAATGCAGCAGTAAAGGCATTGGTGGAAGATGGATTTGATTTTGTATACATTCATGTAGAAGCACCAGATGAAATGGGACATCAAGGAAGTGTAGAACGCAAGGTACAATCCATTGAGTTTTTAGATGAAAAGGTTATAAAAGTGGTAAAAGAAGGATTGGAAAAAGCGGGAGTTGACTTCCGTATGCTGGTTCTTCCAGACCATCCAACTCCAATCTGTATTAGAACTCATGTAAATGAAGCAGTACCTTATATGTTATATGATAGTACCGATGAGAAATCCGGACAGTACTTATATAATGAAAAAGATGCAAAGGCATCTGGAATTTATATCGAAAAAGGTCATACTATGGTAGACCATTTGTTTGAAAAGTAAGAAAAAAGAAGACGGTATTATGATTTTATGAAAGAATCATAATACCGTCTGTTTGTTTTATATATAACATTATAAATCGATGGTGAGTTCTACCGGGCAGTGGTCGGAGCCAAAGATATCAGTGTGTATCTTTGCATCTAACAACTTGTCCTTTAGTTCGTTGGAAGCTAAAAAGTAATCGATACGCCATCCGGCATTCTTTTCTCTGGCACGACAGCGGTAGGACCACCAGCTATAGATATCGGTTTTATCTGGGTAAAAATACCGGAAGGTATCAATGAATCCGGTATCCAGCAAAGCGGTCATCTTACCTCTTTCCTCATCTGTAAATCCTGCATTTTTACGATTTGTTTTAGGGTTCTTTAGGTCGATTTCCTTATGGGCCACATTCATATCGCCGCAAACAATGACAGGTTTATTTGCTCGTAGACCATTTAAATAAGAAGAAAAGGCATCTTCCCAAGTCATACGGTATGGAAGCCTTGCTAATTCGTTCTGAGAATTTGGTGTATACACAGTAATCATATAAAATTCAGGAAATTCAAGAGTGATAACTCTGCCTTCCTGGTCATGTTCTTCAATTCCAATCCCATAAGAAACGGATAGAGGTTCTTCTTTTGTAAAAATGGCAGTTCCGGAATATCCTTTTTTTACAGCATAATTCCAATAGTCATGATATTGTTCATGATTCCATTGGATTTGTCCTTCTTGTAATTTGATTTCCTGTAAACAGAAGATATCTGCATCCACTTGTTGGAAAAAGTCCATAAATCCCTTGTCCATGCAGGCTCTTAATCCGTTGACGTTCCAAGAAATTAGTTTCTTCATATTAATATCCTTTCTTTTATGTGTTTATTAGGTAATTGCGAAACTAACGAAAACTTATTTTGTATCACTGTTTCATAAAATATTTTAATTTTGCAATTTCCTAATGTGTCTATCTTATTTCCCTGCTTCCCAGCGACCGGAAGCACCACAAGGCAATACTAAGCCATTGGATTTTACCTTAAGACCGATTTCATCAGAAATCACATCTCCTCCAAATTTCGATTTTACTTCAGTAGAAATTAAATAGGTAAGGACAGCAGGAGCAAGTCCGGTAGTGTAGGAGTTTACCAGGAAAAATAACGGCTTGTCACTTAATAATTGTGAGCATAAAGCAATAAAATTATGAATGCAGTCTTCAATTTTCCAGATTTCTCCCTTTGGCCCTCTTCCATAAGATGGTGGGTCCATGATAATGGCATCATATTTATTGCCACGACGGATTTCTCGTTCTACAAATTTTACACAATCATCCACCAGCCAACGGATAGGTGCATCCTCTAATCCAGAAGATTTCGCATTTTCTTTTGCCCAGGCAACCATACCTTTAGAAGCGTCCACGTGGGTTACTTTGGCACCGGCTTTGGCAGCGGCGCAGGTAGCACCACCGGTATATGCGAATAAATTCAGTACACTGATAGGTCGGTTTGCTTCCTGAATCTTTTTTCTGAACCAATCCCAGTTTGCGGCCTGTTCCGGAAAAAGACCGGTATGTTTAAAACTAAAAGGTTTTAATTGAAAGGTCAAATCGCCGTAGGTGATGCTCCATTGTTCTGGCAGATGGAAGAATTCCCATTCGCCACCGCCTTTATTACTTCTATGATAATGTCCGTTTAATTTTTTCCATTCAGGCATTTTCTTTGGGGTATTCCATAAAACTTGTGGGTCGGGACGAAGTAAAATGTACTTTCCCCAACGTTCTAATTTTTCACCACTTGAAGAATCCAGCACCTCGTAATCCTTCCAATTATCAGCTATCCACATAATGTTCCTCCATATTCTCTATGCATAAATTGTATTTCTTCTATATAATATAAACTTGACAAGACTGTCATAGAAAAATTATAATTTGACTTAAGCATAAAGTCAACAGACATTTGTTTTGAGATATAGTTACCTCGTGAACCGTGTTACTGCTCACGAGGTACGAGTGTACAGTAACTGAACCGTAACAAAAGTGTTACTGTTCACTCGTGCCTCGTAAACAGCAACAATTCGCAGGCTCATTTAGAGTTTTGCTTCGCAAAAGGAGCCTGCGAACACCTGAATCACGTTCTTACGCACCAAAACAGCAAGTGTTTTGGTGCTGTCTGTACAGTAACACAAAAGTCTTTATTTTAGCGAAAAAAATTAAAAAAGTACTTGCATATTAAAAAAATATAGTGTATACTCTGTATTGTTGTGACATAAGAGCGATGAAGCGTGAGGTTGCTGCACAAGATGCAGGTTTTCCGTGGAGCAAATGTCAAGTTAAGAAACTGGCGACAAGTCACTGTACTGAATATTGTCTGCAAAAGCAGAAACACGCTAAAACTATGTAAAGTACATAGAGGATACGCGTGGAAGAGTGTACAGTCACCACTTGTCGTGCTGAAACAATAGTGCGAAAAGGAGGCGGCTTTTTTTATGGCAAGTCAAGTAATGAGAATCACTTTAAAGGCGTATGATCACAATCTAATCGATCAGGCTGCAAAGAACATCATTGAAACTGTGAAGAAAACAGGAGCAAAGGTAAGTGGACCAGTTCCAATGCCTACTAAGAAGGAAGTTATCACTATTCTTAGAGCAGTTCACAAGTATAAGGATTCTAGAGAGCAGTTTGAACAAAGAACTCATAAGAGATTGATTGATATCATTCAACCTACTCAAAAGACTGTTGATGCATTACAAAAAATCGAAATGTCAGCTGGTGTGTACATCGACATTAAGATGAAGAACAAGTAAGAAAATCCTAAGGTACCGGACGAAGTTGCAACGTTTGGTTCATCTAGGATGATTACACGAAATGTGTAATCCGCTGTAGATTAAAATAGGAGGAAAATCTATAATGAAGAAAGCAATTTTAGCAACAAAAGTCGGAATGACTCAAATCTTCAATGAAGACGGAGTATTAACTCCAGTAACTGTATTACAAGCTGGACCATGTGTAGTAACTCAGATTAAGACTGTAGAAAAAGATGGTTACGATGCAATTCAGGTTGGTTTTGGTGACAAAAAGGAAAACTTAGTTAACAAACCACAAAAAGGACACTTTGCAAAAGCAGGTGTTGCTACTAAGAGATTCGTTAGAGAATTTAGATTAGAAGACGTTTCTGGATATAGTCTGGCTCAGGAAATCACAGCAGACATATTTGCAGAAGGTGATAAAGTAGATGCGACTGCAAAATCAAAAGGTAAAGGATATGCAGGTGGTATCAAGAGACATGGATTAAAATCAGGTCCTTCGGCTCATGGTTCTAAGTATCACAGACATGCAGGTTCCAACGGTTCTGCAACTACACCAGGTAGAGTATTCAAAGGCAAGAAAATGCCAGGACATATGGGTGCAGTTAGAGTAACAGTTCAAAACCTTGAGATTGTTAAAATAGATGTAGAAAACAACATTATTCTTGTAAAGGGTGCTGTTCCAGGTCCTAAGAAGTCATTAGTAATGTTGAAAGATACAGTAAAAGCGTAGGCTTAAGGAAGGAGGAATTGACAGATGGCATCAGTATCTGTTTATAATATCGAAGGTAAAGAAGTAGATAAGTTAAACCTTAACGATTCTATTTTCGGTGTTGAAATAAATGAACATTTAGTGCATATGGCAGTTGTTGCTCAACTTGCTAATAAGCGTCAGGGAACACAAAGCGCAAAGACTCGTGCAGAAGTTTCTGGTGGCGGTAGAAAACCTTGGAGACAAAAGGGAACAGGTCATGCAAGACAAGGTTCTAACAGATCTCCACAATGGACAGGTGGTGGAGTTGTATTTGCTCCAAAGCCAAGAGATTATTCCATGAAGTTAAACAAGAAAGAAAAGAGAGCAGCATTAAAGTCTGCACTTACTTCAAGAGTTTTAGCTAACAAGTTTATCGTTTTAGATGAATTCAAGTTAGATGAAGCAAAGACTAAGAAAGTTCAAACTGCATTAAATAACTTAAAGGTAAACAAAGCTTTAGTAGTATTAAGTGCAAAGAACGAAGAAAATGATAAGGTAGTTATTGCAGCGAATAATATTCCAACTGTAAAGACTGCATTCGTAAATACAATTAACGTATATGACATCTTAAAGTACGACACTATGGTTGTAACAAAAGATGCTGTGGCAACAATTGAGGAGGTGTACGCATAATGGCAGATTTAAAATATTATGACATTATACTAAAACCTGTAGTAACAGAAAAAAGTATGAATGCTATGAGTGAAAAGAAATACACTTTCTTAGTTGCTCCAAAGGCTACTAAGACTCAGATTAAAGATGCAGTAGAAAAAATGTTCGAAGGAACAAAGGTAGCAAGAGTAAATACTATGAACTACGATGGAAAGACTAAGAGACGTGGTATGACTTTTGGTAAGACTGCAAAGACAAAGAAAGCAATCGTTTTCTTAACAGCAGACAGCAAGGATATCGAAATTTTTGAAGGTCTGTAAGATGTAACTAAAATATACGCAAAGCAAGCGTGAGAATAAATTGGCGAATTGAAAGGAGTAGAAAAAATGGGAATTAAAACTTATAACCCATATACACCTTCTAGAAGACATATGACTGGTTTAGATTTCTCTGAAATCACAAAAGATACTCCAGAAAAATCTTTAGTAGTATCTTTAAAGAAAACAGCTGGTCGTAACAATCAAGGAAAGATTACAGTAAGACACCACGGTGGTGGTTCTAGAAGAAAATATAGAATTATTGACTTTAAGAGAAGAAAAGATGATATTCCAGCAACTGTACTTGCAATCGAATACGATCCAAACAGAACTGCTAATATCGCTTTAATCTGTTATGCAGATGGACAAAAAGCATACATCATCGCTCCAGTTGGTTTATCAGTTGGTGCAAAGGTTATGAATGGTCCTAACGCAGAAGTAGCAGTAGGTAACTGCTTACCATTAGAAAACATCCCAGTTGGTACAGAAGTTCACAATGTTGAATTATATCCAGGTAAGGGTGCTCAGTTAGTTCGTTCAGCTGGTAACACAGCTCAGTTAATGGCTAAAGAAGGTAAATACGCAACTCTTAGATTACCATCTGGTGAAATGAGAATGGTACCAATCGTTTGTAGAGCAACAATCGGACAAGTAGGAAATATCGAACATGCCCTTGTTAATGTAGGTAAGGCAGGACGTAAGCGTCACATGGGTATCAGACCTACCGTTCGTGGTTCTGTTATGAACCCTAATGACCATCCACACGGTGGTGGTGAAGGTAGAACAAGTATCGGTCGTCCAGGCCCTGTTACACCTTGGGGTAAACCAGCACTTGGCTTAAAGACTAGAAAGAAGAATAAGAAGTCTAACAAGTTAATCGTAAGAACAAGAGACGGAAAGAACTTAAAGTAATATAAGGAGGTAAGAACCTATGGCTCGTTCATTAAAAAAGGGACCATTCGCAGATGCAAGCTTACTTAAAAAAGTAGATGCTTTAAATGCAAAGGGTGACAAGACAGTAATTAAGACTTGGTCACGTCGTTCTACTATTTTCCCATCTTTCGTAGGACATACTATCGCAGTATATGATGGAAGAAAGCACGTACCTGTATATGTGACAGAAGATATGGTTGGACACAAATTAGGTGAATTTGTTGCAACTAGAACTTATAGAGGACATGGAAAAGACGAAAAGAAATCGAAAGTACGTTAATAAGGATTGAAAGGAGGTTCATCCATGGAAAAGAAGATTCAACACAGATCACAAGTGAAGAGAGCAAGAAATGCGAATAACAAAGAAACCAGACCATCAGCAAAGTTATCTTATGCTAGAGTTTCTGTACAAAAGGCTTGTTTCGTATTAGATGCCATTAGAGGAAAAGATGTTGAAACTGCAAAGGCAATCTTAGCATACAATCCAAGATACGCATCTAGCTTAATTGAAAAATTATTAGATTCAGCTATTGCAAATGCTGAAAACAACAACGGAATGAACAGAGATAACCTTTATGTTGCAGCTTGTTATGCAAACAAAGGACCTACAATGAAAAGAATTAGACCAAGAGCACAGGGTAGAGCTTATAGAATCGAAAAGAGAATGAGCCACATTACAATCGTGCTTGATGAAAGATAAGGAGGGCAATCATGGGACAAAAAGTTAATCCTCATGGCTTAAGAGTCGGTGTTATCAAAGATTGGGATTCCAAATGGTATGCTGATACTAAGAATGAAGAATTTGCAAATAACTTAGTTGAAGATTATAACATTAGAAAGTTCCTTAAGAAGAAGTTATACAACGCTTCAGTTTCTAAGATCGAAATTGAAAGAGCATCAGATAGAGTAAAAGTTATCGTTTACACTGCTAAACCAGGTATCGTAATCGGTAAAGGCGGAGCTGAAATCGAAAAGGTAAAAGCTGAAGTTCAAAAATTAACTAAGAGTAAGTTAATGGTTGATATCAGAGAAATCAAGAAACCAGACAACGATGCACAATTAGTTGCTGAAAACATTGCTGCTCAACTTGAAAACCGTATTTCTTTCAGACGTGCAATGAAATCTTGCATGAGCAGAACAATGAAGGGTGGCGCTCTTGGAATCAAGACTGCAGTATCTGGACGTTTAGGCGGAGCAGATATGGCTCGTACAGAATTCTATAGCGAAGGAACAATTCCACTACAAACACTTCGTGCAGACATTGATTATGGTTTCGCAGAAGCCGATACCACTTACGGAAAAGTTGGTGTAAAGACTTGGGTATACCATGGTGAAGTACTTCCAACGAAAGGAAATAAGGAAGGGAGCGATAAATAATGTTAATGCCAAAGAGAGTGAAGCGCCGTAAACAATTTAGAGGTTCTATGGCAGGTAAAGCTTCAAGAGGTAATAAAATCAGCAATGGTGAATATGGTTTAGTAGCATTAGAGCCAGCTTGGATTAAGTCAAATCAAATCGAAGCAGCCCGTATTGCAATGACTCGTTATATCAAGCGTAATGGTAAAGTTTGGATTAAGATTTTCCCAGACAAGCCTGTAACTGCAAAGCCAGCTGAAACTCGTATGGGTTCTGGTAAAGGAACATTAGAATACTGGGTAGCAGTTGTAAAGCCAGGTCGTGTTATGTTTGAAATTGCAGGCGTACCAGAAGATACAGCTAGAGAAGCGTTACGTCTTGCTATGCATAAATTACCAGTAAAATGTAAGATCGTATCTCGTGCAGATTTAGAAGGCGGTGAAAACAGTGAAAACTAAAGAATATAATAAAGATTTAAAAACTAAGTCAATGGATGAATTAAATACAGAGCTAGTAGCTGCTAAGAGAGAACTTTTCAACCTTAGATTCCAAAACGCAACAAATCAGTTAGAGAATACAAGCAGAATCAAAGAAGTTAGAAAGAATATCGCAAGAATTCAGGGAAGAATCTCTGAAATGGCTAAAGCTGCTCAATAATCGGAAAAGGAGGAATTAGTTGTGGAAAGAAATTTAAGAAAAACACGTGTAGGAATCGTTACAAGTGATAAGATGGATAAAACAATTGTTGTATCAATTGTAGACAACGTAAAGCATCCTTTATACGGTAAAATCGTTAAGAGAACTTACAAATTAAAGGCTCATGATGAAAATAATGAATGCAAGATTGGTGATAGAGTAAGAGTAATGGAAACAAGACCTTTATCAAAAGATAAGAGATGGAGACTTGTTGAAATCGTAGAAAAGGCTCAATAATCACAGACGAAAGGAGATATCAGTCATGGTTCAACAAGAAACAAGACTTAAGGTTGCGGATAATACCGGAGCAAAGGAATTACTTTGCATCAGAGTATTAGGTGGTTCAACTAGAAGATATGCTAACATCGGTGATATCATCGTTGCTTCCGTTAAAGATGCAACACCAGGTGGAGTTGTAAAAAAAGGTGACGTTGTAAAAGCTGTTGTAGTACGTACTAAAAAAGGCGCTCGTCGTAAAGACGGTTCATATATCAAGTTTGACGAAAATGCTGCAGTTATCATCAAGGATGACAAGAATCCAAAGGGAACTCGTATTTTCGGACCAGTTGCTAGAGAATTGAGAGAAAAACAATTCATGAAGATCGTTTCTTTAGCACCAGAAGTATTATAAGGGGGTGCACACTGTGTCGACTATGAAGATTAAAAAAGGTGACTTAGTTCAAGTAATCGCAGGTCACAATAAAGGTAAGCAAGGCAAGGTTTTAGCAGTTAATGCAAAAAATAATACCGTTTTAGTTGAAGGCGTAAATATTATTCATAAACATGCAAAACCAAGCGCACAAAATCAACAAGGTGGAATTATCGATAAAGAAGCTCCTATTGATATTTCAAATGTTATGTACGTTCATGATGGAAAAGTTACCAGAGTTGGATTTAAGACAGTAACAAAAGGCGATAAGGAAGTTAAAGTTCGTTTCGCTAAGACTACTGGTAAAGAAATAGATTAATTTGAAGAGAGGAGGCCATTAAGTTGAGTAGACTAAAAGAACAATATTTAAATGAAATCGTTCCTGCTATGCAGACTAAGTTCGCATATAAGAATATTATGCAAGTACCAAAGCTTGATAAAATCGTTATCAACATGGGTGTTGGTGAAGCAAAGGACAATGCAAAGATTTTAGACTCAGCAGTGAAAGATCTTGAAATCATCGCTGGTCAAAAAGTAGTTGTAACTCGTGCAAAGAAATCAGTTGCTAACTTCAAACTTCGTGAAGGTATGCCAATCGGATGTAAGGTTACATTAAGAGGCGAAAAAATGTATGAATTCGCAGATCGTCTTATTAACTTAGCATTACCTCGTGTACGTGACTTTAGAGGTGTAAATGCAAATGCTTTTGACGGTAGAGGAAATTATGCATTAGGTATCAAAGAGCAACTTATTTTCCCAGAAATCGAATACGATAAAGTTGATAAAGTAAGAGGTATGGATATTATTTTCGTAACTACTGCTCAATCAGATGAAGAAGCACGTGAATTATTAACTTTGTTCGGTATGCCATTTAAGAAATAGTTAGGAGGGTTCCCATGGCTAAGAAAGCAATGGTAGTTAAACAACAACGTAAACAAAAGTTTTCAACTAGAGAATATAGCCGTTGTAAAATCTGTGGACGTCCACATGCTTATATCAGAAAATACGGAATCTGTAGAATTTGTTTCCGTGAATTAGCATATAAGGGTCAGATTCCAGGAGTTAAGAAGGCAAGCTGGTAAGGCGTATAGTTAGGAAGGAGGAATTTTAAAAATGACAATGAGCGATCCAATTGCAGATATGCTTACAAGAATTAGAAATGCAAACACTGCAAAACATGATACTGTAGATATCCCTGCTTCAAAAATGAAGATCTCTATTGCTGAAATTCTTTTAAAAGAAGGTTACATTAAAGCATTCGATATCGTTGAAGACGGAAAGTTTCAAACAATCCATATTACTTTAAAATATGGTAAAGATAAAAACGAAAAGATTATTACTGGTCTTAAGAGAATCTCTAAGCCAGGTCTTAGAGTATATGCAGACACTGAAAATTTACCAAAAGTACTTGGTGGTTTAGGTGTAGCTATCATTTCCACAAACAAAGGTGTTTTAACTGACAAAGAAGCTAGAAAAGCTAATGTTGGTGGAGAAGTTTTAGCTTATATCTGGTAAGAATAAAAAAACTAATAACTAGGATAGACAGTAAGGGATTTTCCCTGTCTGCCTATTCCATATCATATAGGAGGTGCCGGCATGTCACGTATTGGAAGAATGCCTATCGCTGTACCAGCAGGAGTAACTGTTGATATTGCAGAAAATAATAAAGTGACTGTAAAAGGTCCAAAGGGAACACTTGAAAGAGTATTACCTGCAGAAATGGACATTAAATTAGAAGGTTCAGAAGTTGTTGTAACAAGACCAAACGACTTAAAGAAGATGAAGTCTTTACACGGCTTAACAAGAACATTAATCGCTAACATGGTAACTGGTGTTACTGAAGGTTACGAAAAAGTATTAGAAGTAAACGGTGTTGGTTATAAGGCTCAGAAACAAGGAAAGAAGTTAGTTCTTTCATTAGGATACTCTCATCCTGTAGAAATGGAAGACCCAGAAGGACTTGAATCTGTAGTTGCTGATAACAAGATTACCGTTAAGGGTATAGATAAAGAAAAAGTTGGCCAATATGCTGCTGAAATCAGAGATAAGAGAAGACCTGAACCTTACAAAGGAAAAGGTATTAAGTATGCTGATGAAGTTATTAGACGCAAGGTTGGTAAGACTGGTAAGAAATAATTGGAGGTAAAATAGAATGGTTAGTAAAGAATCTAGAAGCAAAGTTCGTGCAAAAAAGCACATGAGACTTCGTAGCCGCTTAAGTGGAACTGCTCAAAAACCACGTTTGGCTGTATTCAGAAGTAACAATCATATGTACGCTCAAATTATTGATGATACAGTTGGTAATACTTTGGTTTCAGCTTCTACTCTTCAAAAAGATGTTAAGGCTGAATTAGAAAAGACTAATAATGTAGATGCAGCTGCTAAATTAGGAACTGTTATCGCTAAGAAGGCATTAGAAAAAGGTATTACAACAGTTGTATTCGATAGAGGCGGATTTATATATCAAGGAAAGATTAAAGCTTTAGCAGATGCAGCAAGAGAAGCTGGTCTAGAATTCTAATAAGGAGGAAAACAACAAATGAAGCATACTATTATTGATGCTAGTCAATTGGAATTAGAAGAAAAAGTAGTAGCCATCAAACGTGTAACAAAAGTTGTTAAGGGTGGTCGTAACTTTAGATTTGCAGCTCTTGTAGTTGTAGGTGACAAGAATGGTCACGTTGGTGCTGGACTTGGAAAAGCAACTGAAATTCCTGAAGCAATTCGTAAGGGAAAAGAAGATGCTATCAAGAAATTAGTTGAAGTACCTATTAATGAAGATGGCAGTGTACCACACGATTTCATCGGTAAGTTCGGTAGTGCATCCGTATTATTGAAGACATCTCCAGAAGGTACTGGTATTCTTGCTGGTGGTCCATCTCGTTCTGTACTTGAACTTGCAGGATATAAGAATATCCGTTCAAAATCTTTAGGTTCTAACAACAAGCAAAACGTTGTTTTAGCAACCATCGAAGGACTTGCAAATTTAAAGACTCCAGAAGAAGTAGCTAAGCTTCGCGGAAAATCTGTTGAAGAGATTTTAGGCTAGGAGGATATGAAAAATGGCAAATAAATTAAAAATTACTTTAGTTAAGTCAACAATCGGTGCTGTACCTAAGAATAAAAAGACTGCAGAAGCATTAGGTCTTACTAAGTTACACAAGACTGTAGAAATGCCTGATAACGATGCAGTTAGAGGTATGATTCATCAAATCAAACATTTAGTTAAAGTAGAAGAAATCTAATTTATAGATAAGGAGGTGCAAGGGAATGAGTAAAGAGTTAAACTTAAGTGCATTACAACCAGCTGAAGGTTCTAAACACAGTGATAACTTTAGAAGAGGACGTGGACACGGTTCAGGAAACGGAAAGACTGCTGGTAAGGGTCACAAGGGTCAAAAGGCACGTTCAGGTGCTCCAAGACCAGGTTTCGAAGGTGGTCAGATGCCTTTATACAGAAGAATTCCTAAGCGTGGATTTACAAATAGAAATACCAAGGATATCGTTGCAATTAATGTTTCTGCATTAGAAGTTTTCGATAACGGAACAGAAGTTACTGTTGAAACTTTATTACAACAAGGTATCATTAAGAATCCTAGAGATGGAGTTAAAATTCTTGGAAACGGAGAATTAACTAAGAAGCTTACAGTTAAAGTAAATGCATTCAGTGCATCTGCTAAGGAAAAGATTGAAGCTCTTGGTGGAAATGCAGAGGTGATTTAGTATGTTCAAAACACTTCGAAATGCATTTAAGATAAAAGACATTAGAAGTAGATTGTTTTATACATTCATCATGCTTATTATTGTTAGATTTGGCTGTCAATTACCAATCCCTGGTATTGACAGTGCCCAAGTCAAAGCATTTTTGGAATCATCATTAGGTGATTCATTTAGTTTATTGAACTCGTTTACTGGTGGTTCATTTGAATCAATGTCCTTATTTGCTTTAAATGTTACCCCATACATTACATCTTCCATTATGGTTCAGTTGCTTACTATTGTTATTCCTGCATTAGAGGAAATGCAACAGGATGGAGCTGAAGGAAGAAAGAAGATGAACCAGATTACAAGAATTATTACAATATTCTTGGCAGTTGTGCAAGCTTTAAGTATTTCCATTGGATTCGGAAGAGCCGGAGCCTTAGGACCAAATAACTATAATGCCTTTACAATTACAACTATGGTAATCTGCTTAACTGCAGGTAGTTCTTTAGTAATGTGGATGGGTGAAAGAATTACAGAAAAAGGAATTGGTAATGGTGTATCCATTATCTTGTTAGTAAATATTGTATCCAGAATGCCAAATGACTTTTATAACTTATATGTAATGTTTATGAAAGGAAAAACATGGGTACAGGCGATTGAAGCGGCTGTAATCATTGTAGGTGTTGTATTACTCACTATCGTATTAGTTATTCTATTACAAGATGGCGAGAGAAAAGTACCGGTACAGTATGCTAAGAAAATGCAGGGAAGACGTTTGGTAGGAGGACAATCCAGTGGTATTCCGATTAAGGTAAATACTGCAGGTGTGTTACCAGTTATCTTTGCATCATCTATTTTACAGTTCCCATCTGTAATTATTAACCTGTTTGGAATACAAACAGCCAATCCTACCGTACAAAAGATTTTAATGTTAATTAATTCAAACTATTGGTTTAATAAATCATATCCTGTGTATACATGGGGCGTATTGATTTATGTATTCTTAATTTTATTTTTCGCTTATTTCTATACTTCCATTACGTTTAATCCGTTGGAAATTTCGAATAATCTGAAAAAACAGGGTGGTTTTATCCCAGGTATTCGTCCAGGTAAACCAACTACAGAATACTTAAACAAGATATTAAATTACATTATTATTATTGGTGCGATTGGATTAACCATTGTTGCTTTAATTCCAGTATTTTTCGCAGGATGGTTTAAAGCAAATGTAACATTTGGAGGTACTTCATTGATTATCGTTGTAGGTGTTGTACTTGAAACGATTAAGAATGTAGAATCTAAGATGTTAGTACGTAATTATAGTGGATTTTTAAGTGAATAAAATTTTAAGCTGTAGTATATTTTACTACAGCTTATTATCTATGGGAGAGTGTGCGTAAGTACACCTTTGTTTCTGATTGTTTAGAGCAAAGTAGAACAGGGAGGTATTCAGATGAAGATTATTATGTTAGGAGCCCCAGGGGCAGGGAAAGGAACACAGGCAAAAATGCTTGCGGCAAAATACGGAATTCCACATATTTCAACAGGAGATATTTTCCGTGCAAACATTAAGAATGGAACTCCATTAGGGGAAAAGGCAAAAGAATATATGGATAAAGGTTTATTAGTTCCAGATGAATTAGTAGTTGACCTGGTAATTGACCGTTTCAAAAATCCGGACTGCGAAAAAGGATATATTCTGGACGGATTTCCTAGAACCATTCCACAAGCTAAGGCATTAAGCGAAGCTTTAGAGAAAATTGGCGACAAAGTGGATTTTGCCATTAATGTAGAAGTTCCAGATGAAAATATTATCCGCAGAATGTCTGGAAGAAGAGCATGTGTTGGATGTGGTGCGACATATCATATTAAATATAATCCAACCAAAGTGGAAAATATCTGTGATGCTTGTGGCAAAGAGTTAATCCTAAGAGATGATGATAAGCCGGAAACAGTAGAAAAAAGATTAAATGTTTATCATGAACAAACTCAGCCTTTGATTGCATATTATACAGAACAAGGTATATTAAAAGAAGTAGATGGAACTGTTGATATGAACGTGGTATTTGATGCCATTGTAGATATATTAGGTGAATAACACATGGCAGTGATTATAAAATCTCAAGAGGAAATTGAATTGATGCGTGAAGCAGGCAGATTGCTTGCAATGACTCACAAAGAATTAAAGAAAATCATAAAACCGGGAATCACTACCATGGATATTGATAAAAAAGGCGAAGAAATCATTCGCAGTTTTGGATGTATTCCTTCCTTTTTGAATTACAATGGTTATCCTGCATCGATTTGCATATCCGTAAATGATGAAGTAGTACATGGCATTCCTTCTAAGGAACGATACTTAGAAGATGGTGATATTGTAAGTCTGGATGCAGGTTTGATATACAAAGGATTCCATTCCGATGCTGCCAGAACTCACGGAGTTGGTGAGATAAGTGAGGAAGCACAAAAATTAATCCGGCTGACGGAAGAATGCTTTTTTGAAGGAATTAAAAATGCAAAACCAGGAAAATACCTTGTGGATATTGCAAGAGGAATCCAAAGCCATGCAGAAAGTAACGGATTTAGTGTGGTGCGTGACTTATGCGGTCATGGGATTGGCAGAAATCTTCATGAAGACCCACAGATATTAAATTATGTTACTTTCAGAAAAGGAACCAAGCTGAAAGAAGGTATGGCATTGGCAATCGAACCTATGATTAATGAAGGAGATTACCATGTTGCATGGTTGGATGATGATTGGACCGTAGTTACAGCAGATTATTCTTTATCTGCTCATTATGAAAACACAGTGATAATTACCAAAGATGGCTGTGAGATTTTAACCTTAGAGGAATAGATTGACGTATCAAATAATAAGGTAGTAAAAAAAGATTACCAATAGGAGGTTTTAACATGTCAAAATCAGATGTTATTGAAGTAGAAGGAACCGTAGTAGAAAAATTACCAAACGCTATGTTTCAGGTAGAATTAGAGAATGGTCATAAAGTATTAGCACATATTAGTGGTAAATTAAGAATGAACTTTATTAAAATTTTACCTGGTGATACAGTAACCATCGAATTATCACCTTACGATTTAACAAAGGGAAGAATCGTTTGGAGAGATAAATAAGAGGAAACCATAAAATCTTAAAACTTTCTCTTGCATTGTGTGGAAAATAATGCTATAATGCAATACGAACGTTTTTGAAAGGAGAGATTGCTGTGAAGGTTAGAGCATCAGTGAAACCTATTTGCGAAAAATGCAAAGTTATTAAAAGAAAAGGAAGCATTAGAGTAATCTGTGAAAATCCTAAGCATAAACAAAGACAAGGTTAATTGTTGCCTGATAAGATGATAGCCCATCTTAAAGACAAGTAACCTTATATTTGTTGTGCAAAAATATCTGTAAAAGATATCATGAAAACGAAGCGGCTGTAGTGAAACACCAGGTTCGGTGTAACACTATTTTAACATACCAAATTAAAATTATTGTAACTATATGGAAAGAAGGAGCGAGACACGTAAGTCATTTCACCGTACTGCGGTTACGATGGATGGTTCCTTTAGAATGAACAAGTGGAGGTGTGCGTATAATGGCACGTATTTCTGGTGTAGATTTACCAAGAGAAAAACGCGTGGAAATTGGTCTTACTTACATTTATGGTATCGGTAGAACCAGTGCAGCACGTATTTTAGAAGAAGCAAACGTAAATCCTGATACAAGAGTTCGCGATTTAACTGATGATGAAGTTAAGAAGTTAAGCGAAGTTATTAATGAAAACTATACTGTAGAAGGTGATTTAAGAAGAGAAATCGCTCTTAACATCAAACGTTTACAGGAAATTGGATGCTATAGAGGAATCCGTCATAGAAAAGGTCTTCCAGTTCGTGGACAAAAGACTAAGACAAATGCTAGAACTCGTAAGGGTCCTAAGAGAACAGTAGCTAACAAGAAGAAATAATGATAGATAAAGTTAACCTATAAGGAGGTTTAGGTTCATGGCAGCAAAGAAAGTTACTAAAAAAGTGACAAAAAAGCGTGTTAAGAAGAACGTTGAGCGTGGACAAGCTCATATCCAATCTTCTTTTAATAATACAATCGTTACATTAACAGATGCTGAAGGTAATGCATTATCTTGGGCAAGTGCAGGTGGATTAGGATTCAGAGGTTCTAGAAAGTCTACTCCATATGCAGCTCAGATGGCAGCTGAAACTGCTACTAAGGCAGCTTTAGTTCATGGATTAAAGACAGTAGACGTTATGGTAAAAGGCCCAGGTTCAGGTAGAGAAGCAGCTATCAGAGCTCTTCAGGCATGTGGTCTTGAAGTAACTAGTATCAGGGACGTAACTCCAGTTCCACATAATGGATGTCGTCCACCAAAAAGAAGAAGAGTTTAATAGGAGGTACGGATAAATGGCAGTAGATAGAACTCCAGTCCTAAAAAGATGTCGTTCATTAAATCTTGACCCAATCCATTTAGGAGTTGATAAAAAGTCAAAGAGAACTTTGGCAAGAGCAAATAAAAAAGTAAGTGAATATGGTCTTCAGCTTCGTGAAAAGCAAAAAGCTAAATTCATTTATGGTGTATTAGAAAAGCCTTTTAGAAACTACTTCGCAAAGGCTTCTAAGATGAGAGGACTTACTGGTCCTAACTTAATGATTTTATTAGAATTAAGATTAGATAACGTTATTTATCGTATGGGATTTGCTAGAACTAGAAAAGAAGCTAGACAAATCGTTGACCATAAGCATGTATTAGTAAATGGAAAGTGCGTAAACATTCCTTCTTACAAAGTAAATGCTGGTGATGTAATCGAAATCAGAGAAAAGAGCAAATCTTCTCAAAGATACAAAGATATTCTTGAAGTAACTGGCGGAAGATTAGTTCCAGCTTGGTTAGAATCTAATCAAGAAGCTTTATCTGGTACAGTAAAGGAAGTTCCTACAAGAGAACAAATCGATGTACCTGTAAATGAAACATTAATCGTCGAATTATATTCTAAATAATAGTCTGAGTGTTTTATAACAACCCTCATAAACTAACCCATAAAGGAGGGTCTATCGTGTTTGAATTTGAAAAACCAAATATTGAAATTGAAGAAATTTCAGAGGATAATAAATACGGACGTTTTGTTGTAGAACCTTTAGAAAGAGGATACGGTACTACTCTAGGTAACTCATTGAGAAGAATTATGCTTTCTTCTCTACCTGGAGTTGCTGTAAGCTCTGTAAAGATTAAAGGTGTTTTACATGAATTCAGTTCTATTCCGGGTGTAAAGGAAGACGTTACTGAAATCATTATGAATATTAAGTCTTTGGCTTTAAAGAACAATGGAACTTTCAATGAAGTAAAACATGCGTACATTGATTTTGCTGGTGAAGGTGTTGTAACTGCAAAAGACATTAATTTTGACAGTGATATTGAAGTAATCAATCCAGACCAGGTAATCGCAACTTTAAGTGGCGGTGCTGACTCTAAATTAGAGATGGAATTAACCATTACTCAAGGCAGAGGTTATGTAAGTGCTGACAAGAATAAGTCCGAAGATATGCCTATCGATGTAATTGCAGTGGATTCCATTTATACTCCAGTAGAACGTGTAAATCTTACTGTTCAAAACACACGTGTAGGACAGATTACTGACTATGATAAGTTGACTTTAGATGTATATACAAATGGTACTTTAGCACCAGATGAAGCAGTTAGTTTAGCTGCTAAGGTATTAAGTGAGCATTTAAGCTTGTTTATTGACTTGTCTGAAAATGCAATACATGCAGAAGTAATGATTGAAAAAGAAGATAATCAGGCGACAAAAGTTATGGATTTAAGCATTGATGAATTAGAATTATCAGTGCGTTCATATAACTGCTTAAAGAGAGCAGGCATCAATACTGTTGCAGAATTAACAAATAAGACTCCGGAAGATATGATGAAGGTACGTAATTTAGGACGTAAGTCTTTAGAAGAAGTACTTGCTAAGTTAAAAGAACTTGGACTATCCTTAAGCAACGGAGATGAATAAGAATTATTCTTAACTACCACTAAAGCCCAATAATAGTAAGCATAGTGAAGAAGCACATATTATGTGACTTAAATTTAGGAGGAGCCCAATTATGGCAATGTATAGAAAATTAGGAAGAACAGCTAGTCAAAGAAAAGCATTAATTCGTAATCAAGTAACTCAATTAATTTATAAAGGACAAATCAGAACTACTGAAGCAAAGGCAAAAGAAATCCGTAAAGTTGCTGAAGGTCTGATTGCATTAGCTGTAAAAGAAAAAGATAATTTCGAAGAAGTAACTGTAGAAGCTAAGGTTGCTAAGAAAGTTGACGGTAAGAGAGTAAAAGAAACTGTAGATGGAAAGAAAGTTACAGTATACGAAACTGTAAACAAGACTGTAAAGAAGGATATGCCTTCCCGTTTACATGCAAGACGTCAAATGTTAAAGGTATTATACCCAGTAACTGAAGTACCTGCTGAAGCAGCGAAAAAGAAAGCAAACACTAAGAAAGTAGATTTAACTGAAAAGTTATTCAACGAATTAGCAGAAAAGTACGCTGGACGTAATGGTGGTTACACAAGAATCATCAAGATTGGTCAACGTAAAGGTGACGCTGCTATGGAAGTTATCTTAGAATTAGTATAAGATATTTATAAATGATAAACCGGGCTTAGGCTCGGTTTATTTCTTTATTACGAAAAGGGAAAATATATGTTATTTGCGAAAACAAAGAAATTAACATTTGATTATATAGAGCGAAATGAAAATGAAGAAATAGAAAAGATTACTACGGCTTTGGATGAAGTGGACCTTGATATTGAAGAAGGAGAGTTTATTGCTATTTTAGGAAAAAATGGTTCCGGCAAATCAACTTTAGCAAGGCATCTGAATGCTCTGTTGCAGCCGACTCAAGGTTCTGTTTTTATCAATGGGAAAGATACCACTGAGCAGGATAAAATTTTAGCCATTCGAAAAGAAGTAAGTATGGTGTTTCAAAATCCAGATAATCAGATTGTAGGGGTGACTGTGGAAGAAGATGTAGCTTTTGGTCTTGAGAATCTGGCTGTGGAATCCAAACAAATACGGGAAAAGGTAGATAAAGCATTGGATAATATGCAGCTTAGTGAATATGCCAAAACTGCCCCCAATCGTTTATCAGGAGGACAAAAGCAAAGAGTGGCTCTGGCAGGGGTACTAGCTATGAATACAAAATGTATTGTATTAGATGAACCAACGGCAATGCTTGACCCTCAAGGCAGGATGGAGGTCATGGAAGCAATCACCTACCTGAATAAAAAGAAACATATCACAATCATATTTATTACTCATAACATAGAAGAAGCAATGAAAGCCGATAAGATATATGTGATGAAGGAAGGAAAAATTGTTTTATCCGGGGCTCCTGACATGATACTTTCGAAAAGTGAAATGATGGAAGAATTAGGCCTGTCTCTTCCTTATGCGGTACGCTTTGCAAAGATGCTTCGAATAGAAACCAAAATTCTTGAGGAAAATGATTTAGTACGATATTTTTATCAAGAAAAGGATAAAAACTCAATTTTGAACCGTTTAAGAGCGTTAGAGGGGAATGAAAAAGTAAAGGTACAGAAAAATGAGAGTAAAGCGATAGACCCTTCTTTGGGCTTGTATTTTGATAAGGTTTCTTTTTCTTATCAGGCAGGCACTACTTTTGAAAAGAAGGCTGTAGAAAATATCAGCCTGTCCATTGTTCCTGGTGAAAAAATTGCTTTGATTGGACAGAGTGGTTCTGGTAAATCCACATTATTTCAATTGATGAATGGTTTGCTACAACCACAGGAGGGAGCCATTTATTATCATGGTGAAGATATTTCTGCTAAAAATTATCCTATTCGGGAGTTAAGATGTAAGGTAGGGCTTACTTTTCAATATCCGGAAAAACAATTTTTTATGGATACTGTATACGATGAAGTGGCATTTGGACCTAATAATCTTGGAATTTCTAAAATTGAAGCACAAAAACGAGCTTATGATGCCATTGAAATTATGGGACTTTCATCAGACTTATATGACATTTCTCCTCTGCATTTATCTGGTGGACAAAAAAGGGCAGTAGCCATTGCATCGATTTTGGCAATGAAACCAGAGGTACTTTTATTGGATGAGCCAACTGCAGGTTTGGATGCGGTGGCGAAAAAGCAATTATTTGAAAAATTGGATATGATACATGAAAAATGGAGGAAGACCATTATCATAAGTTCCCATAACATGGATGATATTGCGAATTTCGCAGATAAGGTAATGGTTATGAAGCAGGGAAAATTGGTGTATTTTGGAGACACAAAAGCATTTTTCACTAACATGGATTTAGTGAAAGAATGTGGATTGAAATCTACTTTTTGTGTGGAATTAAATCATAAATTGCAGGAATATGGATTACAACTGCCGAAAGGAATCGTATCCATGAAAGATTTGCAAAAATGGAAGGATGAACTTTAATGATAAAAGATATTACCCTAGGGCAATACTATCCGGCAGATTCAGTGTTACATGAATTAGATGCCAGAACAAAATTGATAGCTACAATATTATATATGGCGACTTTATTTTGCTGGCAGGATATTAGAATGTATCTTTTGGCAGTGTTGGTTTTCATTCCAGTTCTTATCCTGTCAAAAATACCAATAAATTATCAAATGCGAGGATTAAAACCTGTCATACCTATTATGATATTTACCGGAATATTGAATTTATTTCATAAAGGAGAAGAGGTACTTATTTCTTTTTGGGGGCTGCAGATTACAAAAGAAGGCATTGTATTAACGATTTATGTTACCTTGCGTTTGATTCTTCTTATGCTTTGTGCAGCCCTTTTAACGAATACAACAACCCCTACCAGATTAATGGACGGTCTAGAGGATTTATTACGACCTTTGAAGAAAATCAAAGTTCCTGTGCATGAAATGGCATTGATGATGTCCATTGCCTTAAGATTTATTCCAACCTTGGTGGAAGAGATGGATGTGATTACCAAGGCTCAGATGGCAAGAGGTGTTGATTTTCAAACAAAAAAACTTTCCAAGAAGGTAAAACAGGTTTATGCAGTCTTTGTTCCACTTTTTATCTCCACCATACGTCGCTCCAGAGAATTGGCAGAGGCAATGGAAGCCAGATGTTATGCGGTAGGTGTAGAACGAACCAAATTATATCCACTAAAATACAGAAAAAATGATACACTGGCATTTCTTTTTATGGTAGTTTATGTAGTAATAATTTGGCTGATGAAAACAATATAAAATGTGATGTTCACAACTTTAACCAGAGAAATATAAAGACACAACCCCATTTTTGATGAAAGGTCAAAAGATATTAAGGATAGAAAGGAAAAATGCGAAATGCATGGGTATAAATATGCAACGGATAAAATTAACAGTTGCCTATGATGGAACCAATTATGCCGGGTGGCAGATACAAAAAAATGCACTGGCGATAGAAGAAGTTTTAAATAAAGCAATATCTGATTTAACCGGAGAAGACATAGTAGTCATTGGGGCTAGTAGAACCGACTCCGGTGTACATGCCTTGGGAAATGTGGCGGTATTTGATACAGAAAGCAGGATACCGGGAGAAAAGTTTTCTTATGCTTTAAACCAAAGGCTGCCGCAGGATATAAAAATCGTGGATTCAAAAACGGTAGAACCGGATTTCCATCCAAGATATTGTGATACAAGAAAGATATATCGATATGATATATTTAACCGGAAGTTTGAAAACCCCTTATTACGACTTTACTCTCATTTTGTATATTACGATGTGGATGTAGAGAAAATGAAGATAGCAGCAAAATACCTGGTAGGAGAACATGACTTTAAAAGCTTTTGTACTCCCAAAACCCAGGTAGAATCTACAGTAAGAACCATATACCGCATTGATATTAGTAAAACAGGCGATATGATATCTGTAGAAATTGAGGGAAATGGCTTTTTATACAATATGGTAAGAATCATTGTGGGAACTTTATTAAAGGTGGGGATGAATTTTTATCCACCAGAATATGTATTAGAAATTTTAGAGGCAAAAGACCGGGGAAAAGCAGGTCCCAAAGCACCTGCAAAAGGGCTTACCCTTGTGGAAATAATCTATGAATAATTGCGGATAAACTTGACGAAAAGGTAGGAACATACTATAATTTTCCTAACTAATATAACTGTCAGCAAGTAAGAAAATGTTACTGTTCATGTGTGAACAGTAACAGAAAATATTACTGAAACGATTCTTTTGAACAGTTGGTATAAGAGGTGAAAATTAGAATGAAACGAACAGATTATCTATCCTGGGATGAGTATTTTATGGGAATTGCCATTTTATCTGCCCAAAGAAGTAAAGACCCTTCTACGCAGGTAGGAGCTTGTATCGTGAATGAAGACAAGAGAATTTTATCTGTTGGTTATAACGGAATGCCAAGAGGTTGTGATGATAATTTTATGCCTTGGGAAAGAGAAGGAAATCTTTTGGATTCAAAATATGCATTCGTCTGTCATGCAGAATTAAATGCAATTTTAAATTATGGTGCAGGAACCTTAAAAAATGCTGTTTTATATACCACACTATTTCCTTGCAATGAATGTGCAAAAGCAATCATTCAATCAGGAATTAAGGAAGTTGTGTATTTATGTGATAAATATGCCCACACAGACGGAAATATTGCTGCAAAAAAAATGTTTGGACTTGCAGGAGTAACATTAACAGAATTTAAATCCAATCATAAAAAAATCACCATAGAGTTGTAGAACTTTATAAGAAATAAAGAAAGGAAAAGCAGACATACCTATGTTTTTGTGTCTGCACTCTGGATAAAAGAAGAATGTTTTTATTCGGAGTCTGGTATCAAATTATGAACATTGAACAAATCATCGCAGATGAGTTAAAAATAAAAAAAGAACAGGTAAGAGCAACCATTGAATTGATTGATGAGGGCTGTACCATACCGTTTATTGCCCGTTATCGTAAAGAAAAAACAGGCGCTTTAAATGACGAAGTATTAAGATTATTAGAGCAAAGACTTACTTATCTTCGAAATTTGGAAGAGAAAAAGACCACTGTGTTAAATACCATTGAAGAACAGGGAAAACTTACAGAAGAATTGAAAAAACAAATCGATGAAGTGCTTACCATGGTGGAATTAGAGGATATTTATCGTCCATATAAGCCAAAACGTAGAACCAGAGCCACTATAGCAAAAGAAAAAGGCTTAGAGGCATTAGCGAATATTATTTTCCTTCAGGAAACGAAACAATCGATTCAAGAAGAAGCCAAAGCCTTTACCTTGGCACCGGAAGGAAATTTAGAGGCAGTAGAGGAACAGACCCTTCCTGCTACCATAGAAGAAGCCATTCAGGGAGCTATGGACATTATAGCTGAAAATATTGCAGATGATGCTACACTCCGAACTATGATTCGAGAATATACCATCGCTCATGGCATGATAAAAAGCCAAGTAAAGAAAGATATGGAGGAACAGACAACTTTTGAGATGTATTTTGATTTCTCCATGCCGATAAATAAAATGCTTGGATACCGGGTACTTGCACTAAACCGTGGGGAAAAAGAAAAAGTTTTAACTGTTAGTGTAGAAGTGGAAAAAGAAAAAATCTTAGATAAGATAAGCAAATCGGTGTTGAAATCGAATCGTCCAATGACAGAATCCATATTATTAGATGCCATTGCAGACAGTTATGAAAGATTAATTGCACCTTCTATCGAAAGAGAAATTCGTAATATTTTAACGGAACAGGCACAAGAAGGGGCGATTAAGGTTTTTGGAAAGAACTTAAAACAATTATTGATGCAGCCACCAATCGCAGGAGAAACCGTTCTTGGATGGGACCCTGCATTTAGAACCGGTTGTAAACTGGCAGTTGTGGATGCGACAGGAAAAGTTTTGGATACGGTTGTAGTGTATCCTACTGCACCACAAAATAAGACAGAAGAAACAAAAAAAGTATTAAGAAAATTAATTGATAAATACCATATTACCTTGATTTCAGTGGGGAATGGTACTGCATCCCGAGAATCAGAGCAGTTTTTGGTAGAGTTTTTGAAAGAAATACCAGAACAGATTTCTTATGTGATTGTAAATGAAGCAGGAGCTTCGGTTTATTCTGCCAGCAAGCTTGCTACAGAAGAGTTTCCGAACTTTGATGTAGGCCAAAGAAGTGCAGCTTCTATTGCAAGAAGAATACAGGACCCATTAGCAGAATTGGTAAAAATTGACCCGAAATCCATTGGAGTAGGACAGTATCAGCATGATATGGACCAAAAACAATTAAGCGAAGCACTGGGAAATGTAGTAGAAGACTGCGTAAATCAGGTTGGTGTTGACTTAAATACTGCTTCTGCCTCCCTGTTGGAATATATTTCGGGAATCAATAAAACCATTGCCAAAAATATTGTGGCATATCGTGAGGAAAACGGAAAGTTTACAGAACGAAAAGAATTATTAAAAGTATCCAAGTTAGGTCCAAAAGCATATGAACAATGTGCCGGATTTACCAGAATTATGGATGGAAAAAATCCATTAGACCGGACTTCTGTGCATCCTGAATCCTATGAAGCAGCAAAAAAATTGATGGAAACCTTAAATCTAAAACCGGAGGATTTGGGAAAAGAAGATAAAATTGATACAGCCGGAGTAGAGTTATCTAAACTGGCAGAAACATTGGGAATCGGGGAAATTACCTTAAAAGATATGATAAAAGAACTCAAAAAGCCTTCCAGGGACCCAAGAGAGGATATGCCAAAGCCAATACTAAGAACGGATGTATTGGAAATGAAGGATTTAACAGAAGGCATGATATTAAAAGGAACTGTGCGTAACATTGTGGACTTTGGTGCTTTTGTGGACATCGGAGTTCATCAGGATGGATTGGTTCATATTTCTCAGATTACCAACAAAAAGAGAATCAATCATCCTATGGAAGTATTGAATGTAGGGGATATTGTAGAAGTGAAAGTATTGTCTGTAGACGAATCCAGACAAAGAATACAATTATCCATGAAGTAAAGGAAAGGCAAAAAGATGCAAAAAATGACATATGAAGTAAACATAAAGATTAAAGATGTATTTGCATATTTAATGTATCACATGTATAAAGGAAGTGGAGCATTTAGCATATTGCTAAGTGTAGTAGCGATGGTGATGCTGATTCATGGTGGAAGAAATCAAGACAGCATGAAAGCAATGATGTTATTGTTTATCGCATTGTTTTTTACAGTCATTCAACCAATTTCGTTATTTTTAAAAGCGGCGCAACAGGTTACGGGAAATCCGATGTTCCAAAAACCAATTACCTATACTTTTACACAAAAGTCATTTGTTACATCTCAGGATGAAGAAAGTATGGCGGTTTCTTATAATGATATTTGGAAAATAAAAATAGGAAAAAAGAGGATTTATATTTATACCGGACGATTGAATGCCAGTATCATACCCCTTAATGATATTGCACCGGAAGAAAGAGAACAATTAGTGGCATTTTTAAAAGAAAAGAAAAATGAAAAAGGAAAAAAAGGAAATGTTGAACCAATTGCAGAAAATGACAATGAAGAAGGAAACTAGTACACCAGAGGAAACAAAAGAATTAGCAATCTCTTTGGCAAAAGAAGCGAAAGCAGGAGATATTATTTTATTGCATGGTGACTTAGGCGTAGGTAAGACAGTGTTTTCTCAAGGCTTTGCCCAAGGCTTAAAGATAGAGGAACCGATTCAAAGCCCTACCTTTACTATTTTACAAGAATATGACGAGGGTACACTTCCTTTTTATCATTTTGATGTGTATCGCATTAGTGACCCAGAAGAAATGTATGAAATAGGGTTCCAGGATTATTTATATGGTAATGGAGTATGTCTTATTGAATGGGCAAGTAAGGTGGAAGAACTATTACCAGAAAAAGTCATAGAAATCAAGATAGAAAAGAATCTGGAAAAAGGGTTTGATTACCGTATGATAACCATAACCTATCCAGAGGAAAGAAAGATAAATTAAGAATGAAAAGAAGGAAGGATAATATGAGTACAACACAGGATAATCTCAAACTTCTTGCAATCGAAAGTTCCGGAAATGTAGCATCTGTTGCAATATTGGAGCAGGGAAAGATAATTGCGGAATTAACCATGAATAATAAAAAGACACACTCTACAACTTTATTACCGATGATTGACCAGATGATTAAAATGTGCGAGAAAAATCTAAATGAGTTTGACGGAATTGCAGTTACAAGAGGTCCAGGCTCTTTTACCGGACTTCGAATTGGGGCAGCAACAGTAAAAGGATTAGGTTTGGCGTTGGATTTGCCGGTAATACCGGTTTCTACACTGGAATGTCTTGCAATGAATGTGGTAGAAAGTCATGATATTATTTGTCCGATTATGGATGCCAGAAGAAATCAAGTTTATACTGCAGCTTATGAGGCAAAAGATGGAAGGTTACAGGAAGTCCTAAAAGAAGAACCTATGGATATCAAGGATTTAATTGAAAAATTAAATGTATTTGATAAAAAGGTATTATTTCTAGGGGACGGAGTGGCAGTATACCAAGGAGTAATAGAGGAAGAATTAAAAGAAAAAGCTTGTTTTGCCAAAGAACATAATATGGTGCAAAGAGCTTCTTCTTTAGCAGTTTTAGCAAAAGATAAATGGGAAGATAGGGTGACTTCGAAGGAATTCCACTTAGAATATTTAAGAGCCTCCCAGGCAGAACGGGAATGGAAGGAAGAACATCAGGGAGAGGAATTACCATGCCTATCTTAATTAGAAAAGCCGATTGTAATGACAGCGAGCAGATTTGCAGGCTGGAACAGAAATTCTTTTCAAAAGACGTTAGCATTGACGAGATAAAGAGCCAAATAGCACTTAAAGATGCTTATTATTTTGTTGCAGTAATTGAAGAAGAAATCATAGGTTATCTTTCTGCCAAAGCTGTCTTGGATGAGGTGGATTTGTGGTACATTGCTGTAGAGTCACAATACCAGAATCAAGGGATTGGAAACCGGTTGATGAAGGAATTTATGAAGTGCATGGTTTCTGAGCAAATGGAAAGAATTACGCTGGAAGTACGCAGAAGTAACCAAAGTGCGATTCATTTATACAAAAAATACGATTTTAAAGAAATAAGCATAAGAAAGGATTACTATAAGAATCCTGTAGAAGATGCTGTAATATTACAATATACGAAAAATGAAAAATAGAGATTCAGAACAAAACATTAAAGAGAGAATGTGAAACTATGTTAGAGATATATTTATTAGGCACGGGTGGTATGATGCCATTACCCAATCGTTTTTTAACCTCCATGTATCTTCGATACAATGGAAAGGCAATATTAGTAGATTGTGGTGAAGGTACCCAGATTGCCATGAAAAAGCGTGGAGTAAGTTTTAAAGCCATAGATGTAATCTGTATTACTCACTTCCATGCGGACCATGTAAGTGGGCTGCCGGGACTGCTTTTGACCATAGGAAATGCAGAACGGACAGAGCCTATTACCATTGTGGGACCAAAAGGAATAGAAAAAATAGTAGGCGCACTTCGAACCATAGCTCCAGAACTGCCTTTCCCGATTCAATACCGGGAATTACAGGAAAATGAAGAAGAATTTCAAATGTGTGGTCTGGATATAAAGGCTTATAAAGTAAAACATAATGTAATTTGTTATGGTTACTTTTTTGGATTAAAAAGAGCAGGAAAATTCGACTTGGAAAAGGCGAAAGCCCAAAACATACCAATGCAATATTGGAAACGACTTCAAAAAGGGGAAGTGATAGAAGACGGAGAAAATACTTACACCAGTGACATGGTATTAGGACCGGAAAGAAAAGGGTTAAGTGTAGCATATTGTACAGATACCAGACCGGTTCCTGTCATTACGGAACATGCCAGGGAAGTTGATTTGTTTATATGTGAAGGTATGTATGGTGAAGATGGCAAAGAAGAAAAGGCAAAAGAATACAAACACATGACATTTTATGAAGCTGCTCATATTGCAAAAGAGGCGAGAGTAAAGAAAATGTGGCTTACCCACTATAGCCCTTCTTTGGTGCGACCGGAAGAATATCTGGAGAAAGTCAGAGAAATATTCCATGAAAGTTACACCTGTAAAGACGGAGAATATGTTTTGCTTGAATTTGAAGAAGAATCTGAACCTGCTTAATCCGTAATGCTTGTTTAAGGAAAAGGGAATTATTTTTATGAATTGTTTTTTTAATGATACTGGCAAATGCAGAAAGTGAGGGATTACTATGAAGAAAAATATCATAATTGGTATTGTAGGAGCAGGTATTGTAGTTGCATTGTTGTTTGGATTTAAAGAACTGATTGACCGTTCAGAAGACAGAGAATCATCGAGTAATAATAAAAATGGTTCTTCATTGGAACTGGATATAGAAAGAGTATATCCGAAGACTCCAAGTGAAGTAGTAAAAAAGTTTGCTGAAATTAACAAATATGTATACAGCAATGAGGTATCCGATGAAAAAATGGAAGAAATAGTTGCAAATCTCAGACTATTATATGACCAGGAATTTTTAGCACAAAGTAGTGAAGATATTCAGGTAAGTGCATTTACAAGTGAATTATTTAATGCAGATTCTGTAAATCGAAGAATTATGAATTATGAAGTAGATGGCGATGAAAAAGTAGAGTATAAAGAAAATAAGTATGGGGAACTTGCAGCAGTAAACGCTGTATTTTACTTAAAAGAAGACGATGGCTATCCAAGTGAGAAATACACCTTTATTCTTAGAAAAGATGAAGATGGAAAGTGGAAAATACTTGGATGGGATTATACGAAACAATTTAGTGGAGAACAGGAAGAAACGATTTCTGAATAAGTATTAAGAAACAACAGAATAAGAAAGGATAATGCAAAGGTCAGTATTTCATGAGTTTTTAAGATTTATGGAATATGACCTTGCGTTCTTGTGGTAGAAAAATGGAAAATAAAATGAAGACAATAAAAGAGAAAGAAGTTAAAATATTAGCCATAGAATCTTCCTGTGACGAAACTGCAGCAGCAGTTGTGGTAAATGGGAGAAAAGTATGTTCCAATGTGATTGCATCCCAAATTGAGTTACATAAACTATTTGGAGGAGTAGTACCTGAAATCGCATCCCGGAAACATTTAGAGAAAATAAATCAGGTGGTAGAAGAAGCTTTATCCGAGGCACAAATAACTTTGGATGATATTGATGCTGTAGGCGTTACCTATGGTCCAGGGCTGGTAGGAGCCTTATTAGTTGGTGTTGCTGCGGCAAAAGCTATCAGTTTTGCAAAAAATAAGCCATTGGTAGGGGTACACCACATTGAAGGCCATATCAGTGCAAATTATATTGAACATGAAGAGTTGGTTCCACCTTTTGTTTGTACTGTGGCTTCAGGAGGACATTCGCATATTGTACTAGTGGAAGATTATGGGAAATATAAAATAATAGGACGTACCAGAGATGATGCAGCAGGAGAAGCTTTTGACAAAGTAGCACGTTCCATTGGCTTAGGATATCCAGGGGGACCTAAGATTGATAAACTGGCAAAAGAGGGAAACCCCAAGGCAATTTCGTTCCCTAGGGCAAAAATAGAGGATGCTCCTTATGATTTTAGCTTTAGTGGATTAAAGTCTGCCGTTTTAAATTATTTAAATCAATGTGAAATGAAGAACATAGAAGTGAATAAGGCAGATGTGGCTGCATCTTTTCAAGCATCAGTAGTAGAAGTATTAACTTCCCACACACTTCAGGCCGCACAGGATTTAGGAATCAAGAAAGTTGCTATTGCAGGCGGTGTTGCGTCCAATTCTTCCTTCCGGGAATCTATGGAACAGGCTTGTAAAGAAAAAGGTTTTGAATTTTATTATCCATCACCGATATATTGTACAGATAATGCAGCAATGATTGGAGTAGCTGCTTATTATGAATATATTAATGGTACAAGACATGGCTTGGATTTAAATGCCGTGCCAAATTTAAAAATTGGACAAAGATAATGTATAGGAAGTTATGTTTGTGAGCATAATACTATCATAGAAAGGGTACAAAAGACCAAGGTACGAAGGAAAATCAGATACAAAAGAATTTTCCACAAAAGATAAGCTACCAAGTCTTTTACAATGAAAATGAAAACGAAGGCAATCATACTATCCGCAGGAAAAGGGAAAAGAATGAATCAAAGCATTAGTAAACAATACTTAATGCTTGGAGAACAGACCATTTTGTCTTATTCACTGGAAATGTTTCAAAAAAGTTCGATAGATGAAATTATATTAGTAACTGCACAAGATGATATGGAATATGTAAAAAACAGTATCATATTACCGCACAAAATAGATAAAGTAACAAAAATAGTTGCTGGTGGACAAGAAAGATATCTCTCTGTTTATCAAGGCCTGTTAGCAGCAAAGGATTGTGATTATATTCTAATCCATGATGGTGCAAGGCCTTTTTTAACGTTAGATATCATAAATGATTCTATACAGGCAGTACAAGAATATCATGCTTGTGCTGTAGGTGTGCCTTTAAAGGACTCTATAAAAAAAGTGGGACAGGAAGGATACATAACAGAAAATATAGAAAGAAAGGATGTCTGGCAGGTGCAGACACCTCAAAGTTTTTCCTATCCGCTGATTATGGAAGCCTATGAGAAATTGCTGAATTCTGATATGGAACCAACGGATGATACTTCAGTGGTGGAGTATTTTACAGAAACGAAGGTAAAAATGTTATTTGGCAGTTATGAAAATATAAAAATTACGACTCCGGAAGATTTGGAATATGGAGAATATCTGAGAGAAAAAAGAAAAAAATAAAATAACAGGAAGTGCTAAAAAGCCTTATTTTATAAGGTTTTTAGCACACGTTAAAAAAACGTAAAAAAATTTCAAAAAAAAAGTAAAAAAAGTGTTGACATTAATCCTGGATAGTGATAATATACTAAATGTCGCTGGCGAACACAGCGAAGCAAAACAGAATAGATATGGAGAGGTATCGAAGTGGTCATAACGAGGCGGTCTTGAAAACCGTTTGTCCGCAAGGGCGCGTGGGTTCGAATCCCACCCTCTCCGTTAGTTATTGAATCATATTTGATGACGCTTGATACTTGGAGAAGTACCCAAGCGGCTGAAGGGGCTCCCCTGGAAAGGGAGTAGGTCGTTAATAGCGGCGCGAGGGTTCAAATCCCTCCTTCTCCGTTCAACTTTTTAGAAAATAAAAAAGTTGAAAAAAGTGCTTGACAAGTGATTGGAAGTCTGGTAAAATAAACAAGCTGATTTGAGAAATGAAGCAAATAACGAAAAAGAACATTGATAACTGAACAATATAACAACCCTGAAAATTCTAAAGAATTTCAGAATCCATACACGGCGCGGCGTTCCAAAGGCAGTTCAAGGGTAGCCCGGGCCCCGCCGGCGCAAGCGACAGTGAATACACCTTCTTCTTCGGTATCGATGTTGATGAGTCTTCTGCCTTTCAGCTCAGACAGATCCACTCCGGTGGCCCCTTCCATGCCGATCTCTTCGTCCACAGTAAAGATCACTTCCAAAGGCGGATGAGGGATGCTGCGATCAGCCAGCAAGGCCAAAGCATAAGCAAGCGCAATGCCATCATCGCCACCCAGCGTCGTTCCTTTGGCAAAAACAACTTCTCCATCGTGAGTTACGTCAAGCCCTTGCGCATCCATGTCAATGCCACAGTCCTCATCCTTCTGGCAGACCATATCCATATGGCCCTGGATAATGACCGGCGGTCTGTTTTCCATGCCGCAGGTGCCTTCCTGGAAGATGATAACATTATTCAGTTCATCCTGAACATAACGAAGTCCCTGCTCCTGGGCGAAAGAAACCAGGTAATCACTGATCTGCTTTGTATTTCGGGAACCATGGGGAATGGAACAAATTTTTTCAAAATAGGCAAACACGCTTCCCGGCTCCAAACCGGCAAGTTTCTTTGCTTCGATCATAGCAATACTCCTTTGTAATGGAATTGCGATTATTTTACCACAACAGGCCAAGGTTGTCTACCCAAAACAAAAGACCACGAGCATCAACCCGTGGTCAAAGTTTGCTAATTACACGAAGCTCAAAGCCAGAGCCAGCAGGACCCACACCAGAGCAATCCACTTAGTGCTGCTAGCCAGCTTCTTATCCAAGCTGCCGGCCTTGCTGTTCTTGCTCAGGTAAGTATCATTGCTGCCACCTGCGATGGCGCCGGACAGACCAGCCTCCTTACCGGA
>JAFQCI010000030.1 GCA_017416505.1 Lachnospiraceae bacterium
AATTTATTCTACCAGTGGTACTTGTAAGGTATTAAAGGAACATGGAATCTTAGCCCATCCTATTAATAAAATTGAAGAGGCATCTCCAACTTTACTTGACCTTATTTTAGAGCATCACATTGATTTGGTTATCGATATTCCAAATCAGGGAATTGATAAAAGTCATGATGGCTTCTTAATCCGAAGACACGCCATTGAAACAGGGGTTACCTGCCTGACTTCCCTGGATACTGCCAATGCATTGCTTACAAGTCTGGAAAATGGTACCAAGGATTTCAAAGTTATTAATATTGCTGAGATTTAATTCCTTTTTGTATATTGACTATTTCATTTTAGTGGATTACGATTTACTATATCGTAATCCACTAACCTCTGGTAACTTTTTCTTCATGATAAAGCCGTAATTGACTTTACTGAACCCGGAAACGTAATACTGGTAACTTATACTGATATATTAAGATGTTTGAAGTAAAATAAAAAAATAAAGTAAAAAAGAAGGGCAACTGTACCCTTCTTTTTACTTTATTCTTCACTTAAATTCCATGTTTTTCCACTATCTTTTGTTACAAATTTCAAATAGACATTTTCTGTAACACCCACTCCTTTTACTGTAAGGGTCGCCTGCTCGTTCGAATTTTCTGCTTTTTCTAAGGACACCCCGTTAACATACGAAAATTCCTCTATCTTCGGAACATTCAATTCTACCGGACTCCAAGTAATTCCTCCATCTTCTGTCTGATACAAATAAGCTTCCTCACCATAATTTATCGTAGTTAAAAAACCACATTGTTCTGTAAAAAACAACATATCACATGGTTGATTACGCATTTCATACGATATATCAGCCTGCTCTTTAAATGTCTTACCCCCATCTTTTGAAACATATAAGATTTTATTCATACTTCCTGTTGCCGGGTCTGATAAATAAAGCAAATATCCTGTTTTTTTATCTACAAAAGAAAGGTAGGTTTCATTCGGACCACCATGTTCTTTATATGACACAAAAGTTTTACTCCATGACTTTCCACCATCTTCGGAGTATTCCACTGCAATCTCTTCTTTTTCCTTTGAAAAATAAGAAATAAATGCACAATTTTCATTAAAAAAACAACTTCCTATAGAATCATTCAGACTAGTGTCAATGTCTGTTAATTTAAGCACCATTTCCTCATCACCTGACTCTGCATCAGTATGGAAAATCTGCTTCGTTTCATCCATTGACCAGCCATATTGAGTAGTCTCCGTTTCTAACACCATAGTCTCACTGCCTGGATTTTCTGTTTTCTTAGAACACCCACAGACTATAATAACACCTAGCATACACATATAAAAATAAAATGCTATTCTTTTCATCTTCTTATACCTCCTTCTATGTTTTTCTTCTCATAAATAATAACGAATTTTCTGATACATTTTGTTACAAATATTAAAATATATTATACATTTTGTTCCCAATTTAACCACAAATGAAAAACAATAACACTATATATAAACCTATCTCTTTACCCATCCATTATAAATCTTTTCTATTGCTTCATTGTCCAGCTCTAATGCATTCAAAATATATATACTGTTTCCAAATTCAAAATAACAATATAACGAACCATCCAAATATCTATAAATATGAACAGATTCCCCACTTATTTCTACCGTTTCTTCAAAATCATATTCAGAGTCAAATACAACTGTCTTTTCTTCACTAATAAGCTGCTGATTAAAAATGATTTGTTTTCCAGAGTCATTTTGATAAATAAATACCGAAGTAATCTCACTCTTATTCTCCATCACCAATTCATATCCATCAGGAACATATTCAGGCATTTTACTTTCAAATTCTATTTTTTCTTCTTCTGCAAAGTATGAATAAACAATAGAATCTTCCCATATTGTTTTTACTGTTTGGAAAAATTTAACCCTGTTTGCTTTTACACTCATGGTAAATATACACATAAAACCAAGAACTGCTATGGCAAATACTGCTGCTTTTTTTGATATCCGATAAAATGTATTCATCCATGATTGTTTTTCTCTCCAAATTATATTCTTCATTTTCCGTTTGAATTTCTTAGAAAAATTGTATTCATTACAACTTTGCCTTTCTATTTCTTTTATTATAGCCTCATCCACAATAGGCATATATTTAGACAACCATTCATCCGTTACCTTTATATGCTTCATAGCTACTGTCCTCCAACTCATTTAATGCATTTTGAATTATCACTTTTCCCCTTGCAATCCTTTGTCTAACACTTCCTTCCGATATTTTCAACAATTCTGCTATTTCTTTATTTTCAAGATTGCTAGAATACTTCAACAAAAACACATCTCTATATTTAATAGGTAAATTTTTAAGTATATCCAACACACCATTATCCATATCTGTTTCCATATATGTAATCGGTTTTTCATTTTCACCTAACTCATCTACAAAAATTTCTTTTTTCATTTTAATGCTCCTCTTCCTATAGATATCTATAGCTGCGTTCTTTGTTATTGTAATTAAATACCTTTTTGTTTCTCTTGAATCTACTTCATTTATCTTATCCATATTTTTAGCTATTTTTATAAACGCATTTTGTACAGCATCTTCCGCAAAATAATAATCAAAAAGAACATTATAGGCAACCTGCATCATCAAATATCTATATTGTTCATATAAAACAACAAATTTCCTTTTATCTTCATTTTTATCTATCATTAATAAAAATATCACTTTTGTATCTTTCCTTTCTTCTCTGAAAGTTTATGTATCATTCAGCAATATAAATAATTATACTCTTTATTATTATAACGTATCTGGCGACCCATATTGTTACATAAAATGAAACCTGAATTTTTTTAATATTTTTTATAGAAAGTAAAAAATATTAACTAAATCTATATTCTACAATACCTTTCTACATATTTCTAGTTAATTAATATACTAAAAATAAACCAAGTATAAAGAATAACTCTCAATACCCAGGATAAGCCTCCCAAACCTCATTCAACTTACTTATACTTGAATATATAATGAGCAGTCCACTCATACTAATATAAATAAGTTATCTCCCAAAACAATTGTATTTCTCCCAAAAACATAGTATAATTGGGAGAAACAATACCCTTGTCGGGAGAAAGGTTGACTATATGAAAGTATTTGATTATTCAATTTTGTCAGATAGAACTTGGGATAATGAAATTGTTTCTTATCTTGCACAAATCCATGAATACAAAGGAAAACAAGAACTATACATTAGACAGAAACCCGTAGAATTAGAACGATTGATTGAAATAGCAAGAATACAAAGTACCGAGGCGTCCAACCGAATCGAAGGAATTATAACCACCAATACCAGATTAAGACAATTAGTAGAAAATAAGACTACTCCAAGAAACCGCGATGAGAAAGAAATTCTCGGATATCGAAATACTTTAAATATTGTTCACGAAAACTATGAGCATATCGCTATTACACCCAATTACATCCTCCAGCTTCATGGTGAAATGCTAAAGCACACTGCTTTTTCTTATGCAGGCAAATTTAAAACAACTGCCAATGAAATAGCAAAAACGCTACCAGATGGAACTAAGGAAGTAATCTTTACTCCCCTCGAACCTTATGAAACACCAGATGCAGTAGCATCATTATGTGAATCGTTTAAGAATGAACTCAACAAAGGAATTGTTGACCCGCTAATCCTTATCCCTTGTTTTATCCTAGACTTTTTATGCATCCATCCTTTCAATGACGGTAATGGTCGTATGAGTAGACTCTTAACACTGCTTTTACTCTATAAAAGCGGATATATGGTTGGACAATATATCAGTATTGAAAAAGCCATTGCTGAAACAAAGGAAAGCTATTACGATACCCTCGCAATCGCAGACTTTGGATGGTTAGATGGTAAAAACGATCCTAAAGAATTTATCAAATATATGCTTGGTATTATCCTCTCCTGCTATCGAGAATTTGAGAACAGAGTAGGCTTTGCATGGCAAACTGGAGCAAAAAGCACCTCCTATGACATAGTGAAGCAGTATGCACAGACGAAAATTGGCACCTTTACAAAGCAGGATGCCCTTATCGCATGTCCAAGCCTTGGTAGTTCTTCTGTCGAGGCAGCTCTAAAAAAACTGGTCAGTGATGGAATGATAGAACGACTTGGTTCTGGCAGAAAAACTCACTATGTAAGAAAAGATTCATAAACAATATACACATCCAAGGAAAGGTCTTCACAATACAAAAAATAAACCAGGTATAAAGAATAGCCGAAAGATTCGTGATTTAGGGTATGAACCCGGCTTACAAAAGGCTTCTGAATACTTTGCCATTAAAATGCCGGTATTCTCCTTTGAAAAACTTCGTGGAGCGGAAATCAGCTTAGGACCGGAAATGAAATCTACCGGTGAGTGTCTTGGAATCAGTAAGAATTATCATAAGGCACTTCACAAAGCATTCTTAGGTGCCGGAATCAACATTCCAAAACATAAGGAAATCGTATTAACCGTAAAAGATGCTGATAAAACGGAAGCCATTGATATTGGTCGCAGATTCCAGGCCTTAGGATATAAAATTTATTCTACCAGTGGTACTTGTAAGGTATTAAAGGAACATGGAATCTTAGCCCAT
>JAFQCI010000031.1 GCA_017416505.1 Lachnospiraceae bacterium
CAATTTTCTAGAAAATGTAAAGAAATTATGGAGAAATCTTCTTTAACAGTAACTGTTCCCGGTAATAGACCATATCGAAAATATGTATTGATTCCTATAAATCCAAAAGGAAATAAGCAATGTATAAACTGTGGGTTGTGTTACCGGAGTTGTCCGGTTAGTGCGATACCTTGTGATAATTATCGTGTGTGTGATAGGAGCAAATGTATTTCATGTTTGCAATGTGTATCTGTATGCCCTAAGAATGCACGACGAATCAATTCTGTAATTCTAAAGATTGCAGAATTAAAAATGCGGAAATTGTGTAGTGGAAGGAAAGTGAATAAATTATATGTTCCAAATGAAAAGAATATTGAGGGTCTATAGTTAATGAAGCAGAGGAATGATTTTGCCCTTTTATGTGTTCAATAATTACATTGCTAATGGGGTGTTTGTAGGCTCTGTTATTTTTTGAGCACCAATCGGTGCATATGTACTTGGTGGTAAAGATAGAGTGATACCCAAGAAAAAAAGATACGATAATTTCATATGTGTATTTTTCTTTCTTGGATTGTTTTACTTAGGAAAAGCAGGAATAATACGATTTCGTATTTTCAATTCGTTTTCCAATGGAATAATGATTATGTATACGTTGTTTCTGGCATATACCATTATAGGAAATATATTTTTTACCAATAGCAGGAAAGAGAAGATTGTGATGATACCAGCGTCTATCGTTGGATTTATAAGTTGTTTTTTGACACTGGTAATAACTGTTTAGTCATGTCGATGTATTTCTATGTTACGGTATTTCTTGACAGAAATTATAAATGTCAATATAATTAAACCAATGGTTTAATTAAACAGGAGAGGAGTAATATAATGGCAAGAAGAAAAAAGGAACCACAAAGTGTGCATAGGAAAAATATATCAATGGTAGCAGAGCAGTTGTTTATGAAAAAGGGAATAGAGAATACATCAATGAATGATATAGCAAAGGAAGCAGGGTATAGCAAGGCGACCTTATATGTATATTTCAAGGACAAGGAGGAGCTTGTCAGTGTATTAGTGTTGGAAAGTATGCAGAAATTGCACGATTATATTAGTCTGGCATTGGAAAGTAGCAGTAATGCGAAAGAATGTTATGAAAAAATCTGCAATGCTTTAGTAGAATATCAGGAGGAATATCCATTTTATTTTGGTATGGTACTTAAAACAATCAACATTGATTTTGAAACAACACATTTTTTGCCGGAAGAAAAGGAAACATTTTTGGTTGGCGAGAGGATAAACGAGTTACTGTGTACTTTTTTGAGAAAAGGAATAGAAAATAGAGAGATACGTTCCGATATTGAGATTTTGCCAACAATTTTTTCTTTTTGGGGAATGTTGTCGGGGGCTATTTTACTTGCTGCAAATAAAGAAGAATATATTACACAACATCTAAAAAAATCAAAGAGCGAATTTTTACTATACGGATTTGATATGCTTTACAATTCGCTGATAATTGAGAGGAGGAGATAGGAATGGACAAAAAGTTACTTGCATTATTGGGAAGTCCTCATAAAGACGGGGCAACAGGAACGATGCTGGGGTATGTCTTACAAATTGCAGGACAACAAGGATGGCAGATTGAATTTGTAAACCTATATGAACAACGTATAGATTATTGTAAAGGATGTCGAGTATGTATAAAAACTGGAAATTGCGTACAGAAAGATGATGTGCAGAAAATGAGTCGGTTAATTAGAGAGTGTGATATGGTAGTGCTTGCGGCACCTGTTTATTGGGCAAATGTTCCTGCAGTCGTTAAAAATTTATTTGACAGGTTGTTAGGTGTGGCAATGGAAGAAACTAAAACATTTCCAAAAGCAAGATTGTCTAAAAAACAAAAATATTTTCTACTAACGTCATGTAATACGCCAGCACCATTTTCTTTCCTGTGTGGACAAAGTACAGGAGCCGTTAGAAGGATGAAGGAGTTTTTTAAAACATCCGGAATGAAGTATGCCGGAAAATGTGTATGGGCAGGGCAAGATAAGAAGACTTTGCCAATACACATTAAGAAAAAA
>JAFQCI010000032.1 GCA_017416505.1 Lachnospiraceae bacterium
CTAAGTCCGTTGTTTGATATTTGTTATTGGTCGTACTTTAACAATACTATCTTGGTACAATCCTGTCACTGCCTTTTTTAGAAAAAGTTGAAAAAATTGCGTCACAGCCTTGGCAGGCCATCGCGCAGCGATTTTGTTCAATTTGAATTTTCTTGATGATGGAGGATGCGTATGGAACATAAGGGCACAATTAGAATAGAAACAGATAGATTAGTTCTTAAACGACATGTATTAGATGATGCAGAAATCATGTTTAAAAACTGGGTAACAGAAAAAGATGTAACAAAGTTTTTAAGTTGGCAACCGCATAAAAATGTCGACGAGACAAAGCAATTACTAATTGATTGGATAGAATCGTATGATAAGCAGGATTTCTATTTTTGGACAATTGAGTTAAAAGATTCGCATGAACTGGTTGGAGATATATCAGTAGTAAGTCTCGATGAGGCAACAGAAAGTGTGGAGCTCGGGTACGGTATTGGAAGCAGATGGTGGGGAAAAGGTATAACTGCAGAAGCAGGAAGGGCATTGGTAAAATTCTTTTTTGAAGAAGTAAAAGTCAAACGTGTATATGCAAAGCATGGTACAGGTAATCCAAACTCAGGAAGTGTAATGCAGAAAATGGGAATGAAAAAAGAAGGAATAATTAGGCAGTCGGGAACCTGTAATCAAGGTATTGTGGATGAAGTTTATTATTCCATACTTAGAAATGAGTATTTTAGTAATGATAATTGATGAAAAAATCTAATTTAGCGACACACTCAAAAATTTCAGTTTGCCGAAGAGAAAATTTTTAATTTAACACCGAATAGTATAATTACTTTTTTAACAGCACTTAGGAGAAATCTTAAGTGCTTTTCTCATACACAAACACAACAAAAATCAGAAAGGAGCCACCCCAAAATTGAATAACATTTACCATCACTGGTGGCAATGGATCCTGAACGAACCATAGCCACCTTTTTCTATATTCATCACAAAAAATATTTTAATGGAGGTTTACCATGAGAAAATACGATATGATTTCCGGTTTGGCAGAAGCTACAGCAAAAGACGTAGTACGAAACAAAGAAAGCTGGAGAAGTTATCTGAATACAGCTTCAGGACTTTACAAGTACCCATTCAAAGACCAGCTTTTAATCTATGCCCAAAGACCAGATGCAACAGCCTGTGCTTCTATTGAGGTATGGAATGAAAAAATGCACTGTTGGGTAAATAAAGGAGCAAAAGGGATTGCCCTGATTGATGATGACACGAATACAGGACTGAAATATGTTTTTGATATTTCAGACGTACATAAGGCAAGGCGAATAGGACGTTTCCCTAATCTGTGGGAAATGCAGGAGGAACATAAGGATGCAGTTCTTGACCGTCTGGAAAGAACTTACGGGGAAACGGATAAAGAAGCCGGATTTGTAAATCGGATTAGAGAAATTGCGGAGCGAATTGCAGAGGACTATTATAAAGAAATTGCTTCAGATATGGAATATCTCAAAGAGGGCAGTTTCCTAGAGGAAATGGATGAGTTAAATGTGGAAGTGAGAGTAAGAGAAACACTTGCAGACAGTATTGCATATACCGTTTTGAAACGGTGTGGTATGGAAGAAAGTGAGCTCCATTTACAAAATTATGATAGCCGGACTGGCCCAGCCTATGGTTCCATTCTAAATGATTAGGTGTCCAATAATACGGTCTTAGTTCAAAACCCGACCAAAAATCTTAAAGGAGCTTTCATCCGTAACTTTAATAGGTTCATATTTACTATTAAGAGAGATGAGATATACTCCGTCTTTATCATCTTTAAGCTGCTTGCAGTATGTCATACCATCAAGGTAGAAGATACCGATTTCTCCATTGTTTAAGGAATTTGTCTGCTGTACCCATACAGCCTGGTTGTCATGGTAGCGAGGTTCCATACTGTCACCATTGATTGCCAGTCCAAAGTCAGCTTCTTCAGGAACATCTTCGCCCACTTCAATTATTTCAAAGTTTTCATCATCAAGAAATTCACCGGTACCGGCAGATGCTGCCAAAATAGACCATTTGATAGGTCTGCGGAATGGAATAATAGTAGCTTCTTTTTTCTGGAACTGTTCAGAAAGTAGGAGAAGTCCAATGTATTCCAGAGCCTTTGATTTCCCTTCTTCATTCAGCTTTGCCAAAGGGTCATTTGGATTAAATCCAATAAATTCATTATAAATATCAGTAATCTCAAGAATTTTGCAAAGTGCAAGAAACTGATGTGCATTTGGCACGCTGATATCTTTTTCCCATGCACTGACAGCCGCATTTGATACATTAATTCCATAGTTGCGAAGCTTGTCTGCTATTTCTATCTGTGATAATTTTTTTGCTTTTCTGTATGTGGCAAGTGTAATGCCTATCTTTTTTTCCATAATAATATACATGCCTTTCTGGTACCTGCAAATTTTAGTGGCAGATACAAATTTGTGTGAAATGTTTATTTATCAAGTTTGCAAAACTAGAATTTAATTTTGCAAACTCGAACTTCGAATTGCAATTCACGTCTTTATAATCCAATAATAATAGAAGAAAAAGAAAATATCAAGCGAAAATCATAGAAAGTTTGAAATGCCACAAATAATGCCATTGATTTCAAAATAAGTTTGATTTATAGTATATATTGTCAGGTCGGTCTGATACGGACTACTGAGAAAATGTAATCCAAAATACAATCCAAGAATGGAGGCAGTTAAGAAAATGGACCGACAAGAAGTATAGAAAACGAATGGTGCGGACTTCGGCACATCGGAACTCATTCGTTACTATAAAAATCATCAATGGTTTTCTTTTCTCTTTGCCGCCCCGTAATTTGAATCAACAGGAGGATTATGATGATAGACAGAAAAGATAAAAGATTTGTAAGTTGCCCTGTGTGTGGGAGAATTTTAATGAAGTGCCAGGGGATGTGTAATTGGGAAATAACATGTGGAAAATGCAACAGCGAAATTGTAGCTGTTTTAGATGAAGAGAGAGTGATGGTATTGGAAAATCGCAGAGGAAACGGACGAGTAGGACAGGTAAAGATAAGTGTCAAAAAGTCCAAAGGCTGTAAGCAGATACAAACAGTGAAGCAGGCAGTGAGTTATTAGTGTAAGTTGTAATTTTAAAGAATAAAATTTAAGAACAATATAATAATACCAGGGTCAAATACTTTTGACCCTAACATCATATAATGAAAAATTAAATAGAATGAGGAATCAGAAGAACCGTCGGATTTGGCAGGAACCATCAAGGTCGGCACTGATTACCAAGAGTTTGTAACGAGTTGGATTTAGCATAGAACTATCAGGAGCCTACAAAACGGAAATAACGCCAGGCGGCATTTTAATTGCTACCGGTTTTATTGGTATACGTTTTGTAGACTCTTTTTTTCTGTGCTTTATTTCCGTTTTGACTCCGGAAATGGAGAGAAAAATGGAAAAGACAATTGGAATGAGAATAAGAGAATGCAGAACAAAA
>JAFQCI010000033.1 GCA_017416505.1 Lachnospiraceae bacterium
ATAATATATAGTGTAATTCAGACAGCACTGTTAAATAATCTGAAACCCGAGAACTATCTTGAATATGTATTTGGTCAAATTCAGATAAACAGAGATACGGACCTCAATGATTTAATGCCATGGTCTGAAAAAATCCCTGAAGAATGTAAAAATAAACTGCAAAAATAGTAATTATACTATAAATTACAGTTATATTTTTATGCGTGCTTGAATTGACGCTTACGGATATACAACTATACAGGAGTATGTTAAAAAAAATAAAAAAATAACTATAATCATCAGGCTACTGTAATATTTGAAACAATGCCGGGATTACAAGGTCACGTGGATTGGGGATTTTTTGAAAATTATACTGTCACAGATTTATATGGTGAAGAGAAAAAACTATATTGCTTTTTAATGATTCTTGGCTATTCAAGAATGAGATATATTTAGTTTGTTACAGATATGAGTACACAAACATTGATTAGGTGATACTAATTGTCTTTTGGCAAGAACAAGATGTTTATGATCATGAATGTAGGATTTTATAGAACTAAGACTTCCTGTATATCCTTATTCCATAACTCTTTCATATACAACAGCTGCATTTGTGACTCCCTTTGCAAGAAGAGAATCAATAACTCCGGTAAATCCTACGATTACTTTAGAATTATTAGATGGTTTCCTCGTAAGACCATGTGGTTTTATTATAAATCCATTTATTTTTAAAGTACGAAGCTTACTTCTGGAGATACCTGTTCGTCTTTCCAATTCAGCAAGATTCACTTTGCAGATATCAAATTTGTCACCTAATTCATTCTTTAAATCTTCCAGAGCCTGTGTTAAAATTTCTTGTAAGTCATTATGTTTATTTTCTGAATTCATGTTTTTACCTAAACTGGTACATTGGCGTATATCAGTTTATCTCAAAGTACAGAAAAACCATAATGGCTTTTTTAACTTAGCTAAAATTGGCGATTTTAACTCATCTGTATTTGGTCATTTTAACCCGACTCTAACACCATTATCCGTATGGAATATGCACACTTAGGGCTGACCGAATCCCATGATTCCCTGCAACAAATGATGAATCTTATCAATATGCTGTTGCTGGCAAAGGATGTGGACAATGCCAAAATTGTACTGGAGCAATATGAAACCTTGGTGTTGGATCACGTGTCGGATCCCTCTCTGGATTATGGTATCTGTAAGCTGAGTCGGGGTATTATTGATATGATGGAAGGCAAGCCTGAACCAGCGGAGATGAATCTGCTTGGGGCTGAAAGTATTATTGGAAATGCTGTAGGAACAGATAATGACTATATGAAGACGACCTATCGGTATCTGAATAATCTATATGCACGGTGGAAAAAGCCGGAGAAGGCGATTGAGTATAGGGATAAATATTTTAACACAAACAGAATAACTACAAATAAAAACGCATAAACTATCAATACCACTAAAAATCCATTTGACAGCTTTTGTCTTCGATGGTATATTATATTTAGTGGTTGCGCTGCGGAAACTTGCGATGCCCGTAGCCGGTGGAGTTCCATGCGTGGGCTCCACTTTTTTATTGCCACAAAACAAAGGAGGATTCAGAGATGGCTAATAAAACATTTTTCACATATGATGAGCAAATTGAAAAACTGGAAAAAGAAAAACAGCTTGTTATTTCTGATCCTGAATTCGCCAAAAACACTTTACA
>JAFQCI010000034.1 GCA_017416505.1 Lachnospiraceae bacterium
ACTGTTCACTCGTACCTCGTAAACAGTAACAATTCGCAGGCTCATTTAGAGTTTTGCTTCGCAAAAGGAGCCTGCGAACTCCTGAATCACGTTCTTACGCACCAAAACAGCAAGTGTTTTGGTGCTGTCTGTACAGTAACGAAAGTTTCACAATACTGCTTAAATGATATCATGTCTGATTCCTTGTGGCAAGTCCAAAAGTAAAGAGTCTGATACGTTGCTTTCCACGTAAAAATTAACTCTAATACGTTGCATTTACTACCGGAAGTCCAATCTGGATGATGGTTCGTCCATTGGCTTCATCCAAGGTATACGTTACATTCACATTGATTTTTTCCTCATCCTCTACCCTGAATTCTCCAAGTTCTTCCCCATAGCCATAGTAACTATACCAGTCTTCTCCACTTACCTCTTTTACCTTCTTTGCCCCAAGCAAGCGGAATACCTCTTCTGTTTGTTCTAACATTTCTTCTTCCGTCAACAATCCATCCTGAATTCCCTTCAAGGCTATCTGTGTGCTGGTATCCATACCCAGTTTTTCCAAGGTATCTTCAATAACGTTTTTATATGCAATTAAATTATCTAAATCCTCCTGCAACGTAATCCCCATAGAAAGATATTGTTTTTGGTCAATGGTAATCACCTGAAGCACCGCAGATTCTTTTGTACCTTCATATGTTAAAATCATCCTTTTTATTTCATCACTGTCTTTACTTTCTATCGTATAGTCTGAAGTAATACCGATTCCCTCTGCCAGATTTTTTAACATAGTTTCTTTGGTTCCCTCTGACAGCTCATCCTCCAAAAACAGTCCATAAGTAGTTATCTGCCCTTCCAGCAAAGAAGTTTCTCCTCTGGATAAAACATCAATGATTTTATCCTCTTTCCGAATCCCCATATTAATAAATAATTGCAAAAATGCTGCTGCCCAGATTAAAACCAAAAAAGCTATTTTCGGTGTACTTAATTTATTCCAAAATTTTGACATAAAAAAATCCTCCTTTCATTTCTAAAAGAAGGATTTCCATTTTTTATGTAATTTATACCTTAAATTCTGTCCATTTGTTACTGTACACTCGTACCTCGTAAACAGTAACAATTCGCAGGCTCATTTAGTGTTTTGGTGCTGTCTGTACAGTAACATCCATTTACATCTTATACTTATTTTCCAGAACCTTATCTCATTCTAAGGTCTTCTGGTTTCGCAAGTTACTTTATATTCTGAATTTAATTCACTTCTGCTTATAGTTCTGCCCCAGGTGATTTTACAAGTATTAGATGCATTGCATTCTGCAACGGTAATGTAATTCTTGGATTTTCCAATGACTACAAAAGAATGCCCATAACTGCCAAAATACTCTCCTACACGGATGGTATCACCAATTCTTATGGCATCGAAATTATAGTCATAATAGATTCTTTCTGCATCCTCACCAAAAATTTCATCACTTAACTTAAAGGCAAATCCTGCACACTGATACGCCTGAATCCAGCTATATCCCTGGATATCAGCATTAAAGATATCGTAACGGTTGCAATATTCATAAGAATTACCGGTATGTATACATGGATTACTGGTTATGATTTCACTGGTATCTCCCGTAGTTGAAACGCCGACATGATTCCAATACTTTCCATTCGGATATTTTGTCTTTAGGTACTCTAACTTCCCTAAAATCTGTGCATCGGTCAAATAAGCGGCTACATAGTATCCATTTTCATCTACATACCAGTCTCCAATATAGGTGCTTACAGCCATTACACCATTAGAGTAAAAGTAAAACCAATCCGTTCCGATTTCCACCCAGCCAGTCTGCATGGCTCCACTGGCACTTAAATAATACCAGCTGATTCCATCGTTCATCCAACCGGTTTTCATGGCTCCACTTCCGCCTAAGTAATACCATACTCCACCAATTTTCTGCCAGCCGGTTCTCATGGCTCCGCTTTCACTTAGGTAATACCAGGTTCCATTTACCTTTTCCCAACCGGTAGCCATAGTTCCATCAAAATCTAAATAATACCAGGAAGCCCCTACCTTCTGCCAGCCGATAGCCATGGCTCCACTTGGTTTTAAATAATACCAATCGCCATCTTCCTGATACCATCCTGTCTGCATAGCTCCACTTTTCGTAAAGTGATATATTTCTCCATCAAGATATGCCCATGTATCACTTTGCATGATACCAAAATCATCGAAATAGTACCATCTTCCGGCGTCCTTTACCCATCCGGTTTTTCGGTATCCATTTTCATCAAAATAATACCAGACATCTTCTGTCATTTCAAACCAACCAATAGCTTTGGTTCCATCTTCTTTTACATAGTAAGTTCCAATGTCATCCGTTTTCCAGCTACCGGTTCCAGGATTCGCCTCCGCATATATGAAAGAAAGAAACTCTTCAAAAGCCGCCTCTGGATTTTCCGGGTCTATTTCTGTTCCCAGAATCTCTTCCCAATCTTCCAGCTCAAGTCCATCGGCAAAAGCTTCCATACTTGCTTTGCTTTCTTCTGTTACCAATTTCTCATAGGCATCAATTTCTTCGTCCGTCCAAAGAAGTGCATCTATTAGATATTCTCTTAAGGTTTCATTGCTCCAATCTGTCCAGGAAGCCCATTTTTCTACGCTACTCACTTCAGCAGTATCTTCTTGGGTGCTACTTTCCTGACCGGTTCCTTCCCCTGTAGTATCTTCCTCACTGGTACTTTCCTCAGTGCTACTTTCCGCAATGATATCTTCTGAAGTGTGGATTTGGTCAACATCCGTAATACTACCTGCCTGCACACCCTCTTCTGCCTCCATAACATACGCAGATGAAGTTCCTGTACTTTCCTGCGTTTCTGCAGCAAAAGCATTCATTACATTTCCCGCCAGCATGGCTGCAGTAATCACCCATGCAGTAGCTTTCTTAAAAAATTTGTGCTTCATGCTTGTAATCCCCCATTCTTTTTTATAGTTCTACATCCCAAAAACCTTCTAAAGTACTGAAATAATCCTCCGGTGTTTCCTTTCTACGAATTAAACGGATACTTCCATCTTCTCTTAATAACACTTCGGCTGACTTCAATTTTCCGTTATAGTTATAACCCATAGAAAATCCGTGGGCTCCAGTATCGTGAATTACCAGAATATCTCCCATTTCGATTTCCGGTAAATTTCTATCTACTGCAAATTTATCACAATTCTCGCATAAAGAACCTGTTACATCGTAAACATGGTCTTTTGCCGCATCTTCTTTTCCCAATACAGTGATATGGTGATAAGCACCATAAATCGCCGGACGCATTAAATTTACAGCACAGGCATCCACACCAATATATTCTTTATGTGTATGTTTTTCATGAATGGCTGTGGTAACAACATGCCCATAAGGTGCAAGCATAAAACGTCCTAATTCTGTAAAGATTTTCACATCACCCATTCCTGCCGGAACTAAGATTTCTTCATATGCCTTTCTTACGCCTTCTCCAATCACAAGGATATCATTTGGCTCTTTATCCTCTGTATAAGGTACACCAATACCACCGGATAAATTGATAAAACTGATTTTTACTCCGGTTTCTTCTTTTAATTCTACTGCTGTTTTGAATAAAATTCCTGCCAAAGTAGGATAATAATCATTGGTTACCGTATTACTTGCCAAAAAGGAGTGCATACCAAATTCTTCTACCCCAAGAGCCTTTAATTTCTTAAATGCTTCTGTCATCTGTGGTCTGGTCATACCATACTTGGCATCCCCAGGATTGTCCATAATCGTGTTGGCAATCGCAAACTTTCCACCTGGGTTAAAACGACAGGAAATCTTCTTTGGAATTCCTGCTGCTTCCTTTAAGAAATCGATATGTGTAATATCATCTAAGTTAATGGTAGCATCAATTTGTCTTGCATAAACAAATTCTTCCGCTGGTGTATCATTAGAAGAAAACATAATGTCTTCTCCTTTATAATTCAGCTTTTCTGCCATCATTAATTCTGTCATGGAAGCACAGTCTACTCCACATCCCTCTTCCTGTAAAATACGCAAAATAGTTGGGTTTGGAGTTGCTTTTACTGCAAAATATTCTTTAAATCCTTTATTCCAGGAAAAAGCCTCTTTTAATTTTCTTGCATTTTCTCTAATTCCTTTTTCATCGTATAAATGAAATGGAGTTGGAACCTCTTTTATAATATTTTGAGCTTGTTCCTTTGTAATAAATGGGACCTTTTTCATTTGATTCATCCTCTTTCTTTCTTCTTTTCTTTTAATTTTATTCATCTGATAACATTTGTCAAGGGATTCAAAAAAATTAACAAAAAATAACGGGAAGGCTGATATCATCTGCATCCTCTTTCTCCAATGACAACCGTGAATTATCTCGAAAAAAAACTATTGCAATCCGAAAAAAAGTATGCTAGTATAAAAATACGCTAGATGTAGTTTTAAAAACCACATCTAAAAATATTAAAAACTTTAATTTGTAGTAACGCCTATCAGACAGGCAGCTGGATTTAAACTACTAACATGATTTCATTTGTATAACTAAAACATAGAAAGGATTTAGGAGGCGACGATATGAAATATATTTGGACTCAAAGCAAACGTCATTTAAAAGACCCGGGCAGTGCCCTCACCCACTTCGTTGCAATGTTGTTTACTATTATGGGAATTGCACCTTTGTTACTAAAGTCACTAAATGGTAATAATCCTAAGGGTGTTTATTCCTTAGCAATATTTATGATTAGTATGGTATTGCTTTATGCAGCCAGTACCATTTATCATTCTTTGAACATTTCCCAAAAAATAAACTTAAGACTTCGTAAACTGGACCATGCCATGATTTTTGTTTTGATTGCAGGCTCCTATACTCCGGTTTGTGCCTTAGTATTAAAAGGAAGTCTTGGACGTAACCTTTTAATTTTTATCTGGTCTGTTGCCATCATCGGAATTTTATTTAAAATGTGCTGGATTACCTGTCCACACTGGTTATCCTCTACCATGTATATTCTAATGGGCTGGGCAGTGGTTTTCGCTTTTAAACCTTTAATGGCAACTCTATCAAAACCTGCTTTCTTATGGTTATTAATGGGTGGTATCATTTACACCATTGGCGGTGTTATCTATGCCTTGAAACTTCCTATTTTCAACCAACGTCATAAATATTTCGGAAGTCATGAAATTTTTCACTTGTTTGTAATGGGTGGAAGCCTTTGTCACTTCATATTTATGTATCAATATATTGCTTAGTTTCTTGTATTTACAAGTTACTATAGAAGCCCCACTCATAAATAAGTTTATAAAGTGCCGGCACTAAAATAAATCTTAATATGAAACGGGCTAAACTTAAACCCGAAAAATGAGACACAGGAAAACTCTCTCACATCCTGTGTCTCGTTTTTTATCCTATACAATCGCACGTTTCACTTCCACCCAATCAAATGAACTGCAGAATTTCTTCTTTCAAATCCTTTTCTTAAAGTAAATGTAATCCTGCGATTGTCAGATATATTCCTAATATATGCGAAAAAGAACAAAGTGTGCGAAACACCTTGTTCTTTTTCTAGACATTTAACCGCTGCTTTTATATTATAACCATTCAAAGTGATATTTGCAATACCAAATTTTCACAACTTTGAATTGCTATTTCTATTTTATTCTGCCTTACCAACAGAACCAAATAATTCCATTTTTTCTTTTACAGTTGCTTTGATTGCTTCAAATCCTGGTGCTAATAATTTACGAGGGTCAAATCCCTTACCAGCCTGATCTTTTCCAGCTTCGATGTATTCACGAGTAGCTGCTGCAAAGGATAACTGACATTCTGTATTAACATTAATCTTAGCTACACCTAAAGAGATTGCTTTCTTAATCATATCAGAAGGGATACCAGTACCACCGTGTAATACTAATGGCATATCTCCAGTCTTTTGTTGGATAGCATCTAAAGTATCGAAGCTTAATCCTGCCCAGTTTGCTGGGTATTTACCATGAATGTTTCCGATACCTGCTGCAAGCATAGTTACACCTAAGTCAGCGATTGCTTTACATTCATCTGGATCTGCACATTCACCAGCACCAACAACACCATCTTCTTCTCCACCGATAGAACCAACTTCTGCTTCTAAAGAAAGACCTTTTTCTTCACAAATCTTAACTAATTCTGTTGTCTTAGCAATGTTTTCTTCGATTGGATAGTGAGAACCATCGAACATTACAGAAGAGAATCCAGCTTCGATACAAGCCTTTGCTCCATCGTAGCTACCATGATCTAAGTGTAATGCAACTGGTACAGTAATGTTTAATTCTTCTAACATACCATTTACCATACCTACGATAGTCTTATAACCACACATATACTTTCCTGCACCTTCAGAAACACCTAAAATAACAGGGGATTTTAATTCCTGTGCTGTTAATAAAATAGCCTTGGTCCATTCTAAGTTATTAATGTTAAATTGACCAACTGCATATTTTCCTGCTTTTGCTTTTGTTAACATTTCTTTTGCTGAAACTAACATTCGTAAATTCCTCCATTTATATTTCTTTTTTGTAACAACATTATCGTTCTCATTATAACCTATTTAATATTAAGATACAAGTATCAAAAGAAATTTGTTACTGTTCACATGTGAACAGTAACGTAAATTTTGATATACTTCCTATGTAAAAAGAAGGATAGATTTCCTATTTCATTCTCAGTTCACCTGACTTAAGAATCGCTTGTTTTGTTAAGATAACATATCATTCCCGGGCCTAATTCTTTGGTTGGTCTGGCAATAAAGCCATGTTTTTCATAAAAACTTTCTCTTCCCTTGGCACACATCAAATCAAGCATCATTTGTGTTCCGGGTTCTGTTAAACTTTCTGCATATTTTTTTATGTATTCTAAGAGCATAGAGCCAACGCCCTGCCCCTGTGCCTCCGGAACAATAATTAAATCCTGCACATAACAGATGACCGCTCCATCTCCTACCATTCTTGCCATACCGATGGGCTTTTCATCCTGAAATGCACAAATCGTAAGCAGACTATGTTCCAAGGCTTTCCTCGCTTGTTTTTCTGAAAGTTCTTTCCAATTTACTTTTTTCCGAAGTGATAAATAGGTTTGAACATCTAATTGATTTTCCTTTATTTCAATCATCTCAGCCTCCATCACTGCTCTAAAAATGCTTTCTTTACTTCTTTGGTGAAACCTCGTCCAAGGGATACCACCATACCATTCTTTAATGTCGCCTCTTTATAGGTAACTTTAGTGATTTCAGAAACCCGAAGAATAAAACTCTGGCTCGCCCTGACAAAGCCTTCTCCTACCTTTTCTACTAAGTCTGTAATGGTATCGTATACCCGGTATTCTTCTTTTTTTGTCACAATGACACATTGTGTCTGCACTCTTTCGATATAAATAATATCATCCACTGGAATTCTCTTCTTTAAATTACTTACCGTAATCACCAATTCCCTTTGTTTTTCCTTGGCTTTTAGCTCTCTTACCTTGGCTACCGCCTTTAACAAAGTACGTTCCAGTTTTTCTTTATCCACAGGCTTCATAACATAACCGATGGCATCCACATCAAAAGCCTCAACTGCAAATTCACTATGCCCTGTAATAAAGAATACCACAATATCTTCATTGACTTCCTTCAGGTTCTTAGCAACTTCCATTCCATCCATGCCTATCATATCCACATCCAGAATGGCAATGTCCAAAGGTTCTTTTTTTATGTACTCCACCATGTCTTTTCCTGCAATGAAATTTACTAATTCCAGTGTAAACTCTTCGTATTCTTCGTCGATTTCTTTCATATAATAATTATTTATTTTCAGCATCCGCTTCTCATCATCGCAAAGTCCTACCCTGTAATTCTCCATACCAATGTCCCCTCCTGCTATTTATTAAATCGAATCTTAACGGTAAATACATTGTTTTCAAAAGAAATCTTTATTTCACCCTTGTATTTTTCAACGATTTGTTTCATACTTTTAATTCCCATTCCGTGGCTGTCCTCGTCCTCTTTGCTGGTAACAAATTCTCCACCTTTTTTCTTCGGTGCATCCTTATAGGAATTCTCGCAAACCACCATAAAATAGTCATTTTTCTCCTCCACCATAAGGTCAATCCACTTCTTATCTGCCTTTTGAGCTGCCTCCATGGCATTGTCCAGTAAATTTCCAAAAAGAGTGGAGATATCCATATCGGACAATTTCAGTTCTTTTAATATAAGCTTACTGTCAAACTTAATTCCTAATTCCTTCGCCTTCATCTTCTTTGTGCTGACCAAGGAAGCCAGGGTGGTGCTTTCTGTTACTACCACGTCATTGGCTCGTTCAATCTTATGATACATCTCTTCTATGTATTCCTTTAATTCCTCTTCCTGTCCCGTATCCGAAAGGAGCTTCAGCACTGCGATGTGATTGTTCATGTCATGTCTTAAAATACGAAGCTTCTTGGTTTCTTCCTCAATGTCCTTCTTCCATTGACGTTCTAACACCATCTGCTGAATCATCAGACGCTCCTCCACGTCTTCAATGGACTTTAACCATACCGCATAGTAAAGTGCCACGCCAATTCCGAATACAAAAACATACACCAGACCTAAGAATACATATTGCTCAATCACCAGATTCAAATTGTTTAAATGAGTCATCAAGGAAAAATGAATGAGTTCCATAATAAGACTGCAAAATCCATAAATCACAACCAGAACCATCAGGTCATCTCTTTTTAAATCCGGCTGTCTTGGACGTTTTGATTTTAAAAAGCTTACCACCGCAAGCATCAATACTCTGGAGAATACAATAAGTCCCCAGTAATTCACACTATCTTCTTCTATGGCAAATTTATCAATAATGGCAATAGAAACAATATCCATGGTAACAAATACCATTCGGTACAAAAACCAGTAAAACATTCTTTCTTTTTTATTGTTTACATATCCTCTAAAGGTAAGAACCACAGTAACTATCATAGTAAAGTAGCTATACCAGATAGCCACATTTTTTTCTCCTAAGAAAATCCTCGCGATGGACAATGCAGAAAACAAAATCCCAGCTATTGTCATCAAAAGATTCATACCTCTTTTTTTATGCCGTTCTGTTAAAAAATATCCTGTAAACTTTAGCCAGAAATAAGCATCGATACATCCTACTGCCAATGGAAATACTATCATGTTATTTTTACCTCCATCTTTTCCGGTATTATGCATACATAATTGATTTTATCTTAATTGTCCCCTAATTTCAATCTTTTTCCCTAAAAAAAAATCTTTAAATTTATTGCATGGATTGAAATACGGTGGTAAAATGTAAAACGATTGATAAATATGATACCCGATTTGTTTTTTATTGCGAAAGCAAAAAGTTCACAACAATTCGCAGGTATCATGGGGTAAAACTCTTTTTGACCCCAGCATCTTAATAATTGGAGGTACATTATGCAAATTAGAATAGGTATTATGGGCTATGGTAATTTAGGTCGTGGTATTGAATGCGCCATTAAGCAAAATCCTGATTTGGAACTGGTTGCAGTATTTACCCGTAGAAATCCTGAATCTGTCCATATTTTAACTGAAAATGTAAAAGTATATGCTGCGGAAGATGCCGTAAAAATGAAGGACGACATCGATGTTTTGATTTTATGTGGCGGTAGTGCAACAGACCTTCCAGAACAAACCAAAGAATACGCAAAATACTTTAATGTAGTAGATAGTTTTGATACTCATGCCAGAATTCCTGAGCATTTCGAAAATGTAAACTCTGCTGCAAGCACAAACGGCAACATTGCAATTATTTCTGCTGGTTGGGACCCTGGTATGTTTTCATTGAACAGATTATATGCAAACGCAGTTTTACCACAGGGTGAAGATTATACCTTCTGGGGAAAGGGTGTAAGCCAAGGTCATTCTGATGCCATCCGTAGAATCGATGGAGTATTGGATGCAAAGCAATATACCATTCCAATTGAAAGTGCTTTGACTGCAGTAAGAAGCGGTTCAAATCCAAAATTATCTACCCGTGAAAAACATCTTAGAGAATGTTTTGTCGTTGCAAAAGAAGGGGCTGATTTAGCTCGTATTGAAAACGAAATTAAGACCATGCCAAACTACTTTGCAGATTATGATACAACCGTACATTTTATTACAGAAGAGGAATTAAAGAAAAACCATAGTGGTATTCCACACGGTGGTTTTGTTATCCGTAGCGGTAAAACCGGCTGGAACTTAGAAAACAGCCATATTATCGAATATAATTTAAAATTAGATTCTAATCCTGAATTTACTGCTTCTGTGATTGTAGCCTGTGCAAGAGCTGCATTCCGCATGAAAAATGAAGGTATGACAGGATGCAAGACTATTTTCGATATTGCTCCTGCATATTTAAGTCCATTAAGCGGAGAAGAATTAAGAAAAACCATGCTTTAAACCCGAGCGGCGAGAGGGACGAAAATATCTGATTTCATGCCGGTAAACCTTGCGTATTGCCGGCTTTTCTTAGAAAGGAATAGGGGTGTCGTGGGTTTATTTCGTTTAGACGGTCCATTTTATAAAGGACTTTGTTATATTACCGATTTTGTTTTGATTGTTTGTTTGTGGCTGGTCTGCTGCATTCCTGTTATTACGATTGGAGCCTCTACTTCTGCATTATACAGCACAAGTATGCGTTTACATGAAGAACGAGAGCGTTATATCATAAGGGAATTTTTTCAGGCCTTTCGCAGTAATTTCAAACAAGGCACCGGAGCATTTTTCATACAATTTTTTGTAGGTGCCATTTTAGCCTTAGATTTATATTTCTGGTGGGTCATGGATATGTCCATCCGTGGAATTATGCTGGCAATTACCATTATTATGTTATTGTTTTATCTCATCGCCAGCCTTTACCTTTATCCATTGATTGCCAAGTTTAAAAATTCTTTGGCTGCGCAGATAAAAAATGCTTTTTTATTTCCAGTTCTTTATCTGCCATACACCGTTGTTATGGTTGGCTTTACAGGTTTGCTTATATATATGTATGCAAGTGGGTCATTTAGCACCTCCTTCCTCATATTCATCGGCATTCCTTTACTGTTGTTCCTATACTCCAAGGTATTTTCCATGATTTTTACAAAACATATTGCAACTCATATGTCCGATTATGCTGATTCCCTTAGTGAAGCAGAGCAACGACGATACATGGAAGATGCAGAACAATTAAACGATGACGGTCGTACCCAAAAGAAAAAGAAGAAAAAAGTAAAAACACAAGAATAGAAGGATACATAAAAGAACAGGAGGAAAACAATGAGTGAACTTTTTAACCGATTTGCTTTTCAGAAAAATGTAAAGCGACTAGCAAAGGAACATGGATTACAATTAAAAGAACTGGAACAGGCTTTAGGTATGCCGGTTTCCTCTCTATCCAGATACTGGAGCGTTTCTAAGAATAACGTGAAGGCACCGGACCCATCCATCAGTGTTATCATCAAAATCGCAAACTTCTTTGAAGTAGGCATTGATGACTTAATCGGAAGAGAACTAAACGATGATTTCGATGATATGCAGGGTGAAGTATCTATCGAGCAAAAAGATACCAAGGAACTGGCAAAACGGATTCAGAAATTATCATCACAATTACTGGAAAGACTACAATAATATCTTGAATCATCTGGAACCAGAAAAAGCAAAAGGTGTGAAGTATTGTTTTATATATGAACAATATCTCACACCTTTTCATTTTTTACTTTATAGGACAATTTCAACGAAATTTCCTATAAAGTAAAAAGCCTGGGAAACTCCGCAGGCTTTTGTTTTATCATGATTCAATTAAATAGTACCAGTGCCATTATAGTGGAATATTACCATGCTTCTTTGGAACCGTCCATCTTTTCTTATCCTTCTTTTGAGAAATCAAAGCTTCAAAAAGTAATTGTCTGGTATCCTTTGGTTTAATTACTTCATCTACATAGCCACGTTCTACGGCTACTCTGGTATTCATATGGCTTTCTTTATATTCTGCCAGCTTTTTCTGATAGAATTCTTCTTTTGCTTCACCTTCCAAAAGATTTAAATCCTTTGCATAGATGATTTCTACTGCACCTTCTGCACCCATAACAGCAATTTCTGCCTTTGGCCATGCATAAACACAATCTGCATCTAAGTGCTTACTGCTCATGGCAATGTATGCACCGCCATATGCCTTTCTAAGAATAACATTTAACTTCTTAGTGGTAGCTTCTGAATAAGCATATAACATCTTAGCACCGTGACGGATAATACCCTTCTTTTCCTGGTCTACACCTGGGATAAATCCAGGAACATCGGTCAAGGTAATAATTGGAATATCATAACAGTCACAATAACGGATAAATCTTGCTGCCTTATCCGCTGCATCAAAATCAAGACCGCCAGCCATATAGTTTGGTTGGTTTGCAACAATTCCTACGGTAATTCCACTTAATTTTGCAAAACCGATTACTACATTTTTCGCAAATTCAGGTTGTAATTCAATGAAAGATTCTTTATCCATAATGGTATCAATGACTTCTTTCATATCATAAGCCTTATTTACCTTATCCGGAATAATATCATTTAATCTTTCCTGTGACTTTGGAATGTAATCCTTCTTCGTCACTTTCTTCTTCTTTTCACCGTAATGGGTTGGTAAAATATGAACCAGCTTACGAACTTCATTCATGCAGTCTAATTCATTATCAAAATGATTATGTGCCACACCACTTAATTGAGAATGTACAAAAGTACCACCTAACTCTTCTGCAGTTACAGATTCATTGGTTACACTCTTTACTACCTTTGGTCCGGTAACAAACATATTACTAATCTTATCTACCATAAAAATAAAATCTGTGATACCAGGAGAATATACTGCACCTCCCGCACAAGGTCCTACGATTACGGAAATCTGTGGAATGAATCCGGAAGCCTTGGTGTTACGATAAAAAATATCACCATATTTAGCCAGGGCTTTTACACCTTCCTGAATTCTGGCTCCACCGGAATCGATAACACCGATAACTGGACATTTTTGCTTCATTGCCATATCTAAAAGATAAGAAATCTTTCTTCCATGATATCTTCCAAGGGTACCTCCCTTATAGGTGAAATCCTGAACATAAAGAAATACTTTCTTTCCACTGATTTCTCCGGAACCCATGATAACACCATCATAATGTCTGTCCTTCACCAACTCAATCTCTTGAAATGTTCCATCGTCCAGTAACATATCAATACGTTCGATTGCATGTAATTTTCCTTTGCTATGCTGTTTCTCTAAATTATATTCTGCCATAAATGCACCTCTTTTTTCATCCATCTGAAAAGTTTTTAAATTTTAAGTCTCTTAACTTTTACCATATGCTGGTGGCGAAAAGTGTTTTGCCCCCACACATCTGCGAATTGCTCCGCACCTATGCTTTTGCATACGTTTTAAGTATACCATAAAAAAAAAAGTTTGACTATCAAAATATTATACGACTTTTTATTCTTTCTTTGTTTATAATATCTAATAACCTCGATAAATATCGATGGTACCGCTTTGTTTCTATATTCTTAATCCTCCAGAACGATTTCAAAAAATTGTAAGCAAAAATTAAGATGTAAATATTGTCAAATTATGATACAATCATTGATAGTAAACGGGGTAAGAATTACAGAAAGGATAGAAATGAAACTGAACAAGGGGAAAATAAAAAAAGGTATACAATTTATCGCAAATCCACGTCTTATCATATGTTTCGGACTGGCATGGCTGATTACAAATGGATGGTCCTATATTTTGCTAGGCATCGGAACTTTACTTAATGTTTCCTGGATGATAGCCGTTGCAAGCGGATATCTTGCTTTTTTATGGCTTCCTATTTCCCCTGAAAAAATCGTTACCATCGCCATTGCCATTGCATTATTAAAAAGGCTCTTCCCCAACGACCAGAAAACCCTTGGAATTTTAAAAGAATTACACGTTAAAATTAAAGAGAAGAAAGAAAACTTAAAAAAGAAACGAAAGAAAAACTAAAACCGTTCTTTTTTCTTCCTTCTTACCTTCGAGTATACATAAACTATATTTGCTTATTCTCCTTGTTTCCTATTTCGCTTTTGATACAATTCAATCCACTCATCCAACGTGAGCGGTTCATAACCGGAATACATACAAAAGCAGTTAATCATGTTACAAGGGATGCTCTGTTCCTCTCCCCTGGCATTTATTGTCTTGGTATTCCTTGTTATCTCCTGAAACCGCTCTAACAATCTTTGGTCCTGCGTATCATGGACATGACCATAAAGCATATAAGTCTTAGGATTTCCAGCTTCATCCAGCCGATACTGTCCGTTATAGCACATAATCGGATAATGGCAAAGAATAACTTTACGTTTATTATCAGAAAGCTCCTCATAAGGCTTAATCCATGTAAAACGGCTGGTCCGAAACTCCGACTGACGGACAAAACGGTCATGATTTCCGATGATAAGGTATAGCCTGCCATTCAGTTTCGTAAGCAACTCATTAGTCTGCTCTACTGTTCCCCATGACAAATCTCCTATGATGACGACTTCATCGTTCTTCCGAACCTTTCCGTTCCATTTCTGTATCATGTACTCATTCATTTCCTCCACACCGGCAAATCCCCTATGGTCCATCTTTGTATTCAGGTTCCCATGAAAAAAATGCAAATCTGCTATATAATATCTCAAATCATCACTTCCTATCTAACATATTTACTGCCTCCACAATATAGCCATAGGCTTCCAATTTCGCCCTCTTCATATAAGTAAGCTTATTGTATTCTTGTAATGCAATCTTGGAATTTATGTATTTTTCAGGATTTGTTATCATAGGGCATGCCTCTTGCTCAGTCAATACACTCGCAGCAAGATACATTACCTCACATGCATAAAGTGCAGCATATTCCCCATTATATTTTGTCTTATAAATATGTCCTCTTATTCCACTTAATCCTTTTTTGTAATAATCATAATCGTTAGCCAATATATTACCTCTGCCTATAATACACGCACAGGCATCTATTGTATCCTTTAATACTTCATCCCTGCTTATCTCTAATCCCCTGTATGCCAATTCAGTTTTGACAATCTTATCATAAGTGCTTTTCACTTCTGCAAAATTATCCATTCCCCTAAACAGAGTCATACAATCAAACATCTGCTTCATAATTTCAAGTTCTTTAGAGATTCCAAATGGTATTCCTGTAGTATGTGGTGCAAACGCTGTCAACTTGTCTCCAAGAACGCAATTTATATTAGGTATCTTAACCATAATGTCCGGCTTCTCTACTAAAAGCAGCTCATTTTCAATGTTTCTGGTTACCAAAGAAGAATAATTATTTTCCTCAAACAACACATCCAACAAAATGGTTACTTCTCGCCCTGACATCGGTGAAAGATACATAAACTTAAAATGTCTTTTCTCAATGTTGTTTTTTCCAACTCTCTTATGTTCATCTACCCGAATAAATGGAAAAACCTTACCTGCCTCTTTAATATACGAATCAATGTCTGTATCCGGTTCAACAATAATATCAATATCTGTAGACAAACGCATTGGTCTCTTCAACAGAAGCATAAGGCAGGTCCCACCTTTAAATATAAATGGCAGCCCAACTCTTGTAATTGCTTCCAATAAACCAAATGCAAATAAAACACGTTCCAACAATGCTGGATCATTTCCACTATCAAGTCTTAATTCCTCTATATGTTCCTTGCTGAAATTTTCTCTCGTCAGCATATTCTCTCCTCCTACTTTAAGTATTTACTGATTTTTTCAACGGCATTTCTTCTCCTTGCATAGCGTAACATTTTCTTATTATCCACATGATACCTTTCCATAATCATTTCCACCATATCCGAATATTCACTAGGACTAAACAGACTTCTAATGACCATTTCTGCAAAAATATCAACCAGCAATTTTTCAATTATCATATCGTGTGGATTTTTCTTATCTTTTGGTGCTTCACTTATTCGGTCCACTATTATAATACAATTTTCGCTCCAATATCTCTGTAGACTTTCTTTATCAGGTTTATATAAAACTCTTCTTTCATATTTTTCCTGCAAAAAATCAAATAAAAAGCCGCCTAATTCCTTTTCCATTTGCACAACGATTGTATTATTAGCAATCTGATGATTCAAAAATTCATTTAGCAGATACGATTCAAATATGCAAAAATCTGCTAAAGGATATTCTTCTTCAATTATCTTCTTTATTTCTTTTGCGTCCTCACTATACAATGGTACATATATCCTGCTTACATCTTTACTCTGACTATAAGAATCATAATCTACTTTGTAAATAAGTTCCTTTTCTATAAGTTGTGAAACAATCCACTTAAAAGAATTGTAATTTAGTTCCGGATTTTCACTTCGTAATGCTTCAAACAAATCATTTCTTGAAAAAATTTCATTTCCAAATTGTTTAATAATATTTTCATATACCATGCTATTCGTCACCTCATATCTTTGTGGCAATTACTTCTATTTTTGCCACAAAGATATTGTAACATACTCTCCATTCATTTTTCAACAAATATCTTTCCGGCACTTTTTTATTTTTTTGCCACAAAGATATGCGACAAATCCTTTTGCATAAGCTTTTCATCCGCCCCTAAAAAAATCGTTACCATCGCCATTGCCATTGCATTATTAAAAAGGCTCTTCCCCAACGACCAGAAAACCCTTGGAATTTTAAAAGAATTGCACGTTAAAATTAAAGAGAAGAAAGAAAACTTAAAAAAGAAACGAAAGAAAAACTAAAACCATTCTTCTCTGTTCTTAAAAACCGAAAATACCAAGAGAGGGAAAGCAAAAATGCTTCCCCTCTTTTTATTCTTTACCTTCTATTGAATTTGCTTTTTTACTTCTTCCAACAAGCCCCGGTCGCATTCTGCAAGCATTATAATCTCTTCCTCTGACATCCCATGACACAACATATTTCTAATAATCATTCTTTTTTCTTCCTTCTTGCCTTCCTTCATGCCTTCCTTCCTGC
>JAFQCI010000035.1 GCA_017416505.1 Lachnospiraceae bacterium
GGTAAAAAAGGTATGGATGATACATTTGCAATGTGGTCTAAAGTTTTTGCAGTTACCTTCATGGTATCTGTATTCGTACTCTCCATGCTGACAAAATAAGATAACATGTAAGGCGCTGACTTCGGTTGGCGCCTTTTTTATCATGACGCGGAACCTTGGCTTTAGTAAAAAAATATTGAAAAGGATTAAGAAGAATATTTTGCAAATATACTAGTTAGATTTTTCAAAGCTATATTATAATAGACATTAGAAAATATTTGGTAGGGGGCGGTTGTAGTATGGAAAGGTCTTACGAAATGCATCCAGAGTTAAAAAAATATATACCAATAGCAGAAAGTATTTATGAAAATTTCGGAAAAAACACAGAGGTTGTAATCCATGATTTGAGATATCCGGAGAGTTCGCTGGTCTATATAATCGGCAATGTTACACGAAGAGAAATTGGTGCTCCGGCAACCAATTTAATACTTGAAACATTACAGAAGGATAAAGAACCTAAAGAAGGCGAAGAACTTATACAGAATATCTGCTGCTATAAAACAGTTACTAAAGATGGAAGAATACTTCGTTCATCCTCGACATTTATTAGAAACGAGCAGGACGAAATAATCGGATGCTTATGCATCAATTATGACATTACAGATTTTCTGCATTGTAATCGAATCATTGAAGATTTTACTGCTTTCCCGGAAAAAGAAAGAAAAACACAACAGAAAAAAGAGTTTTTTGCAAACCATGTGAAAGAGAATCTCGAAGATATTGTATTAAGCGTAGTACAAAAGTCCACAATTCCGGTCGAATTAATGGCAAAAGAAGATAAAATAGAATTGATGCGTATTTTTGAAGAAAAAGGCGTTTTTTTAGTAAAAGGTGCAGTGGAATATGTTGCAGAAGTGTTTAATGTATCCAGATATACAATTTATAATTATTTAGATGAGATTAGACATTCTAGCATATAAAATTAATTGAATATTAAAAATTTTTTGTAATATTATTTCAAACAAGCGTAAACTTTTTTGTTCAATCAGGGACAAATTGGTTTGCGCTTGTTTTGCTATTATAGCAGAAAATATACCGCATAGAGCTTGGTGATATAGAATATATAAAATTTATTATTGCAAATATTCAGATTATATGTTATATTAAAATAAATTAATAAGTATTAAAATTTTTTTGTAAATAAAAAGGAGGCAAGACGAATGAACGATTTTTCTATAAAAATTAGTGAGTACATTGAAGAACATAGAGAAGAATACAAGAAAATGTTTTATAAATTACTATCCTGTCAAACTATTAATCCTCCAGGTGATGAAGAAGAAATGGCTAAATTGTTACTATCATATCTGGAGGCGCAAGGGGCCGAAACAGAATTGCAATATATGCAGCCAGGCAGACCAAATGCAATTGCGCGACTTTATTTTGGAACTGGCGGGAAAAAGATATTATTGAATGCGCATATGGATGTAGTTCCACCAGGGGAAGAAAAAAACTGGAATACAAAACCTTTTGAACCGGTTGATATAGAAGGGAAAATTTATGCAAGAGGTTCTTCTGATGACAAAGGCGGTTTGATGTCGATGTTGATTGCCTGTCTGGCATTAAAAGATTTGCAGCCAGAAATGAACGGAATAATCGAATTGTGCGGTGTAATGGGTGAAGAAACTGGAGGCATGGGAACAACATACTGGGTAGAGCAGGGCGGCAAGGCAGATGCGGCTATAGTAGGGGAACCAAGCAAAATGGAGCTTGTAATTGCCCATAGAGGCGCTTATAGACCAATCTTTGGTTTTAGAGGGCGCACTGCACATTCGAGCGAACCTGACTTCGGGGAAAATGCGATTTATGCAGCTTCGAAATTCTGTATTCGGGTTTCAGAATTGAATGAGGCATATAAACAAAGTGCTCATCCATTGACTGGATCTCCAACGATTGCAGCAACAGTATTCCATGGTGGCGTGAAAAATAATGTGATTCCAGATTACGCAGAGGTATCCATTGACAGAAGATTAAGTCCGGGTGAAACATTTGCCGATGCGGAAAAAGAATTATTAAATGTACTGCAGGATATGCAGGCAAAAGGTGAGATCGGAAATTGGGAATTAGCAAGGTATCTAAATAATAAAGGGGCAGCACTAGTAAGTGAAA
>JAFQCI010000003.1 GCA_017416505.1 Lachnospiraceae bacterium
ACTGTACAGACAGCACCAAAACACTTGCTGTTTTGGTGCGTAAGAACGTGATTCAGGAGTTCGCAGGCTCCATTTGCGAAGCAAAACTCTAAATGAGCCTGCGAATTGTTACTGTTTACGAGGCACGAGTGGACAGTAACAAATACTCCGAATATATGGGAAAAAGTGTATTTAAAATGGTTGAACTTAAAGCTGTTTTATGATAGACTTAAGATTACGAAAGGATTAGGTTCGTAGAGAGAAACTAGGAGGTTGAATCAATGAATGACAAGACGAGAAAAATCATCGGAGTTGTTTTATTAATAGCAGGTATCGGGCTTTGTCTTACCGGAAAAACTATTTTGCTATTAGCCGGTTTGGTAGTGTGCGTTGTGGGTACACTTATTTTCATGGATAAAGTACCTTTTCTCCATGATAAGAAAGCGAAGGTAATTATTTTATCGCCACCGGAAAAGCTTGCAAAGGCTTTAGAAGCTGCTGATAAGATGAAAGCAGAAGAAGCGATGGAAACCTTAGAGGAACTGGTGCATTTAGAAAGCAATGATATGCCAAGTGAACAGGCTCGTACCAAGGCAGCGAAAGCATTGGGCGAATTATATGAAAAAGGACGCTTCAGTGGAATTTCCCAGCCTGCGGATATGAGTAAGGCAGTCAAATATTATGCTGTTTATTTAAAAGGAAACAGCATGGATGGAGATGTTGCTGCAAGAATTGCTCAATATTTCCTTGAACAGCAGCAGTTTAAAGATGCCATTACTTATTTTGAAATGGCAGCAAAGGTTAAGAATCGTTTTGCAACTCAAAAGCTTGCAAATATGTTTGAAGAAGGTATCCATAAGGTAGATAACTATGGAAATAGAGGTACTCAGGTAGTTGCTCCAGACTTTGAAAAAGCGGAATTCTGGTATCGGAAATTAGCTGATATGGGTTATCCGGAAGGCGAAGCGGGAGTAAAGAGAGTACAAAAGAGAATTACCAATAGTGATAGCGTGGAATTCGAAGAAAAAGAAAAAATTTATGCAAAATTATACGAAGAACGTAAGAATGCAGGTGTAAAGTTTGCATTCCGAAGACAGGATGTAACTCAATTCCAGTATCAGTACACTTATGTACATGATGAGGCAGAAGGATATATTCATAAACTTCCAAAGGGCTGGATTCAGGACGTGGATGCAGAAACCGATGAAATTTATTATGCTAAGGATACAGAGGACGAAGATTTCAGAGTATTTGTGGTTTATGATAGTATTCCTAGAGAATCAGAACGACCACTGGATTTGTTCTTAAAATATCAATGTGATGTTTTGGATTATGAACTTCCGGTAAAAGAATATATCTCAGAATATGCAGATGGTATCTGTGCTACCTTCTTCCGTAAAGAAGATGAAAAGAGTATTATTTCTTTTGCATTCCAAAAACAAAACCGATATGCAAACATTAAATTTATCTGTGCTTCGCCGGAAATTATGAGTGCATACGAAGAAATCATTTTTGAGGTTGCGAATTCTTTTGCATTCGTAAATCCTAGCATTGTAAGTGAAACCAGTAGAAACCGTAAGGAAAATCAATACTATTCAGAAGCAGCCTTCTATTATGGATTAGACCAGTACTCACTGGCCCTTGAATATGCAAAGAAGGCACAGAAGGCAGGAAGCAATAAGGCCTCTTACCTTATCATTGAATTGTATTATGATGATGAAAGTCCATATAATAATCTTCAAAAGGCAGTTTCCTATGCAGAAGAATTATTTGAGAAAGAGCCTACCGCAGACATTGCTTTCTTAGCAGGTAATACATATGAGAAGTTAAAATCTTATGAAAGAGCCTTGGAATGGTATGAAAAGGCTTATGAAATGAAACATAAGAGAGTTGCTTTCTATCTTGGACGTTTGTACTATTATGGAGTACTTCGTGTAAAACGAAATGGTCGTAAGGCGCTTACTTATTTTAAAGAAGCCTTAAAGAATGGTATCAAAGAAGCCCAGGCTTATATCGATGATATTGAAAGTTTAGGCTATCAGGATTTACAGGAAACCATTGACCGTTTGGAAGCAGCAGTTCGTAATAATGACCCTGAAAAGGCATACGAAGTCGCTATGAAGAAGAAGGACCAGGTATTCTATCTGGCATCAGATAAGGAAATTGAGAATGCTTTTGTGGTAGCATATCAGTTAGGAAACATTCATGCAGCATATGAATTAGGTTGTATTTTAAGAAATGCAGAGCGTAACAAAGAAAATCCAAACTATGAAAATGCTATGAAATATTTTGAAATCGCATTTGATGCAGGATTTAATGATTTTGACAGTGATGCCCTTTACGAAGTGGTAGAACGGAAACGTCGGAAGGGATTGTCTGAAATCCAACAAAGAGTGCTTTATTTCAAAGCCGCTGCTATGGGACACATTCAATCCTTAGAAAAGGTAATTGAGTTGACACCAAGCATTACCAATGACATTCGTAAGTTATATAAGGAATGTAAGATAAAAGCAACTCAGGGTGAAAAGATTGGTCTTCGCAGTATGAGCAGATTGGAACGTGCTTATATCGAATTGGTGGATTTAGACCCTGAAATCGTGCAGACGAAGAAAGTCATTCAGAATAAATTCTTTAAGCTTGCAGTTCCAAAGGAATGTGTTGCAGTAATTAATGACGAAGGTGGTACCATTAAGATTGCAGATTCTATTGTAGATTTCGCAGTTGCAGAAATGCCGATTAAAACTGTGGAAGACGAAAGTTTTGAGCAGGTATTTGAATTGATTCAAAAAGAATATCAGGCAGCAGAAAACGGAGATGTTCAGGTGGTTAATTCAAGATTAGTTGGTGGTTCCATGCTTAAGTCCCAAGGAAATGAACATTCCTTAAGTATTTTACTTGTAAGTTCTAAGAACCAGTATTTATTTAAACTGTCTTCTACAAACAGAACAGAACTTTATAAATATAAAGAATCTGTATTAGATATTGCACAAACCATTGTTGAAACAGGAGAAACCTTCATTGAAACAGATCCAAAGAGAGCTTCTCATATTGGCATTGGTATGTTAATAGGAAATGCAGAAGGCGGAGTATTATCCATTGGAAAATTAGAATAGTGTAAAAAGAAAAAACGACACAAAAGTCGTTTTTTCTTGTCTTGATGACAGCATAGAAATTGATATATTGTGAAAGGAAAAAACAGATGATAAAGAAAACGTTATTAAAAGGAATCTCAGCAGCCATGCTGCTTACATTAGGAATGAGTATGACAGCCTGCGGAAAGAAAGAGGACAGCGATAAGAAAACCTTTACAGTAGGTTTTGATGCAGCCTTCCCTCCATACGGTTATATGGATGAAGATGGGGAATATGTAGGTTTTGACCTAGACCTTGCAGCAGAAGTTTGTAAAAGAAGAGATTGGAAATTAGTAAAACAGCCAATCGATTGGGATTCCAAGGACTTTGAATTAGAGTCAGGAAATATTGATTGTATTTGGAATGGTTTTACCATGAATGGAAGAATGGACGATTATACCTGGTCAGAAGCGTATGTGGATAATACCCAGGTATTTGTAGTAAGAAAAGATTCAGGAATCACTAGTTTTGATGATTTAGAAGGTAAGATTGTAACCGTTCAGGCAGCATCTTCTGCATTGGATGCCTTAAATTCTGATGATTGCAAGGAATTAACAGAAAGCTTTAAGAAGTTAGAAGAAATTCCGGATTATAATCAGGCATTTATGAACTTAGAAGCTGGTGCAGTACAAGCAATTGCCATGGATGTAGGTGTTGCGAAATATCAGTTAGAACAACGTGGTGATGAGTATGTTATGTTAGAAGAACCAATTATTACAGAACAGTATGGTATTGGATTTTATAAAGGAAATGAAGAATTAAGAAACCAGGTTCAGGAAACTTTAGATGAAATGGCAGCGGATGGTACTTTGGCAGAAATCGCTGAAAAATGGGGCTTGTCAGATAGTATAATATTAGGAGATTAATATGAGTGCATTGAAAATGTTTGACTTGATGAGTTCCGGTATGCTGGAATCGGTTAAGATTTTTTTCTTAACTTTGATTTTTACCTTACCTCTTGGAATGTTTGTTGCCTTTGGCAGAATGGCGAAATGTTCTTTGCTTCGTAATATTACCAAATTATATATTGCTGTTATGAGAGGAACACCTCTTATGCTGCAGTTGTTTGTAGTGTATTATGGACCATATTATTTGTTTAAAATACCTCTTACTACGGAATACCGCTTTTATGCAGTTATTATAGGATTTGTGATTAATTACGCCGCCTATTTTGCAGAGATTTATCGTTCCGGTATCGAATCTATGCCGAAGGGACAATATGAGGCAGCCAAGGTGTTAGGTTATAATAAAGTACAGACTTTCTTTAAAATTATTCTTCCACAGGTGATTAAGCGTATTTTACCTTCTGTAACCAATGAAATTATTACTTTGGTAAAGGATACTTCCCTTGCTTTTGCCATTGGATATGTGGAAATGTTCTCCTTGGCAAAATCTGTTGCAGCAGCTCAGACTTCTATGGTACCTTTTGTGATATCCGGTGTATTTTACTTTGTGTTTAATCTGCTGGTTGCTTTTGTAATGGGAAGAATTGAGAAAAAAATGAGTTACTATAAGATTTAACAGATGGTAAGAAAACCGAAAAGTGAGGAAGTTATGGCATTATTAGAGATAAAGAATATTAAAAAGAGTTTTCAGGATTTAGAAGTCCTTAAGAATATTTCGTTAAAGGTAGAAGAAGGAGATGTATTATCCATCATTGGTCCTTCTGGTTCCGGAAAATCTACCTTGTTAAGATGTGCCACCATGTTAGAAACCATGGATGGTGGAGAATTGATTTATCTGGATGAAAAAGCAGCATGGAACAATGAAAAAGGTCAGTCTGTGTATGCTAAAAAATCTGATTTAAGAAGAATTCAGGGTTATTTTGGCTTGGTATTTCAGAATTTTAATTTGTTTCCGCATTATACAGTGTTAAAAAATTTAGAAGACGCTCCGATTCATGTGCAAAAAAGAGATAAGAAAGAGGTTCGCAGTGAATGCCTGGAACTTCTAAAACGTATGGGCTTAGAGGAAAAGGCAGGGGCATATCCTTGTGAACTTTCTGGAGGACAACAGCAAAGAGTATCCATTGCCAGAGCCCTTGCCATGAAACCGAAGATATTGTTTTTCGATGAGCCGACTTCTGCCTTAGATCCGGAACTGACAGGGGAAATTTTAAAAGTAATTAAAGAACTGGCACAGGAACATATGACTATGGTAATTGTTACTCATGAAATGAGTTTTGCAAGAGATGTTTCTACAAGAGTAATTTTTATGGAAAATGGGTATATTGTAGAGGATGGAGAACCAAATGAAGTTATGGTGAATCCGAAAAATCAAAGAACTAGAGAATTTTTAAGTCATTTTAATGGTTAATGTGTTACTGTTCGCGTGTGAACAGTAACATTAATGTCGGAAAGGGGAAGGTCTTATGCTAATCGATATGCATACTCATATTGGTGGTGCGAAGGTTGGGTTCGTTATGTCAGAGGATATGATTCTTCAGGAGATGGAGAAGTATCATGTGGATTATTGCATTGTTTCAAATGGGGATTCTGCAGAATTTGACCATGAACTAAATCCATTGCCAAAGGAATTCCAAGTGTCGCAAAAAGACTCTTTTTTAAGAACCATTCAGTTTGCAAGAAGGAATCCTGGCAAGATTGGCATTATGCCTTGGATTAAGCCTGCTACAGAGGGAATGGATGAGGAACTAGAACAGTTAATCCGGGAGAATCGGGATATTGTAAAAGGAATTAAGGTGCATCCTTTTCATTCTAACACCTTCTTTCATTCAGACAGAATGGAGCCTTATATTGAGCTTGCACAAAAGTATGAACTTCCGGTTATGAGTCATACTGGAGGATGTGAAGCAGCGGATGCGAAGTATGTTTATGAAATGGCATTAAAATACCCTAAGGTAAACTTTATTATGGCACATATGGGACTTGGTACTGACAATAAAGATGCCATAAATTTAATGGAAAAAGCAGACAATCTTTATGCAGATACTGCCTGGGTGCCGGTATCTTCTACCATAGAAATTATAAAACGTTTTGGCAGTAAAAGAATATTTTTCGGTTCTGACAGTCCTATTGATGGAGTGGATACCTATTACTTTAACCGTGAAGGAAAGCCGTCCATGTATAGGGAGTATTTTCATGGCTTAGAAGAAGTGATTGGTACAGAGGCATATAAGGATTTGATGTATCGGAATGCCATGGAATTTTTCAAGATAATGGATTCTAATGGAGAAAATGGTTATGAATAATACAAAAAGTTGTGATTATTGCTTAAATTATGATTATGATGAAGAAACTGGAGAAATGGTCTGTAATGTGAATGTAAGTATGGATGAAGATGATTATGCCAGAATTCTTGCAGGAGGATTTAAATCCTGTCCATATTTCATGATAAATAATGAATATAAGATTGTGGAACATCAAAATTAACTACGTTTGTGATGGTTTGCAGGAAGAAAAGATGGGGAAAAGAGAATGAAATTATATATTAAGCAAAGAGTAGTAAGTTTTTTGGATTCATATGATGTATATGGAGAAAATTTTAGTAAAAAATATACCGTAAAAGCGGAATTAGGAGATATATTTAAATTGGGTGATCATCTGCATATTTACGATTTACATGGTCGGGAAGTAGGAGTGGTTCGACAAAAACTGTTACAGCTTATGCCTACTTATGAAATTGAAGTAGATGGACAAAAATTAGGAGAAATAAAGAAACAATTTAATTTATTAAAGAAAAATTTTGATGTCAATTACTTAGGGTTACGGGTAGATGGAGATTTTTTTGGCTGGAACTATTCTGTATTTCAGGATGAAAATCTGATAATGACGATTTCAAAAGAAATAGTGTCTTTAGGAGATGCCTATATGATGGAATTTAGTGACCCGGATATTGAAATTTACGGTTTGATGCTTGTAGTGGCTATTGATGCCGCATTGTTCAAAGAACGGAGAAACAACCTATGGAGTTAAAAGACATGGAGGTTTTACGTTACTTTTCACGTGTAAACAGTAACGCTTTCCTTGACAAATGTGAAAAGTTTTTATGGACTAGAGAAGTCTGACGGAAGTATTACATAATAAGTTTTGGGCTTATTTTAAACATGATACGAAAATGCGATTTATAAGGAGAAGAGTTATGGCGAGAGAACAGTTTAAATCCCGTCTAGGTTTTTTGTTTATTGCAGCGGGATGTGCAATTGGACTTGGTAATGTATGGAGATTCCCATATATTACAGGTAAGTATGGTGGTGGAGCCTTCGTATTGCTTTATTTTGTTTTTCTTATTATTCTTGGAATTCCAGTGTTAAGTATGGAATTATCGGTAGGACGAGCAAGTAAGCAAAGTGCGATTAAGTCTTTTGAGGCATTGGAACCTAAGGGTACAAAGTGGCATTTGTTTGGGTATGTAGCATTGGCAGGAAATGTATTGTTGATGATGTTTTATACTACCATTTGTGGATGGATGCTTTCTTATGTGGTAAAGATGCTTTCAGGAGAACTTAGTAATCTTACTACAGAAGGGGTAAAACTTGCTTTTGATGATATGACAGCAGAGCCTGGCCCTATGATTTTTTGGATGTTTGTTTCTATCTTGATTGGAACCTTGGTATGTTCACTGGGACTTCAAAAGGGTGTTGAGAGAATTACGAAATGGATGATGATTTGTCTGTTTGCCATTATGATTGTATTAGCTATCAAGGCAGTTACCCTGCCAGGGGCAGCAGAAGGATTAAAATTTTATTTGATACCTGATTTTTCAAGAATGGCAGAGAATGGTATTATGGATACGATTTTTGCAGCTATGTCACAGGCATTCTTTACTTTAAGTATCGGTATTGGTTCCATTGCTATTTTTGGTAGTTATATTGGAAAAGACAGAGCCTTATTAGGTGAGGCAGTTAGTATCGCATCTTTGGATACCTTTGTAGCAGTGGTGGCAGGAATGATTATCTTCCCTTCCTGCTTTGCCTTTAACATTGAACCAGACAGCGGTCCAAACTTGATTTTTGTTACATTACCGAATGTATTTAACCAGATGCCAGGGGGTAGAATCTGGGGAGCATTATTCTTCGTGTTTATGTCCTGTGCAGCATTATCTACGGTTATTGGAGTATTTGAGAATATTATTTCTATGATAATGGAAAATTGGAATATATCAAGAAAGAAAGCAGTTCTCATTAACTTTTTACTAATTTTAGTTTTAAGTCTGCCGGCAGTTTTAGGATATAATGTGCTTTCAGGAATCAAGCCTTTAGGAAAAGGCACAACGATTCTTGATTTTGAAGATTTTCTGGTAAGCAGTAACATTTTACCACTGGGAAGTCTGGTATATGTATTATTCTGTACCAGAAAGAAAGGCTGGGGATTTAAGAAATACTTAGAAGAAGTAAATTCCGGTAAAGGATTGAAAGTACCGGCTAAGATTTGTTTTTATGTGACATGGATTCTACCGATTATCGTGTTATTTGTCTTTGTACAAGGATATTTATCCATGTTTGTATTTAAGTAATGAAATAAGAGGGGCGGTCGTATTTGATTTTTAGTTGAGAATACGATTGTCCTTTTTTGTTACTGTACAGACAGCACCAAAACACTTGCTGTTTGGTGCGTAAGAACGTGATTCAGGTGTTCGCAGGCTCCTTTTGCGAAGCAAAACTTTAAATGAGCCTGCGAATCGTTACTGTTCACGAGGTACGAGTGTACAGTAACCCTTTTTCTTTGGTAAAATAGGCGGTTTGGGACTTTCCTTGGTTGACAAATACCCTGAATAGTAGTATAAATGATGTATATATCCTATTAAACGAATATGAAAAGTGAGGAAATCTGATAGAAAAGAGGAAGTATGAATGAATCAGTTAATTTATTTAGACAATGCAGCGACCACAGCTTTACATCCGGAAGTTTTCCAGAGTATGCAGCCATATTTCACAGAGTTATATGGAAATCCATCCAGCATTTATTCTTTTTCCGGCAAAGCAAAGAAAGCTGTAGAAGAAGCGAGAAGCGAAGTGGCTGCTTTTTTAGGTGCAAAGGAGAATGAAATTTATTTTACTGGTGGCGGAAGCGAATCGGATAACTGGGCAATTAAGGCTACAGCCTTTGCATATCGTAACAAGGGAAATCATATTATTACTTCTAAAATAGAGCATCATGCAGTATTACACACCTGCGAGTACCTTGAGAAATTAGGGTTTGAGGTGAGTTATATCGATGTGGATGAAGACGGTGTCATTAAGCTGGAGGATTTAAAGGCAGCCATTCGTCCTACCACAATCTTAATTTCCGTTATGTTTGCAAACAATGAAATCGGTACCATACAGCCAATCAAGGAAATTGGAGAAATTGCAAAGGAACATAAAATTTTGTTCCATACCGATGCAGTACAGGCATACGGACATCTTCCAATCAACGTAAGTGAGTTGAACATTGATATGTTAAGTGCAAGCGGACATAAGATTAACGGCCCTAAGGGTGTTGGTATCATGTATTTAAGGAATGGTGTAAGATTAGGTTCCTTCATTCATGGTGGAGCACAGGAAAGAAACAGAAGGGCTGGTACTCATAATACTCCGGGAATCGTAGGTTTTGGAGCAGCAACGAAGCTTGCGAAGGAAACCATGGAAGAGAGAGCAGAATACGAAAAGAATTTAAGAGATTATCTGATGGATAGGGTGTTAAAGGAAATTCCTTATGTAAAATTAAATGGACATCCAACTTTGAGATTAACCAATAATGCCAATTTCAGTTTCCGTTTTGTAGAAGGGGAATCTTTATTGATTATGCTGGACCAAAAGGGAATTTGTGCTTCCAGTGGTTCTGCCTGCACATCCGGCTCTTTGGACCCTTCCCATGTTCTTCTTGCCATTGGTTTACCTCACGAAATTGCACATGGTTCGTTAAGAATTACCTTATCAAAGGATACCACAAAGGAAGAAATTGATTTTGTTGTGGAAGAATTAAAGAAGATTATAGAACGATTAAGAAGTATGTCACCATTATATGAAGACTTTATGAAAGAACAACAGTCATAAGATAGAAACAAGAACTGAAAAAAGTATAGAAAGAGCAGGTACAAGATATGTATAGTGAAAAAGTAATGGACCATTTTACCAATCCAAGAAATGTAGGGGAAATGGAAGACCCAAGTGGAGTAGGAACTGTAGGAAATGCTAAGTGTGGCGATATTATGAGAATGTATCTTGATATAGACGAAAACGGAGTGATTCAAGAGGCAAAGTTTAAGACTTTTGGCTGTGGAGCAGCTATTGCTACCAGTAGTATGGCAACGGAATTAGTAAAGGGAAAAACCATTCAGCAGGCTTTAGAAGTTACCAATAAGGCAGTAATGGAAGCGTTAGACGGTCTTCCACCGGTAAAGGTGCATTGTTCTCTACTTGCAGAAGAGGCAATTCATGCAGCATTATGGGATTATGCACAAAAGAATCATATTGAAATCCAGGGATTAAAACCACCGGTAGATGATATTGAGGAAACCGAAGCATATCACGAAATGGCTGAGGAGTAAGTATGGATTATACAGTAAAAGAGAAGAAAAAAGTAGTGGTAGGTATGTCCGGAGGTGTAGATTCTTCTGTGGCAGCCTATTTGTTAAAGGAACAAGGATATGATGTCATCGGTGTTACGATGCAGATTTGGCAGAAGGAAACGGTGGAACATGATGGTGGCTGCTGTGGTCTTAGTGCGGTAGAGGATGCAAGAAGGGTTGCAGGTATGCTGGATATTCCTTTTTATGTAATGAATTTCAGGGATGTCTTTAAAGAGCAGGTCATTGATGACTTTATCAAAGAGTATTCTTCAGGAAAAACACCAAACCCATGTATTCGTTGTAATCGTTATGTAAAATGGGAGGCATTGTTGGACCGTAGTCTTGAAATCGGAGCGGATTATATTGCTACCGGGCATTATGCCAGAGTCCGTTCTTTGGACAATGGTCGTTATGCCATTTGTAAGTCTGCCACTGCCAGTAAAGACCAGACTTATGCCCTTTATAACCTGACTCAGGAACAACTGAAACATACCTTAATGCCTGTGGGGGAATATGAAAAGGATGAAGTGCGAAAGATTGCACAAGAAATCGGTCTTTTCGTGGCATCCAAACCGGACAGTCAGGAAATTTGTTTTGTTCCGGATAATAATTATGCAGGTTATATTGAAAGAGAAAGTAAAAAAACATTTCAACCTGGAAATTTTGTTGACCGGGAAGGAAATGTATTAGGAAAACATAAGGGTATTCACAGATATACCATCGGTCAAAGAAAAGGCTTGAATCTATCCTTTGGAAAGCCGGTGTTTGTCTGCGAAATCAGACCGGAAACCAATGAAGTGGTATTAGGTGACAGTCAGGATGTTTTTACAAAGGAACTTATCTGTCATAATATTAACCATATGGGAATTGCTGATTTTAAAGAATGTGGTGAAATTTCAGCGAAGATACGATATGGACAACATGAAACCAAATGTCATGTGGAATATATAGACCAGGATACATTGAAATGTTTTTTTCATGAGCAGGTACGGGCTGTCACTCCTGGACAGGCTGTGGTTTTTTATGATGGTGACGTAGTATTGGGTGGAGGAATCATAGGATGAAGATATCGACAAAGGGAAGGTATGCGTTACGTTTGATGCTGGATTTGGCTCAAAATGATAAGCAGGAACCCATTAGTATTAAAGATATTGCGGCAAGACAACAGATATCCGATAAATATCTGGAACAGATTATATCTATTTTGAATAAAGCAGGGTATGTTAAGAGTATACGAGGCCCTCAAGGAGGATATTACTTAGCAAAAGAGCCTTCTGCCTATACGGTAGGTATGATTTTAAGGCTGACGGAAGGAAGTTTGGCTCCGGTTTCCTGTCTGGAGGATGAAAACAATGGCTGTGAAAGACAGACAGACTGCGTTACCTGGATTCTTTGGGGAAAAATAAATGAGGCAGTAAACAATGTAGTGGATAGTATTACATTGGCAGATTTATTGGAATGGAAGAATCAGAAGCCAAACGGATAGCAGGAAAAAGGATGTTGGCAGTGCTTGGAATGTTTACTACAAGGCATGAAAAGGAAGGAATGAGCGGATGGTAGATTATAAGGCATTAGAGGAAAATATCTGCGATACCATAAAAGAGTGGCAGATGAAAATAGGTTATCGCAGGGAGAAAATGCAGTTATATTATAAAGACAGCTCTCTTTGTTCCTTGCTGGATATAGATTTATCTTTGACGGGAGCAGCACTTTTAAAGCTATTATCCGGATTTTCAAAGTATAGTGAAAGTCGATTAGGGGAATGCCGTTTTTCTTATCAGGGCAGCCGGTTCTGTGTTGAGGTGCCGGAGCAGGGAACTTTATTTGTGAAAGAAAATAAAAAAGATTCGGCATTTTTAAGGGAGTTTATTGATATTGTCAGAAAAAAGGGGGTTACTCCGGAAGAGATAAAAGGAGTTTTTTCTTCTTATTCTGAGGATTTTGTGTGCGAAGATAAAAGAGAAGAAGATTTGGGATACGTGTTTTTTTTCCAAGATGATTCTATTGATAAATATGTGTATTGCATTGAATGGGACGAGTTTGGTACCACCTATCATCGTTTTACCAAGAAAGACTATGAAAATCTAGTTGCGTAGTGGAAGAAGATATAATATAATATAGATAAATGCGAGTCAGGAATGTGCAAAGAAATGTGAGAGCGGTATGGCATATTCTTAAAATAAAGTGGCATCTCCTGAATGAACGGGTTTCACTATAAGTAAATACTGGAAAAGGAATGGGATAGTATGGTAAAAAAAGTCATTGAATTAGATGAATTTAAGGCTGGTATGGTTAGTGATGAGGATATTTATTCCAAGGGTGGAATGAAGTTAATTCTGGCGGATACAGAATTAGATGATAGAATGATTCATCTGCTTAAGATAAGCGGTGTTAAAAAGATTCGTGTAAAGTATTATGAACAGTTTCCAGAGGATATGGTAACATTTTTACATATGAGAAGAGATTTTCAAGAGGTAGTGGAAAAATTCTCAATGTTCCATGTTTCCATCGATATTAAAAAGTTTTTAAGACGATGTGATGAGTTGCTTTTATCTGAGGAAGAAAATTATGTTATATTTGAAGCCTTAAAGCAGTTAAAAGAGGATTCTTATGTAAATTATATGCATTCCATTGGTGTTTCTGTACTTAGTTATTTTATGGGTGTCTGGTGTAACATGGACCAGTATAAGATAGATTTATTAGGTGCCTGTGGATTGGTACATGATATTGGAAAGTGTGAAATTCCACCGGAACTACTAAATAAAAAAGAAACCATTACATCAACAGAGCGTTCTACTTTACATAGACATACTGTGATTGGTCATCGATTCATGTCGAAACTTCATGTACCGAAGGAAGTGGAAGTAGTCGTAATGGAACATCATGAAAGAGGAGATGGTTCCGGGTATCCTATGGGATTTAAACTCCCTCAGATTAGTGATTTTGCAAGAATCGTAGGAATTGTAGATGTTTATGAAGCTATGGTTTCTGACCGTCCATATCGTGGGGAATTTTGCCCATTTGAAGTAGTACGGTTTATGGAAGCAGAAGGAGAACATAAATTTGATTCTACTTATTTAAGTATCTTTTTATCAAAGTTATTAGAAGCATACATTCATGCCAAAGTACGTTTGAGTGATGGTAGTGAAGGTGAGATTATGGTGATAAATAAAAGTTATTTATCCAAACCGATTGTTAAGATTTTGGGAAGAAATGTGGATTTGTCACTGAAAAAAGATGTAGAAGTTGTCAAAGTTATATCTGTATAAAGAAATGAAATATGGTAGAGACGGAAGGATGCTCTGCCACGTCTCGTATAGAATAAAAGAATAGGGGAAGAATAAAGGAGGAAAACAGTCCTCCTTTATTCTTTATCATAAATCAAAATAAGAAATGGTAGGTGTGGTATTTTGATGCCACTCATAAAAAGGAGGATATATACAAATGAAGAAAATAGCAAAAAGTTTAACTGAGTTGATTGGGAACACTCCTTTGCTGGAGCTTTCAAATTATGAAGAAAAACACGCTTTAGAGGCGAAACTTATTGCGAAGCTGGAATATTTTAATCCATTGGGAAGTGCGAAGGACAGGGTTGCTTACGCTATGATTGAAGCAGGGATAAAAAATGGGGAAATTAATCAGGATACAGTTATTATTGAGCCTACCAGCGGAAATACAGGAATTGGACTGGCATTTGTGGCAGCTGCAAAGGGTTTACATTTGATTCTTACTATGCCGGATACCATGAGTATGGAACGAAGAAGAATTGTTGCGGCATTGGGTGCAGAAGTTGTGCTTACTCCGGGAAAAGAAGGAATGCAGGGAGCCATTAAAAAGGCACAGGAATTAAAAGAAGAATACGGAAATGCTGTAATACCGCAGCAGTTTGAAAATGACGCCAATCCGGCAGCACATAAGGAAACGACAGCACAGGAAATTTGGAGAGATACGGAAGGCAATGTAGATATTTTTGTAGCGACTGCCGGAACCGGAGGAACCATAAGTGGAACGGGAGCCGCATTAAAAGAGAAAACCCCGGATATTAAGATTGTAGCCGTAGAACCTGCAGGTTCTCCAGTGCTTTCCGGTGGTAAGGCAGGCTCACATAAAATTCAGGGAATTGGCGCAGGTTTTATTCCTAAGGTAATGGATTTAAGTGTAGTGGATGAAATCATACCGGTAGAAGATGAAGCAGCTATGGAAGCAGCAAGAGAAGTTGCAAAAACAGACGGGGTATTAGTAGGAATTTCGTCGGGAGCGGCACTACATGCAGCAACACAGCTTGCAAAAAGAGAAGAAAATAAAGGAAAACGTATCGTTGTATTATTACCGGATACCGGAGAACGGTATCTTTCTACGGAATTGTTTGAGGTGTAATCTATGTTTGATATTGTGATTATTGGAAGTGGACCGGCAGGGCTGACCGCAGCAATTTATGCGAAACGGGCAATGCTTAAGGTTTTGGTAATTGAAAAACAAGGTTTCGGGGGAGGACAGATTGTTTCTACGGATAAGGTAGACAATTATCCGGGGTTGCCACAGATAAGCGGATTCGATTTGGCTTTGTCCTTCTGTGAACACGCAGAAAAATTAGGGGTTGAGATTGAGTCAAAAGAAGTAATAGAAATTCAGGACAAGCAGGATTTAAAAGAGGTGGTTCTTTCTGATGGAAGAAGGTTGCAAACAAAAAATGTATTAATCGCAACTGGAGCAAAGCATAGAAAATTAGGGGTTCCAGGAGAAGATACATTTTCTACTGCAGGGGTTTCTTATTGTGCAACCTGCGATGGTAATTTTTATAAAGATAAAGAAGTGGCAGTAGTAGGTGGTGGAGATACTGCGTTAGGGGATGCCTTATACTTATCGAATCTATGTAAAAAAGTGCATTTGATTCATAGAAGAGATTCCTTCCGAGGCTCAAAAACTGCGCAGGAAGAAGTGAGAAAAAAGGAAAATATCAGTTTACATCTTTCTTGTGAAGTAAGTGAAATCATAGGGGAGCAGGCGGTGGAGAAAATTCGTATCAAGAATACAGAATCTTCGGAAGTATATGATATCCCTGTTTCCGGTGTGTTTGTTGCAGTTGGAATGCAGCCCGTAACGGAATTTGTAAAAGACCTCGTAGAACTGGATGCCGGAGGATATATTATTGCGGGTGAAGAGGGTATCACCAGCAGAGAAGGAGTATATGTGGCTGGAGACGTAAGAACGAAAGCATTACGCCAGATTGTAACAGCTGTTTCCGATGGAGCCAATGTAATCCATCATATAACGGAGTCTTCCTATAATTCCAAGCATTGAAGGACTTTGTGAGATAGAAAGAAAAACTGAAGGATTGAAATAAAAAAGACCAATTTAGCCATGAGCCAAATTGGTCTTTTTCGTGAAGCAAAGAATTGCTTATAAGTTTCAATTATTTTAAAGTGATGCTTGAAAGAACATTATCCATTTCTGCTGATAATGCATCAAAATCATCGCCAAGGCAAGTTAATTGAGCAATATAAGTCTTTGTTCCATTTACGAAAATTGCTTGCTTGATGTAAGCTGTGTAACCAGTTACACCTTGAGCTTCAATCATCTTAGTAACATCAAGAGTGAAAACCATTGCAGTACCGCAAGCAGTATCAAAAGTACTTTGTTCTACAAGAGTAGCATCAAAGCTTTCTTCGTATGTTTGGATGAAAAGGTCTGCTGAACTTTGTAATTCTTCGTCTGATACTTCTGTACCAACATCAGTAACCTGAACAATAAAGTTGTTTCCGAAGTTTTCAGTAGCAGAAGGAAGTAAATAGTATAATGTTGAATCTTCAATACTGCTGGAGTCTAAAGTCCAGTCTTCTTTTACTGTAAAGGAAATATCAGCTAATGAAGCAGAACCATTGTCATCAGAGTTACCTTCTTCAGAACTTGCATCTTTGGAAGAAGTATCTTCTGTATCCTCTGTATCCTCTGTATCCTCGGTATCTTCAGTATCTTTATCCTCTGTCTTTTCTACCTTAGTGTCTTTTTCAGTTGTCTTCTTGTCATCGCTATCACCACAAGCTGTAAAGCTGAATAGTAATAAAAGAAGGGTTAATAAGTAAGTTAGTTTCATTGTCTTTTTCATTTTTTTCTCTCCTTTCGAAACATGAGTCCTATTCTAATACATTTTTAGCCGGATTGCAAGAAAAATTATTAAAAATATGAATAAAATCATGAAAAGGGGGTAAAAACTCTTGGGTTACTGTTCATCTAAACAGTAACAATTCGCAGGCTCATTTAGAGTTTTGCTTCGCAAAAGGAGCCTGCGAACACCTGACTCATATTTTTACGCACCAAAACAGCAAGTGTTTTGGTGCTGTCTGTACAGTAACCAGTAATGCTCTTATTGATAAAATGGTTCTTTTTTATTTGCAACCAGATAAGAAATGTTATATACTTGTTCATAAAGCAGAGAAGTTGATGGAAAATGAGGTAAAAGGCATTTTGCCACAGGATACTATGGATTGCTATATATTTTATGTTCCTGGTATCATTTATATAGAAAGGACAGAACATGGATTTATTTGAATACATGAGAGAACAGAATAAAGAAAAAGAATCTCCCCTTGCATCCAGAATGCGTCCTAAAACTTTGGAGGAAGTGGTGGGACAATCCCATATTATTGGAAAAGATAAGTTATTATATCGTGCCATCGTAGCGGATAAACTAAGTTCTATTATTTTATATGGGCCGCCGGGAACGGGGAAAACTACTCTGGCAAAGGTGATTGCGGGAACTACCAGTGCGAATTTTGTACCTTTGAATGCTACGACTTCCGGCAAGAAAGATATGGAAGAAGTAGTAACAGAGGCAAAGAAGAATTTTGGGGCATACGGAAAAAAGACCATTTTGTTTGTAGATGAGATTCATCGCTTTAATAAGGCACAACAGGATTATTTATTGCCTTTTGTGGAGGATGGAACAGTGGTTTTAATCGGAGCCACTACAGAAAATCCATTTTTTGAGGTTAATAAGGCATTGCTTTCCCGTTCTAATATTTTCCGTTTGGAACCCCTTACGAAAGAGGATTTAAAAACATTGATTCAAAGAGCGGTTTCTGACCCGGAAAGGGGAATGGGGGCATATGGTGCCAAGATAACAGAAGAGGCTTTGGAATTTTTGGCAGATGCTGCCGGTGGAGATGCCAGAAATGCTTTGAATGCAGTAGAATTAGCAGTTTTAACAACCCAGAGAAACGAAGAAGGAATCCTTCTTTTAGACCTTTCGGTTATGGAAGAATGTATTCAAAGAAGGGCATTAAAGTATGACAAAGACGGAGACAACCATTATGATACGGTTTCAGCATTTATAAAAAGTATGAGAGGCTCTGACCCGGATGCAGCGGTTTATTATCTGGCAAGGATGTTAGAAGCAGGAGAAAGCATTGAATTTATTGCCAGAAGAATTATGATTTCCGCCTGTGAAGATGTGGGACTTGCAGATTCTAATGCCATTAATGTAGCGGTTTCCTGTGCCAATGCAGTAGAACGGATTGGAATGCCGGAGGCACAGATTATACTAGCCCATGCGGTGCTTTACATTGCCACTGCGCCCAAAAGTAATACTTCATGTATGGCAATCGAAAATGCCATGGAGGCAGTTCGAAAGAAACCTTTAGGACAGGTGCCACCACATTTAAGAGATGCCCATTATTCCGGTTCCAAGGAATTAGGGCATACAGGTTATCTATATCCCCATGTATATGCAAATCATTATGTGGAACAACAATATCTTCCAGATGTTCTGGTAGGGGAACAATTCTATTTCCCAACAGAGCAAGGAAAAGAACAAGAAATAAAAGAGCGCCTGGAATATTTAAAGGGGAATGAGTAAAATGAAAATAGGCAGTTGCGAAACGATAGAAGGCTTGTATCACTCTATAAAATATTTTAGTTTCGCAACTGCCTGAAAATGAAAACGAAGGAAGGAGTAATTACCGACAGAGGTAGTGAATGTTATGTATCAGGAAAGAGTGACATTATGCGGAGCCAGTGCATATGAAAAAAAATACTATTTAAATGAGGACTTTGAAGGCTTGCCGGAAACAATACAAGACGAATTAAAGATAGCTTGTGTTTTATATACAGAAGACGTTGGCGGAATTTTGACCTTGGAATTTGATGAGGATGGAACTTTGGAATTTGTTACCAATGCAGCAGAGGAAGATTTGCTTTATGATGACATTGGAAGCATATTAAAAATTAAGCAGATGCGAGAGGAAAAGAAGGAACTCTGGGAGTCTTTAGAATTATATTATAAGGTATTTTTCCTAGGGGAAGAGTTAGAAGATTAGAAAAAGATAGAGGCTTAGAAGAAAGGTAAGAAATATATGTTATTAGCAATTGATGTAGGAAATACAAATATTACCATTGGTGTTTACGATGGAGAAAAACTGCAGGGGATTTTTCGTTTGATGAGTAAATCACCAAAAACTTCGGACGAATATGGTGTGATGATTAAGGGAATGTTGGAGTCGAACGGGTTAGACCCAAAGAAGATTGAAGCTGCCATTATTGCTTCGGTTGTGCCGAATTTAATGCACTCTTTGGTAAATGGTATTTATAAGTATTTTAATGTAAAGGTAATCAATGTAGGACCTGGAATTAAGACCGGAATAAAGATTGGGGCTGAAAATCCTAAGGAAGTAGGAGCAGACCGAATCGTAGATGCAGTGGCAGCCTATGAGATTTATGGCGGGCCGGTACTGGTGATTGATTTTGGAACTGCTACCACTTATGATTTTGTTACAGAAGATGGAACTTTAAGTGCAGCAATTACTTCCCCTGGAATCCGGATTTGTGCCAATGCCCTTTGGAATGAAGCGGCGAAGTTACCGGAAATTGAAATCAAAAAGCCAAAATCCATATTGGCAAAAGAAACGATTTCCAGTATGCAGGCAGGTTTGGTGTATGGCTACATTGGACAGACAGAATATATCATTGAAAAGGTAAAGGAAGAAACGAAAATACCAGACTTAAAGGTAGTAGCTACCGGAGGTCTTGGAAAAATAATTTTCGATGAAACCAAGAAAATCGACGTGTATAACAAAGATTTAACCTTAGAAGGATTAAGATTGATATATAATAAACAGTAAATCAACAAATAGAGAGGATTTGTAAGTATGAAGATTGGAGCAATTTCCATAGAGAATCCTTTGATTCTTGCACCTATGGCGGGCATTACGGATTTACCGTTCCGTCTGTTATGCAAGGAGGAAGGCTGTGACATTTTATATACAGAGATGGTAAGTGCCAAAGCCATTTACTATGAAAATAAAAATACCATACCTTTATTAAGTTTAGATTCCAAAGAACATCCAATCGGAGTACAGTTGTTTGGCTCAGAACCTCAGTTAATGGGGGAGATGGCAAAGAAAATTGAGCCTCTTGGATTTGATTTTGTGGATGTGAATATGGGTTGTCCTGTTCCGAAAATCGTAAATAATAAAGAAGGTTCTGCCCTTATGTTAAATCCAAAGCTGGTGGGTGAGATTGTTTCTTCTATGGTAAAGGCAACATCAAAGCCGGTTACCATAAAGATTCGAAAAGGATTTGATGATGAACATATCAATGCAGTGGAAATTTCAAAGATTGCAGAACAAAATGGGGCGGCAGCAGTAGCCGTACATGGACGTACCAGACAACAATATTATAGTGGTGAAGCGGACTGGAAGATTATAAAAGAAGTAAAAAAGGCAGTTTCCATTCCTGTGATTGGCAATGGTGATATTATGGAGGCAGAGGACATTATCCGTATGAAAGAAGAAACGGACTGTGATGGATTTATGATAGGCAGAGGTGCCAAGGGAAATCCATGGGTTTTCAGCCGGGCGAAAAAATATTTAGAAACAGGAGTTTTGCCGCCGAAACCGGAATTGGAAGAAGTAGTGGCTATGATGAAGCGACATACTGCACTTATGGTAGAAATCAAAGGGGAATATACTGCGGTGCGGGAAATGCGAAAACATTTTGCATGGTATACAGCAGGATTTAAGAATTCAGCCAAATTAAGAAATTTGGTGAATCAGGTTGAAACTTATGAAGGATTGTTAGAATTAATTGACCTTTGCGAATGATGATGGTTTGGAAGAAGGGCAGGTAGATAATATGACTTTGGATGAATTAGAACCGGGAATGGAAGGAATTATTAAGTCCATAGGTGGTGAAGGCGCATTAAGGCGAAGATTACTGGATATGGGCCTGACTCCGAAAACCAGAGTAGAAGTTCGTAAAATTGCTCCCATGGGCGACCCTATGGAATTATTTTTGCGAAGCTACGTGTTAACTTTGCGTAAGGATGATGCTGCCAAGATAGAAATGGATGAGATACGAAAGGTGGAGAAGTAAAATGCCTTATTTGTTTGCTTTGATTGGAAATCAAAATTGTGGAAAAACTACTTTATTTAATCGATTGACAGGAAGCAACCAGCATGTAGGAAACTTTCCAGGAGTTACGGTAGATAAGAAAGAGGGAACCTTAAAAAAGAACAAAGAAGCGGTGGTGGTTGACCTTCCGGGGATTTATTCTTTGTCTCCTTATACGGAGGAGGAAGTGGTAACCAGGGATTTCATCATTAAAGAGAATCCGGACTTAATCATTAACATTGTGGATGCCACCAATATTGAACGTAATTTGTATTTGACCTTGCAGCTTATGGAATTAAATAAGCCCATGGTAGTTGCTTTAAACATGATGGATGAGGTGGTTGCCAGTGGGAATTCCATTGACATTAATCAGTTAAAAGAGGATTTAAAGATTCCAGTGGTGCCGATTTCTGCTAGTAAAAATGACGGTATTGGTGAGTTGATGGAGGTAATTTTAAAGACTGCGAAAAAGCAGAAGCCTTTGGAACGCTTGGATTTTTGTAAGGGAGCGGTACATAAAGCAATTCACTCTATTTCCCATATAATTGAGGAAAAGGCGCAGGAAAAGGGCTACCCTTTGCGTTTTGCAGCAACAAAGCTGGTGGAAGGGGACAAGCCTATGATAGATGCCTTGGAACTTTCGGAAGATGAATTACATATTATTGAACATATTGTGGAAAATATGGAGAAACAACTGGATACCGACAAAGAGGCTGCTTTGGCAGATATGCGGTATCAATACATTGAGGAAGTTTGCAAGAAATCAGTAGTACGCCATCAGGAAACCAAGGAACAGATTCGAAGTGAGAAGATAGACAGAATCTTAACACATAAATACTTGGGCATTCCAATTTTCTTAGGAATTATGCTTTTGATTTTCTGGCTGACATTTTCTGTACTAGGTGGACCTTTGCAGGAAATGTTGGAAGAGGGAATTCAGAAAGTGATTGACCAGATAGCGGTATGGATGGAATCAGCCGGAGTAAATCCTTCTTTGAAGGGACTGGTGGTAGATGGAATCTTAGGTGGAGTAGGAAGTGTTGTATCCTTCTTCCCATTGATTGTGATTTTGTTCTTTTTCCTGTCTTTGTTAGAAGACAGCGGATATATGGCAAGAGTGGCTTTTGTGATGGACAAATTGCTTCATAAAATAGGTCTTTCCGGAAGAAGTTTTGTGCCTATGCTGATTGGTTTTGGTTGTAGTGTACCGGCCATTATGGCGACCAGAACCCTTTCCAGCGAGCGTGACCGGAAAATTACCATTGCCATTACACCTTTTATGTCTTGTAGTGCAAAACTGCCGATTTATGGAATGATAACTGCGGCATTTTTCCCGAAACATACGGCATTGGTGATGATTTCGATTTATTGTATTGGTATTTTAGTGGCGGTAATTAGTGCTTTGTTATTGAAATGTACGGTTTTAAAGGGTGATCCGGTACCTTTTGTCATGGAACTTCCTGCATACCGGATTCCTACAGGAAAGAATGTTTTACTGCAAATGTGGGACAAGGGAAAGGATTTCTTAAAAAAGGCATTTACGATTATTCTTCTTGCTTCTGTTGCTATTTGGTTTTTACAAAGTTTTGATTTGGGAATGAATCTGGTGGCGGATAGCAGTGAGAGTATTCTGGCAAAATTGGGTTCTTTGATTGCACCAATTTTTAAGCCTTTAGGATTTGGTGACTGGAGAACGGCTACTGCCATTATTACCGGTATTACTGCAAAAGAATCTGTGGTAAGTACCCTGAAGGTAATTCTTGGTGCGACTTCGGGAAATTTATCAGAGGCATTGGCTGCCATATTAACACCTTTAAGTGCTTTTTCCTTTTTGGTGTTTACGGTTCTTTATATGCCTTGTGTGGCAGCTTTTGCGGCAACAAAGAGGGAACTTGGAAGCCTAAGGGCAGCTCTGGTAACTGCATTTTGCCAGACCGCTATGGCATATGTGGTGGCATTGCTCATTTATCAGGTAGGAAGTTTCTTTATATAATGCTTAGGCAATTGCGAAACTAAAATATTTTATGAAATAGTGATACAAAATAAACAAAACACCGCAGGCTCGCTTTCGCTGCGTTCGGCTCGTAGCGGTACTAAATTCGAGGCAAGCCTCTCATTAAGTACCGACGGCCGCCCAAGCACCTGCTTATGTATTTGTTTATTTTGTATCACTCAATATAAATTTTGAATAGTTTCGCAATTACCTGTTACAAATGCTTAGGAAGGGAGAGTTTGAATGAAAAAAAGCAATGATATTCATACTGAGGAACTGAGTCAATTGTTTCAGGGAATCTTGCAGTTGAAAACGGAAGAAGAATGTTATCAGTTTTTTGAGGATGTTTGTACCATTAATGAACTTCGTTCCATTGCCCAAAGATTTGATGTGGCTGTGAAATTAAGTAAAAAACAGACCTATACGGAAATTGAAGAAAGTACAAAGGCATCCAGCGCAACCATCAGCAGGGTAAATCGTGCCTTAAATTATGGGAAAGACGGATACCGGATGGTAATTGAGCGAATGAAGGACGAAAAATAGAAGAAATGAACAAAAGAAAATAATAATGTTGGGGTTAAAAGGTATTTTGCCCCTATGATACCTGCGAATTGCTACGCACTTTGTGCTAGCGAGTAATTGTGGAATTATTACAAGTATCCTATAATACCTACGAATTGCTACGCACTTTGTGCTCCCGCAATTCTAAAACATTCGAAATCCGCCCTATTTGGGCTGCTTTCTCGTGTTTTGCGGGTCCCAAAGTCATACTTTTTCATGCAAGCATAAAAAGCATGACCTTTTGACCCTGGTATTAAAAAATTATGGAAAAAATGATTGACAGAAAAGCCTTGATGTAATATACTATTCTAGTATGTGACGAGAAAACTACTCAAACCAAAGCCCCGGTAAAGAGTATTTTCAATACATTTTGATAAAGATTAACGTATTTTTTAAGGAGGAACATCCATGAAGAGTTATATGGCTAGCCCAGCAACAATTGAAAGAGAATGGTATGTAGTTGACGCTACAGGACATACATTAGGACGTTTAGCATCTGAAATCGCTAAGATTTTAAGAGGTAAGAACAAACCAACTTACACTCCACACATTGATACTGGAGATTATGTAATCATTGTAAATGCAGATAAGATTCAGGTAACTGGTAAGAAATTAGACCAAAAGATTTACTACAATCACTCTGATTATGTAGGTGGTATGAGAGAAACTACTTTGAGTGAAAAATTAGCTAAGAAGCCAGAAGATGTTATCTATTTAGCAGTTAAGGGAATGCTTCCAAAGGGACCTTTAGGAAGAAGCATGATTAAGAAGCTTCACGTATACGCAGGTCCAGAGCACAATAACGCAGCTCAAAAACCAAAAGAATTAGAAATTAAGTATTAATATTAATTAAGGAGGACATTACAGTGGCTAAGACAAAATATTACGGAACTGGTAGAAGAAAAAGCAGTATTGCAAGAGTATATTTAGTACCTGGTACAGGTAAGGTTACTATTAATAAAAGAGATATGGATGAATACTTCGGTTTAGAAACTCTTAAGTTAATCGTTCGTCAACCATTAGAAGCTACATCTACTACAGATAAGTACGATGTATTAGTAAATGTTCGTGGCGGTGGATTCACTGGACAAGCTGGTGCAATCAGACACGGTATTTCAAGAGCTTTATTACAAGTAGATGCTGAATACAGACCTACTTTAAAGAAAGCAGGATTCTTAACAAGAGATCCAAGAATGAAGGAAAGAAAGAAGTACGGCTTAAAAGCAGCTCGTCGTGCTCCACAGTTCTCAAAGAGATAATATGTGCTACTTTTGGAAATCTGGGAAATGGCTTATTTGCTGGATTTCAAGAGTTGTGGGTGTTACTAAAAAGTGCTTGATTTGAGACGATAAGTAACAAACAAGTATCAAGCAAGTAACACAGAATAGACATTTATATGTAAATTATTAGGGATGTTTTCCATCAGATGTATCTGGTTGGGAGACATCCCTTTTGCGTGTTTCTACAAGCGATGCATTTGCTGATGAATATTGGATGATAGTGCTTGCACTAGCAGACAATAATTCAACGGCAAATATAGCACGACAGCGCGACATGAGCAAGATTACGAAGTAATCTGCGAATGAATCGCTTAATACTAAATCATTCATAATAAAATCCTTTCTTTTAGCGAAAGTAACTTATAAGCATCATATAGCTTATATTAGGTTTATTGCTTTTACTAATTCTCCTATATCCATATGGGTATAGACTTTTTCGGTTAGAGTCATGGCACCAGCGTGACCAACTATCTTTTTAATTGTGGTTTGATCCACATGTGCATCTGCAAGCATTGATATACAGGTGTGTCGGCAACAATGCGGTGTTCGTTCGATATCAAGATTCTTCATAAGTGGCTTAAAATAGCTGTCATAATAATTGCGATATAAGAAATGTTTACCATCATCTGTATGAAGCAGATATTCTGAATCAACACCATCATTAAACCAGCCTTTGTAAAAATCTAATACTTTATCTGCAATAGGCACCTTACGGATTCCATTTTCGGTTTTACTGTCAATCACATCAAAGTATTGCTCCTCAAGATGAACATTTTCTTTCTTCAAGTCTAGCAATTCTGAAATTCTTACACCATTGTAGATCAGCATTAGTACAATCTGATAATACTTGTCATCTTTCATAGTCCATAGCTTATCAATTTCATCCTTTGTCAGCCTGTCTCTATCAGCTTTATTAGGATTGCGATTCTTATATTTAAGGATATCAACAAATTCAGAATAGTCTTTTAGTGTAAGTTCATGCTTTAAGGCATATTCGTAAATTTGATGAAAGAGTACAAGCAGTTTTCTAAGCGTTGGATAATTCTTTCCGCAGGTATCAACTACTCTTTGTAAATCATCAAGTTTAACATCCTTAAAAGGTTTATTGGCAATGCCAGAACATAAAGCAAAAGAAGCTTTATAGCCATTAACATTAGAACCAGAAATGGTAGGATATTTCTCTTCAGACCATCGGTTGTAAATATCCTCAAAAGTTAATTTCATTACAGATAAGTCAATCGGGTTATCATTGTACTTGGCTAATATCTGTAAGGCACCTGCCTTTGTTTCGGAATAGCCTAGTATCTGATACTCTTGCATTGCTTTTCCTGTCTTCTCATTAAGCTTCCAACCAGCAGTGACTCTTGCTGCATATGGTTTTCTTCTTTTGCCGGAGAGCTTTACGACGCCTCCGTAGCCGTTAGGTAATCTCACATAGCATCATCCTTTCTTTTTATTTGTTCTTTAGTTTCTACTAGGGCTCTAACAATACCTAGCATATATGCATCTTCAATGTCAGGAACACCTAAATATGAGTGACCGACATAGATACCTGGTTGAGGAAGAGGTTCATCATGTTCAAAGAGTAATTGCTCACTATTATCGATATAGAGATAATCAGTAACTCTTTCAATAAGAAATTCCTTTGAAATGAGATAGCTTAAAGTATCAAGATATTGTCTTGAACGATTATCATCATCATATTCCTTTGCATAATGCTGTAATCTGTCGATGGCTTCATCTTGAAGTCGTGTTAATTCTTTTACTTCGTGATACTCAGGGTTAGGAGTTTTACTCTTTCCTAATAAGTAATCGTAGGAACAGTTTAATGCTTTAGCAAAAAGCTCTAATGTGTCTATGGAGTAAAATACTTTCCCGTTCATATATTTTTTTAAACTTGATAATCCAATACCGACTAATTCGCAAAATTCTTCTTGTGTATATCCTTTTTCTTTGATTCTATCTTTTAAAATAGTTCCAATAGTGACCATATTCATAAATAACACCTCCAAACAGATAAAATATAGGTCTTAAAAGAAACTTGTTGTGAACATATAATAACGCTATAGAAAGTCCAAGTCAATACATAACTTCAATCAAAACAAAAAGGATGCATGAAGTGATTGAGGGGAAAGGAGGCTGCATGGATAAAGAAAAGGTTTTTATAGAAACACCAGCATTTACAGGGCGTAATGTTCCTATTGCAGAAATAGCTAGAGCAATAGGCAAGGATGCCCAGTATATAAGACTTGGATTGCAGAAGGGAATTTTGAAATTCGGATATGCAATGAAGATGGAAAATTCTTCGGAATATAACTATTACTGCCCAGACAAAAAGGTTTGGGAAGAGACAGGTTATTTCAAAACAGTAAAAGAAATATCGTAACTAGTTAATCTGAAATGTATAACATGCATCCATAAGGAAGGAGGAAATGCTTATGGCTAATAGAAGAACTACGGAAGAACAGCTTGAAGCTCTTAGTAAAAGACAGGAGCAGATGAAGGCTCAGGAGAAAGCGTTAAAGAAAAGATTATCTGAGGAGAATCGTAAAGCTAGAACGCGCAGACTGATTAAGATAGGTGCAGAAGTTGAAAGTGTATATGGTAAGGCGATTGAAGAAGATAAGCTTCCAAGACTTAGAAAATTTCTTCAGGAGCAGGAGTATAGAGGAAGTTTCTTAACAAAAGCACTCGAAAGGGCTGATGATGACGATGCAGCTTTTATAAAAGAAAAAGAAGAAGTTTAGTTGCACCCCTTAGGTACTAAGGGCGCACTTATATGTGGGCGGAGCCCACATAGGTAAGCTTCTCCCGATGGTCGAACCGGTCAGCCTCCTAATGGAGTCTGCCGGGCGCGTTCCGTCGGCGTGTCTTATGCAGACGGCATATTAGAAAATTTGCAGAGAAGAGAGGTGAGAAAATGTCAATATATCATTTGTCAATAAAGATAATCAGTAGAACAGGTGGAAGGTCAGCGGTTGCCTCAGCAGCATATCGTTCTGGAGAACGATTATATAATGACGAAACGGGACTTGTTCATGATTTTACGAGAAAAGGTGGAGTGGTTCACACGGAAATTATGTTGCCTGAAAATGCACCAGAAAGGTATCTAAACAGAGAAGTCTTGTGGAATGAGGTACAAAAAGTTGAAAGCCGAGCGGATGCACAATTTGCCAGAGAAATTGAAGTGGCATTTCCTGTAGAAATGACAAGAGAAGAACAGCTTGAATGTGTTAGGAACTATATTAAGAAAAACTTTGTAAATGAAGGGATGATTGCAGATTTTGCAATTCATGATACAGGAAAAGGAAATCCGCATGCGCATATACTTCTTACAGTTAGAGGTATAGATAAAAAGTCAGAATGGATGCAGAAACAGAGAACGGTATTTGCAAATTCAAGAGATGCCTGTGGAAGACCAATTTATGATCCAAATCTTCCAGCTTATGATGCGAAAAATAAGGAGGCAACTTCCAAATATCGTATTCCTGCACTGGATAAAAACGGCAAGCAGAAAGTACGAGTTAGGAAGGGGAAGGGAACAGAGTATTTGTGGGAGAAAATAACAATTCCAATAAATGATTGGAATGAGCACAGTAAGGCTGAAATATGGAGAGCATCTTGGGCAGAGGAGTGTAACAAATATCTTGCAGAAGATAAGCATATTGATCATAGGTCTTACGAGAGGCAGGGTTTAGATGTAGAGCCGATGATTCATGAGGGTATTATTGCAAGACAGATGGAGAAAGATGGACAGATTGCGGATAGATGCGAGATTAATCGTGAAGTTAGAGAACGCAATCGACTTAGAGAATCTATACGAAAGCTGGCAAAGGAAATTACAGAAATCATAGTAGAGAAAGCGAGGGATTTGATTGATCGAATTAGAGGATTTACAGGAAGTTTTAAGTATCATAGAAAGCCAGGAAGAGCTAGTCAGTATATTGGAGGAACAGGAAAGGGAGATAGCTTCACTTCTTCGAGACAAGGAGCAACTTCTAGAAGGGCTGGACGAGCAGGAGAGTATCAACAATTCATTGATGCAGCAAATCAAAAGTTATCAGATACAGATAGAGAAATTGCAGCAACAGATAAGCGAATTGATGAACTTAAAAGTTTAATTAAAGAAAAGGAGGCGGAAAGAAATGAACGAATTAGAAAGCTCATGGAGCGTAGACGAGCTTCTGGATATGTTGGAGGAGCAGGAGAATCAAATCGAGGAATACAAAAATCGAATGCTGAATTATCAGGATATGCAGAAGAAGATGGTGATGAAATACGAGCAGAAACTGAAAGAAGGGGACTCTCAGACACAGCAGATGAAGTCAGAAAGCTTATCAATAATCTCGGAGCTAAAGAAAGAGCTTCAGTTAAAAAGCGAGACGATACTGAAGCTAAACGAGAGAATAGAGAAATTAGCAACAAGCGATCAGGAACTTCGAGAAGCGAGGGCACTTCGACAGGAAGCAGAATCAATAATGAAGACTGTGGAAACAAAGCTATCTCTCAAGATGGAGAAAGTAGAAAACGTTAAAACAGAGTATGAAAATAAGATAAGCGATTTAGAAATGGTGAAAAAGTCATATGAGATGAGGCTAGCGGAAGTGAAAACAGAAAGAGCACATATTCGTGACGAAATCAAGCAGGAGGCAGAACGCATGACACGACTTGCTAGAGGAGATTTAATTATAAAGAATAATGCAAAGTATGCTACACACGAAGGTTTCTATATTGCAGTGCTGCTATATGGAATTTTGATTACTGTCTTGAAGGGATTTGAAACAGAATTTATTAGAAGGGATATCGAGGATGCGGGTTTATGGATATGGAAGTTAGCTGCTAGTTGGTGGCAAATAGTTATGAAGATGGCACAAATAATATCAACTGCAAGTATTAATATTTCAAATGATGTTATTAGAGATGTCTTGTGTTGGGTACTGTTTGGAATGGTAGTAGTTGTTATGACGGCGGTTCCAATAGGTGGAATAGGATATGGTTGCTATAGGATTGGTAAATTTTATTATTATGAGCTATGGGATAGGATGAGCCTTGCAGTTGTGATGGTGAGTGTAGCGGTTATAGTGAATTTTGCGGAGGAGATACGAGGGTTGCTGTCAGTTAATGTGGTGCTGGTGTTTGTAGTTGTACAGCTTGTATATATGATTGTTAGAAAAGGGGTGGAAGTGGTTAGGAATGTTAAAAAGTTAGGTGTATAGGGTAAATTAAAAACAGGGGTTGCGTTGAAGAAATGTAACTCTTGTTTTGTCATGAAGTCGCATAAAATTGGTCGCAATATGTTGCGAAAACAAGGACTGTGTGATATTATAAAATGATAGAGTTATTTGAACGTGAGTAATATGAGAGGATAAAGAAATGGCTGTATCATACAACAAATTATATAGTGTTCTTGAAGAAAAGGATGTGACAATGGTCGAACTTAGAAAAGCAGCGGATATAGCACCAAATACTATGACGCGTATCCGTAAGAATGAGGAAGTATCATTGGACGTTCTAGGAAGAATATGTAAAATACTGCATGCTGATTTTGGAGATATTATGGAGTATGTGGAAGAGAAGGAGGATTGAGGCTTATGTCACCAGAAGAAAAAGCTAGGCTTGTTATTGATGAACAATTGAAACAATCCGGGTGGATAATTCAGGATATGAAAGACCTTAATCTCGCAGCTGGAAGAGGTGTGGCAGTTCGCGAATATCCAACAAGTAGTGGGGAGGTGGACTATGCCCTTTTTGTAGATGGAGTTCCTGTAGGTATAGCAGAGGCAAAACGAGAAGAAAAGGGTGAAGATATAACAACTGTTGAAAAACAGTCTGCTCGATACGCAAAAAGTACATTTAAGTGGATGAAGGGTGACGTTAGCATCCGTTTTGCCTATGAGTGTACAGGTGAATTGACAAGATTTACAGATTATATGGATATAAATTATCGTTCAAGAGATATATTCTCGTTCCACAGACCGGAATCATTAGCTTATATGTTAAAGCAGAACGATACCATAAGAAATAATATGAAGCACTTTCCAAAACTTGATGAGGATGGTTTTAGAAAGTGTCAGATTAAAGCATTGAAGAAATTAGATGAGTCTTTTTCAGAAAGTAGGCCTCGCGCGTTAGTTCAGATGGCTACTGGTGCAGGAAAGACCGTTACAGCAATTACAGCTGCATATAGATTACTTAAATATGCAAAGGTAAATAGAATACTTTTCCTTGTAGATACAAAGAGTCTTGGTGAACAAGCTGAGCGTGAATTTTTGGCTTATATTCCAAATGATGACCACAGACCATTTTCTAATATATATGGAGTATATCGTTTGAAGTCATCACATATGCCAGCAAATACGCAGGTATATATAAGTACAATTCAAAGAATGTATTCTATTCTTAAAGAAGAAGATTTGGATGAATCAGCAGAGGAAACATCACCTAATGAGTTTGTAACTGCAGAGAGTAAAGCTCCAAAGGAAGTTGTATACAACGAGAAGTATCCACCAGAATTCTTTGATTGTATTATCGTAGATGAATGTCATAGGTCTATATATAATGTTTGGAGTCAGGTATTGGAATACTTTGATTCCTTTATCATAGGCCTTACGGCAACACCAGACAAGAGAACATTTGCATTCTTTAAGCAGAATGTAGTAAGTGAATATACCAGAGAGCAGGCTATTGTTGATGGTGTAAATGTTGGAGAAGATGTATTTGTAATTGAAACTGAAGTTGGCAGAAATGGCGCTCAGCTGATGAAACAATTAATTGAATATAGAAATAGACTATCTCGTGCAAAAAGATGGAAACAGATGGACGAGGATTTGGAATATACATCAAAGGACTTAGATAGGGATATTGTAAATCCTAGTCAGATTCGTGCTGTTATAAAATGTTTTAGAGAAAGTCTTGGAACAACATTATTTCCATATCGTAAAGAAGTTCCTAAAACTCTTATCTTTGCTAAAACAGATAGCCATGCTGATGATATTATACAGATTGTTCGAGATGAATTTGGAATGGGAAATGAGTTTTGTCAGAAGATTACTTATGGGGCGGATAACCCGGAGGCGGCTCTTAGCTCATTTAGAAATGATTATAATCCAAGAATTGCAGTCACAGTTGATATGATTGCAACTGGAACAGATGTAAAGCCTATCGAATGTCTTGTATTTATGCGTGATGTTCGTAGCAAGAATTATTTCGAGCAGATGAAAGGAAGAGGAACCAGAACTCTTTCTAAAGATGAGTTACAGAAAGTTACTCCATCCGCTACAGAGAATAAAGACCATTTTGTAATTGTTGATGCAGTTGGGGTCACAAAATCCAAGAAGACTGAAACCAGGACACTTGAAAGAAAACCTACGGTTTCTATGAAAGAGTTGATGATGAATGTTGCTCTTGGTGCAAGAGATGAGGATACACTTACCTCTTTGGCTAATAGAATTATTCGACTTAATAGTCAGATGACTCCGGCAGAGAAAAAGGAATTTGAAAAGCAGGTCGGAATTCCAGTTGGTAAAATATCTGAAAATCTTCTTAATGCATTTGATGAGGATGTTATTGCTGATAAGGCTGGATATGTAATTACAGAAGATGGACCTGAACCTACTGAAGATGATACAAAGAAGCTTACAGAGGCACAGAAAGAGTTAATTAAAATAGCAATTGAGCCTTTTAATAAACCGGAGGTTCGTAATTATATTGAAAATGTTAGACGTTCACATGAACAAATTATTGATAATGTGAATATTGACTCAGTTGTGTTTGCAGGATTTGATAAGGAACAGGAAAAGAATGCGGATAGAGTGATTCATACTTTCCAAGAGTTTATTGAAGAAAACAAGGATGAAATTCTAGCATTACGCATTATCTATGACCAGAAATATAAAGACCGCCCAATGGCTATTGAACAGATGAAGGCTTTGTATGAGAAATTAAAAGTAAAGGGTATTACTGTAGATAGACTGTGGGATTGCTATGCCATTAAGAAACCGGATAAAGTTAAGCGTGGAACGATGGCGCAGATTACAGACCTTATTTCAATAATCAGATTTGAGATGGGATACGAAGATAAGCTGAGTCCTTTTGCGGATAAGGTTAATTATAACTTCATGCGTTGGACATTGAAGAAAAATGCAGGCGATGTTCATTTTACAGAAGAACAGATGGAGTGGTTACGATTAATAAAGGAACATATAATGGTTTCGCTTAGTATCGTGCCAGATGACCTTGATTTGAGTCCTTTTGATAAGAGAGGCGGATTGGGAAGATTCTACGATGTTTTTGGTGATGAATATGAAAATATTTTGAATGAGATGAACATTGTATTAGTGGCTTAAGGAGGCATAGATGGAATTAAAAGAATATACACTTGATGAGTTGCTTCCTTATGAGCAACCGACAAAATATATTGTGGAGTCAACAAAATATGATGATTCCTATAAAACCCCAGTTTTGACGGCGGGAAAGAGTTTTATTCTTGGATATACAAATGAAACAGAAGGGATATTTGAAAAGGATAAACTTCCTGTAATTATCTTTGATGATTTTACTACTGCTAGTCAGTATGTGAACTTTCCATTTAAGGTAAAGTCCTCTGCTATGAAAATTCTTAATGTGAACACGGAGCTTGTTTTACCCAAATACATATTTTATAGAATGCAAATTATTCATATAGATCATGATACGCATAAAAGATATTGGATACAGTATTATTCAAAACAAAAAATAGCGATTCCAGATCTTGAAGAACAAGCAAAAATAGTTGCAAAAATTGAGGAAATGTTCTCTCAGATAGATGAGGGAATTGAAACGCTTAATAAGACTAAAGAACAATTAAAAGTATATAGGAATGCTGTTTTAAATGAGGCTTTCCTAGGTAATTTTACAAATGATAGGCATATAATGACAGATTCTTTTTGTGAAGAAGCCACAAGTGAAGAAAGAGAAAAGCTTCCCGATATTCCAATAGAGTGGAAATATATCGCGCTTGCAAACTTAGGAGATTTGGGAAGAGGGAAATCTAAACATAGACCAAGAAATGATGCTCGTTTATTTGAGAATGGAAAGTATCCTTTTTTACAAACGAGTGAAGTGAAGGCTGCTTCAAAATATATCACAGAGTACACAAAAATGTATGGTGAATTTGGATTACAGCAGAGTAAATTATGGAAAGCGGGAACATTATGTATTACTATAGCAGCTAATATCGCAGAAACAGCTTTTTTGGGTATAGATGCATGTTTTCCAGATAGTGTAGTTGGATTTACACCTAATGAGAATATTAATCCATGGTATATTAAGTATTTTATCGAATCACAGAAGCTAAGACTATGGGCGTTTGCTCCTGCAACAGCACAGAAGAATATTAATCTTGATACATTAGAAAAGCTTATAATTCCATATTGTATGTTAGAAGAACAAAATATGATAGTTGCAGAAATTGAAAATAGAATGTCTGTATGTGATAGCATTGAGCGTACAATAGAAGATGCTTTAGTACATGCAGATGCACTTAGATATAGTGTTTTAAAAAAAGCATTTGAAGGAGGATTAGTATAATGTCAGAACAATCAAGTGCAATTATTTCAAAGGTATGGGGAATGTGTAACCCATTAAGAGATGATGGGGTAGGATATGGTGATTATTTGGAACAGCTGACATATCTTATTTTCCTAAAGATGTCAGACGAATATTCAAAACCGCCATATAAGAAAGAAACAGGTATTCCGACAGGATATGCTTGGTCAGATATGAATACATTAAAGGGCGCAGAACTTGAAGAACAATATAAGAAGACATTAGAAAAACTTGGTGAGCAAACTGGTATTCTTGGAAAGATTTTCAAGGGAGCAACAAATAAAATTAATAATGCAGCTATTCTTTACAGGGTAGTTCAGATGATAGATGCAGAAAAATGGGTATCAATGTCTTCTGATGTTAAGGGCGAAATATATGAAGGCTTGTTGCAGAAGAATGCAGAAGATATTAAGTCAGGAGCAGGACAGTACTTTACTCCAAGACCTGTAATTCGTGCTATGGTGAGATGCGTACGCCCAGAACCAATGAAAACTATTGCAGACCCTTGTTGTGGTAGTGGAGGATTCTTTTTGGCAAGTCAGAGTTTTATTGCAGACCCAGATAATTATACTCTTGATAGAGAGAAAAAAGAATTTTTGAAGAATGAGACATTTTATGGTAATGAGTTAGTTCCTAATACATTTAAGATGGCTCTTATGAATCTATATCTTCATAATATTGGAGATATTTATGGTAATGTTCCGGTGTCTCTTGGTGATGCATTGCTTACGGATCCAGGTTATAGGGTAGATTATGTTCTGACGAACCCACCATTCGGAAAAAAATCCTCAATTACATTTACTAATGAAGAGGGTGAGCAGGAAGACGAAGATTTGGTATATAATCGTCAGGATTTTTGGACAACAAGTTCTAATAAACAACTTAACTTTGTACAGCATATTAATACTATTTTGAAGGCTACAGGTAAGGCAGCAGTTGTTGTACCAGATAATGTGTTGTTTGAAGGTGGAGCTGGTGAAGTAATCAGAAAGAAGTTATTGGAAACGACAGAACTGCATACAATACTCCGTTTGCCTACAGGTATTTTCTATAAGCCGGGTGTAAAAGCTAATGTGATTTTCTTTGACAAAAAACCGGCAAGCGCAGAAAGACAGACAAAGGAAGTATGGATATATGATTTTAGAACAAATATTCATTTTACCTTGAAGCAGAATCCAATGACAGATAAAGACCTTGATGATTTTGTAGCTTGTTATAATCCAGAAAATAGGTATGACAGAAAAGAGACATGGTCAGAAGAAAATCCAGATGGAAGATTTAGAAAATTTACTGTAGAGGAAATATTGGAGAGAGATAAGACAAGTCTTGATTTATTCTGGATAAAGGATAAGTCACTTGCGGATTTAGATAATCTTCCAAATCCCGATATTCTTGCAGATGATATTATCGAAAATCTTCAGAGTGCACTGGAATCATTCCAAGAATTGAAGGCGCAGTTGAGGATTGAAAAATAAAATATACGAGTGGGAGAAGATGCTTGTGGATATAATAGATTTAAATACACAGAGACTTTTGATTGATTTATATAATCAAATGGAAGGGAAAAATGAAATATCAATATGTGCACCTAATTATGATCAATCACAAATAGATATTATTATTTCGCAAAACTATCTTGAAGCGATTGATGCAAGTTCTTTAGAGGGATGGGCATACATAATAAGACCTACATATTTAGGAAAGAAATATGTGGAAGAGTTACAGGATTCGTTGCACTTTAAAATTTATAGATTTATTAAACGTGGAAAGGAAATTGGTATAAAGGAGAATAAAGAGGCTGGTGCTATTAAAATAGTAAGTGGTCCATTATTTAATGCCTGGATGGACGAGATAAATATTTTTAATGAACGTTTTTTGAAAAAACATCCTTTGTATAACAGTATATATACTACATATTTCCATAGAAAGAATATTCATTCATATAGTGATATGATGGGACATTTGAATGCATTATATATGGATGATGAATTGGAAAAATATGATAGTACGAGTTCAAATAAAAGAATTAGCACTAATAAGGTATCTTTTGAGGATATGCTTATTAATGATATTGTTAGGTGTGAAGAATTTTTGAAGAATCCTGAAGATGATGAAAGTGGTATTGATCTTTATATTGAAATTACAGGAAAATATGATGCTGTTATTCCATCTTTTGGAATGGGGTTGTATCAATATATTCCTGAACAACATTTTTATGATCCAGAAATATCAGGAGAAACATTAAAACAAAACCTATTAAAATTAGTTGGTAAAATGAAAACTTTTCAAATAACTAATGGGTATAGTTTGCCGAAAAAGAAAGAGAGTTCAGAAAAAATATCAGAGGAGAGACGCAATATGAGTAATAAAATTTTTATTGTTCATGGTCATGATGAATTGGCAGTTCAAGAAATGGCAAGGACTCTTGAAAAATGGGGGTTTGAAGCTATTATATTGCATGAACAAGCTGATATGGGAATGACAATAATTGAGAAAATTGAAAAATATACTGATGTTGATTATGCAGTTGTACTTTATACAGAATGCGATTATGGACGTGCAAAGGAAGAAGATACTAGTAAAGAGAGATTTAGAGCAAGACAAAATGTTGTTTTTGAGCATGGATACCTTATTAGCAAATTACATAGAGATCATGTTTGTGCATTAGTGAAGGGGAATGTCGAAACACCAGGAGATATAAGTGGTGTGGTATATGTTCCTATGGATGATAATGGTGCATGGAAGATGGCATTAGCAAAAAACATGAAAGCAGCAGGAATTGACATGGATATGGATAAATTCTTGGGATGATGAAATGTGAAACGTATAATAATATTAACTGTTTTTGTGTGGGTGAAATATATAGAGAGGTGATTTAGTTGATTCCATTAAAAATCGAAACATTACTAGAAGGTCGAGTTGTAGAACAGGATCGAGTTGAATATAAAACTGGATGGAATCCGAATGATATTATTCATTCTATCTGTGCCTTTGCTAATGATTATGATAATACCAATGGTGGTTATATTGTTATTGGTGTAAAGGAAAAGAACGGAATGCCAGTATTTCCATTAGTAGGTGTGCAAAAGGAAAATCTAGATTCTATTCAGCAGGAGATATTTCAGTATTGCAATATGATAGTGCCAAGATACATTCCTAAAATGGAAGTAGTTGATTATAAGAATTCTGGTACATTTCTGATTTATTTATGGTGCTCAGCAGGTGATAGTGGTCCATATCAGGCACCTAAGGTTGTGTATGCTGAAAAAGGCGAAAAACTTGATAAGAATTTGAAATACTGGATACGACCAGCATCACTTACAATAGAAGCGAAACAGGACGAAATATCAGAGTTGTTTGATAAATTTAATTCGGTACCATTTGATGATAGAGTTAATAGAAAAGCCACTATTGATAGTATTAGAAGAGGATATCTAGAAGATTTTATTAGAAAAAGTAATAGTAGCTTGGTACAGGAAATTAATACTAGCTCGCTCGAAGATTTGCTTCTTGCGCAAGAGGTTGCAAATGAAACTGATACGGAACTGGATATTAGAAATATCGGTGTTTTGATGTTTGCGGAACATCCTGAAAAGTTTATCCCAGAGGCACGTATTGAGTTAATTAAATTCAATACAGAAGATGCAGAGGCTTCTGATGATTTTATCGAGAAAATCTTTGAGGGACCTATTTGGAAGCAGGTTGAAGATGCATTAGATTATATAAAGACAAATGTAATTGAGGAAAAGGTTGTAAAAATCAGTGGACAAGCTGAAGCAGAGCGTTTCTTTAATTATCCGTATAATGCACTCGAAGAAGTGTTGGTAAATGCAGTCTTTCACAAATCATATCGAGAGGCAGAGCCTGTTGAAATACGTATATATGTGGATAGCATACAGATTATTAATTATCCTGGACTTGCTAAATGGATTAATCTTGATAAGTTTAAGGAAGGCAAAATCAGAGGTAGAAAGTATCGTAATAGAAGAATCGGTGAATTGTTTAAAGAAATCGATTTGTCTGAAAAGAAAGGTACTGGTATTTCAAAGATTTTAAGAGAATTAAAGAGAAATGGTTCTCCTGAAGTGGAATTTGAGATGGATGATGATAGAAATTATCTTAATACGATTATTCATATTCATGATGGATTTGAAAAAAAGGATATAATGTCCGAATCAATGTCCGAATCAATGTCCGAATCAATGTCCGAATCAATGTCCGAATTAGAGAGGACAAGGATGCAGATTGTCTTGGATTATTTATCAAACACATCGGAAATTAATAGCGCAAAAGCAGCAGAGTTATTGAATGTTGAGGTTAAGACTGCGAGTAGATTGTTAGCAAAAGCAGAAAAAATACAAATTCTTAGGAGCAAAGGAAAAACTAAGAAAAAAGTATACTATATGGGTTAGTAGGAACAGTGACGATAACCTAGATGCTTTATGAACTTGGGAGGTATAGATATATGAATTTAGTTGGCTTGGAGATAAATGGGTATAGATTTGAAGAAGCATTAGGAAGTGGGAGCTTTGGTTCCGTATATAAAGTTTCGAAGGAAGGTCAGATGTATGCTGCAAAGGTTTTGGCTGAAACATATATTCTTGATGAATTTAAAAATGATCAAAATCGAATAACCAGAGAAATTGATGTATTGAAGAATGTCAAAGGTGATAATCTGATAAAATTTCAGGAAGATTTTTTCTTTGAAAATGAATTTGGTATAAAAGAATATGTGATTGTAATGGAATATTTTTCAGGAAAAACTCTTAGAAAATATTTGAAAGATGATGTTGAATTGGATGTCTTGGTTTCGATTTTTGTTAAAGTGTTGAATGGAGTAAAACAATTACACAAAACAATTATTGATACGGAGGGAATAATTCATAGGGATTTAAAGCCGGATAACATATTAATTGATGATAGTTTAAATGTAAAAATCATAGATTATGGATTGAGTAAAATAGTTGATTTTTCATCAATAACTTCTACAGGAACACAAATAGGATCACCACTATATATGTCTCCAGAACAGTTGAAGGACAGTAAACATATTGATTATAGAGCAGATATATATGCTTTGGGTGTAATACTGTACGAAATGGTAACGAAAAATATACCATATAAAGCAACGACTTTACCAGAGTTATTAATGAAGATATTGAATGAACCAATTATACCACCGAAACAGTATAATGATAAAATAAGCGATGAATTGGAACATATAATAATAAAGGCTACCGCCAAGGAGCAATTTGCAAGGTTCCAAACCATAGACGAATTTATTAATGCGTTCAATAATAAAGCAATACAGGATGAATTGAAAACTTTAGGAAAATATTATGCATGGGTATATAAAGAAAAAGATGTTACAATTCAGTATGAAAAGGATAATGAAGCAGATATAATATATCCTCTTCATGTACAGGGGTGGCAGAAAGGATTGCATAAGTATTTATTTGAGAAGGAATTTTCCAATGTTATTATTGATCCATCGACCCAAAGGCTATCATATGTTGCATTTGGTAATACGAAAGGATTGGTAGAACTTCCTTATGCACCAGAAGTAGGTGTAATTTCTTTAGAATATTTGCAGAATCCGAAAATGAGAGAGCAATATATATCTAAATGGTATAATAGTGTTAGAATGGGGAAAAAACTAATTCTACCATATCATTATATAAGTAATACAGATTATCCAGTTGACAAGATTGAAGATTGGATCAAAATGAATATCCAATTAATTGATGAAAGCTCAAAAGTTGTTGAGCAAGATAAAGAAAAATATGCTATGATATCAATTGGATTAAGTCACTTGGTTTTTCAAGCTGATAGAATATTGTCTTTTTTTGTTCATGCAAATGTAGATGGATTTATTGTTCAAGTTTCAGATATGAAACAATTAAATGAGCAATCACTAGGCAGTTATATTGATTTTATGATTAAACTTCAAAAATATACCAATAAGCCTGTTGTAGCATTAAAGGTTCCAATACCATTGGGTTTGGTGTTAGTGGCAAAAGGAATACATGGATTTTCACTGGGATTAGCGAGTATAGACTATTTTGATGAACAATATATAAAAGAGGAAAAAGATGCCTTTAATATATATTCCAAATTCTATTTTCCTCAAGTGTTATCTTTTTTATCGTACCCTAAGAAAGATACTTTCGCATTTGAACAAATATACAATTATTTTGGTGGATGTAGTTGTAAGTGGTGTACGGGAAAAGATGCAATCACAATAGGAACAGGGGATAAGGGTGTACAACTTCATCATTGGCAGATGATGTCAGAAGAAGTTGAAAAAATCAATCAGATAGATAATTATGATGATAAAATATCATATATTTTATCGAGAATAGAAAATGCCTTGAGTAACTTGGATTCTATTCCGAAAGATATTATGAGTAGTCAGAAAAATACAGATTATTATAAACTGCTCAAGAATCTGAAAAAAGTATTGTGCTAATAAGGAGTGAAAAAATGTTTTTAAATGAAAAACAGTTAGTTGAGAAACTAGTGCAGGATCTTCAGGAACGTTATAATACACAGTATATTGTTAGAGAGTTGAGAGGTGGAAATAATATTGCTGATATAGTTTATACAACGGACATAAAACGTGAAAATATTGTGTTCGATGAATACTTTAATGCATATTATTATTTTAACACTATATATAATAAGAAAAAGATTTGTATAGACGAAACAGATAATATAATATCGTCAAATGCAAAGAAATTTTATCGATTTCTTAGAGAATTGGAAGAGTTAGGATATGTAAAAATTGATGGGAACTATGTTACTTCTGTAAAAAAGGTTGATGCTGTTGCGAAAAATTTTATTGCAGTTGAGGCTAAAATATCAGATTGGAGAGCTGGACTAGAACAAGCATATAGATACAAACAATATGCGAATGAAGTGTATGTTGCGATTAGTGCTGAATACTATGATAATGTTGATAAGGAAGAATTTAAAAAAATGAATATTGGATTGATGTGTGTGTCTGATGGAAAATTGAGAATACCAATAAAAGCAAAAAAAGAAAAAGTAAAAAAATTAGATATTCAATATTATATAGGTGACCGTTTTTTAAGACAGTTGCAAAGTGCAACTAATTCATAATGAATATGGTGACTGTGATGAGTGAGTTGTTTTGAATAGTCTTGCATAATACACCCACAAGTAACACCCCATTCCAACAATCCAGCAACCAAGCCATTCCCACCCAGTACCACACACATCAAAGAGATAAAGATTATTTCCCATACAGCTCAAAACGATTCAAAACTCCTCAGGACTTCACTGTTTTGGGGAGTTTTTTGTGTTAGCAGGAAGTTAGCCGATAAAAAGAAGGAGGAATGTCTTATAAGTTTACAACCAAATAATTTCAAGCTAGAACCAACGACAGTCTGGTCGTTTCCAGATAGAGGTAGTTGGGCAACGCACTCAGGAAAGTATCGAGGAAATTGGTCACCATATGTGCCAAGAAATCTGATACTTCGCTATTCTAATCCAGGTGAATGGGTCTTAGATCAATTTATGGGTAGTGGAACGACCTTGGTAGAGGCGAAACTACTCAATCGTAACGCGATAGGTGTTGATATCAATCCGCAGTCTATTTCAATTTCTGAAGCAAATTTACAATTCCGATGTGAAACAAATTCAAAAATATTTATACGAAATGGCAATGCTACAGATTTATATTTTATCAAAGATAGTCATATTGATTTTATCTGTACTCATCCGCCCTATGCTAATATTATTAAATATAGCAGAGGGATAGAAGGGGATATATCGTTGCTTGGTGTAGAGGAGTTTTTAACTGAAATGCACAAGGTGGCAGAGGAATCTTATCGTGTGTTGAAAAAAGGAAAAATGTGTGCTGTAATGATAGGTGATGTAAGAAAACATGGGAAAGTCATTCCGCTGGGTTTTCGTATGATGGAATGTTTTTTACAGGCAGGTTTTATGAATAAAGAGATTATTATTAAGGAGCAACATAATTGTCGCTCCACGGATTATTGGGAGAAGCGGAATAAGAATTTTCTTCTGCTAGCACATGAGTATATATTTGTGTTTCAAAAGTAAATTAATTCAAAAAGAACTAAGTTTAAGTTGTTATTTTTCTTGTTTACAAGTATAATAGATATGCAAAGAAAAGTCCTTTTGCGGACGTAGAGAAGAGGAATCGTCAATGAGTAATTCAATTATCGCTCCATTTGTGAAGTGGGCTGGAGGAAAGCGTCAGTTACTTTCGCAGATAAAGGAGAGAATGCCTGAAAAATATGATAATTATTTCGAGCCGTTTGTAGGTGGCGGTGCGGTGATATTCGAATTGCTACCTGCAAATGCTTTGATAAACGATATCAATAAGGCGTTGATAAATGCTTATAAGCAGATATGTAATGCACCGGAAGCATTTCTAAAGGCTGTAAAGAAGCTGGATGAGGAAATGTGGGAAGATGGAAAAGAGTATTACTATTCTCTTAGAGAGCATTACAACGATAAGCTAATGAAAGCAGAGTTCGATGTGGAGTTGGCTGCGTTGTTTGTATTTATCAATAAGCACTGCTTTAACGGCTTGTATCGTGTAAATGGCAAGGGACTTTTCAATGTTCCATACAATAATAGCCGTAGAGCTTCTGTTGACGAAAATGCTATTATGGAGATTTCCCAATATCTTCAGGGTGTAAAAATTATTGATGGAGATTTTGAGGTTGCCTGTAAGGATGCAAAGAAGGGCGATTTTGTATTTATAGATAGTCCGTATGCACCGTTGAATCCAACTTCTTTTGAAGCATATACCAAAGAGGGATTTGATATAGAAAGTCATAAACGACTTGCACAGTTATTTGATGAATTAACAGCCAGAGGTTGCTATTGTATGCTCACAAATCATAATACGGATTTGATTAATGAGCTGTATGGTAACAAAGGCTACAGAATAGATGTTGTAAGTGTTAAGCGTATGATTAATTCGGATGCATCCAACAGAGTTGGTGAAGAAGTGATTATATGCAATTACTAAATGGAGTCAATGCCTCTGCTCACAGAGGTTCGCATTTTGCTCCGCAAAACAAGGAGACATGTAATGGAGAACTTATTTACAAAGAAAGTGCCATTATATTTCGAAACAGAAGAGGCACAATTGGTATTAGGTGATTCTTTTAAAATTCTAACAAAAATGGAACCGGAATCTGTGGATATGATATTTGCAGATCCTCCCTACTTTTTAAGTAATGACGGCATTACCTGTCAGGGTGGGAAAATGGTTTCGGTTAATAAAGGCTCATGGGATAAGCTTTCGGAAAGTGGAACCAGCGTCGAAGAGAAACACAAGTTTAACAGAAAGTGGATTAAGTTATGTAAGAAAGTACTAAAGCCGAACGGCACGATTTGGATATCGGGAACACTACACAATATATATTCGATTGGTATGGCATTGGAGCAGGAAGGTTTCAAGATAATTAACAACATAACATGGCAGAAAACAAATCCACCACCAAACTTAGCATGTCGATGCTTCACACATTCTACGGAAACCATTTTATGGGCAAAGAAGAATGAAAAGAAGTCTCGGCATTTTTTTGATTATCAGAAAATGAAGGAAATGAATGATGGCAAGCAGATGAAAGATGTGTGGACAGGAGGATTGACGAAACCTTCGGAGAAAACAGAAGGTAAACACCCGACACAGAAACCGGAATATCTGCTTGAAAAAGTTGTATTAGCATCTACAGAAGAAGGACAAGTTATACTGGACCCTTTCTGCGGTGCCGGAACCACCGGAGTAGAGGCTGTGCGATTTGGGCGGAAATTTATTGGGATAGATGTAAATGAAGAATACTTGGAGATATCCAAGAAAAGATTGGAGAGGGTAACAAATGGCAAATAGAGATTTTGATGAATGGCTGAGTAAATTCAGACCGAGTATATCGAGTTACGATTATTATATTGACTTTGAAAAAGTCGTAAGAAATGTAGAAGAAATCAAGGTGGAACTGAATATTATGAACTCCTTGATAGGTTCAAAAAACATAGAGGAAGACTTCGAGAGAATAGTGACAAAGTATCCGGAAACATTGCAATGTGTTCCATTACTTCTAGCGGTAAGAGGATATGAAATTTACGCACAGGATGAAGATGGAGCATTCTTGTATAATTTCAAGAAAATGAATTACAGTGTGGAACAATACAAGGTATTTATGCGTAAGACCGGATTGTTTGATATGATTGCAGAACATTTGGTAAATAATCTTGTTGATTACGCTCTCGGTATTGAAACCGGATTGGATTCTAATGGTCGTAAAAATCGTGGCGGTCACCAGATGGAAGATTTGGTTGAGAAGTATATTGTGGCAGCAGGATTTGTGAAGGAGGTGGATTACTTCAAGGAAATGTATCTTAAAGACATTGAGGAAAAGTGGAACATTGATTTATCAGCACTTTCCAATCAGGGCAAAGCTGCTAAGAGATTTGATTTTGTAATCAAGACGGATAAAATGATTTATGGTATAGAAACAAACTTTTATGGTGGCGGTGGCTCCAAGCTCAATGAAACTGCGAGAAGCTACAAGATGCTTTCACAGGAAGCAGATACTATTGATGGATTTACCTTTGTGTGGTTTACAGATGGAATTGGTTGGAAGAGTGCAAGAGGTAATTTGAGAGAGACATTCGAAGTTATGGATACTATTTATAGTATTGATGATATGGAGAATGGGATTATCGTTAATGTGTTTCAGTAGTTGAATAGACCATAGGGGAGAAAATGAAAATGAAAAAACATACTAAAATTATACCAGCAATACTTTTATTGTTTATTACAGGCTGTAGTTCAAATCATACAAACACACTTTTTGAGAGTGAAGAAGCAATGAAAGCAAAGTCGGAAGTAGAAACAGTTGTAGACTCAAGTGATTTATCTGGGATATCAACAGCAACCAATATATCAGATGAAGTACAATCAACAGAAGAAAGCAAGTTAAGTGAAACAGAAAAAATGATAGAAGAATTGTTAACGGAAAATCATAAAGATGAGGGGACTTCTGATATGGGAAAATACAAAGGTAAAAAATATACATTTTATAAGGCAGAACTTAATAAACTTGAAAATGGTATGTATCATAAAATCAGAGGTGTTTATTCAGAGTATTATCAGGCAGAATATCATGGCTTGTTTTTGGGACAGGTAGTAACTTTGTTTGGTGCAGAAAACTTAACAAACAACAATGAGGATCTGATATCTCATGCTGTTGCAGCAGAAAATGAAAATGGTGAAGTAATCTATTTGGAGGTTTATTATGGACCATCAGGACCGGCCATAGGAGGACAGGATGGAGAAAATTTTGAAGAAGCAGCTAAGGAATTGGAGGAGGTTATAAGAAATACAGTTCCTATAGATTTTGAAGCTACGAGTGTGTATGAGGATGTTGGTGTATCCATAAGAATGGGTACAAAGAATGGGAAAGGATTTTATGAAGCAGATTTCGATTCAGAGTTTTTTTCTATGTACTAGTTATCTTGTATAATAGGAAATTGCTCTTATCTGAGCAACCTTTAAACCAGGAATTTGAATGCTACTGCACATTCCTTGCCGGTTGTGCTTTTGTTCCAATTTTGCTAAGGACAATATTATGTGAATCATGTGGTACACAAATTAGTTCGGCACAGGAACGATGTCCATCCTGTGGGGATGTTTACGGTGAAAACAAAGAGTATGTGAAAAAGAAACGTGCCATGAATCTTAAGTATTTGGAACACTTAAAGCAACAGGAAGAAAAGATTGAAGAAGAAAAGGAGTATATCAGAAAAACCATGGCAGAAATTAAGCGTCGGAAATTTTACAGACATACATTGCTTAATTTTGGGCAATCTGAGCCGCCGGTGTATCGTCCTGCAAAGCATTATTTATTCCCTTGTGAATATTGCCACACAGAAATCCGGGGAAAGAGTACAGATGAATACGGTTGTCCGAGTTGTGGAGCTCCCTACAAAGAAAATCTGGACTTGAAGGTAGCAGAAGAGGAAGAAAATTTAGAACGGATGCATTATGAGGAATATATGTATCTTAAAGATTTGGAATGGGAGCAGAATAAAAGAAACGAAGAACGCGACCAGAAAATTGATACAAAGTACGCAAAACAGATAGCGTATATGACAAAACATGGACCAGGACTTGCACTGCTAACGATAGGATTGATAGCGTTAGTGGTAGTAGGAATTAATTACTTGATTATGAATCATAAGTAGTGGATGTGAAAGAGGGAATTGATGATAACGGCAAACGGATATGCACTGGTAATTCATTGGATATAAAAGTTTCAGAAAATGGAAGGATACATAAGGAAAGAAATATGCTGGATATATTAATTGTAGAAGATAACAAAGAAATAGGTAGTTTGTTGTGTGATTTCTTGCGTAAGGAGAATTATACGGTTAGTGTAGTAGAGACTGGTGAAAAAGCTTTGGAATTGTATGAAAAGTATGGAGCCAGAGTGATTGTGCTGGATATTATGCTTCCGGGAATGGATGGATTTGCGGTTTGTTCTAAGATTCGGGAGACTTCCAATACCCATATTCTAATTGCCAGTGCCAAAGTGGAAAAGAATGATAAATTAAAAGGCTTAAATCTTGGTGCAGACGATTACATTGAGAAACCTTATGATGTAGATATTTTAATAGCTAAGATTAATGGTATTTTTAAAAGAAAATATGGTCAGGAAGAAATTGTAGAAGGGAATATTCGATTAAATACTGTAAAGCAGTGGCTCTATGTAGATGGGCAGAAAAAAGAAGTTACTGAAAAGGAGTTTGAACTGTTAAAGCTGCTCATAGAGAATAAGAATGTCACTTTGAAGAAGGAGTATTTGTTTAATACCGTTTGGGGAAGTGACAGCGAGTCGGAAATTCAAACCCTGACAGTACATATTAAGTGGCTTAGGGAAAAAATAGAAGAAGACCCCAAAAAGCCTAAGCATATTATTACAGAGTGGGGAGTAGGATATCGATTTGAGTAAGTTTAAAATTTTTACAATTTTGATTTTGATGGTTGAGATATTGCTGATATTTTCAGTTAATGGATGGTATTTTTATCAAAATAACGACAGTGACGGAAGATTATATCTTGTGGAAGCAAGGCGCGTGATTAAGGAAATAGAAGAACAAAACCTAGAGTCCGCTGAAATAGAAGCAATGAGTTTAAATAAGTATGAGACCTTAGTGGGAATCAGCGAGTTTGCCCCCGGAGAGGCCTGTGCTAATGATTATTTAGTGGAAGAAATAGCCGGTAAGCTGTATCGGATAGAATATGCAGAGGAAAGAAGTTCGAGGTTACCTTTGTATATAAATATCTCGTTCCTTTGTATGATGGCTGTGACAATGATTGTACTCGTGTATGTGCAGCATAAAGTCTTAAAACCTTTTCAGAATATGAGTAATTTATCTTATGAACTGGCGAAGGGGAATTTGTCCATGCCTATAAAAGAAGAAAAAAGTAAGCTGTTTGGACGTTTCTTGTGGGGAATGGATATGCTTCGGGAAAAGTTGGAGGATAATAAAGAGAAAGAACTTGAATTTCAAAAGGAGCGCAAGACCCTGATTCTTTCTTTGTCCCATGATATTAAAACACCGCTTTCTTCCATTGAATTGTATTCGAAAGCGTTGGCAGAGGATTTGTATGACACACAGGAGAGAAAGGACGAAGCTATACAAGGGATTGTAAGGAATGTGAAAGAAATAAAGGGGTACGTAGATGAAATTGTAACCGCATCCAGAGAGGATTTTCTGAATCTGGAAGTCAATATGGGAGAGTATTACCTTTCAGAAGTTATGAAAGTCATAGAAAGTTATTATAAGGATAAGTTGTCTGTCATTCACACAGAATTTCATGTGAATGAAATCTCGGAATGTCTTGTCAAAGGGGATAGGAACCGTATGGTTGAGGTTCTGCAAAATGTTATGGAAAATGCCATAAAATATGGTGACGGTAAAAGTATCCAAATTTCCTTTAGTGAGGAAGAGGACTGTAAATTAATACATATTGAGAATTCTGGGTGCAATCTGAAAGAAGAGGAACTTCCAAATCTTTTTGATTCCTTTTATCGTGGAAGCAATAGTACCAATATGAAGGGGAGCGGTCTTGGGCTTTATATTTGCAAAACACTGATGCGTAAAATGGATGGAGAAATTTATGCCGAGATGAATGAAGATGTTTTTGGTGTGACGGTAGTGGTTAGAAAAGCGTAATAGTATGAAAACTTCAGGGTTCTATTTTGTGACTCTGAAGTTTTTTTACATTTAATGATTATTTAATAATTTGTTTTGTAGAATGAATTCAGAAACTAAACAATTGCGAAACGATAAAAACTTATATTATGTGATTCAAAAGAAACAAATACGTAAGCAGGTGCTTGTTCAGCCGTCGGTACTTAATGAGCGACATGTCGCGAATTTAGTACCGCTACGAGCTGAACGCAGCGAGAGCGTGCCTGCGATGTTTTGATTCTTTTGAATCACTTTCAAATAAAATATTATAGTTTCGCAATTATCTAAATTCAGAAACAAGAGAAAGGAGTTAAAAAATGTATCTAAACATATTAAAAAAAGACTTAAAACGAAAAAAGACAATGAATATCATCGTACTGTTATTTGTTGTCCTTGCCACTATGTTTGTGGCCTCAGGTGTAAACAACATTATAAATGTTACTACAGCACTGGATGATTATTTTGAAATGGCAAATATGCCTGATTATTTTTTTAGTTTTGCGAACAAAAATAAAGACGTTGATATTGATGAAACGCTAAGTTCGGCAAGTGCAGTAGATAGTTATCAGGTGGAAGATGTCTTATATTTATCCAGTGAGAACATAGTCTGGGAAGATGAGGATATAGAGAATTACACCGGTGCTAGTTGGGTTCAAAGTGATATTGGGTTGAATTATTTTCTTTCTGACGATAGTATCCTTAAAACCGTTAATCCGGGTGAGTTTTATATGACGGAAACTAAGGCGAACGCTATGGGTGTTGAGGTGGGCGATAAACTTACCATAGAAGTAAATGGTTTAAGCCGTGAACTTGTTCTTAAAGATAAAATAAAGGATGCACTTACAGGCGGAAGTGGGATTACAATATGCCGTTATATATTAAGTGAAGAAGATTTTGAGTATTTTCTTTCAGCGGAAAATACAAAGGAATCATATGGCACTTCTCTTGTGTATATATATTCATCTGATATGGACAAGGCTATGCCACAGATTAAATCCCTTATAAATAACAGTACTTTAAAAGCGAATAAAATCCTCATGATGGGATGTTATATTTTTGATATGATAGTAGTAGGAATTTTGCTTGTAGTAAGTATTATTCTTATTCTAATAGCATTTTTAGTTTTGAGATTTACCATTACTTTTACACTTTCCGAAGAATTTCGTGAAATTGGTGTCATGAAGGCTATTGGTATCAGTAATTTTGGAATCAGGACTTTATACCTTGTAAAATATCTAGGACTTTCTGTAATAGGTGCGGTTATTGGTTTTGGTCTTAGCTTCCCGTTTGGAAAAATGCTAAGGGATGTTTCTGCACAGTCGATTATTATGGGAAATCAGAATACGGTTTTGACCAATCTTCTTTGCACCATCCTTGTCATTGTAGTTATTTTACTGTTTAGTTACAGATGTACTAGAAAGGTTAAGAACATGACTCCTATTGACGCTATCAGAAACGGTCAGACAGGGGAACGTTTCCGTAAAAAGAGTCTTATGAGTTTGGGAAAATCAAAGCTTTCCGGAACGCCCTTCCTTGCACTTAACGACATTGTAAGCAGTCCAAAGCGTTACACCATAGTAGGCCTTACATTTTTCCTTTGTATGACACTTATGCTGATACTTTCCACCCTTGTATTTACAATGAAAAATGGTGGACTTTCTAAAACATTCGGATTCGCGGATTGTGATGTGTTTCTTGACAGTAAAATGAATAGGGAATGCATGACAGAAGATGGACATGAAAAACTTGAAAAACATCTTGATGAAATGGAACAAATTCTTGCAGAAAATGATATTCCGGCTAAGTGCTATCAGGAAATGACCTTTAACTTACCGGTATCTTTTGGAGAGAACGAGAGTACTATTTTTGTATTACAAGGTGTAGGTACAACTATGGATATGTACGAATATACTGCAGGTACAGCTCCGCAAAGTACCGATGAAATCGCAATTACACGACTTGCAGCGGATACGTTGAATGTCGATATTGGTGATACGGTTACCATCAAAACGATAGATGGGAATAAGGAATATATCATTACAGCGTTTTTCCAAGCGATGGGTATGAATCAGGGCGTGGTACTCAGACTTCATAGTGATGAGTATATCAATTATGTTCAGGCAACGGGTTCTATTGATACGCAGATTATGTTTACGGATAATCCGGACAAAAAGGAAATGGAAGGTCGGATAGAAGAAATTCAGAGGATTTTTCCGGAGTATGAAAGGATAGAAAGCTGTGCTGAAAGAGTGGCAGATATGTTATCGGTTACCGATACACTTGCAATGGTAAAATCCATTATGGTGATACTCACTGTAGTGATAGCTGCACTTGTTACTGTACTTATAGAACGTTCTTTTATTGCAAAGGAACAGGGAGAAATCGCACTTATGAAAGCCATGGGTATAAGAAAAGGAACCATTTATGGATACCATACTTTAAGATTTTTATTTGTAGGAATCATTGCGGTGATATTGGGTGCAATTTTTGCTCTTCCGCTTACACACCTTTGTATGGATCCTATATTTAAAATGATGGGTATGGAACTTGCAGTCGATTACAGTATTAATCCGGTAGAAATGTTCCTTACATTCCCTATTATAGTTCTTACTACAACAACTTTAAGTGCATTCTTTACTGCACTTTATACAAGAAAAATCAAGTCATCTGACACTGCTAACATGGAATAAGAAAGGAAGATATTATGAATATTTTAGAAGTAAAAGACCTCTGTAAAACATATATCGTAAACAAACGTCAGAACAACGTTTTGAAAAATGTGAATTTTACCGTTTCGGAAGGAGAAATGGTAGCCATTATGGGGCCTTCAGGCTCGGGTAAATCCACTCTCCTGTATGCTGTTTCCGGCATGGACTCCATTACCGCAGGCGAAGTAAAGTTTTGTGGAAAGAACATTGCAAAAATGGGTGAAAAGGAGCTTGCAGACTTACGTCTTGATGAAATGGGATTTATCTTTCAGCAGATGTATATGCTGAAAAATCTGACTGTTCTAGATAATATTATTCTTCCAGCGGTACAATCGAAAAAGAATACTGGAACACGTAAGGAAACAGCCCAGCGTGGACAGGAATTAATGCGTAAGCTAGGTATCATTGACATTGCCGATAACGACATCAATGAGGTTTCGGGAGGGCAGCTTCAGAGAGCCTGCATCTGTAGAAGTATGATGAATATGCCTAAGGTTTTATTTGCAGATGAACCTACGGGGGCTTTAAACAGAACCACGTCAAACGAGGTAATGGAGGAACTGGTAAAGTTGAATAGGGAAGGAACAACCATTATGATGGTAACCCATGATGCAAAGGTAGCTGCAAAGTGTTCCAGAGTGTTGTATATCGTAGATGGTAACATTAAGGGCGAGTACCTAAGTCCTAAGGACGAAGATGTAAAAGAGAAGGATAGGGAGAGACTATTAAATAACTGGCTGTTGGAATTGGGATGGTAAGTATATTTTTCGTTACTGTTCACTCAGTACCCTGACACTTGTTGTCAGGGTACGTAATAGCATGATTCAGGAGTTGGTTTTTGCTTCGCACAGCGAATTTGCGTGAAAAAAGGAAAAAAGAAGAAGGTAAATCGACACTGAACAACAAAAAGAGTATTCGGGGCTGATTATAATTTATATCTCAATCGTAAATCTATCTCTTTAGCTTAATCAATGCCTTTGGTGACTTAGCATTTCCGTCTCGATATATTAAGCCATCTTCCATAAGCGGATTAATTATATCCTTCAAAAACTGACTTCTACTTTTATATTTTGTGACCTCTTGAAGTTCCTTCATCTGCCTCGGACCTTCCATTCTTAATAACTCTAGGATCCTTTTCTTATCTGATAACTCTTCCTGAATAATATATTCATCGTTTTCTTCATAGAACCGATCAAACAAACGTAAATCTAAGAAACCCGGATAAATCATAACCACAGGTTGCAAATGGTCAGCACTGTTACTGTAGCTTTCAATCATTGTCTGAAAACCGGTCCCACCACGCTCCATTAAATTAGCCACATCCAAGCATGCTGCTATGATAGAATTTCTCCTGATGGAAGGAATGGAACCCGCCGGATATTGGTCATAGTTTTTGGGAAGTAACCACGATCCCGGAGAAACAATATCCATCCTATCACTATATATATCCACATCAATCTGTGTACCTGCAATCGAATAGTCTCTATGTGCAATTGCATTCACTAAGGCCTCTCTGATTGCTTCTTTCGGATAAGCACGAACTTCTTCTCGTCCGCCTGCTTCTGTTTTTCTCCATCCGGTTTTTGTATTTCTCTCTATAAAGCTAAGTGCATTTTGAAAAACCTTAGCCAAAGAACCTTTATATCTTCCACTATCAAGCACTGTGCCGGTTTTATCTTTTCCCTTCCAAAGTCGGCAGCATATCATAGAATCATCACCATCATAGCTATCACTAAACATAATTAAACCAGATTTTGCATAGCCATCCTTTGAAATTATTTCCTCATTCTGCAAATCCTTAATGGTAGGTAGCGATGAACCTTCCCTATACTCTTTGCACAACTCAAGATACTCTTTCCAATTCTTTTCTTCGTATAGAATCTCGCTTGTTTCATTATCCACACCATACTTTCTCTTGGACAACGAAATAATTTCTTCCGGTGTTGCCGGAGTAGAATATCCATCTCCTTTTATAAAAACCGTTTCATTAAAATCACCTTCTCGGTATCTTACAACCGAATCAGCCGGAATAATATTCACTGCCAAAACAAATCTCTCTGCATTTGCATCAACACTTCTCATCATGTATCGGATTCTTGCATGGGGAAAAATATGTCTATCATTAATCCTTGCTATCAGATTTTTGGTTTTATCTATTTCATCCAATTCAATGCCAAAAGCTTCTCCATCATTAGATACACCAATAAACATTACACCACCCTTGCCATTAGCATATCCTACAATCGTTTTTGCCCACTTAATTGGATTGTCTGGATTCAATAAAGCCTTATATTCATAATCCAAATCCTCAGAAATTACATCTGGGTACAATTCTGTTATTTTCATTTCAACACGTCTCCTTCGATATTCTTTTATAGAAACTATATCAAACATTGTGGAACATTGCAACAACATTGCGGAACATTTCGATAACATTGCGAATCTCTACTTTTAACAATGCTAGTATTGATATTTTTCCATAAAAAATACATTGAAAAGGATTCTAAACATTGCAAAATACATTACTTAACATTTCGCGATGATGCATTCTACGATGTTAAATTTGTATTGACAAATAGTGATTATTCGCGTTATACTGTTTCACAACAACACAGACAAAAGCATTGACGAGGAGGAGTACATACTATTCCGGATGAACAGAGAGAAAGTGGTTGGTGAAAACTTTCGTGATGGTAGTATGGAAGTAGCCTTTGAGCTTTGGACCGAACAGATGATTCTAAGTAGACTCCAACGGAGATCCCACCGTTATCAGGGGAAGCAATATCGGAATGCGTACATGATTCCCGTATTGTAATGAGTGCAGAATAATTATTTCTGAATTTAGGTGGTACCACGGACATGTTAGTTCGCCCTAAGCATTTGCTTAGGGTGATTTTTTTTGTCTGTCTTGTAATATTATTATTTTATAGGAGGTATCCACATGGATAAGAAGTATGATTTTCAAAGCACAGAAAAGCAAATACAAGCCTTTTGGGATGAACAGGGTATTTACAAGTACCGGCATGGAAAAGATAAAAAAATCTTTTCTATTGATACGCCACCGCCAACTGTAAGCGGTAAATTGCATATAGGACATGTGTTTTCTTATACGCAGGCAGAAATGATTGCAAGATTCAAACGAATGCAAGGATATGATGTTTTTTATCCTTTTGGTTTTGATGACAATGGTTTGCCAACAGAACGTTTGGTAGAAAAAGACGAAAACATACACGCAAGTATGCTGCCTAGAAGTGAATTTCGGGCAAAATGTATCAAAACAACCGAAAAATACGAAAATGATTTTAAGAATTTATGGAAACGTTTGGGTTTTAGCGTAGATTGGAGTCTTCAATACCAGACGATTTCTGATTTGGCACAGAAAGTATCACAGAAATCTTTTATTGATTTAGCAAAGAGAAACAAAGCATATGCGAAGGAATCTCCGGTATTGTGGTGTACAGAGTGCCAGACTTCCATTGCACAAGCAGAACTGGAAACCAAAGAATGCGAGACAACATTTAATTATCTAAATTTTAAAACTCCTTTGGGGAATCTTTTGATTGCAACTACAAGACCAGAACTGCTGGCAGGGTGTGTATGTATTTTTGTTCATCCCAATGATACTCGCTTTAAGGAATATGTAGGAAAAACAGCAATGGTTCCATTATACAACTTTGAAATTCCGATTTTGTCAGATGAGAATGTTTCTATGGATAAGGGAACCGGTGCTGTAATGTGTGCAACCTTTGGTGATAGTGTGGATGTTGAGTGGTATCAAAAACATAATCTCTCATACAAGCAGATTATCATGCCAAACGGAAGGATTCATGAATCCATAGACTTTATCGGTGGTATGACAATCAAAAAAGCAAGGGAACGTATTATTGAACTCTTGCACAATGAAAATCTTCTTGAAAAACAAGAAACAATAAATCATATGATTGCAATTCATGAACGTTGTGGTAACGGGGTTGAATTTATTCCTTCAAAGCAATGGTATATTGATGTATTAACAGAAAAAGAACGTTACTTAAAAGTGGCGGATGAAATAAACTGGTACCCGGAACATATGAAAAACAGATACAAAATATGGGTTGAGAATTTGAAATGGGATTGGTGTATTTCAAGACAACGATATTTTGGAGTTCCTTTTCCGGTTTGGTATTGTAAGAACTGCCAAAAGCCTATTTTTGCAGAAGAAGAACAGTTGCCGGTAAATCCATTGGAAACTGCTCCTTTACAGCCATGTGAATGTGGATGTAATGAGTTTGTACCGGAAGATGCAGTTTTTGACACATGGGCAACATCATCTGTAACTACGCTAATTAATGCTAAATATGGAGAAAATAATGATATTTCGGAGGAAATATTGCCTATGGGTATGAGGTGTCAGGCTCATGAAATCATTCGTACATGGGCATTTTATTCCATTGTAAAGAGTTTGTATCATACAGGGCAGATACCATGGAAGGACATTATGATTAGCGGATTCGTTTTGGCAAAACCCGGTGAAAAGATAAGTAAATCAAAGAATAATGATTCCAACTCGCCAATAAACTTAATTGAAACGCATTCTGCTGATGCAATCCGTTATTGGGCAGCAAACAGTAAACTTGGAACGGATACTTTTTTCAGTGAAGACGAATTAAAAATCTCCAAGAGATTTCTGAATAAACTTTATAATGCTGCCAAATTCTGCATCATGCAATTAAATGATTTTAAGAAACCGGAATCATACGATGAATCAATGCTATTACCTGTTGACAGATGGATTCTGCAGAGAATAAATGAAACTACTATCAAAGTAACTGGTATGTTAAATAATTATGAAATTGGTCAGGCAAGGCATGAGATTGATAATCTGTTCTGGAAAGATTTTTGCGATTATTATATAGAGATTGCGAAGGAAAGATTGTATCAACCTCTGGTACATGGTGTGGAACAACGCTATTCAGGGCAACTTGCTATATATTATGGTTTGCTTGGCATACTAAAATTATATGCAATTTACACCCCGTATGTAACAGAATATATCTATCAGGAATTTTACCGAAAGACAGAAAAGGAAATTTCCCTGCATGAAACGATTTGGGAAGTAACTAAAACCGATGGAATTTATGTAGAATTTGGAGAACACTTGAAAGAGGTTATTGCAGAAGTACGCAAAAGTAAGACAGAACGCAAAATGTCTATGAAAGATTCTATTCCGGAACTTATTATTACGTGTCCTAAAAAATTCCGCGATTTTTATAAGAAGTCTGAGAAAGACATAAAGGCCTGTACCGGTGCTGAAAAAATAATGATAAGAACTTAATTAAGTAAGAGTTAAGTAGAGCCACATCAAAAAGAGCTGTTGTCTGGTTTGTAAATTAGGCGACAGTTCTTTTGTGCTATTACGGGGAGCATGGGATGAAGAGAAAATGAAGCAATCCATAAAGTGATTGTATAATCTATAAAATTTGATATAATTAACCTTAATGTTTTAAATACTGGAGGTTGAAAAGATGTACGATTGTGGATTTACGAAAGATAAGAATTGGTTTAGATATCGAACTGGTGGGTTTATTATTAAGGATAATAAAATGCTTTTTGTAAAAAGCAAAATCGGTGGATATTATTATATGATTGGCGGGGGTGTGCATTTAGGCGAAACATCTGAAAAGTGCATTGAGCGGGAAGTTTTTGAAGAGACTGGAATCAAGGTACAAGCAGAGCGTCTTGCGGTTGTGTGCGAAAACTTTTTTAAAGGATTTGGTGGCACAATTGATGGGTTGGATTGTCATACAATGGAATTTTATTACATTATGAAAATACAAGAAGATAATGTAAATATGAACGAGGGCAAGACAGATGATGGAGAGACATTAGTATGGTTGCCGATGGAAGAAATTCCAAACAGTGAAATAAAACCGGCATTTATAAAAGATTATATAAATGAAATTGTTAATGGAGAAAACATATTACATATTATCTGGGAAAAAGATAGATAGAACTGGTGGTTTAAGTGCAAAAGAATACAAAAACAAATAATATTATACAATAACTTTTAAGTTATAGAAAATGCAAAACTACAGTTTACTAGAGCGAAAAATCCCAATTTATCGGATTGTAACTGGAAAGGTAAAACAAGATATGAAAAAAGTAATTTATATGATGCTTATATTATCAATGACAGTTTTTTTTGCAGGCTGTGAAAATGAGGAAACAGAGTCAAACTCTGCAAATCAATATTCTCAGTCAGAAGAACAAATCGGTTCTGATAACAATGAAGAAGATGTTATAGAGCTAAAGGAAACAATTGAAATAGATTTCACTTATGATTACACAGAAGATATTAAAGCGGATGTAAACTATGTGGTATCTGCTTCATCAACGCTTCAAGAGGAATTGAAGAATATTGACAAGGTTATTCAAAAGTATACTTTGCTGTCAGAGTCTGCTCTAACACAAGGGGAGATGAATGTGGCATCCAAATGGTTTTATGTGATTTGGGATACAGAGCTAAATAATCTTTGGGGCAGATTCAGTGCATTAGCAGACCAGGATACAAAAGAAAAGTTTCTTGAAGAACAGAGAAACTGGATAGCCATGAAAGATGAAGTGACCTTATTGAGTATTGGAACCCAAGAAGAAAATGGTACTATGTATCCTATGCTTGTGAATTCCCTTTGGGAGGAATATACCAAGAATAGAGCGTATTTTATTGCAAATAAGTTGGCAGAGATTGAGGGAGAATCATTTACTATGCCAGAAACATCCACAAAGTACGGCTTATTTGTAGATAATCAGGGAACGGGTGATGTGTACAGTTCGTTAATCATCAGGCAAGACTGGGAAGGTGAAGATGAGGCAGTTATTTCTATCTACAGACAGGGTGAAATAGAAGGAAGCTTTATTGATAATGGTAATGGAGAACTTGCTTTTACATCGAATGACGGTAGCATAAGTGGAATTATCAAGAACAACGGATGGGATGGAGCAACTTTTGAAGTTATTGAAACAATAGGTGAAATGCCATTCTCTGTAGGCGAGAAGTTTGAATTTCCTTTTGTATTTTAGTCGTTTGCTCAATTTGTAGAGTTGTTGACGTAATGTTAATTTGCATTGCTTGTTTAGATGATGTCATTTATGTAAAAATGTAATCATCAGAACAGGAGGAAGATGTGATGTTAAATGAAAATTTGAAAATTCTAAGAAAAAATAAAGGTTATTCACAAGAACAGTTGGCTGTACGCTTGAATGTAGTTCGTCAAACTGTATCAAAGTGGGAAAAAGGCTTGTCTGTACCAGATGCACAAATGCTTATGGATATAGCCGAAGTTTTTAGTGTGTCAGTAAATGAGTTGATTGGAAACGATATAGAACAAGAGACTAAGACAGATACATTAGAAGTGATTGCTCAGGAATTAGCCAAGTTAAATGAATTGATGGCTATCGAACAGCAGAAAAAGGAAGAAACTAAGAAGAAAATAGTAGAGGTTATTGGGATTATTCTTTTTATCCTTTTTATTGCTTCTATTTTTGATGAGTGGAATCAAATTTGGTATGAATTCGGACAGAATATATATAAATTGACACATTAAGTTCCAATTTGTCGAAATGTTACATGGATACTGGACATTGTGCCAGTATCTTTTTTAATTCCCAAAACACCGAAATATTTAGATGAAATATTATATAAATCAAACTTTCCAAAGTGTGGCTACGGAGTTATAATGGTAGCATTAATATTGAATTCTTACTTGAGGTATTTTTAGGGATTTATTATCTGTTATGTCTTGTTATAAAAATTTCGGGAAAACCTTGAAAACACTAAAATTTTCATGGGTGTCCTATATTATATCTGGATGGAACTATGCAAATGTGAATTGATGCAGAGGATAGTCTCGAAGTTTGGTAAATATTAAAACTTGTAAAAATCGAACGATTTTGTTGATAAAATCGTTCGATTTGTGTATAATATAATTGAAAAGAGAGATTCTCTTTTTAAGATGATAAATAGTTGTTCTTCAAGAAAGAGGATGATGATATGTCTATTACCGCAACTGAATTAAAAATTAATCTTGGCAAATATCTTACACTTGCAGAAACAGAGGATATTTATATTACTCGTAACGGAAAAGTTGTTGCAAAATTGTCTAACCCATATCAGGACAGAGTTGATGTTGCTAAGTCATTATTTGGTGTTCTTTCAAATGATATGACTCTAGAAGAAACACGGGAAGAAAGGTTGAATACAATATGAGAGTTTTAGTTGATACCTGTGTTATCATCGATGCATTACAGTCTCGTGTTCCGTTTGCAGAAGCAGCACAAAAGCTTTTTATATATTCGGCAAATAAGCAATTTGAGGGTTATATTACTGCAAAGTCAGTTACAGATATATATTATCTGACACATCGTTTAACACATAGCGATGCGGAAACACGAAAGATTTTGAGCAAACTTTTTACTTTGTTTCATTTGTTGGATACTACTTCTTTAGACTGCCGAAAAGCAATATCTTCTGAAGTTGGTGATTATGAAGATGCTATTATGGTAGAAACAGCAATTCGTTCAGAAATGGATTGTATAGTAACCAGAAATGTGAAGGACTATGCGAAATCTTCTGCTAAGGTGTGTGAACCTTCTGCATTAATAAAGTTATTAGAGGAAGAAAACAAAACTGAATAAAAACAATAAGGGAATAATTAGTGGAATATCAAGTAGGCTGACACTGGTTATACTATTATTGCTACGGTTTGTTTCTGTGTAATATATTTTGTGAGTTGGATAGTCTATTATTGTGGAATAACAAATACAATCGTTATTCTTGGATTAACGATACCGCCTTGTTTGGCTTTTTTGTTTTTTGCTATTGATAGAAGGAATATGATTGCAGTTATTCCTATTTCGGTTTTTACAATGTGTCATTTAATATATGGAATGGTTAATCATATAATTTAGATGGATTGGAATTATCTGCTGTTGAAAAAGATATCTGTTAATTTGGGTATCTTTTTTTTATAAAAAACTATTGAAATAAATTTCTAATTAAATTAGACTTATATATGGACGTCCCAATATTAAGAATATACGAGGTATAAAAGGATGGAAAAAATAAGAGAAGTTGTAGGCAAGGAATATGCGAATACACTTGGTATTATTGCATATAAAAATGGTGAAAAGGTTATAGAAGAGTATTTTCAAGGTGCAACTAAGAATGAATCCGTACATACATTTTCAATAGTGAAAAGCATTGTGGGAATACTTGTGGGAATTGCCATTGATAAAGGGTATTTAGAGGGTGTTCATCAAAAGGTATTAGACTTTTTCCCTGAATATAAAATAAAAAGGAATCAAGAGCAGTTAAAGGATGTAACCATCGAAAACTTTCTTACAATGACTGTTCCATATAAGTATAAAAGTGAACCTTGGACTAAGGTTTGTACCAGCGAAGATTGGGGCGGTAAGGTACTAGAGCAGGTTGGAGGAAAGGAACAGATTGGAGAGAGATTCCACTACTCAACCCTTGGAATTCAAGTGTTATCGAATGTTTTAGCAAAAGCTACGGATATGAGTTTGAAAGAGTTTGCTACAAAGTATCTTTTTGAGCCACTAGGAATGAAAGAGGTACCTGATGCAAATGTTTATGACAGGGCATCCCAGGAAGAGTTTTACAAGGCAAGGGATAATCGAGGCTGGGTAAAAGACCCAAGCGGATACTATACTACAGGATGGGGTTTGTCTCTTACCACAGATGATTTTGCAAAGATTGGTGTGATGGTCTTAAATAAAGGTCTGTATAATGGCAAGAGAATCCTTTCAGAGCAATATATTAATGAGATGCTTACTGAACGTGAGGATAGTTACGGATACTTGTGGTGGATTTACAAGAAGAACAGAATGATTAAGATTATACGAAAAGAATATAGTACGGGAAAGTATGATTCTTATTGCATGAATGGAGTAGGTGGTTCATTAGTGGCGATTATACCGGAGATTGGGGTAGTTATTTGTATGACTTGTTCGTTGGTATATAATCCAAAGCCGAGAATGGAACTTATAAATAATTATTTGATTCCGTATATTGAAAAGTTATAGACGTTTGAAAATTATAATCTTATCAAGCAGTCTTACATATATCAAACAAAAAAATACCCTACAAGATTTTTACGCCTTGCAGGGTATTGCTATTCTTTCTTCAAAAATTTGATCAAATATTTTCATCATCATCCCTGCAAACCCGGAGCAAATCCACAAAATCACTTGATTTTCGAACAAACATTCGCTATAATATACTCAGGTGCTACCATAACGGTAGGCGGTTAGTCCTTCTACGGAGGACTGTGACCTCCGATTACATAGAAATCTGCTTGCAGAAATCTTTGCAAAGGAGGAATTGCTTATGTTAATCATCGAAAGCTTGATTGCTGTGATTAGCCTATGTGCTACTTTCTTCAGCCTTGGCTATTCGCTTGGTCGAAATAGTAAAACACAAAAATAACCGCCGGTCCTGAGAAACTTGGCGGTTATTTTTAATAACCAAACTATCTTAGGGCTAACCGTCTATCGGTAGCACTCTTTTCTATAACTAGAATACCACGTTCCCGCCATTCTGTCAAACATTTATTCGGTTATCAAGTTTCGTACAAATCTAAATTTGAGGAGGAATCAGATGAAAACTTATACAATCTGTGGAAGTATGCGATTTGAAAAAGAAATGAAAAAAATTGCTTATGACCTAGAAATTAATAAAGGATATAATATATTGCAATGTGTTTACTGTGGAGAAAATGTTGTTCCAACTGAGGAAGAATTTTTGCGACTTGCAGTTGCACATTACAGAAAAATAGACCTAAGTGACGGCATATATGTTGTAAATATTGATGGTTATATTGGTGAATCAGTAAAAAAAGAAATTGTGTATGCTGAAGAACTTGGTAAAGAAGTATTGTATCATTACAATTCATAGATTTGTAGGCAACACAAACTTTCAGTAATATTGAGAGGATGCTTTGAAATATTTAGCTAGGAGGAAAAATAGTGAACAACAATGTTTATTTTAAATCGAAATGGTTTGAAAAATGTATAAGAGATTATTTGGAACTTGGGGAGGATGAACCTATAACAAAGAATGTGTTAAGTGCTATCAAATACCTTTATGTTGGCACAACACATGATTATGAGCTTGCGTTTGGGAAAGGTGATTTGCCAAAGGGGTTTTATTTTGAAGATGTGGGAGATGAGTGGAAGTGTTGTGTTTGTAATCCGGGCAGATATGCGTCACTGAATGATTTTATCCAAATCGTTGATTGGGGATATGGTCGTAAGGTATTGACCTTAAGAAGGGAAATTCTGAAGGAAATGGAGGAAGAAAAGCCTCTTTACGAATTAGCAAGCAAAACTGAAATGGACAAGTTCCATGCAAGTGTTAAGCGGTATTATGCAGAATCCGAAGATTTTTTAGGACTTGTTGAGGATGAGGAAACTTGCGATATGGGGATATTAATTCCGGAAGATTTTGCCTATCTTGTAGGTTTGGAAACAATTCGTTTTATGGATTGTGAAACGGAAATACATAGACTGGGATTTATGAGGGAATTACCTAATTTGAGAGTTCTTGAGTTGGGTCAGGTTCGCTTGGAAAATATGGAAGGTATTGAAAGATTAGAAGGGTTGGAAACACTTTGTATTTGGCCGAAAATTAATTATTGATTGAATTGTGTAGAATTCTTAGAAGGTTTAAATGAATATTATTTATAATTGGTGACAGAACTATACGAGTAATTTTAAATTTGAAAGGAGAATAACAATGACAGAACAATTTGAAAAGGAAATAGCACCTTTCTTTTGGGTAGAATACGACACTGGTGCATCGGTTTGCTTAAATGTAGGAGAGTATTTGCAAGATATTTTTGATACTCGCGAAGATGAAGGCTTTGTGGGAAATGGTTATGACTGGGAAAGTTTAGCACAAGTATTTTTGGAGGAAAAGTGTTTAGATTTACAAGAAAAAATCGATTTTGACTCAGAGGCGGGTATGTTTTGTACTTATTCAAATGATAAAGAAGCCTTGTCGGATTTTATTCTTCGGTTCAAGAAAACCTGCGAGGATAAGGCTTTAATTTTAGACTTATTCAGTAGAGCAGAATTGGACTGATAGGAGAGATAGAAAATGATACTATTTACAATGAATAATGAATATGAAGGGTCAAACTAAAGAAAGTTACTCAAGCTACAAGATTGCACATAGTATATTGTAGAGAATGCGGTCATACGGTAGATTCAATTGAGGAAATTTGCGATAAATCAAGATTCAAATATAATTAAAACAGAGTGGAGGTTTTTATGGCATTAATAAAAAATGAAATACCAATATTAGAATTTGATTCAGAAGCGCAGGCAATATTAATGCCAGAACATGGATGGGATTGCAAGTTTACGAAAAAAGCAGTGATGCTTTTTATGGAAGCCGAAATCGAAGAATATGTATTAAAAAATAAGTGTGAGATAATTGGACAGTTTGAGAGTGTGACGAAAACGTTTTATGTGTATAAGACGATTTTATACCAACAAAGGCTCTTAGACAGGAAGGCACTTCGTATCATTATCTGCCACCTGCAAGGGAAGTTGAAATTGATGAAAGAGCAGTTTGGGCAATCGAAAAAGCATTGATGAAAAATGGAAAGACCTATCGAAAGTGCAAAACATGGACAACGGATGGTTTTTACCGAGAAACAAAAGAAATGGTTTTATATCGAAAAGAGGAAGGATATTCTGTGGTAGAGATGGAGTGTGCATCTTTGGCAGCGTGTGCAAAAATGAGAGGTGTTATATTTGGTCAGCTATTATTTACCGCAGACTCATTGGCAAATATTGAAGAACATGTTGAGCGGAATTGGGGAAATGAACATTTTGCATATGCTATGAATTTAGCATTTGATGCAGTTTTGGAGGTGTAATGATGAGAACAGAGAAAGAAATGTACCATATGATGTTGCAAATCGCAGAAGAAGATGAACGTATCAGGGCTGTGTATATGAATGGTTCAAGAACGAATCAGAATGTGGAAAAAGATATTTTTCAAGATTATGATGTAGTGTATGTTGTAACGGATACAAAGCCATTTATTGAGGAAAAAGACTGGATAAATAAATTTGGTGAGATTTGGTTTATGCAATATCCGGATGAACACCCTGATTATCCAAGTGATAAGGCGAATTTTTATGGATGGTTGGTGCAATTTAAGGATGGAAACAGGATAGATTTGCATGTTGAATCTATAGAACATGCAAAGGAACATATAAGGGATGACAAGCTATGTAAAATATTGTTAGATAAAGATAATATTTTGCCGGATATACCAGAAGCTACTGATGAAGATTACCATGTAAAAAGACCAACTACAGAGCAGTTTGTATGTACATGTACAGAGTTTTGGTGGTGCCTTAACAATGTGGCAAAGGGTTTGTGGAGAGAAGAAATTTTGTATGTGCAGGATATGATAAACTTTTGCGTGCGTAAGCAATTGGAGAAAGTCTTATCATGGAAAATAGGTATAAAGACAGATTTTTCTGTTAGTGTGGGAAAATCTGCAAAATATATGTATAAGTGGTTAGAACAAGAAGAATATGATGAGTATTTATCTACCTATGCGTCAGGAAATACAAAAGATTGCTGGCGGGCAGTATTTAAAATGACAGACCTATTTTCAAAGATAGCAAAGAATGTGGCAGAAGAATTAGGATATACCTATAATTCTGAAGACGAAAATGCCTGTATAGATTTTTTGAACATTGTTCGTGATTTACCAAGGGATGCAAAGGAAATAGTTTCATAGAGATATAAGGTAACTCAACCAAGGGTTGAATTAGTCTTAGAAACTCTCCCATGTGGTTATTGTTGAAGGGTTTATGCGTAAGTTATTATAAAATAAAAACGGAGGTATTTTATATGCTTAATAGTATTAAAATGGGTAATTTTATAATGGACAAACGCAAAGCCCTTGGTTTAACTCAACAACAACTTGCAGATGAACTAAATATTTCGTTTCAGGCTGTATCTAAGTGGGAGAATGGAACCACATATCCGAATATAGAAATACTGAAAGATTTAGCGATAGCTTTAGGTGTATCAGTAGATGAAATTTTATCTGGCAGCGAAAAAGATGTGGAAGGTTTATCCTATAGCAAAGCAGGGATTGATATAGCATATACTGACACAATAAAAAAGGAAATGTCAAAGCATTTAGAAACAGGGGATAAGCGTGTTTTGAATGGTTTAGGACCATTTGCATCTTTGTATGACATTCATTTTCCTGACATAAAAAATCCTGTTTTGGTATTGAAATCGGAGGAACCGGGTTCTAAGCAAAAACTTGCTATGGAATATGGATATACCGAATCGATTTGCCATGATATGATAAATCACTTAGTAAATGATATAGTAGTGATGGGAGCAAAGCCTTTAGCTGTTTTGGATACCATTGTATGTGGCAATGCGGAAAAGGACACTATTAAAACACTAGTAAAAGGGGTATCGGATGCTTGCAAGTTTAATGAATGTTCCTTGGTAGGTGGAGAAACTTCCATACAACCGTTGGTGGTAGAATCGGGAGTTTATGTTTTAACCTCAAGTATTGCCGGAATCGTAGAAAAATCAAAGGTAATTGATGGTTCTGCAATCGAAGAAGGTGATGTTGTTTTGGCAATTGCATCCAATGGTTTACATACAAACGGATACTCCTTAGTACGTTTATTGATGGATAAAATGCCACAGATTAAGTTGGATAAAATAGATGGATTAACCTTTATCGAGCAAATTATGAAGCCACATACACCATATTATAAAGCAATAAAGGGATTGTTCGAAAAAGATATCATACATGGAATGGCTCATATTACTGGAGGAGGAATAGAAGGAAATCTATGTAGAGTAGTTCCGGATGGATTAAGTGCGAAAATTGATTTGTCCAAAATGCGGGTATTAAACATTTTTAAGTATATCCGTAATAGCGGAAATATTAGTGATGAAGAGATGCTAAGGACGTTTAATTGTGGAGTCGGTTTTAATTTAGTTGTGCCTCAAAAGAATAAGGATATGGTCATGAAACATATCCAACAATTCTATGATTGCTATGAAATAGGAAAAATAGAAAAAGGAGATAATAAAGTAGTATTTGAAAAACGAATCAATTGGTTGTAGTTAGTAAAATACAAATAAAAATTTGACAATAACTAATACTGTTCTTATACTATAGGATGATAGAGGTTTGTATTGATGTGATTTTTGGAGAAAAATAATGTTAAACTATATTAAAAATTTATTTGGAAATAAGAAAGAAGCGATGAACCAAGTTCAAATGCAAGATATACAGGAGACTTCTACAACCACAGTGCCAGCTTCTGATACATATAAGAAAAGTACCAGATTATCTGAGGAAGATTTGGAACAGTGTTTATCTCAGCAAACAACGTCATTTCAGTGTGGAAGTGCTATTCTTGTAGCAATTGGAAAAGAAAATGAACTTTTTTTGATTCATTATTTTAGTAATACATTTTACATTGTTAAAGTGGCTTATGAAAATAGTAAACTAAATGTGATATATGATTACCGCAGAAAAAGTTTTTTATTGGAGGAATTTCAATATCGAATCATGGAAGATGGTGTAATTGCCATATTGAAATTGACAAATTCCGAAGTAGAATTTACGGTGAAAGCACAGGTAAATTACCAGGGAGAATGCGAAATTGTTAGAAATCAAGCCGCAATGTATGATGGATTTCTTGCTAATCTTGATACATACCGCAAAAATATTAACGGGGCTGCTATGGAAAGACGAAAGGAAAAGGGATACCTGGAACTGATTTCAGCCGTTTGCAAGATAAGTATTGCGGATAGAAAGGTTATATTTGGGTTGTTGGATGAAAATAGAAAAAATGAGGCGATAAAGCAAATACAGCAGAAGACAGGTCTGGGACTGGCGGATTGTGTGAAGATAGCAGAAAGTCCATATATGTATTTGTAAAGTATTTCATAAGAAAAGAGTAGTAAAATTAGAAAGAAACTAAAATAGGGGAATATATGCGAAGAAACTTCTTGGTGTAGTCATAAATCTGGCAGCAATTGCATCGAGTAAAGGACTGTTTGTGTTTGATTCTGAATGAAACATAAACAGTTCTTTTTCTTTTTCAGTGTTATAATAATATAAACGGAAGGGAAAGAATGATTTGAAATATAAAAATGCAAACAACATATTACCGGCAGAATTGATAGAAACCATACAACAATATGTTCAGGGGGAATACATTTATATTCCGATTAAGGACAAGATAGAAAAACAGTCTCCAACGGAATATGAGATGGAATTGCAAAAAAGGGATGAACATATTTTTAGAAAATCCTTGGAAGGTGTAAACAATAAAAAACTCGGGATTATGTATCATTTGTCGGAATCCAGTATCAGAAGAATTATTATAAATCAAAGAAAGAGGTATCAAACTATGGAGGATAGAGTGAACAACATTCTAAATCATTGGAATCTGAAAAATCAAATAGTGACTCAGATATATGACACAGCCTGGCAGGTGGGGGAAGCCTATATTTTAAAAGTATACAAAGACCTTAATCTTCTGGAAAGAAATATAAAAATCATTACCATATTAGATTCTTTAGGGATCCCGGTGGGGAAAATAGTGCCTACGGCTGAAAATATAACCTTTGCGAAAAATGGAGAAAACTATTATATTTTATCGGAAAAATTACAAGGCAGTAATATTGTCAGTATGAAGGAACAACCGGAACTGGCGATGAAAATGGGAGAAATCATTGCCAATCTTCATCTTGCATTTAAAGAATGTGAAACTCAGGATGAATTCTGGGATAATAGTTTGTTGGAAGAAATGAAAGGCTGGATTCGAACTTCACTAAAGGACAGTGGCTGGAAGTTTATTTCTGAGGATAAATTTAATGAAAATGTGTCACAGTTAGAGGCATTGTATGAAAAGTTACCGGTACAGTTGATTCATCGGGATATTCATTTTGGTAATTTCTTGTTTGATAATGGGAAATTCACTGGTTATATAGATTTTGACTTAAGTCAAAGAAATATTCGAATATTTGATTTGTGCTATTTTATGCTAGGAGTGTTATCGGAAGAGGAAAAACTGGATGTTACCCAAACTACTTGGTTTGAAATATTAAAGAATGTTTTTACAGGATATCAAAATAAGATAAGTCTGAAAAAAGAGGAAATAGAAGTAGTACCCAATGTTATGAAATCCATAGAACTGTTATTTGTAGCCTGGTTTTTGGGAGAAAATGATGTGAAATGTGCTGAAAACACCATGAAGATTTATCAGTTTGTGGATGATAATGAAGATAAGATTATGAAAAGTATATATGATGTGTGGGAAGGTGATAGGTAAACGGATACGAGGACATGTTTCCTTAGAAATGTCAAAATAAGTTTGAATAAGAAAAAATAATTACTACATAAAAGTAAAATTAGGGCTGACACATTAGGAAAATAGTATAGGATATAGAACTGGTGTAGTGAAAACAGGCTATATCTTGAAAAAATTTACTTAATGCATCAGCTCTATTTTTATTTCCTGATACTTGGTGCTTAATTCAGCTTAAAAGCGTGAATCAGGTTGGCTTAATAATCAGCATTCTGGCTTTGGAGGCTTTTTATCACATTCATCAAGAATCGGTACAATTAAGTCCAGTTTTGCCTTTAGTATGGTTTCAAGGTCTGTGATTTTATCAATGGTATCTTGAACGGATTTGTTGACTTCAAGAATATCTTTACTATCACAGTTATGCAAGGTAAGAACTTTCTGAATTTTTTCACCTTCTGCATTTAAGATGTGGGAAATCGCAGTTTCCTCCAATGCAATAGATTGAAATACTGTGGTCGCAATCCCATTAGCTTTAGATGATGGGTTAAGACCACAAAATCAATTGTTGTAATAGCTTATATTTATTGTTATAATTTGTATATATGCGAACATTGATAACTGTATATATAAGGTTGTGCTGAGAAATTTATGCGAAAACCAAGCTTTCCTTCAGCACGTAAAATATACAAGGTACAAATGTACGGTATAAA
>JAFQCI010000036.1 GCA_017416505.1 Lachnospiraceae bacterium
CACAAATTTCAAAAAATTGGTGAACTAGACCTGTGGAATGTGGATAACAATCAAAATTTTTTTAGAAATGTGGATAATAGCTAAAAAATAATAAATGCAATTTTGAAACGGTGAAATAAAAAAGTTTATTCCTCACCGCTGCTTTTTCAATTCCCACATTGACATTTTTTAGCGAACGAGGTAAGATGGAAAGAAAAACGATTCTATGAAGGGATGGCAGATAATATGGAAAAGAAAAATATTGATTGGGCAAACCTCGGTTTTGGATACTGCAAAACAGATAAGAGATTTGTAGCAAATTATAAAGATGGTGCATGGGATGAAGGTGTTCTTACAGAAGACGATAAAGTAGTTATCAGTGAATGTGCAGGCGTTCTTCAATATGCACAGACTTGTTTTGAAGGTTTAAAGGCATATACCACAGAAGATGGCCGTATTGTAACGTTCCGCCCGGACTTAAATGCGTCCCGTATGGCAGATTCTTGTCGTAAACTTGAAATGCCGGTATTTCCAGAAGATAAATTTGTAGAAGCAGTAAAAGAAACCATTAAGGCGAATGCAGCTTATGTGCCACCATATGGTTCCGGTGCGACTTTATATGTACGCCCATATATGTTCGGAAGCAGCCCTGTAATTGGCGTAAAACCAGCACAGGATTATCAGTTTAGAATCTTTACTACACCAGTAGGACCATACTTTAAAGGTGGAGTAAAATCTTTAACCATCCGTATTTCTGATATGGATAGAGCAGCCCCACATGGAACCGGTCATATTAAGGCAGGTCTTAACTATGCCATGAGTTTATCGAACATTGTAGAAGCTCATAACTTAGGTTTTGATGAAAATATGTATTTAGATTCTGCAACCAGAACTTATGTAGAAGAAACAGGCGGAGCGAACTTCCTTTTCGTAACTAAGGATGGTAAGGTAGTAACTCCAGAATCTGATACCATTTTACCTTCTATTACCCGTCGTTCCTTAATGGTTGTTGCTAAGGAATACTTAGGATTAGAAGTAGAACAACGTAAAGTAAGAAAAGACGAATTAAAAGATTTCGCAGAATGCGGTCTTTGTGGAACAGCAGCAGTTATTTCACCGGTAGGTAAGGTAGTAGACCATGGAACAGAGATTGTCTTTAAAGACTCTGAAAAAGAAATGGGACCAATTACCAAGAAATTATATGAAACTTTAACCGGAATCCAGATGGGAAGAATCGAAGCACCACAAGGTTGGATTCAGGAAATTCTTTAATATAAAAGGAGTCATACCATGAGCAAAATTAGAACCAGATTTGCCCCTAGCCCAACAGGAAGAATGCATGTTGGTAACTTAAGAACAGCATTGTACGCATATTTGATTGCAAAACACGAAGACGGAGATTTTTTAATCCGTATTGAAGATACCGACCAGGAAAGATATGTGGAAGGTGCGGTGGATATTATTTATCGTACCATGGCAGGAACAGGACTGATTCATGACGAAGGACCAGACAAGGATAAAGGATATGGACCTTATGTGCAAAGTGAAAGACAGGCACAGGGTATTTACTTAAAATATGCTAAAGAATTGGTAGAAAAAGGAGAAGCATACTACTGCTTTTGCGACCAGGAACGTCTGGATTCTTTAAAGAGTGAAGTGGTAGAAGGAAAAGAGATTACCAAATACGACAAGCACTGTTTAAGTCTTTCCAAAGAAGAAGTGGAAGAAAAATTAAAAGCAGGAGTTCCTTATGTCATTCGCCAGAACAATCCTACAGAAGGAACCACTTCCTTTACAGATGAAATTTACGGAGAGATTTCTGTAGATAACAGCGAATTAGATGATATGGTATTGATTAAGTCCGATGGATACCCAACTTATAATTTTGCCAATGTAGTGGACGACCACTTAATGGAAATTACTCATGTGGTACGTGGAAATGAATATCTTTCTTCTTCTCCCAAGTATAACCGTCTGTATCAGGCCTTTGGATGGGAAGTTCCGGTTTATGTTCACTGCCCTACCATTACCAATGAAGAACATAAAAAATTAAGTAAAAGAAGTGGACACGCTTCTTACGAAGACTTAATTGAACAAGGATTTTTACCGGAAGCCATTGTAAATTTCGTAGCTTTACTTGGATGGAGTCCAAATGGCGAAGAAGAATTTTTTACCTTAAAGGAATTAGAACAAGCCTTTGATTACCACCGTATCGGTAAGGCACCGGCAGTCTTTGACATGACCAAATTAAAATGGATGAATGGGGAATATATTAAGAAATTAGACCCGGATAAATTCTATGAAATGGCACTTCCTTACTTAAAAGAAGTCATTACAAAGGACTATGATTTAAAGAAAGTAGCAGGATTAGTACAATCTAGAATCGAAGTACTTCCGGATTGTAAGGAATTAGTAGATTTCTTCGAAGAATTACCGGAATACGATGTTGTCATGTATACCCATAAGAAAATGAAGACCAATACAGAAAATGCCTATGAAATTCTAAAAGAAGAATATGAATTATTAAAGAATTTTGATGCCTTTGATGTGCAGAGTTTACATGACTTATTAATGGATTACATTGCAAAGAAAGAAATCAAGAATGGTACCGGATTATGGCCAATCCGTACCGCAGTCAGCGGAAAACAGTCAACTCCTGGTGGAGCATTCGAAATTATGGAGATTATCGGAAAAGAAGAATCCCTAAAGAGAATCGAAACCGGATTATCCATGCTAGAGAAAGCATTGAATGCCTAATGAAGAATCAATTTAGTATTTCACAAAGTAAAGCGGTCACCCATCTGGGTGGCCCTTGTCTTGTTGCAGCCGCTCCGGGTTCCGGAAAAACTACAGTAATTACCGGACGTACTGCATATCTTATCAAGGAAAAAGGCGTTTCGCCTTCCAAGATTCTGGTGATTACTTTTACCAAAGCAGCAGCAAAAGAAATGGAAGAACGGTTTATTAAACAAGAGGGAGAAACCTTTGGGGTGACTTTCTCTACTTTTCATGCCATTTTCTTTCAGGTGCTAAGGTGGGCTTACCACTATACTGCGGCGGATATCATAAAAGAAGAGGAACGAAGAAGGCTCATTCGGGAATGTATTGGAAGAATGGAATTGGAAATACAGGATGAAGAACGGATGGTGGAGGACATTCTCTTAGAAATCGGTCTCATTAAAAACCAATACATACCCATAAAAGAATATGAGCCGGATTGTATGACCCGGGAAGAATTCTGCGAAGTTTATGAAGCTTATCAAAATTACTTGTACCAGAACCGGAAACTGGATTTTGACGATATGCAGGTTTATTGTTATGAACTGTTTTTGGAACGAAAAGACATTTTAACCATGTGGCAGAATCGTTTTGAATACATTATGGTTGATGAGTTTCAGGATATTAATCCACTCCAGTACCGCATCATAAAAATGCTGGCAGAACCTCATAAGAATCTGTTTGTAGTAGGGGATGACGACCAGTCCATTTATGGATTCCGGGGGTCGAAACCGGAATTGATGCTTGCATTTGAAGAGGATTTTAAAGGTTGCAACAAGGTGATATTAAACGAGAACTACCGCAGTGGTTCCGCCATCATTGAGCATAGTAAAAATCTGATTTCCCATAATCTCATTCGCATGGAAAAACAAATGGAAGGCGTCCGGTCAGAAAAAGGGGCTGTGTTTTTCCATAAAGTAAAAAATGTTCGAGAGCAAAATAAAGAAATGATTAAGGAAATTATGGCATATGCGAAAAAGGGTGTTCCTTATGAAGAAATGGCGGTGTTATACCGTACCAACCAACAGCCAAGATTTTTGGTAGAAAAGCTGATGGAATATAACATTCCTTTTTATGTTCAGGATTATGTTAGTGATTTATACGAACATTGGATTGCCAGGGATATCATTTCTTACTTTAAAATAGCTAAGGGTAACCGGGAACGAAAAAACTGGCTTTCCGTTGTAAACCGTCCCAAAAGATATATCAGCAGGGACTTATTTGATTCGGAACAGGTAGACCTTAAGGATATTATCGGAAGAAACAGCGAAAAGGCCTGGGTAGGTAAGAATCTTACGGACATGATGACAGACTTAAATATCATAAAAAATATGGATGCCTGCAGTGCCATGCATTACATAAAAAAGGTGGTGGGTTACGAAGCCTATTTAAGAGAATATGCCAGAGAGCGAAAAATCAAGGAAGAAGATTTATTGGAAATACTGGACCAACTCTTAGAGAGTGCCAAGGAGTCAGAAAGCATCGATGCCTGGTTTGAGCATATTGAAAAAGTACGTTCGGAACAGGAAGAACACAAACATATTGTGGATAAAAGAGGTTCTGAGGTCACTTTATCCACAATGCACAGGGCAAAAGGGCTGGAATTTCAGATAGTTTTCATTATGGATTGCAATGAGGAAATCTGTCCCCATTCGAAATCCCAGACTCCGGAAGAAATCGAAGAAGAAAGAAGACTATTTTATGTTGCAGTCACCCGGGCAAAAGATGAACTGCATTGCTATATCCCAGAAGAACGATATGAGAAAGAAACCAAAAGTTCAAGATTTATAAAGGAACTCACCACACCAAGAAGAGACTGGAAAGTAGGAGATAAAGTAAGACATAAGAAATATGGAGAAGGAGTGGTAACACTAATCGAAAAAGAAAATTTGCAGGTTGTATTTGAAAATGGAATGTGTAAAAAGTTTCGTTTAGAGTATTTTGCAGGGTAGAAAAGGTTGCTTTTTTAAGAGCCATGTAGTACAATGAAAAAGTGTTGAAAAAAAGAAGAGTTTTATGCTTTTTTACCATCAGGAACGAGGTGGTAAGGAAGAAAGAATAAAGATATGGAGGGACTTATGAGCGACAATATGGAATTTGATGGAACAATTACACTTTTATTAGATGGTGATGAAGAATTAGAATGTGCGATTATTGCCACTTTCCCGGCAAATGATAAAGATTACATTGCTTTGATGCCAGTGGATCAGTTGGAAAATGAAGAAGGAGAATTATTCTTTTACCGCTATACCATAAACGAAGAAGGAGAACCAGTCCTTGAAAACATCGAAGAAGATGAAGAATTCGAAATCGTAGCAGATGCTTTTGATGAAATGTTAGATGAAGAAGAGTTTAATGCTATGGATTCTGAGGACGAAGAATAATCGAAAGAGAAACAAAGAGGTGAAGGTAGCGATATCTTTGCCTCTTTTTTAAAGGAAGGAAGATAGACATGAATGAGCAAGGATACACATTTGTAGAAGGCGGAGTTTGTGCTGCCAAAGGATTTTTAGCAAATGGATTAAATTGTGGCTTAAATAAAGATAAAAACAAGAATGATTTAGCAGCTGTGCTTAGTGAAACTTTATGTGAGGCAGCAGCGGTATATACTACGAATAAAGTAAAAGGTGCACCAATTCTTGTCACAAAGAAGAACTTAGAAGCGACAGGAGGAAAGGCAAGAGCAGTCATTGTCAACAGTAAAAACGCCAACACCTGCAATGCAGACGGTGAGGAAAAAGCGGATAAGATGTGTGAACTGATTGCGGAAGAATTAGGCATTGCCAAGGAAGAAGTCATTGTAGCTTCTACGGGAGTCATTGGACAAAGACTTCCAATCGAACCGATTGCCTCTCATGTAAAAGAACTGGCAGCAGGACTAAGCAGAGACGGACATGATAAGGCTGCCAATGCCATTATGACTACGGATACCGTGAAAAAAGAAGTTGCAGTTACCTTTGAATTAGATGGAAAGACCTGTACCATCGGCGGAATGGCAAAGGGAAGCGGAATGATTCACCCAAACATGGCTACTACGCTGAATTTCGTAACTACAGATGTTGCCATTTCCAGCGAAATGTTGAAGAAGGCATTAAGTGATGTAGTAAAAGTAACTTATAACTGCCTAAGTGTAGACGGAGACACCTCTACCAATGACATGGTAAGTATTATGGCAAACGGTCTTTCCGGAAACACTGAAATCAAAGCAGAAGGCGAAGATTACGAAGTATTTAAACAAGGATTATACCTTGTTCTTATGAATATGACGAAGATGCTGGCAAAGGATGGAGAGGGTGCTACAAAACTATTAGAATGCACTTGTAAAGGAGCTGCAGATTTAGATACTGCAATTATTGTAGCCAAAAGTGTCATTCGTTCCCCGCTACTTAAGTGTGCCATGTTTGGTGAAGATGCCAACTGGGGAAGAATTCTTTGTGCCATTGGGTACGCAGAAGCAGAATTTGACATTGATAAAGTGGCAGTTGACATTGCATCCGCCAAAGGAAGAATCCATGTTTGTGAAAATGGAGCCGGAGTTGATTTTTCAGAAGAAGAGGCAAAGGTAGTATTAGGTGAAGATGAAATCTTTATCGATATTGATTTAAATCAGGGTGAAGCCTGTGCTAAGGCATGGGGCTGTGATTTAACCTATGATTATGTGAAAATAAACGGAGATTACCGTTCGTAATGGAGGAAGAGATGGGAAAAGTAATATTAACCGGTGACAGACCGACAGGAAGACTACATTTAGGACATTATGTGGGTTCATTAAAGAGAAGAGTAGAATTACAAAATTCAGGAGAATTTGAGAAGATATTTATTATGATTGCGGATGCCCAGGCATTAACAGACAATGCGGACAACCCGGAAAAAATACGTCAAAATATCATTGAAGTAGCTCTGGATTACCTTGCTTGTGGATTAGACCCTGAAAAATCCACATTGTTTATTCAATCACAGGTACCAGAACTTTGTGAATTGTCCTTTTATTATATGAATTTAGTTACAGTATCCAGATTGCAACGAAATCCTACTGTAAAATCAGAAATTCAGCTTAGAAATTTTGAAACCAGCATTCCGGTAGGATTTTTCACTTATCCAATCAGCCAGGCAGCAGATATTACCGCCTTTAAGGCAACTACAGTGCCGGTAGGAGAAGACCAGTTACCAATGTTGGAACAAACCAAGGAAATTGTGCGTAAGTTTAATTCTGTATATGATGAAGTCCTGGTAGAACCTGAGATTTTATTGCCAAAGAATCAGGTATGTATGCGTCTTCCGGGAACTGATGGAAAGGCAAAGATGAGTAAATCCTTAGGAAACTGTATTTACTTATCCGATACCAAGGAAGAAGTAAAGAAAAAGGTTATGGCGATGTTTACAGACCCGAACCACATTAAGATTGAAGACCCGGGCAGTCTTGAAGGAAATGCAGTATTCACCTATCTGGATGCCTTTGCATTAGACGAGCATTTTGAACGCTATTTACCGGAATATAAGAATTTACAGGAATTAAAAGACCATTATCAAAGAGGCGGTTTAGGAGATGTTAAAGTAAAACGTTTCTTAAATGCTGTATTGGAGGAATTCTTAGAGCCGATTCGTGTTCGAAGAAAAGAATATGAGCAGAACATTCCAGCCGTATATGAAATGTTAAAACAAGGCAGCATGGTAGCAAGAGCAGAAGCTGCCAAGACATTAGACGAAGTAAGAGCCGCCATGAAGATTAATTACTTTGATGATGAGGCTCTGATTCAGTCCCATGTAGAAAAATTTAACCAGAACTAGATAGATGATTGAAAAACCACCCCGAATGTACGCTAAGAGGTGAAAATCAACAACAGATATATGCGAAACTATCCAAAATGTATATTAAGTGATGCAAAAGAAACAAATACATAAGCAGGTGCTTGTTCGTCCGTCTGCACTTAATGAGCGACTTGTCGCGAATTTAGTACCGCTACGAGACGAACGCAGCGAAAGCGTGCCTGCGTTGTTTTGTTCATTTTGTATCACTTTCACATAAAAATTATAGTCTCGCAATTACCTGGAGAAATTGCAAAGGAGAAAAGAATGTCGAAAGTAAAACCATTTTTATGTGTAAGACCGAATAAGGAAGTCGTAGATAAAGTAGCAGCATTGCCATATGATGTATACAACCGCAAAGAAGCAAAAGAAGTAGTTTCAGGAGAGCCTTTGTCTTTCTTAAGAATCGACAGGGCAGAAACCAACTTTGATGACAGTGTGGATACTTATGCAGATGAAGTTTACGCAAAAGCGAGAGAACTTTACGAAGAAATGCTGGGAAAAGGCGTATACGAAAAAGATAATGAAGAAGCATATTATATTTACGAATTAACTATGAATGGAAGAAGCCAGACTGGTCTGGTTGCTTGTGCATCCATTGATGATTATGTGAATGAAGTAATTAAGAAACATGAAAATACCAGAGCGGATAAGGAAGTAGACCGTATCCGCCATGTAGATACCATGAAGGCTCAGACAGGCCCTATTTTCCTTGCTTACCGCTCCAACGAAGTAATTAATAAAGAAGTGGCAAAAGCACAGGAAACAGCTCCATTATATGATTTTATTTCAGAAGATGGTATTGGACATAGGGTTTGGAAGATTTCAGATAAGGAAAGTGTAAAAAACATTCAGACAGCCTTTAGCGGCATTTCTGAAATCTACATTGCAGACGGACATCATAGAGCGGCTTCTGCGGTAAAGGTAGGCTTAAAACGAAGAGAGGCACATAAGAACTATGATGGTACAGAAGAATTTAATTACTTTTTGTCTGTATTGTTCCCAGATGAGCAGCTTATGATTATGGACTATAACCGTGTGGTAAAAGACCTGAACGGTTATACAAAAGAAGAATTTTTAAATGTAATTTCAAAAGATTTTATTGTGGAAGAAAAAGAAGCAGCCCTTTCCCCAGAGAAAAAAGGCACTTTTGGAATGTATCTGGAAGGAAAATGGTACTTATTAACAGCAAAACCAGAACTTACCTCCAATGACCCTGTAGATGGCCTTGACGTTGCTATTTTACAGAATCATTTATTAGAGCCTGTGTTAGGAATCAAAGACCCGAAAACAGATAAAAGAATTGACTTTGTGGGAGGAATCCGTGGACTTAAGGAGTTGGAGAAGAGAGCGGAAAGTGATATGAAATTAGCCTTTTCTATGTATCCAACTTCCATAGGAGAGTTGTTTGCTGTAGCAGACGCAGGAAGATTAATGCCTCCAAAATCCACATGGTTTGAACCAAAGTTAAGAAGTGGAATCTTTATTCATGAAATAGAGGATTAAGGTTACTGTACACTCAGTACTCTGACACTTGCTGTCAGGGTACGTAATAGCATGATTCAGCAATAAAAAGAAAAGAGAAGAAAGAAGGTGAATTAGTGGTACAAGAAGAAAAAAAGACCATGGAAATTAACGAGAAAACCTCGGTTTTTAAATTAGGATGGCCGATTTTTATCGAAGCCTTTCTATCTATCTTAATTGGTAACGTAGATACCTTGATGTTAAGCCAATATTCTGATTCTGCACCGGTTGCGGTGGGAAATGCCAATCAGATTTTAAATCTGCTTACCCTGATGTTTAATATTATTGCAGGAGCTACAGGGGTAATAGTTGCACAGTATTTAGGTGCAAAACTTATTAAAAAAATCAGTGAGATTTATTCTGTAGCAATTTTTGCAAATCTGATATTAAGTGTATTTATTAGTTTGATTATTTTTATTTTCAGTGAGCCGATTTTTGGGCTGATGCAGTTAGATGAAACATTGGTTCCGGATGCCACCATTTACCTTAAATTATTGGGAGGATTTATCTTCCTGCAGGCAGTATTCAGTGTGTTCACCCAGATTTTGCGAAGCAATGGATTGACTCGGATTGGAATGTATATTTCTTTGGCAATCAATGTGGTAAATATCATAGGAAACTATTGCTTCCTGTATGGACCATTGAAGTTTTTAAATTATGGTGTAAAAGGTGTAGCAATTTCCAGTGTAGTAAGCCGTTTACTTGCCTTGATACTTGTGATTATTTTCTTCCACAGGAAGATAGAAGGCGAGATATCCATAAAATATTTAAGACCATTCCCAAAAGAAACTTTAAAGAAAATGGTTTCTATTGGTATACCTACCGCAGGAGAGAGCATATCCTATAGTATTTCACAGATTTTAGTTATGTCCATTGTAAATACCATGGGTCTGGTGGCTGCCAATACCAAAATATATGCTTCCGTTATTTCGAATTTTTCCTATTTGTACTCTGTATCAGTGGCTCAGGCGACTATGATTATCACCGGTCATCTGGTTGGGGCCAAAAAAGAAGATGCGGCATATAAGAGAGTATTGAAATCCCTTCGCTCTTCTATGGTAATTTCCGTAGCCATTGCCGCTGTCAGCTTTTGTATCAGTGACATTACTTTTTCTTTCTTTACAAAGAATGCAGAAATTTTGGAATTGGGACATAAAATCATGGCAGTAGCTATTGTGTTGGAAATTGGTCGTACCGCAAATCTGGTTATCATTCAAAGTATGCGTGCGGCAGGTGATATCAAGTTTCCAACCTATCTGGGCATGGGTTCCATGTGGTTCGTATCTGTGTTATTTAGCTTTATTTTAGGCAAAGTTTTTGGTCTTGGCTTAATCGGTGTCTGGATTGCCATGGCTATGGATGAATGCCTAAGAGGTATTGTTGTGTATATCCGTTGGTTACAAGGTGGTTGGCGGGGAAAATCCGTCGTAGATAAAAAAGAATAAAATTACCTTGACAGGAACAGGAATACATAGTATATTTTGAGTATCAAACAGATTCATTATTTTAAAGGAGATTAAATTATGTTAGAAAAATTAAAAGAAATTATCGCTGAACGTTTAAGCGTAGATGCAGATGAAGTAGAATTAAACACTTCTTTCAAGGATGATTTAGGAGCAGATTCTTTAGATTTATTCGAATTAGTTATGGCTTTAGAAGACGAATTTGATGTTGAAATCCCTGCAGATGATTTGGCTAACATCAATACTGTAAACGATGTAGTAGAGTACTTAAAGGCGAAAGGTGTAGAAGCCTAAGATAAAAGATATCCGGAGCTTTCGTATGAAATACTCCGGATATTTCTTTTTAAAAAATTAGTTTGATAATCAAAATAAGTCGATGAGAATATAAAGATTTTGTTTTACTTTATAGTAGAATATATGTTATGATAGAAATAGTTTATCCGAGATTATCTGTGAATAATTAAGGGTTATGTATTGAATGGAGGATTAAGATGGGAAAAATAGCATTTATGTTTCCGGGACAAGGTGCCCAATGTGTAGGAATGGCAAAGGATTTTTACGATACGTTTGAAGATAGTAAGGAAATTTTCGATAAAGCAAATGAAGTGTTGGATTTTGATTTATTACATATTTGTTTTGAAGAAAATGAAGACATTCATATTACAGAATTTACTCAGCCGGCATTGGTAACTGCCTGTGTTGCGATTTTAAAGCAGGTAGAAAAATCAGGAGTAAAACCGGATGTTTGTGCCGGATTAAGTCTTGGTGAATATGCAGCCTTGGTTGCTTCTGGTGCTATGTCAGCAGAAGATGCCATCAGAGTGGTAAGAGAAAGAGGAAAATTAATGCAGGGAACGGTTCCGGCAGGAGAAGGAGCCATGTCAGCAGTACTAGCCATGGAAAAAGAAAAAATCGAAGAAGTATTGGCTGGAATCGATGGGGAAGTTTCCATTGCAAATTATAATTGTCCGGGGCAGATTGTAATTACCGGAGAAACAGGAGCAGTTCAAAAAGCAGGAGAAGCACTTTCTGCAGCAGGCGCGAAGAGAGTAGTACCACTTAAGGTTAGTGGTCCATTCCATTCTCCATTGTTAAAGCCAGCAGGAGAAAAGCTTCTGGAAGTATTAAAGGACGTGGAATTAGAAGAAATCAAGGTTCCATATATTGCCAATGCTACTGCAGATTATGTAACCCAAAAAGAACAGATAAAAGATTTGTTAGGAATTCAGGTTTATTCTTCTGTAAAGATGCAGCAAACCATTGAAAAGATGATTGCAGACGGTGTAGATACTTTCGTAGAAATCGGACCTTCTAAGACCATTGCAGGCTTCATTAAGAAGGTAGACAGAAGTGTGACTGTTATTAACATTGAAAAGGTAGAAGATTTGGAAAAGTTAAAGGAAATCGCAAATAATTAATGGAGGATTAAAATGTTAAAAGATAAGGTAGCAGTAATCACAGGTGCAAGCCGTGGAATTGGTGCAGAAATAGCAAGAACTTTTGCAAAATACGGAGCAAAGGTTGTAATTAATTATAACGGTTCAAAAGAAAAGGCAGAAGAAGTGGTAGCAGAAATTAAAGCTGCCGGAGGAGAAGCCATTGCGATTCAGAAAAATGTAGCAGATTTTGAAGAAGCGAAAGAATTAATGGATGAAGCAGTAAATGCTTTTGGACGTCTTGACATTCTGGTAAACAATGCCGGAATTACAAAAGATACCTTACTTATGGGCATGAAGGAAGAAGATTTCGATAAGGTAATTGATGTAAATTTAAAAGGTACCTTTAATGGAATGAAACACGCTTCTAAGATTATGATGAAACAAAGAAGCGGAAGAATCATTAATATGTCCTCGGTAGTAGGAGTTCAGGGAAATGCAGGACAGGTGAATTATGCAGCCTCTAAGGCGGGAATCATCGGTATGACCAAGTCCTTAGCAAAAGAAATTGCAGCCCGTAATGTTACGGTAAATGCCATTGCCCCTGGATTTATCAAAACAGAAATGACAGATGTATTGTCTGACACTGTAAAAGAACAGATTTTATCAACAATTCCATTGAAAAAGATGGGCGAAACCAAAGATATTGCAGAATGTGCTGCCTTTTTGGCATCAGACCATGCAGGATATATTACAGGTCAGGTTATTAACGTAAATGGAGGTATGATTTAATGAGAAGAGTAGTAGTAACAGGTTTAGGAGCAGTAACAGCGATTGGTACCACAGTAGATACTTTTTGGGAGAATGTTAAAAAAGGAACTTGTGGAATTAAGTTAATTGATAAATTTGACACCACTGATTTTAAGGCAAAAGTAGCAGCAACCGTAAATGACTTTGATCCTAAGGAATATATGGATGTAAAGACTGCAAAGAGAATGGCAGAATTTTGTCAATATGCAGTAGCAGCTACCAAGCAGGCAATTGAACAATCCGGTTTGGATTTAGAAAAAGAAGATATGACTCGTTTTGGTGCTTCCATCGGTTCCGGTATTGGTGCATTAGGAGTTATGGAAAAAGACCATCAGAAGTTAATGGAAAAAGGACCAAACAGAGTATCTCCAATGATGGTGCCAACCATGATTTCTAACATGGCTGCAGGTAATGTTGCCATTCAGTTTGGCTTACAAGGTAAAAATATCAACGTAGTAACTGCCTGTGCTTCCGGTGCTCATTCTATCGGTGAAGCATACCGTTCGATTCAATGCAATGAAGCAGACATTATGGCAGCAGGTGGAGCAGAAGCAGCGATTACAGAACTTGGCGTAGCAGGATTCGCAGCACTAACTGCACTTTCCACTTCAGAAGACCCAAGCAGAGCATCCATTCCTTTTGATAAAGAAAGAAACGGATTCGTTATGGGTGAAGGTGCCGGTGTGGTTATTTTAGAAGAATTAGAACACGCAAAAGCCAGAGGCGCAAAGATTTTAGCAGAAGTAGTAGGTTACGGTGCTACTTGTGATGCATACCACATTACTTCTCCTGCTCCAGACGGAAATGGTGCAGCAAGAGCTATGACTTTCGCAATCAATGAAGCTGGAATTAAGCCGGAAGATGTAGATTATATCAATGCTCATGGAACCAGTACACATCACAATGACTTGTTTGAAACCATGGCAATTAAAAAGAGCTTTGGAGAACATGCTTATAAATTAAACGTAAATTCTACTAAGTCTATGATTGGACATGCTTTAGGTGCAGCCGGAGCGATTGAATTTGTAGTTTGTGTAAAATCAGTAATGGAAAACTTTATCCATGCTACTGTAGGATATCAGGTTCCAGATGAAGAATGCGATTTGAACTATACGAAAGAAGCAGTAGAGAAGGAAGTAAATTACGCATTAAGCAATTCCCTTGGCTTTGGTGGTCATAATGCCAGCCTGTTAATTAAAAAATATACGGAGGAATAAAATATGTTAAATATTAAGGAAATTATGGATAGAATTCCTCATCGTTCTCCGTTTTTATTAATTGACCGTATTGAGGAACTTGAGGTTGGAAAGAGCGCAGTAGGTAGAAAATGCGTATCTTATAATGAACCATATTTTGCAGGACATTTTCCAAATGAACCGGTTATGCCAGGAGTATTAATCATTGAAGCTTTGGCGCAGGTAGGTTGTGTCTGTGTGCTATCCGATGAAAAATTTGCCGGAAAGACAGCATATTTTGGTGGCATTAATAAGGCAAGATTTAGAGGAAAAGTAGTTCCTGGTGACGTATTAACATTAAAAGTAGAAGTTGTAAAAGCAAAAGGACCAATTGGGATTTGTGAAGCGAAGGCTTATGTAGAAGATAAATTGGTTGTAGAAGCAGAACTTACTGTAGCGATTGCATAATAGAACGGTTTAGGTTACGTAATAGCATGATTTAGGAATTGGTTTTTGCTTCGCGTAGTGAATTTGCATGCAAAAACCAATTTCGTTACTGTTCACGTGTGAACAGTAACCAGTTCAGGAAAGTCGAAGAATTTAATTTTTGACTAGGAGGAGTTGTATGAAACCTTTGGTTATTGGCGATTTGGTCGCAAAAATTCCGATTATTCAAGGTGGAATGGGAGTTGGTGTTTCTGCTTGTAATTTAGCAGGAGCCGTAGCTTTAGAAGGTGGAATCGGAGTAATTTCTGCGGCACAGCTTGGATATTTAGAAGACGATTATGATGAAAATGCGGAAAGAGCGAATCTTCGAGCGATTGGAAAACATATAAAGAAAGCAAAAGAAATTGCAAAGGGTGGAATTGTCGGAATTAATATCATGGTGGCAACCAGAAATTATGCAGAGTATGTAAAAGCAGCAGTAGAAGCGAAAGTAGATTTGATTATTTCCGGTGCAGGTCTGCCTACGGATTTACCTTCTTTGGTAAAAGGTTCTTCTACAAAGATTGCCCCTATTGTGTCATCCATAAAAGCAGCCAACGTCATTTTGAAGATGTGGGATAAAAAAGAACAAAGAGTTCCGGATGCAGTGGTGATTGAAGGTCCACTTGCAGGAGGGCATCTTGGATTTAAATATGATGAACTGGAACATATTGAAGATTTAGAGTATGATAACGAAATCATCGGAATTATGGATGCAGTAAAGCAATACGAGGAAAAATATCAAAAGCACATTCCTGTGATTCTCGCTGGGGGGATTGCTACGAAAGAAGATGTGAAGCATTGTTTTTCTTTAGGAGCCGATGGAGTCCAGGTGGCATCCCGTTTTGTTGCAACAAAGGAATGCGATGCAGATATTCGTTTTAAAGAAGCATATGTAAATGCCAAGAAAGAAGACATTGTGATTGTAAAAAGTCCCGTGGGAATGCCGGGACGTGCCATTAAGAATACATTTATGGAACGGGTGATGAGTGGTGAGAGAGTTCCTACCAAGCATTGCCGTGCCTGTGTTACACCATGTAAACCGGCACAAACACCATATTGCATCAGCGATGCATTGATTAATGCAGTAAAAGGTAATTTAGATGAAGCATTGATTTTCTGTGGAGGAAAGATTGACCAGATAAAAGAAATTACCACTGTAAAACAAGTAATAGATGAATTAATGAGTGAATAAAAGAAAACGCATCTAGAGGGATTCATAGAATTATGAAAACCAAGGATGCGTTTTTTTATAGTATAAATTATGTTTTTGCTTGCAGATAGCAGATAAATTTGTATCGTAACTGTAATCATTTATGATTCGGATGGTAAATCTTGACTAAGGTAGAATTTCTGCCATACCGTAGCGGATTCTTGAGGTTTTAATTCGCGATATCCTGTTTCTTCTTCCGGAAAACTTAAGTTAGGGGCATCAATAAGCCAGGTAAGAGGCTCTGGACAAAAGAAGTTCTGTTTTCCACCGATGTTCCAAAGAATATAAAATCCATACTCCTTGGATACTTCGTTTACGATGGATAAACCTGTTCTAGTATCTGTAACGATAGATTTATAACAATCCTCTGAATTTTCTAAAAGGCGGTAAAGTTCATCGTTAATATCATGACCTACCGGTTTTGCAGTCCCTTTTACATATTGTTGTTCATATTCCGAAAGTTCATGATAAGAGCCATCTGGCAGACATCTCTCATTTAAGGGATAACGATGTTTTACTGGTAAATAAAACTGGTAGTATTTTCCTTCTTTTTTCTTTTGCCTTTTCCCAAAAGGGCAGGAGAGTGTGGTATGAGTACCGAAACCGAAAGGCAGCATATGTTCAGAAAGATTTTTTAAGCTTACTTCATATCGAAGTCCCTCTTTGGAAAGTGTGAAGGTAAAATCTACCCGGAATTTCAGAGGAAAGTAAGTAAAAAAGGCATCTTTTTCATCGTATTCATAATAGGTTATCGCAACAACACAGTCTTCCTTTTCCTCTATAGAAAGAATTTTATGACAACGGGTGTGCAGAAAACCGTGAAGATAGTTGTTTCTGGATGTTTCATTGATAGGAAAATGATAGATTCCGTCAGAGGTTTTTAAAATTCCATCCTTCAAACGGTTCGGAAGATATGTGGTAGGAAGCCCTATTATGATGTTGCATTTCTTTAAAAACTTCCTTGACATACCCTTTTTAAAATGAAAAAAACGAACATGATGGGTGGTTTCTTCTAAATTAAGAAAGTTACTGCCTAGGGAAGGTGCCAATAAACCACGGTAATTATCATATTCCATTAAAATGCAGGTTTCTCCCTTAAATGTAGTCAAACGAATCCCTTTTTTCATAGGAGTCTCCTTTCTATCGTTTCTCAAAACAGATGGTTTGAAATTTCATAGGTTATAAAATCATTGTAATAAACGAAAAAAGGTTCTTGCATGAACAAGAACCTTTGAACGAGTCATAATTAGCTAAGCTTAACAACGTTAGCAGCTTGAGCTCCTCTAGCGCCTTCAGTTACATCAAAAGAAACCTTTTGACCTTCTTCTAAAGACTTGAATCCTTCAGCCTGGATTGCAGAAAAATGTACGAATACGTCAGAACCATCTTCTTGAGTGATGAATCCGTATCCTTTTTCAGCATTAAACCATTTAACTGTACCGTTCATAATGAACCTCCATTCTGCCTTACGGCGTATAAAAATTTATGGATATTTCTAAAAATAAAAAAATCACATATTATCACAGATTATACTAAAGAATCAAGAATATAATCTCTGATAACATGTGATTCTAAATACCTCTAGTGAATACCTCTAACAGTAACAATATAATCTAATTAGGGGAAAAAGTCAAGTAAAACTTTACTCATATTTGGCAATTTTTATTTTTATAAATCTCAATTATTAACTTTGGGGAAAGTATGTAGAATTTGTGAATTTTCAAATATTGCTTTTCAAAAAAGAAAAGATGTGATATAACTGATAAGGTAAAACAAAATTAACCAAAATTACTCATGAAGGATTGAGAATTAAGGGGATTGTGTAGAAAGGAAAGAAAGACATGAGAAAGAAAATAGTGGCAGTTACTATGGTTATGGCTATGATGCTGGCGACTGCCTGCGGAAAAGAAGATAGTAAGGGAACGACAACAACAGAAGGGAATGTAAGCGAAGAAGCTCAAATCGTGGGACAGTTTTGTGGTGTAGACTTAACCTACGACCCAACAGAATACCTTACTTTACCGGATTATTCCCAGATAGAGGTAACAGAGTATGAGCCAACGGATGACGAAGTAGAACAGCAATTGTCAACATATGTGGATAGCTGGACACACAATGAAGAAGTGGAAAAAGATACCGTAGAAGATGGAGACCTCTGCCTGATTGACTATGTTGGAAGTGTGGATGGAGTTGAATTTGAAGGTGGTACAGGAACAGATTATATGTTAGGAATTGGTTCTAACGCATTTATTCCTGGATTTGAAAGCTCTTTAATTGGTGCTAAGAATAAGGAAACTACCACGATTAATGTAACCTTCCCGGAAACTTACAGCGTTAATCCTGATATGGCAGGAGTAGAAGCTCAGTTTGAAGTTACCATTAAAGGTATTTATAAGGAAGTATCTTATGAGCTGAATGATGCTTCTGTAGCAGAAAATACTGAATATTCGACTGTAGAGGAATATACTGCAGTGGTAAAAGAAGAAATAAAAAACAATTATCTTGCAAACCAGGCATGGCAGGCATTATACGAAAAATGTGAATTTAAAGAAGTACCTGCTTACGCAGTACAGGCATATAAAGAAGATTTAATTGCTCAGTTTGAACAGACATTAAGTATGTATGGAATGACCATGGACAGCTATTTAGAATCTTATGGATATACTCAGGAACAATTTGAAGCAGAAATGGAAACTACGGCTAAAAATTATGTAGAACAGGATGTCTTACTGTTAAGTATTGCTATGGATAACAATATCAGTATTTCAGATGAAGATATGACAACCTGGACAAACGAAAATTATGAAAGCTTAGGATTTGGTACGGTAGATGCATTGTTATCTTATATGGATAGTAATAATCTGAAATTATATATTATTTCAGAAAAGGTTCTTGATATTATGGGAGAACACGTAGTAGAAGTTCCAGCAGAAGAAACAACTTCAGAAGAAGCTTCCTCTGAAGATACAAGCTCAGAAGAAACTGCTTCGTAAGAAAACAAAATAAAACGACAAGCATTTAAGGTTAAGAAAGCATTGCAGGTATGAAACGATTTGCAATGCTTTTTGCTTTTATCCTAAGAAATGATAATTTTGCTCAAAAAAGAATTTTTTGTTCATAATTTAGACATATTAGTATGTATAAATTACATAAAAAATAAGGTCTTTTTGCGACGTTATCTATCAAATGTGATAAATGACGAAAAAAAAGTGTTGCATAATGATGTGGAATATGCTAATATAAATACAGTCTTAATTGACGAGACATAAGCTTATGAATGAGTCACTAGAAAACAAGAATGAATAAAATAAAGAGGAGAATTATCAAATGATTAAGAAAAAATTATTATCAGCATCCTTAGTTGGTGTTATGGGTATGTTAGCATTAACTGGATGTGGCGACAAGGATGACAGCGGAAGTGGAAATGGCGGTGCTAAAGTTGATACAACTGCAGATGCTACAAAAGGTACTGTACGTTTCTTAAACTTTAAACCAGAAATCGCAGATGCTTGGCAGACTGTAATTGATGACTTTACAGCAGAAACAGGTATCAAAGTTGATTTAAAGACAGCAGCTTCAGGTACATATGAACAAACATTAAAAGCAGATATTGCTAAGAAAGATGCTCCAACATTATTCACTATCAATGGACCAGTTGGATATGCTTCTTGGAAGAACTACTGTGCTGACCTTTCTGGTACAGACGTATATAGCTGGTTATCAGATAAGAGCATGGCAATTTCTGAAGGTTCCGGTGTATATGGTATTCCATACGTAGTAGAAGGATATGGTATCATTTATAACAATGCTATCATGGACAAATATTTCGCATCAGCAAATAAGACAACTTCTTATACTTCTATGGATGAAGTAAACAACTTCGCTGCATTGAAGGCTGTTGCAGAAGATATGCAGGCTATGAAGGATGAATTAGGAATTGAAGGTGTATTCGCTTCTACTTCATTCTCAGCTGGTGAAGACTGGAGATGGCAGACTCACTTAGCAAACTTACCAATTCACTATGAATTAAAAGAAAAAGGTGTTTTAGATTTAGAAACTATCGATTTCAGCTATGCTGAAAACTTTAAGAACATCTTTGACTTATATACTGAATGCTCAGTTACTGAAAAGTCTATGTTAGCAACTAAGAAAGTTGAAGACTCTATGGCAGAATTTGCATTAGGTAAATGTGCTATGGTTCAGAATGGTAACTGGGGATGGGGCCAGGTTTCTGGTGTAGAAGGTAACGTTGTAAATGCTGATGATGTTAAGTTCTTACCTATCTATACAGGTGTTGACGGTGAAGAAAACCAAGGTATCTGTGTTGGTACTGAAAACTTCTGGGCTGTAAATTCAAATGCTTCTGCAGAAGATCAAGCAGCTACAGTTAAGTTTATGGAATGGTTATTTAATTCAGAAAAAGGTAAAGACCACTGTACAAATACATTAGGATTTATTACACCATTTAGCACATTTGGTGATGATGAAACTCCTACAGACCCACTTGCAAAAGAAGTAGTAAGATGGATGAATAGTAGTGCAGATGTAGTTACTTGGGACTTCACAATCTTCCCAAGCCAGACATTTAAGGATAACTTCGGTGCTGACTTATTATCATACTGCTCAGGAAATATGGATTGGGATACTGTAGTATCTAATACAAAGGATAGCTGGGCTACTGAAAAAGCAGCAATTGCTGAATAAGAAACAAAACACATTTTAAATGTAATATAAAAACCAAAGGGTGGGTAAGGGATAAAAACTGACCCACCCTTTTTTAAAAAATTATTAAGGAGAGGATTCACGTGCAAAAGAACTATAAGAAATATTTTCTCCTTTTCGTTTTGCCAACATTTGTAGCATTTGTAATTGCGTTTATTGCACCATTTGTTATGGGCTTGGGATTATCTTTTTGTAAATTCCAGACTGTAGTGGATGCAGAATTCGTTGGATTTGATAATTATATTAAAGCCTTCCAAAATGAAGACTTTGTTAGTTCTATGGTATTTACCATTAAATTTACTATAGTATCTGTTATAATTATCAATGTAATTGCGTTTGTTCTAGCACTTATGTTAACAAGGGACGTAAAAGGAACTAATTTCTTCCGAACTATTTTCTTTATGCCAAACTTAATTGGTGGTTTGGTATTAGGTTATATTTGGCAGGCTATTATTAATGGTGTATTAATGTCAAAACAAGCGACGATTTTATCAGATTCCAAATATGGTTTCTGGGGCTTGATTATCATGATGTGCTGGCAGATGATAGGTTACATGATGATTATTTACATAGCGGGTATACAGAATGTATCACCGGATCTATTAGAGGCGGCTGCTATCGATGGTGCCAGCAAGTCACAAACTTTATTTAAGATTATTATTCCGATGGTTATGCCATCTATCACTATTTGTATGTTCTTAACTCTGTCAAATTCCTTTAAGTTATTTGACCAGAACTTAGCTCTTACTAATGGTGGTCCTAGCAATGAAACCAGAATGGTTGCTCTTGATATCTTCAAGACCTTCTATGGTAGAATGGGCTGGGAAGGTGTAGGTCAGGCAAAAGCGGTTGTATTCTTTATTTTTGTAAGTGCCATTGCCTTTGCACAACTATACTTTACTAGAAATAAGGAGGTTGAAAGCTAATGAGAGAGAAAAAATCAAAGCCAGCCAATGTGATTATGTTTATTATATTGGTAATTTTCGCTATCGTATTTATTTTCCCTATCTTATTTATCTTGACTAACTCCTTTAAAGGAAAGCTGTTTATTAGTGATAATCCTTTTTCGCTGCCGAAGTTCTCTTTGAATAAAGAAGAAAAGGCAGATATTGAAGAACAGTATCAACAAAAAGTAGAAGAATTTTTAGACCGTTATACAGACGGTGTTACCGTACCAAGAGAAATGACAGATGCTTTGGTAGCGGAAAACTGTAAGTCAGAAGGCTATAAGACGGTAGCAGAATTTGAAGAAGGAGTAAAGGATGGTTTAAAATCACAGGTTGTTAGTTTTGTAAAATTAAAGAACTATACTGAAGGTGTTAAGAAAACCGGATTCTTTAAAGCATTTGGATACTCTGCTTTTATTACTGTATTTTCAGTGTTAGCGATTGTATTGTTTACTTCTATGACAGGATGGATGATTACCAGATATAAGAGTAAATTAAGCGAAGCATTGTACTTATTATTTGTATTTTCTATGGTTGTACCATTCCAGATGGTTATGTTTACAATGACATTTGTTGTAAACCGTTTGTCATTGGATAATCCGGTTGGTATTATTCTTGTATACTTAGGATTTGGTGCAGGTTTGTCGGTATTTATGTTCTGCGGTTTCGTAAAAGGTATTCCGATCGATATCGAAGAAGCTGCTATGATTGATGGATGTACTCCTGCGAAGACATTCTTCTCTATTGTACTTCCGATCTTAAAACCGACAGCCATTACCGTTGCGATTTTGAATGCGATGTGGATATGGAATGACTACTTATTACCATACTTAACATTGGGTTCAGATTATAAGACAATTCCGGTAGCAGTTCAGTATATTAAGGATGGTTACGGTGGTGCAGATATGGGTATCTTAATGGCTATGTTAGTATTAGCTATTATCCCAATCATTATTTTCTATGTAACTTGTCAGAAATATATTATTCAAGGTGTTGCCGCAGGTGCCGTTAAAGGTTAGTGGAACTCTTAATCAGAAGAAACATTTAACAATGATAAACCTTGGAGCAGGCAATCTGTTCCAAGGTTTTTGTAATTTGACATGGAATAGTTTTAGATTCATTCTAAATACTCCCGCAGGGAGTATTGAATTACTATGAAAATATAAAAAGGAGATTTTGGTATATGAGAGAAACAGGCATATTACTTCCAATTACAAGTTTGCCTTCTGCATATGGAATTGGATGCTTTTCCATTGAGGCATATGAATTTGTGGATAAATTAAAAAAGGCTGGTCAAAATTATTGGCAGATACTACCTTTGGGACCTACCAGCTATGGAGATTCCCCTTATCAATCCTTTTCAGCCTATGCAGGAAACCCTTATTTTATTGATTTAGGCTCTTTGGTTGCAGAAGGTCTGCTGATGAAAGAAGAATGTGATAGCGTGGATTTTGGTTCAGATTCCCGTTATGTAGATTATGAAAAAATATATCTTGGAAGATTTTCTTTGTTAAGAAAGGCTTACGAACGAAGTAATTTTCTTGAGCAGGAAGATGCGAGAAGATTTTTAGAGGAGAATGCTTTCTGGTTAGATGACTATGCTTTGTATATGGCGGTTAAGAATCATTTTGACAGCAAGAGCCTTGCTGAATGGGATGATGATATTCGTCTGCGTCAGCCGGAGGCAGTAGACCGTTACTTCCATGAGTTGGTGGATGATGTTAATTTCTATAAATACCTTCAATATGAATTCATAAAACAATGGAGTCGTTTAAAGGATTATGCCAATAAGAATGGAATCCGTATTATTGGAGATATTCCGATTTATGTGGCTTTTGATAGTGCAGATACCTGGGCAAATCCACAGCTGTTCCAGTTTGATGAAAACAATATGCCAACAGCAGTAGCTGGTTGTCCACCAGATGCTTTTGCTGCCACAGGACAACTTTGGGGAAATCCTTTGTATAAATGGGATTATCATAAGGAAACAGGATTTGAATGGTGGTTAAAGAGAATTGAATACAGTTTCCGTTTGTATGATGTGGTTCGTATTGACCATTTCAGGGGATTTGATGAATATTATTCCATTCCTTTTGGTGACCCAACCGCAGAATTTGGACATTGGGAAAAGGGACCGGGATATGAATTATTCCGTACTGTAAAGGAAAAATTAGGTGACTTAGATATTATTGCAGAAGATTTAGGGTATGTGACAGATACCGTAAGGCAATTATTAAGTGATTGCGGATACCCAGGTATGAAGATTTTGCAATTTGCCTTTGACTCCAGAGAAGAAAGTGATTATTCGCCACATAATTATTCACAGAATTGTGTGGTATACACAGGAACGCATGACAATGACACCTTGGTAGGATGGATGAGTCAATTATGTGATGAGGACAAAAAGCTTGCGGTGGATTATTTGAATCTAAGTGATAAGAAGTTTATGGACTGCCGCTGGGAATTTATAAGAAGTGCTTTAGGAAGTGTTGCTAACATTGCTATTATCCCAATTCAGGATTACATTGGAGTAGGTACAGAAGGTAGAATCAATGTACCATCTACTCTGGGTGATAATTGGAAGTGGAGAATGAAAAATGAAGACCTTTCTGAAGAGTTATTGGAAGAAATAAAAAGAATCAATCAGATTTATAAACGAGGAATGTAATGTATAAAAGGTGTTGAAAGACCTGATCACCAATATGTTTTTGGATAAAGCAATACCCCGTGGCGAATGCTACGGGGTATTGTGTTGTTGAAGAATTAAATTTTACATCTGGATGATTCGGGATATATTATGTAAATTATTATTGGTGTGGCTAGGTGTTGCACTAACGCAGATATTCATCGGGAATCGAAATCACGGGAACATCGTGGAAGGAAGCTTCTGGTTGTGGCTGCTTGGAATCAGAATCTTTAGCAAATTCATTCGGAATAGGAATGGATGCTGCATTAGTTGAACGGTTTTCGTTTTCCATAGTAACAGCTGCTTGTGAGCTTATATTTTGGGACAGATTGTTTTGGGCAACTCTATCTGTCATATTGGAATGAAAGACAGATTCCTTTGATGTTTCTGGTGAAGTAAAACTATAATCATCGATTACGGTTCCTACTGGTGTATGTGGACGTGTAAAAATGATATCTCTTTTCGTCCATAATTCTTTTAAAACAAAAGCTATGAAGAAAATAAGTAGGATAAAGGTACTTAAACTAATGGTAATCGCACCTCTGGTTGCAGTGCCATCAGAGGAAATATAGAAGTCTACTGTGTCTCCAACCCCTTCCCAAAAGTTTGCTTTGATACCAGTTGCATAATGCACCTCACCTTCATAAATAAAACCAATTTCAAGGTATTTGATGGTGGATCTGTGTCGTCTGGTTCCGGTACGTTTTGTATATGTTCCCATGACTTCGCCGGATACTTTTGTGTAATCCGATTTGTTGGTGGCAACACTAATAGCATCGCAGGAACTTAATAATAAAAGCAATGATAACAGTATTGCCATATAGGCAATTTTGTGTTCTTCTGAAAATTTTTTAAGCATTTGTTTTTTTCCTCACTTATTTGCGTTATGTAACTATAATTCTTACGTTTCCATCTGATTGTTTTCACATTCTTTGCAAATGCCATAAAAGAACATGGAAAAGCCTTCTATTTTCCCATCAAAATTGCCTTTGGCTTTTTTTAAGAGTGTGGAAGGAATATCTGCCTCTATGTCACTTACAGCATGACAAGTTTTACAATAAAAATGACAATGGGGTTCTGTAGTTGCATCAAAATGGTCGAACTTTCCATCGTAGGTAAGTCTTAAGATATCACCTCGTTCCGCAAGCATGGAAAGGTTGCGGTATACAGTTCCAAGACTGATATTTGGATGTTCTTTTCGGACATTTTGATAAATTACTTCCGCAGTAGGATGGTCTTTACGGGTTTTTAAAAATCCCATAATCGCCTCCCTTTGCTGGGTTCGTTTAAAAGTAGTTGTTGACATAGGTACCTCCTTTTTGTGAGTGAATAAATTCGGGGCTTGCCTGTCTATGTATGTAAAATATAAATAGGAATGATTCTCTTTTATTTTACCCTTTTTTGAAGTCCACGTCAAGGAAATAATAGAAAAATAGTGTTTATTATTCGCAAAAGAACAGTGAATTATAATGAGAATAGTTCTTATTTACGGTTTTTTGGTACTTGCATTTATATATTTATCGTGCTAAAATCTAATTTGTGAAGTTGTGCGAAAACCACATATGGAGGAAATAGATAATGAGCGAAATTGCAAGAAAATCAGTGAACGCTATTCGAGTTTTAGCAGCAGACTCTGTACAAAAGGCGAATTCAGGACATCCTGGTTTACCATTAGGTTCTGCAGCTATGGCATATGAACTTTGGGCAAATCATATGAATCATAACCCGGCGAATCCAAAGTGGGTAAATCGTGACAGATTTATTTTATCTGGAGGTCATGGTTCTACTCTTTTATATTCCTTGTTACATTTGTTCGGTTATGGATTAACGATAGAAGATTTAAAGAATTTCAGACAGTTGGATTCTCTCACACCGGGACATCCGGAATACGGTCATACTGTAGGCGTAGAAGCTACGACAGGTCCATTAGGAGCAGGAATGGGTATGGCAGTAGGAATGGCGATTGCAGAGGCATATCTGGCAGCGAAATTCAATAAAGAAGGGTTCCCTGTAGTTGACCACTACACTTATGTATTAGGCGGCGACGGATGTATGATGGAAGGTATTTCTTCCGAGGCATTTTCTTTGGCAGGAACCTTAGGATTAGGAAAATTAATCGTTTTATACGATTCTAATAATATTTCCATTGAAGGTGGTACTGATATTGCCTTTACAGAAAATGTTTCTAAGAGATTTGAAGCCTTCGGATTCCAGACACTAAGAGTCGAAGATGGAAATGACCTGGATGAAATTGCAAAGGCCATTGAAGAAGCGAAGAAAGACACTTCCAGACCAACTATGATTGAAGTAAAGACAAAGATTGGTTTCGGTTGCCCTGCGAAGGAAGGAAAGGCATCTGCTCATGGCGAACCTTTAGGAGTAGATAATGTTGCAGCACTTCGTGAAAATTTAGGATGGGAAGAAACAGAAAGCTTTTTTGTTCCGGAAGATGTATATGCTCATTATGCTTCTTTAAAAGAAGCTGGTATCAAGAAAGAAGAAGAATGGAACCGCTTATTTGAAAAATACTGTGAAGCATATCCGGAAATGAAGGAATTATGGGACCAGTATTACGATGTAAATAGAGGCGAGGCAGCTTTTGATTGCGAAGAATTCTGGGCTGTACCGGAAAAAGCAGACGCTACCAGAAATTTATCTGGTGTTATGATTAATAAAATTAAGAACTTACTTCCAAACTTCATTGGAGGTGCGGCTGATTTAGCTCCTTCTACTAAGACCTATATGAAGGATGAGGGAGATTTTTCGAAAGATAATTATGCAGGAAGAAATCTACATTTTGGTGTAAGAGAAATTGCTATGGCTGCCATTGGAAACGGTATTGCTTTACACGGAGGACTTAGAGCCTTTGTTTCGACTTTCTTCGTTTTCAGTGATTATGTAAAGCCGATGGCAAGATTATCATCCTTAATGGGACTTCCTCTTACCTATGTATTGACACATGACAGTATAGGAGTTGGGGAAGATGGTCCGACCCATGAGCCAATTGAACAGTTAGCAATGTTCCGTGCTATGCCGAACTTTAATGTATTCCGTCCGGCAGATGCGACTGAAACAGCAGCAGCATGGTATCATGCAATTACTTGTAATGATGCACCAACTGCATTGGTTTTAAGCCGTCAGAATTTATCACAACTAGAAGGCTCCAGCAAGGAAGCTTTAAAGGGTGGTTATGTGGTATCAAAAGAACAAAAAGCAACTCCAGATGTGATTCTTATGGCTAGTGGTTCAGAAGTTGAATTATGTATTGCAGCGAAGGAAGAGTTATTAAAAGATGGTATTGATGCCAGAGTGGTAAGTATGCCATGTATGGATTTGTTTGAACAACAATCCAAAGAATATAAAGAAGAAGTGTTACCTTCTAATGTGACTAAGAGAGTCGCAGTAGAGGCAGCAGCTGATTTCGGATGGGGCAAATATGTGGGCTTAGATGGAGCATATGTAACCATGCAGTCCTTTGGAGCATCTGCACCAGCAGCAAAGTTGTTTGAAAAATTTGGTTTCACACAGGAAAATGTTGTGAAGACTGTAAAAGAGATTTTGTAGAAAATATAAGAAATATTTTGATATTTATCCCGAAGCGAAAGTTGTATAAATTTTAGTGAAAGCATAAAATATAGGAATCCTAACTAAGAGATAAGATTGAAAATTATTTTTTGGTTAGGATTTTTTGTTGAAAAATACTAAAAATAAGAATTATCTTTTCAAATGATGAAAAATAGATTAAAATAAGAAGAGTAAACTATGGGTGGTGTCTGCCCTTCAGACAGATACCCGGTTAATAGGATAGTTATGTGTGGGGTGAAGAGGATGAAGATAGATGTCCGTTTGCTTGTTCAATCCTTCTTTATGGATGAATCCAAAAATTATATGGTAGTACGTCATTATAATATGTTAAATGTGGCGGAGAAGGATTTGGCTTCTCTGGAAGTCGAAGAGGATGCTATTTTTATGTTTTATTCTTTCCAAAATGCAGGAGTTATGGAACCGTATGCTCCTTTGTTGCCATGGATAAAGCAGATTTATGAGGAAAAATATAAAGAAAGATATTCGATTCCGGAATTTTTGGAAGTTTGCGGAGTGTATTATCTGCATCGATGTATCTTTGAAAAATATCTATTAGGGGAAAGAATTGAGAGAAAAGAAGAAGTTGTAGTAGAAGAATTGGTATACGAGAATCGCAAGATGCTGGAAAACTTTGAGAAGATATTTTTGTTTATTATACAGGAATATCGTTTGTATGCAGTAATTCAGCATATACATTTGGCGGACATTTGTTTTTTCCATTTAATGCAGCGGTTAATGAAGAATATTACCAATTCGAATTTTAAAATATTAATGCTTTTTAACGACCAGTTCCGTTTGACGGTAGAGAAAAAGAAGCATTGGGATGTATGGTATAAGTATGTTCTGGAAAATAAGCTGGAATATGAGTGGGTAGATAAAAAACAGTTAAAGGATGAAACCTTATCCAGGGATTTTGTAGTAGATAAAAAACATATGGACGAATACGAAGAGGCTTTGAATGCTTTGAAATGTTTTTATGCCTTCCATGATGTTATGGAATATATTAAACCAGTGTATGACAGTATGGATGCCTGGAAGAAGGACGTGGAGTTAAAATATCTTCAGCGAATTTCCTTTGTTTATATTCATACCGCACTTTTGATGAATGATATGAACAAAGCTTCTTTGGCAATAGAAAAGGTATCAAAGTTATGTGACTTTGATGAAGGTAGCGAGGAAACATTTAATTACTACTATTTTAGGGCGTTGAATGGTTTTCGTATCGGTAAAGTAAACGAGGTACGTCAAAACAGTAAGATTGCTATATTAATAGCAGAAGAACTGGGAAATGAAGAACTTAGGTTAAAAGCCAGAATTTTCAATGTAATGGCTAGTTTTGCAGGCTGGAAGGAATTGTATCTATGTGATTTTACCTTTGATATGGATGAGGAGCTGGTAGAGGAATTAAAAAACAAAAAGTATTATAATTCTCTAGCGTACATTTATTGTTTTGGTTTTGACCATGACGAAGAAGTGTTGAAGGAAATTGCAGAAGGAAAAAGAGAACCGGTATATTTTAATAGAGCCATAGCTATTGGTGAGTATATTGGAAATAATGATTTTCTTATGACAGCCTATATGAAGAATATCATTATATATAATAAAATGAATTACCATGACTATGCCAATGAAATGCATAGAAAGAGATTGGAAGTTATCCGTAAAGAAGGGGATGAAATCCGTATCGCCCATGTTTATGGGGGGCTTGGTTATAATGCCACAATTCAGGAGAAATTTGAAGAGGCGGATAGCTATTTGAATGAATCTGCCGTGATTTTGAATCGTCATGCCATTGCAGATGAAACTGGAGAGGCACTTTATAATATTGCAGTAAATTGTTTCGTTGCTGGAATGTATAAAGAGGCGGTAAAAAGTCTTGAAATCCTATATGAGGTATTAGAAAAGATTAAACTAATGAGTATCCGCCTGTGTGGTGCGTGTAAATTATATACTCTTTCTGCATTAAGTTATCATTATCTGGGTGAAGAATATAATTGTTACCGTTATTTCTTAAAAATAGAAACCATTGTCCGGGTATTGCTGGAAAGAGAAAACCAGGAGGCTTCTTCCGGGGAAGAGTTGATGTATTATTATGTAAATAAGTTGATTCTTAGTAAAAATGAGGCTCCTGAAGTAAGGGAAAAACTCTTTCAAAAGACAGAGTATTATTTTGAAAAGGATAAAGCAGAACAATATATCTTCCTTTCTGTTTTAGCAAAAGAATGTTTTGAATTCTTGTTAGAGCAAGGAAGAGAAGAGGAAGCAGAGGCGTATCTGAAAGATAAAATTGAACTTTGTAAAACCTATCAGCTTTCCATGAAACAGGAACAATTAGAATATTTACTTTCTAAAAGAAAGATGCCACCTAAGAAATATTTAAATATAGGTTTAAAGTCATTGACGGAGGCAGAAATTCTTGAAATGGCAACCAGTGAAGGCATTAAGATACAATTAAGGGAAAGAGAAAAGGACATTAATTTCCTTCGAATCTGGCAGGAGATATTAAACCGGGATGACCTTGCTCTGGAAGAATTACAACAAAAAGCCATAGGTGTATTGCAAACTACTTATGGTCTGGATTCCATTATTTCTTTCCAAAAAGAAGAGGATGAATATGTTGTTTCTTATATGAGTGCTGGATTGGACATTGAGAAAGTTGATTTGGATAAGATATTCCGTTTTATGAGTGAGTATAAGCATTCCTTTATTTGCCAGTGGGTGGATAAGAATTATTTTGAATTTGCTGATGTAGAGGATGCTTTTGAGGGAAAGAAACGAAGCACTTTAATTGGTACTTATCATGAACGGAGTAAGAGTGTAACAGTATGTGCCATTACCATTGGTGATAATGTAGCCATTCGACGGGAAGTATTGAATGAGAAGAATTTGTTTACCATAGAATTTGCAGTAGAACAGATGCAGGTAACTTTAGAACGAATTCGTAACAGACAAATGCTTGCCATGATGAAAGAAGAATTAGAGAAGATGGCAGTTACAGATAATCTTACAGGTTTATACAATCGACAGGGATTTAATTTGAAGATTAAAGAAGAAGAACAAAAGCACGCCGTTTCCATGAGCAATGTATTATTATATATTGATTTGGATAATTTCAAATACTATAATGATACCTTTGGTCATGAAATTGGAGATTTGGTATTGATGCAGTTTGCTCAGATATTCAAAGATACCATTGGAGAAAAAGGGTACGCTGTGCGATATGGTGGAGATGAATTTGTTCTAGTTTTACGAGATAGTGGAGAAGAGGAAGCAATGAAAATCGTGGAACAAATCTACGAGAATATATCCGATGGATTTAAAGGATTGCTTTCGGAAAAATATAAGACCACAGTAGTGATTCCGAACGATAAGAAAATCTCTTGTTCTATTGGTATTGCACAATATATTGCCGGTAATAAGAATAATATACTGGATGCGTTATCAAAAGCGGATAAATTGTTATATTCAGTGAAGAAAGACGGAAAAGGCAGATTTGCCATTGCTGATTCCTAATGTAAAAAGTACGAAAAATGCACCTTAAATGTTAGATGAATGTGGACTGACATTTAAGGTGCATTTAAAATGTACTTTTTTATTTTTTGCCCTTCTTTTTTGAATTGCCGGAAGTGGCTTGTTCTTCTTGAAGTTGTTTTTCTAATTTTGCCTGCTTTTTCTTAAGCTTTGCAATAAAGCCTGTCTTTTTCGATACAGGTGCCGGTTGTGCGCCTCTTAAGTTCTTTACGCCTATGATATAGATACCACTGATGGATGCTTTTACCTCTGCCTTTACCGGAAGTTCATCAAAAATAGCATCATCACAAATTAATGACATAATCTTTGGTCCTATTTTGGCTTTTACAATTGGAACTTTAGTACGTCTTGCGATTTTTGGTGTCTGTTCTAAGACTATTTTGGGAAGGTTGGCTTCCGAAAGTTTCATGTACTTTTTGTCAATGATGAGCATAGATGTGGTTTGTGCCATAGCTTCCATCTGGGCTCTGTTGTCCACTTGTTTTTGCTGCATACGTTTTCCGAGGAAATATAATACAGCCATAATAACAAGCATTACAACCAATACGATGAGTAGAATCATCCAAAGTTTCATAGTTTCTCCTCCAATATAATTAAAATCTTTGTGATTTCTCCTGCAATGCTGGTATAAAAAGAGTCATCTAACACAGGATAAACACTCTATTTCATCATTCTACCATTTTTTCTTAAAAGTGAAAAGAGTTTTTTCAGTATTTTTCCACAAATGAACAGAATTATTTCTCATGCAGTAACCCATTTTGCGATTATTGACAAACCCTTATAAAGTGGTATAATTCTAGTATCTATGTGAGATTGGAATACTTTAAAATAAAGGAGAAAAATTATGAAAATTACATTAAAAGATGGTTCTTTTAAAGAATATGACCATGCTGTTCGCGTGTTGGATATTGCAAGTGATATTAGCGAAGGACTTGCACGTATGGCATGTGCAGCAGAAATAAATGGAGAAGTGAAAGACCTTAGAACCGTAGTAGAAGAAGATTGCGAATTAAGCATCTTAACATTTAATGATGACCTGGGAAAGAAAGCATATTGGCACACTACTTCCCATGTGTTGGCACAGGCGGTAAAGAGATTGTATCCAAATGCAAAACTTGCCATTGGACCAGCCATTGACACCGGATTTTATTATGATTTTGACTGTGAATCATTCTCCAGAGAAGATTTGGATAAAATCGAAGCAGAAATGAAGAAAATCATAAAAGAAGGCGATGAATTAGAATACTTTACTTTAAGCAGAGAAGAAGCCATTGCCCTAATGAAAGAAAAAGAGGAACCTTATAAGGTGGAATTAATCGAAGACTTAAAAGAAGGGGAAACGATTTCCTTCTATCGTCAGGGAGAATTTGTAGACCTTTGTGCAGGACCTCATTTGATGTCAACTAAGCCGATTAAGGCATTTAAGCTGATTTCTTCTTCCGGTGCATATTGGAGAGGTTCTGAAAAGAATAAGATGCTTACCAGAGTTTATGGAACTTCTTATACGAAGAAGGCAGACTTGGATGAATATCTTGCACATTTGGAAGATATTAAGAAGCGCGACCATAATAAACTGGGAAGAGAAATGGAATTATTTACTACAGTAGATGTAATCGGACAGGGTCTTCCATTGTTAATGCCTAAGGGTGTAACCATGATTAACACCTTACAAAGATGGATTGAAGACGAAGAAGAAAAGAGAGGGTATGTAAGAACCAAAACTCCTCTTATGGCAAAATCCGATTTATATAAGATTTCCGGACATTGGGATCATTATAAGGATGGAATGTTTGTATTAGGAGATGAAGAAAAGGATAAGGAAGTCTTTGCCCTTCGCCCAATGACTTGCCCATTCCAGTATTATGTATATAAAAACAGCCAGAAGAGTTATCGTGACCTGCCACTTCGTTACGGTGAAACTTCTACCTTATTCCGTAATGAAGACTCTGGAGAAATGCATGGATTAACCAGAGTACGTCAGTTCACTATTTCAGAAGGTCACTTGATTGTAAGACCAGACCAGATGGATGAAGAATTTAAGGGATGTCTGGATTTGGCAAGATATTGTCTTAAGACATTAGGGGTAGAAGAAGATGTTACCTACCGTTTGTCTAAATGGGACCCAAGTAATAAAGAAAAATACATTGGTACAGAAGAAGTTTGGGAAGAAACCCAAAACAGAATCCGTAAGGTATTGAATGAATTAGAGATTCCATTTGAAGAAGCAGAAGGAGAAGCTGCATTCTATGGTCCTAAAGTAGATATTCAGGCTAAGAACGTATATGGAAAAGAAGACACCATGATTACCATTCAATGGGATGCGATTTTAGCAGAACAATTTGATATGTATTATATTGACCAGAACGGAGAAAAGGTTCGTCCATACATCATTCATAGAACTTCTATGGGATGTTATGAAAGAACTTTGGCTTGGCTGATTGAAAAATATGCAGGTCTTTTCCCTACCTGGTTATGTCCGGAACAGGTGCGTATTTTACCGATTTCCGAAAAGTATCATGCTTATGCAAAACAAGTAGAAACTACTTTGAAAGAAAACGGAATCCGTGTTACTGTGGATGAACGTGCAGAAAAGATTGGTTATAAGATTAGAGAAACCAGATTGGATCGTGTTCCTTATATGTTGGTAGTAGGACAAAACGAAGAAGAAAATAATGTAGTTTCTGTTCGTAGCCGTTATTTAGGAGATGAGGGACAAAAACCTTTAGATACTTTTGTAAATGATATCTGCAAGGAAATCAGAACAAAAGAAATTCGTAAAATTGAGGTAGAAGAAAATAAATAAGCTTAGAATAACCGAGGCCGAAGTGTATCTGTAATATTCAAATAAATGAAGGAGAAATAAAGTATGAGCAAATGGACAAAGATAGGTGCCCTTTTACTAGCAGGCTGTTTTGCAACGGGATTAATGAGCGGATGTGGAGAAGAAGAAACAAAAGAAAATAAAATTGTTTTGATGAATTTTAAACCAGAAGCAAAAGAAGTATATGAAACGATTGCAGATGAATATTACAAGAAAACAGGAGTAACGGTAGAAATTATATCTCCGGAAGATGGAACTTACGATGAAACTTTGGCTGAAATGATGGAAAGCAAAGACCAGCCTTCCATCATACAGCTTAATGGATATGTAAGTTATGATAAATGGAAAGATTGTTGTGAGAATTTGATTTCTACTTCTTTATATACGGAAATGACAGACCAAAGTATGGTAATTTCCAGTGCCACTACCATAGATGCAGTTCCTTTTGCATTGGAAGGTTATGGTATTATCTATAACGATGCTGTTTTGGAAAAATACTTTGCGTTAACGGATAGAGGAACCAAATTCAACTCTATTTCAGAAGTGGATTCCTATAATGAGTTCGAAATGCTGGTGGAGGACATGACGGCACACAAAGAAGAACTAGGAATTGAAGGTGTATTTGCCTCTACTTCTTTAGCAGAAAATGAAAGATGGCGTTGGTCTAATCATTTGTCGAATCTCCCACTTTATTATGAGATAGGAAGACAGACTTCTTATGCGAATTATATGATTGCAACCATTGCCACAAGAGAAATTAAGTTCACTTATGAAAATGAATTTAAGAATATTTTTGATTTATATATCGAAAATTCCTGCACGCCAAAAATGCAGTTGCAGAATAAGACTACGGCAGATTCTATGGCGGAATTTGCTGCCGGAAAGTGTGCCATGGTACAGAATGGAAGTTGGTCATATCAGCAGATAGCCACTGCGGAAGGAAAAGTGGTGGAGGATGAAGATATCAAGATTATGCCTATCTACATTGGAGCACCGGGAGAATCCTCGCAAGGAATCTGTATCTCTACGGAAAGTTATTATGCAGTAAATAAAAATATTTCTGATGATGAGAAAGAAAAAGCCATTGATTTTCTGGAATGGATGTATACTACAGATGAAGGTGCTACTTTGGTGGCAAGCGAACTCGGATTTTATGCACCATATAAGAAATTTGATAAAATGGAATACAGCAATCCACTGATAAATGAAGTTCTGGAATGGAATGAAAAAGATGGTATCAATAATGTTCCTTGGCTTTTCCCATCCTACCCTAGTGAGGAGTTTAAGGATGCCCTGGGTAATGATTTGCTGGATTATGTAAATCAAAATATTACCTGGAAGGCACTTGTGGCAAATACAAAGGAAAACTGGGCAAAGTAGAAGAAGCATCAAAACAAATGAAAGAACGGTGAAACTATGAAGAAGAAAAGTATTTTACTAGGATTGGCATTGTTAGCTGGTATGTTGACAGGATGCGGTTCGGAAGAAAAAGAAATTTATTTTTTGAATTTTAAACCGGAAGTAACAGATGTATATTATGACATCGCAGAGGCTTATGAGGAGGAAACGGGTGTAAAGGTAAAAATCATAACCGCAGCCTCTGGTGAATATGAGTCTACTTTGAAGTCTGAAATGGCGAAAAAGCAGCAACCTGCTATCTTTCAGATTAATGGTCCTATTGGATATGAATCCTGGAAAGATTATTGTAGTAATTTAATTGATACAGAACTATATAAACAACTGACACAACAGGATATGGCGGTTACTTCCGGAGCGGGAGTATATGGAATTCCTTATGTTGTAGAAGGTTATGGAATCATTTATAATGATGAGATTATGCAAAAATACTTTGCATTGCCGGATAAGAAATCCAAATTAAATTCGGCAGAGGAAATTCATACCTTCTTGGAATTACAGGAAGTTGTAGAAGATATGACCTTACATAAAGAAGAATTGGGAATAGATGGCGTATTTGCATCTACTTCTATGGGCTCCGGTCAGGTTTGGAGATGGCAGTCACATCTTGCGAATCTTCCGTTCTGGGCTGAATTTAAAGATGATAAAGGATACAGCTCTCCTATTTTAGCAGGACTTGCAGCAGATACTGTAGAATTTAAGTACGAAGATAAATATAAAAAGATTTTTGACTTGTATATTGAAAATTCTTGCACAGATAAGCAGTTGTTAGGAGATAAGACAGTAGAAGATTCTGTAGCAGAATTTGCTATGGGACGTTGTGCTATGATACAAAATGGTAACTGGGCATGGGAACAGATTAGTAACACTGAAGGTTCTGTAGTTGATGCTGACAATATCAAAATAATGCCTATTTACATGGGATTAAACAATGAAGTGGTACAAGGACTTTGTGTAGGAACTGAAAACTATCTGGCAGTCAATTCTCAGGTAAGCGAGGAAGAACAACAATTAGCAATCGATTTTCTTACATGGTTGTTTACCAGTGAAACTGGTAAAAAATATGTAGTAGAAGATTTGAAGTTTGTGACTCCATTTAAAGGGTACAATAATTATGAATATAGTGACCCGCTTGCCAATCAGGTGGTAGAATGGATGAACGATGAGAAAGTAAACACCATTCCTTGGGTATTTGTATCCTTCCCATCTGTTAATTTTAAAAATGAGTTTGGTGATGCACTTTTAAGATATTGTCAAGGTGATATCGAGTGGGAGGAAGTAGTCACTATCGTCCGTGAAAGTTGGGAAGAAGAAAGTAAGAGTCAGGAATAAAATGAAGAAAGGGAATTGATGTTGGAATTATGATAAAAATAGTATTAGCATCAAAATCACCGAGAAGAAGTGAATTATTACAGCAAATGGGGCTGGAATTTGAAGTTCAGCCCTCCTATTTGCCGGAACAGATTACAAAAGCAAAACCAGAAGAGATTGTAATGGAATTATCCATGCAAAAAGCAAAAGAAGTAGCAGGAAAGTATCAGGAGGCATTGGTAATCGGAGCAGATACTATCGTGGTATGTAACGGAGCAATCATGGGTAAGCCTAAAGATGAAGAAGAGGCTGTTTTTATGCTGGAGAAATTAAGCGGTCATCCACATCAGGTGTTGACCGGGGTTACTTTAATTCGAAACCAGAAAGAAGAAGTTACTTTTTTCGAAGAAACCAAAGTCAAGGTGGCGAAATTATCCAAAGACGAAATTTTGTCTTATGTTGCTACAAAGGACTGCATGGATAAAGCAGGAGCTTATGGAATACAGGGTGAATTTGCAAAATTCATCTCAGGAATTGAAGGAGATTATAATAATGTAGTGGGATTTCCTATTGCAAGAACTTATCAGGAATTAAAGAAAATGGGGATATTATAAGGAGGAGCTATGGCAGCAGAAAACGTATTTCAAGAAAATGTAGACTATTTAATTGAAGCGAGAAAAACGCTGATTCTTGTGGATAAAATTAAAGAAGAATTGGAAACGCAAAGAGTTGCTGCAAAGCGCCTGAAAAAGACGGTGGAAGCAGAGCATAAGGCAATCGAAGATGAAGTTTCTTCTACCTTGAAACGAAGAAAAGAAGAGATTGCCGCTACTTATGACAAAGAAATAGAAGTAAACCGTGCTAAAATAAAACAAATCCGGGCAAAACGAGATAAAAAGAAAAATCAACGAATGAATCAGCGAATGCAGGAAGAAACCTATGAAGTGAAAGAAAAAAACCGTCAGTTGATGACGGAAATGAGGACGAAATTCAAACAGGCACATCTACCGAGGTTTTGCTGCCATAAATGGTTTTATAATCTTTTCTTGCCGGAAAACGTGTTAGAATACATATTGTTTTTTGTGGTATCCGTCCTGTTGGTATTAGGTGTCCCTGTACTTCTTTCTGTTCTAATTGGAACCCACATGGATTATACTGAAATGTTAAGTGGTAAGACGTTTCAGGAAGCAGTTTCTTATAGTATTGTGATAGCTGTTTTTTCTGCCAGTTTACTAGGGGTGATTTACTTTTTTGTTTATACCTTAATATCTAAATGGATAGTAATGAAACATAAAGATGTCTTGGATGAAGGAAAAGTGATTTTACAAAGGATAAAAGCAAATCAAAAGAGCATTAAAGCCATTGAGAATTTTATCCATAAGGAACAGGATGACAGTATTTATAATTTGGAGCATTATGATGAAAAGCTGTCAGAGTTGGAAAAAGAAGCAGTAAAGATAGTAGAAGAAAAACAAAATGCTTTGAATGTATTTGAAAATGATACCAGAAATCTTATTACAGAAGAAATAAATAAAAGAAGAATGCCTAAATACAATCAAATGAAGGAAGAACAAAGAGAACTGGAGGATTACCTAAATCGTTTGGAGGAGGAATTACAGGTAAATACTTTGACTCTTTCCAATCAATATGAAGCATATTTAGGCAAGAAATACGTGAACCGAGAAACCTTGGAAAGCCTGATTAAAATTATGAAATCAGGAGAAGCAAGTACGGTATCAGAAGCAATTAATTATTTTAAAGAAACAGAATAAATGGAACTATGAAAGCAACGAATTCCTGTTAGTAGATGCAACAGTTGAATTGGTTGCTTTTTTACTTTATAGAAAAATATCAGGTATTGCTTGAACTTTTGGTAGTACCATACCATAAACCCAAGGTAATGAAATCTGCTAATTCCATAACGGTGTTTAATCTTGTGGAACTTAAAATAAAAGAGTTTGCGTATCCGTTCATATTTACAATGCCGGTTAATGCCACATTGCCAACGGAAAGTAGTTGTTTATCCACACCCAATCCTGGTGTTAAGGCATGGTTCGCAAGTGTGACATATCCTATATGTTTTTTTTGTCCCAGGGAGGCATCAATGGCAATGATGAATCCGTTGGGATGTTTTTTTTGAATCAAATCCATAGTTTCTTCCAGATTTTTTGCATGAACAGGTTTTTCTAAAGAACCATAGATGGAACTATTAGGGAGAAATCTCTTTAATTTATGACCGATTAAAGGACCAAGACAATCTCCTGTAGAGCGGTCTGAACCAATACATAAAAAAACAAGATTCTGGGTTTCGATTTTATAATCAGACAATAACTCAAAAAAAGCATCTCCTAAAAGAACATATTGCTTTCTGGATGCGCTGTTAAAATATTTTGTTTCATAAAAAGTGTTCATAAAAATAACCTCGATATATTTTTTAGGTAGCTGCCGGCATATATAGTATTTCCTATAATATGAAAAATAAACATGGCGATTTGGAGTAAATCCCTGGAGTCCATAAGAAAGAAATCGAAAAAAGAGGAACACTTCTGTTTTTTAATTTACAAATTTCGGCAATTAAATAAAATATTTGGTGCTATGATGTGTTGGTAAGAGAAAGTCTATGAATCTATTATATGTAGTTTAGTGTAGAGATATGAGTAGAGAAAGGAAGAAAATGTATGATAGAAGTAATTTATGAAAAAGAAAATCAGGAAGTTGCGAAAAGCGGATGGATTCCAAAAAATATACGACAAATTGGAAACCCACAGGGGGAACAAAAAATATACATAGAAGATTATGTGGTTTCTTATATTAATAAAATAGCAAGACCGGAAAATATTTATTCAAGAGGAGCAATCTTAGTAGGAGAAACCAAAAATACGAAAAATGGAAGTGCCATATTTATTAGCGGGGCAATTGAAGCGGCAAATTTGGAACTGGATATGGATGAAACTGTATTTAACAATGAAACCTGGACTCAGATTTATGATTCCATTAAAAGCTATTTTCCGGATTTGGAGGTGGTGGGATGGTTCTTATCAAGATTGGGATTTTCCACTCAAATCAATGAAAAAATCCAAAAAACCCACATAGAAAATTTTTCGGGGAAAGATAAGGTTCTTTATGTGGTGGACTCTTTGGAAAAAGAAGATGCTTTTTATTTATACGACCAAGGAAGGCTTAGAAAACAGACAGGCTATTACATATATTATGACCGGAATGAAAATATGCAAAATTATATTCAAAGTAAGAGTGAAACGGAGGAAAGAATATTAAATCCTATTGAAGTAAAAGATAGAGAAGTTCTAACAAGGGTAAGAAGTCAGGTGGCAAAAAGCGAAGGGAAGAAAAAGAAAAATTTAATGCCACAGGTGGCTGGTTTTATTTTTGCTACAGGCATGCTGGCAATTGGAATTACCATTATGAATAATTACGATAAAATGAGAAATCTGGAAATTAAACTGGAACAATTAAATCTTACCATGAATCAGGGACAACAAGAAGAAAATTTAACCTTGAACGCAAGTGGTAATCCATCCACATCATTAATAGCAGATGAAAATCTTTCATCTTTTACAGAAGAAGGGGACGGTACAGAAGAAGGAGACAGTACGGAAGGAAATCAGGATATTGCTGTTTTAGAGGGAGAAGTTGGTGAAAATTTAATGGAAAGCAGCGAAAATACGTTGGAAGTAGGAAGTGAAGAAGTAGTAGAAACCATGGCACAAAATTACTATTATGTAGAAGAAGGAGATACACTTCTTTCTATTAGCTTAAAAATATATCAGTCAGGTGATTATGTAAAAGATATCAAAGAAGCAAATCACTTAGAAGATGAAAACTATATAAAAATTGGACAAAAACTGGTTTTACCAGCTGTGCAGCAATAAAGATGGACAGGTCTGTTCCAAGGTGGTTACTGTTCACTCGTGCTTCGTAAACAGTAACAATTTCAAAATAAGAGTAGAAGTATCGTGGGAAATTTAGTATAATAAAATAGATGCAGAAAATTCTGCCTATGTTCAGAATTTCCTGAATTATTACGATAATCTCATGAAATACAAGGTGATTTTTTATGAAAACAAAAAATACGAATAAGGAAGAATTGATTTTACTCCAAGGAGAGGAAGCACCACCAAGGAAGAAAAAAGGTGTGGGAAAAATTCTCGTACTGCTTTTGATAGCGGTGATTTTACTTGGAGCTATCTTTTTTGTACTATATCAAAGGAACCGGACGTTTGATTCTTTTGAAATTGTAAATACCTATTATTTTGAAGAAAATGGTATCATGTCCTATGAAACGTATATGGATAATGTGGTACGTTACAGTAAAGATGGAATTACATATGTAAATGCAAAAGGAGAAGTGGTATGGTCTTCTTCTTATCAAATGAAGATGCCGAAGGTTTGCGTAAATAAAGAATATGTAGCAGCAGCAGATTTTAATGGCAATGAAGTCTATCTGTTTAATGCGGATGGACTGGTGAAAAATTTTACTACACCATATAATATTTGTAATGTAGAAGTTTCCGCTCAAGGAGTGGTTGCGGTTGTGTTGGAGGCAGATGAGGAAAATTACATCTGGCTTTATGATAAAACGGCGACAGAGCTGGTAGAAATCAAAACCACTATTGGACAAAATGGATATCCCTTGGATATTGCGTTGTCTGAAGATGGGATAAAACTGGTGGTAAGTTATGTTAATACCGAAAATATGGGAATCACTACGAATCTTGCTTTCTATAACTTTGGTTCGGTAGGGCAAAATGAAAATAGTGACCGTTTGGTAGGTGCAGTAAAATGTGGAGAATCTTTAGTGCCGGAAGTCAAATTTCTTGATAATGATACGGTTTGTGCTTTTATGGATGACCAGATTGTAGTATATGATATGAAGGACAAGCCAGGTGAAAAGGCTAAAATAGAATTTAGTGCCGAGCCAAGAAGTGTTTTTGCAAATGAAAACTATATTGGTATAATAACAAAATTAGAAAATCAAACCGGTGGTTATCAGCTTAAGGTATATAATCTGGAAGGAAAAGAGCGGTTTCAAAGGGAAATAGATATGGAATACATACAGATTGTAGCTGGCGAGGCTGAACTGCTTTTGTTGGGAAGTAACAATCTTTTGGTGATGGATTACCGGGGCAACGTAAAATTCCAGGGTGAATTAGACTTTGTTGCAAAAGGTGCTATATGTAGTGGAAAACGCTATGAATATATTATACTTGGAGAAAATGCGAATTATCAGATTCGTTTAAGATAAGCAGGGAGGAAGGCGGATGCAGATTTTACTTTTGGTAATGGTATTATTTTTGTTTCATGTTATCCATGGATATAAAGTTGGAATTATAAAAAAAGTCATTCAATGTCTTAGTATGTTGATTGCTATTATTTTATCTTTGTTTTGCTTTTCCTATGTGGCGAAAACCATACGAAACCTTACGGGTGTTGAGCAGTTAATGCAAGAGAAAATAACAAAGGTAGTAGAAGAACAGATAGAGAAGGATTTAGATGGAAAAGGAAGTCAAAGAGAAGCGATAGAAGGACTTAAACTTCCGGACAATATAAAGGATGCTTTGATAGCTAATAATAATGAAGATGTATATGAAGCATTGGGAATTGAGAAGTTTACAGAATACATCAGTAGTTATCTTGCGAATATGATTGTAAATGCATTGGCTTTTGTTGTGACCTTTGTGATAGTATTTACCCTGATGAAACTCCTGCTTGCCATTGCAGATATAGCATCTCATCTTCCGGTGATTCGGGGAATGAACAAAATACTCGGAGCATTACTAGGAGCGGGGCAGGGTATTCTTACGATATGGATATTCTTTGCAATAATAACTATGGCGATTGGAACAGAATTTGGCATGAAGGTATATGAGCAGATTTTATCCCAGCCTATATTGAATTATTTATATGAACATAATATCATTCTTGATATGATATCTAATCTTTCCAAGTTGATTTATTAATCGGTTTATTGTTCGGAGTCAAAATGCCGGTTTTATAGGATTCGACTCTGAACAACACTTGATTAAAAATGAATCTAAAAAAAGTGAAAATAAGTATTGACAATTAGAGAATCAAATGATATGATATCACTTGTCGGTGAGAAGTTGTTTGAAAAGTTCGAACAATTCAAACAATTTAAAAAAGTCAATAAAAAATAAAAAATAAGTGTTGACAACAGTTGAAGAAAGTGATATGATAACAACTGTCGATTCGAAAAAAGTAAATTGTATAAAAAATTGAAACAATTCGAAAAATTAAAAAACAACACAAAAAAATAAAAAAGTGTTGACAAATGAAATCGACTGTGATAAGATATAGAAGTTGACTCGCTCAGCGAGGAAATGAAAAATCAAAAGAGAACATTGATAACTGAACAATATAACAACCCTGAAAATTCTAAAGAATTTCAGAAACGAACAGCCTAAAAAGGCAACCAAAAACAGTAAAAGGGAAAAATTAGCCAGAAGTTAATTTTGACCGGACAAACCATAACATGAGAGTTTGATCCTGGCTCAGGATGAA
>JAFQCI010000037.1 GCA_017416505.1 Lachnospiraceae bacterium
CTGAAAGTTGTCGGGTTCTTTACATAGATAAAATTTCAATTTAGTTATTCATTAGTAGTTCAATATTATCAGACACGTAACAAATATAATTATGTTCCATAGAGTAGAAATAAGACTTACTCCTGATCTTTGAATCCGTGGCATATTCCAGAACATAAACCACATACCCATTCTCGACCAGCATGTCCAAATATTCTGTGAAGTAATACATATTTTCTTCGGAATTCTTCAGGAATCGATCATTTGTGAAATCATATGTCGTGTAAACACATTCCTGATTCACACCATCAAAAATCACACGTTTATCTCCGGATTCGATATACTTTCTGACAAAGCAATCCCCACCGTTTAGATAAACAGGTTTATTCATGCCTTTTATTCCAGACAGAATATCGACTAATCCATTGTATATTTCATCATTTGGATATAAATAGAATACATCTACATTATCGATAAAAAAGCCATCAATTCCTTTTTGTGCCAGTTCTTTACTCTCATTTATAATAAACTCCTGCCATTCAGGTTGTGAAACATCAATCCATTTTTCTTCCGGCCAATTCTCATAATCTCCAAGTATATAATTCTCATAATCTTCATAGAAACTTCTGAAATTCTCAATAGATCCAATATTCAAATATGTATATACTTTTCCGATGTTCTTGTCTTTAAGTGACGCAATTTCTTCCTTGCAAAAATATGCCGCATCAATTACCAGTACGTCTACATCACTTACTTTCTCAACAATGCTTGAATCCTCACCCAGCAATACCATGTATTCTGTTGTATTTTCCATTGTTCTATCTTCTTCATTCGCCTCACAGCCCACAAATAAAAGAAGAAGATAAATACAAAATATTATAGTAATCTTTCTTTTCATGTTTTTGCACCACAATCCAGAACAATATTCTTCAAAAGAAAAATAGGAATTTATTTATTTTCCCATTGTTCCTTAGTCATAATATTAGTGTGCCCGATTCTGACCTCATTTAGAAGAGGCACTGGCACATCATAGCATGTATGGTGATATACAAATCCGAGTTTCTCCTGAACTCTTTTTGACTTATAGTTTCCATCATAGTATCCACACCAGATTGTTGTCATACCAAGTTCTTCAAAACCTCTTTTTAAAAGAGCTTTCGCAGCCTCGGGCATGTACCCCCTACCCCAGAATGGTTCTCCCAACCAATAACCCAGCTCACATTCATCATCTCTTTCAGTCATATCTGTATGCCCATTTAATTTTAACTCAACAGCTCCAATTGCAACATTATTTTCTTTTTCACATATTGCATAGCATTCAGCCCCACAAAAAACAGTATCAATAATATTTTTGCTTTCCTCAATATTTTTGTGTGGTGGCCATCCAGCAATTGGACCTACATTAGGATTCTTTGCATAAGCAAATAAACTTTCTGCATCATTCTGTGTCCATTTTCTTAAAATCAATCTTTCTGTTTCTATTCTTTGCGTTCCGGTATGTTTCATATGCACTACTCCTTTTGTAATTATTATCTGTCACGAA
>JAFQCI010000038.1 GCA_017416505.1 Lachnospiraceae bacterium
TTTGAGAACATTGATTTGTATGAGGACATTAGTAAGGTAACCGCAGAGGATATCATAAGACTTTTTGGAAAGCCGGATGTTATCTGGGCAAGTCCGGACTGCTCCACATTCAGTATTGCTGCAATCAGTCATCACAGAAGAAAAAATCCGGATACCGGAAGTCTGGAGCCGGTCAGTACCTATGCAAAATTTTGTGATATGGTGGACCAGCATGTGCTGAAACTCATTGAAGAGTTACAGCCAAGGTATTATTTTATTGAAAATCCCAGAGGCGGTATGCGGAAGATGGAATGGATGAAAGGTCTGCCAAGATACACCGTGACATATTGTCAGTACGGTGACAATCGGATGAAACCGACTGACATCTGGACGAATCACCCTGATCCAAAATTTTTGCCGATGTGTCATAATGGAGATTCATGTCACGTAGCAGCTCCAAGAGGAAGTAAGACCGGGACACAGGGATTAAAAGGAGCCAGAGAAAGAAGTGTGATACCGCAGAAGTTGTGTGAACACATCGTAGATATCTGCGAAGAGTAATTTATGAAGGAGGATGAGAGTGGCAAGCGAAGGAAAAGTAAGGAAGGGATTTTATATTGAGGAAGACTTGCTAGAACAGATGGATGGATTGCTGGAGCAGGCTGATGTGAAATCAAGAAATGAATTTTTAAATCAGGCATTGAAATTTTATATCGGCTATCTGACATCAGAGAAAATTGAAAACTATATGCTTTCCACTATCTCCTCAGTGATGCATTCCACAGTGAAGGATAGCGAGAACCGAATGGCCCGTGCGATGTATAAGCTGGCAGTGGAAACATCTAAACTGTCCCATGTGATTGCATATAGTCATGGAGTGGATGAAGAGGCCCTAAGGAAACTACAGGCAAAGTGTACGGATGAAGTGAAAAGGATTAATGGTGCGGTAATTTTTGAAGATGCGTATCGCTATCAGAATCCGAATATAAAATAGAAAAACAGCTATCGATTACCAAATGGTTTCAATAGCTGTTATTCTGTATCCGGCTCATCCGGTACATATTCCATAATGTCTTCTACTTTGCAATTTAGTATGCGACACAGGTTGTTAATGGTGATAGTTTTAACTATCTGGTTGTTTCTAAGACGATATAGTTGAGCTTTGTCAACACCATAATCTTTCTGCAAGGAATACTGGCTGATATTTTTTTCTTTTAATGTTTGCCATAAGCGGTCATATTTAATCATTGTACTACCACTCCTTTACTTGTATTTTAAAAGTCGGGTAGGTATAATAATAGGGTGCGTGTACGCAGTAGAAAGGGCGTTCTGATGAAGACTGTAAAAAATGGAGATGTAGTATATTTTAAACTGTATGATGAAGATTTATTAAAGTATGGTATCAATGTGGAACATCTACAAAAAAGGAAACCGTTTACTGAGAAACTGCTATTTGATTTATTGCAATGTGGAAACGAGCAGTATGGTATAGACTTAGAATGTAGGATAAAAGATATTGTTTCAGATAGTTTTGAGAATGCGGTTGTAATCAGTATTCCCCAAAAGTCTAATATTTATTTTGTGCAGAACGAATGGATGGAAGAGGAATGTATTATTGATGGAATACAGGAAATATTTCGGACTCTGCCGGATGAGCGGATAGAAGTAGGGGATATGACTGATTCAGAAAAGGCAGAATATTTGAAACTATTGCGTAGCGATGAAGGTAGGAACATTATTCGGGATAATTTTATATAAGGAATTTCATGAGTGGGTGATTGAATGGGGACAAAAGAACATCAGGCAACAGAGAAGATGGAATTGGATAAAAATACAATATTGGGAATTGTATTTAAGGCTATGGAAAATGGTGGCTTCGGTACGTTTGATACTATGGTAGCCATATGCGAGGCAAGCGAACTGATAGATAATGCGGATATGGAACAGTGCAAATCAGATTATTTTAAATGGCTTCGTGATGCACGATACGAAAAAAGTGACTTCCGCAGATTCTGTAAAAAAGTAAAGGATTATTTTGAGAAAAAATAAATGGGGATATTCTTTGAACTTTGGTAGTGTTATAATGTGAAAGCAGAATCAAATTTGAATTTTCCTATGCAATGTTAGAATGTTGGTTAGAGGACTATTTAGTATATTTTTGAAGTAATGTATCCCCGCCAACGGATAAGAAACCTGCTAATTCTTCAACAGGAATGGAACAGTCATTTTTTATCCAATCGACCAATAATTTATAGAGTCCGCCAGCTAAAAAAGAACGCACATAAGGTGTAACATTTTGCAAGGGTTCTATTTTCTGGTAGAATAATTCCAAATAGTAATAAAATCTTTCCATTAACTGCATGGAAAGACCGGAGCGAATGAGGGTCGCTAAAAATTCTTTTTCCTCAGATTTCCAAAATTCAAAGAAAATACATGCCATATCATAATGGGTATGTATTTTTTTTGTTTCAAGCTGAGTTATAAAACGAATAAAACATTCCTCTAAGTGTTGCAACAAAATGCCCTCTTTGGAAGTGTAGCTTCGATAATAAGTCATTCTGGAAACACCGGCATAATCACATAATTCACCAATGGTGATAGAATCAATAGATTTTTTATTTAACATCTGCATTAGGGCAGTATACAAACATTGCTGATTAAATGTTTTCTGTTCCATATTATTCAAAACAAATTTCTCCTTTTGTCACACCACATGTTCTGGAATATTGACGGTTATATTTTTATGGTGTTACAATTGTAACATCATTACTGGAGTTAGTAAAGGAGGTAATTTATGAGTAAAAAGAAAATTGCTCGTCTTGCAAATTTAGATTCGGATTATAAAAGACTGGGTATAAAAAGAAATGAGATTGCTCTGGCAGAAGATGGTTTGCATACGAATGGAAAATTCGGTGAATATGAGTGGTGGTACTTTGATGGAAAAATGGACGATGGCTCGAATTTAGTTATTGTGTTTTATTCACAGCCGGTTACCGCAGCTATACCATTCTATTCTCCAAGTATCACGTTTTCGCTGACAAAAGATGGAAAACATATTCAGGACAGTATTGCATTAAAAATGAAAGACTGCTCGTTTGACAGGGAAAAATGTTCCTTGAAACTGGGGAAATCTTACTGCGAAGGAGACTTGAAAAATTATAAGCTGCACTATGAAACTGACAGAGTGGTGGCAGATGTGACACTTGCAAGCAGCACACAATCTTGGAGACCGGAGACAGGTCATTTCCTTTTTGATGAGACAAAGTATTTTGCATGGTTTCCATCTGTTCCGGAAGGAAAAATGGAAGCAACAATTACCGTAGATGGAGAAACGATGACATTTACCGGCACAGGATATCATGACCATAACTGGGGAAATATAGGCATGTTTTGGATTATGCACCATTGGTATTGGGGAAGAGCCAAGATAGGTGAATATCAGGTAATCTCCAGTTACATAACAGCTCATAAGCCATATAGTTATGAACATTTTCCAATCTTCCTCATTTCTAAAAATGGAAAAAAATTAGGCGATAATCCGAAATATTTAACATATTCTCAATCTGAACCCGATTTTGACGTGGTTACAGAAAAACATTATCATAAAAAATTAGTATATGACTATAACGATGGTGTTCAGCACTACAAAGTAACCTATTCAGCAGAAAAAATAATTGAGACTTTTGTAGTGGCAGATAGCAAAACCAGCGTTCAGGCAAAATCAAATCCGGTTCTAAATTGGATTGTAAAACAGGCAAAACTGGCTCCAAGTTACATCCGAATGATAGGTACTGTCACTTTGGAAAAATATGAAAATGATAAGGTTGTTGAATGCATAAATGCTCCGGGACTTTGGGAACAGATGTATTTTGGTTTGGATGAAGATGTGTAAATTATGAATAAAAAAGATGTTGTCATTCTATTGTTTATAATTGTAGCAGCAATAATTTTAGGGGCAGTTTGTGGAAAGTTATTATTGGACAATCTCATATGAAAAAAAGAACCAAAATAATAGTATATGTTGTCGTTTTTATCTTTACATTTTTATGTAGTGCCGTGGTAAGAATACAGCAATTAGGCAGTGCCCCTATGAAACTGATTGCTGTTGACTGGAATGAGTCTGTTGGAAGTATCTATAAGGATATGGAGTACGAAAACAGTAATGGTCATAAATATGATTTGTATATTCCAAATGGATTGGATAAAAGCGAGCCTCAATATTTAATCGTGTATGTACATGGTGGAAGTTTTAACTCTGGTTCAAAGGAAGATGGGGATGCATGGTGTAAATTTTATGCATCAAAAGGCTATATTACTGCAACAGTAGATTATACCTTGCAAAATCAAGGCAGGGATGCACCGATAAGTTTGATGAATGCCGAAATAAAAAATGCCATTAAGGCAATCAGGCAGGAAACAGAAAATATGGGATATACTATAATTTCCATGGCTTCCTGTGGTGTATCTGCTGGTGGTACTTTAGCAATGAATTTAGCTTATAGCGGGGATTCGGTTATTCCTGTAAAATTTGTGTTTCAATTAGCAGCACCGACCTATTTTGAACCGAATGACTGGGAACTGCTTATGAAAGTAAATGGATGGGAATCAAAAGAGGAATTTTTAAGGCAGATGACAGGAATGAAACTTAGTAGTACAAATTATAGTTCCGAAATAGCAAAAATTTCACCGGCTTCTCTTGTAAATGAAAATATTCCACCGACTCTGATTGGGTATGGACTTATAGACCATTGTGTACCATTAAATCAAAAATTTTATCTTATGGATGCATTTAGGGAACATGATGTGATTTATGAGTATATCGAATTTCCAAAATCCAATCACGGAATGTATAATGACTTGGATAAGTTGCAAATGTTCATTGATATGTCGCTGGAATATTGTGAGTTATACTTGAGATGATTTTTGATTTACTAAATAAGTGGAGGTTGTTTCCTTTGAGGAAGTAAAAAGAAAGAGGATGAAAAAGCTGTTGAAATTGATAGGAATAATTATGCTGGTAATTATTGTATTGCTTGTAGTTTTTTTGCTTCGGGCATCCGGCAAGCCAGCTGTACCTAATGATTATTACGAAACCGTAGAGACGGATGGTGAAATTGAAACCAAATATATGAGCTGTGGTTCTTACGAAGTTTCCCACTATGAGGAAGCTGCTCTGCAGGGATTTGGGAAATACATCATCTATTATCCGTCCGAGATGGAACATGAGAATGAGAAGTATCCTGTAGTGGTCTTTGCAAATGGTAGTGGATGTAAGGTGTCGAAATACCCTGCTCTTTTAAAACATCTGGCATCATGGGGTTTTATAGCTATTGGTACAGAGGAAGAAAATGACTGGAATGGTTTTGCGTCAGAAATGTGTGTGCGACATCTTATAAGACTGAATGAGACCGAAATAATCAATGAAACAAATAATGTTTTTTATGGCAAGGTTGATCTGAATAATGTGGGAATCACAGGTCACAGTCAAGGGGGTGTAGGTGTGTTCAGTGCCATAACAGTACAGGAACACAGAGACATTTTCAAAGCAGCCGTTTCTCTTTCTCCTGCTAATAAAGAATTGGCACACAATATAGAATGGGAATATGATGTTACGATAATCAAAACTCCTATTCTGCTGGTATCCGGAGCCGGTGGTGGTGATGATTGGGTAGTTACCGGAGAGCAATTAGAAAGTATTTATAGTGACATTCAGACTGATAAATGTATGATGCGAAGAAAAAATACTGCTCATGGAGAAGTGCTTTATTCCGCAGACGGATATGTGACAGCATGGTTTATGTGGTTGTTGCAGGGAGATGAATATGCAGCAAAAGCATTTATTGGTGAGGATGCTGAGATTTTGAATAACAGTCTGTACCAAGATCAGCAAAGTGACATTGAAAAATAAGGGGCAGAAGAAAAATAACATGATTGAGAAGAATGGGATACTTAAAATTTTAGGCTTCTGTTGAGTTTCGAAAGTACGCACAAATTTCAGGTTGTACCTGCTTTTACATCTACACAAAATGAACCCAAAAGACTATTACAGAAAATGTAGTAGTCTTTTTTATGAGGAGGAAAAATGCCTAAGTTAATTTTACGTTGCAACTATCTCAAGAATGCCCCTCCTTCACATCTTGCCAATTACATGAATTATATCAGTACCCGTGAAGGTGTGGAGAAGATAGATAATACCTGCGGTCTGCTTCCGGCTACGGTTAAGCAAAAGGAACTGATCGCAGACATCCTGTCAAAGATAGAGGATGCAGACCGCATGCATGAGTATTATGATTATCTCCAGAGGCCAACAAGAGAGAATGCAACAGAGTTTATCACGCAGGCATTGGAAAACAATCTGGATATCATTGCTAAGAAGAAAAATTACATAGATTACCTTGCAAACAGACCAAGAGTAGAAAAAATCGGTACTCATGGTCTGTTTTCTAATGAGGGGGAGTCTATTGTACTGTCACGTGTGGCAGAGGAGGTGGCAAATCATCCGGGAGTGATATGGACCAATGTCATCAGTCTGCGGAGAGAAGATGCCGAAAGGCTTGGATATGACAGTGCTGCACAGTGGCAGGCACTGCTACGGAGCAGGGTTGAACTTCTGTGTGAAAACTATAAGATAGACAGCAGAAACCTCAAATGGTATGCAGCATTCCATAACGAGTCCCATCATCCTCATGTACATTTGGTGGTATACTCCACAAATCCATCGGAAGGTTATCTATCGCCAAA